>CAJFOI010000051.1 GCA_904396155.1 Candidatus Avispirillum faecium | reverse complement strand
TCCCCCAGACTCCGCATACGCGGAGCCAGCTCCCTTTACACAAGGGAGCCTTTTTTCTGAAATTTTATAAAAAAGTATTGACTTTTGGGCCACAGTAAGTTATTATTATTTTGGGCTACGAAAGCGAGGTGATATTCTTGCCCACAAAAAAGAAAATGGGGCGCCCAACAGACAATCCCAAGGGAGGTTCCATTCACGTAAGACTGGACAAAGAATCAAATGAAATTTTAAGCGCATACTGCATGCAAGAACAAGTCGTGAAAACGGAAGCCATAAGAAGAGGGATTAAAAAGTTAAAAAGCGACCTCAAAAAATAAAGGAAGCGGTGCGCGTCCCACGAAAGACCACACCACTTCCCACTCGCCAACAACTACAAAAGTAATTGTAGCGTAAATATTATACCATGCGCTATTCATTCTTTCAAGGGTTGTTGGAAATAATTATTTTACCTGAAAGGATGTATTTTATGAATTTCTCTGAAAATTGGGACACATTCGTACAAACCCTGGCAGCACATGCAGTCGGTACCTACAGAAACTCCAATGAATACGCGTATTACCGCCATTGGCAAGAGGATATGGAGGAAATCCTGACGAACTCCCTTGTGAAAGATGAAAAGAAACTGGTAGATGAAGTTCTCCTGGAGCTGGAAGCCCGGGCAGACCGGGAAATGGAAGTGGTCTACCGCCAGGGCCTTCGGGACTGTCTTATGATATTGAAAGCGCTGGGCACACTGGTTTGATAAAAAAGGAAAGGGACGGATTGGCAAATCCGTCCCTTTTATCGTCAAAGGACTTTCCCCAGAAAGGCCCGCAGCCGTTCGTTTTCCGGATGTTCGAACACCTCTTTGGGCGGCGCGTCCACTGCAAGAATTCCATCACACATAAATACAACGCGATCCGCGACTTCTCTGGCAAAGCCCATTTCATGAGTGACCACCAGCATGGTCATCCCCTCATATGCCAGCTTTTTCATAACACCAAGTACTTCTCCCACCAGTTCCGGGTCCAGGGAAGAAGTGGGTTCGTCAAACAGCATGATTTTCGGCTGCATGGCCAGCGCACGGGCGATGGCCACACGCTGCTGCTGTCCGCCGGAAAGCCGGCTGGGATATTGGTCTGCCTTATCGGAAAGGCCTACGCGGGAGAGCAGATCCAGGGACAGTTCCCGGCATTCTTCCGGCTTCATTTTTTTGACGGTAAGAGGCGCCAGCATGATGTTTTCCAGTACGGTTTTATGGGGAAACAAATTGAAACGCTGAAACACCATTCCCATCTCCAGCAAAAGCTTTTTCTGCTTTGCAGGTTCGATGCGCTCTACGGTGTGGTCCTTTTCCCGGTGTAGCAGAAGCTGATCGTCGATGAAAATCTTTCCGCTGGTGATTTTCTCCAGCTGATTGAGCGAACGTAGATAGGTGGATTTCCCGGCTCCGGAGGGCCCTATGATGCAGACTACTTCGCCCGGATCGACGGTAAGGTGGATGTCCCGCAGTACCTCCAGCTTGCCGAAGCTTTTACTTACATGTTCTGTGCGTATGATAGACATAGCTGCCCTCCTAATAGTACTTGGAAAAATATTTTTCCAGCTTGTTGAAGATCAGAGAGAAAAACGCGGTGACGATCAAAAACAAAATCAGTGCCGGGAGAAATACGATGAAGGAACCTTCGTTGGTGGCGATGTTTTTGGAGATGGTGGTGATGTCCTGCAGAGAAATGGCAAACACAAGAGATGCATCCTTGAGCACCATAATAAACTCATTTGCCACCGGCGGGATCAGCCGGCCCAGGGATTGGGGGATGATAATTTTGGACATGGTCTGCCCATAAGTCATGCCCAGGGCTCTGGCGGCTTCATACTGGCCTTTGTCAATAGACTGAATTGCGGCGCGGACGATTTCCGCGCAGTAGGCGGCGCTGTTCAGGGAAAAGGCGATAAAGGCCGCGATAAAGGCGCCCCAGTAGACAGCCTCGGCACCGATGGAGGGGAACAGGGAGAGGGTGAAATTTTTCCAGCTGAATCCCTCCACCAGCCCCGGAATCGCCAGGTACACGCAGAACAGCTGGATCAGCAGCGGTGTGCCACGGAAGAAAAATATGTATCCGCTGCAGATTTTGCTGAGAACTTTGAAACGGGAAATTTTCCCCAACGCCAGAAACACGCTGAGGATCAGCCCACAGGCGACGGAGGAGGCGGTGAGGAAGATCGTCAGCTTCACGCCGTATAAAACAGACTGCTCGCAGCCCAGCATACGGTAAGTATAGCTGACAAAATCTCCCACCAGTTCCAGGGCGCCCTCGTCGGCATGATAAATCTCTCCGACAAAACCTATATACTTTTCGCTGAACGACCCGGTAGTGGACTGAAAGGAGATATAGTTGATAAAATACAGGGACTGATAGGTGACGGACACCCGCTTGATGCTACGGTCCGCGTCTGCCTCCAATTCGCTGCGCACCTGAGGGGAGGCCATCTCCACCATTTGCGCTTCCGTGGGCTTCAGGGCACAGAGCGCGGTTGCGATGACGAAGAGAATGCAAAGGGCGGATATGAGGATTTTGCTCTTTTTTTCCCAATGGGGGAAGTAGAAAAAGTGCAAAAAGGCAGAACCCGGCACCCAGCGGGAGACGATCCCGGAGATAAGCGTGAACAGGATCACGAATACAATAAAGGGGGGCGCGATGCTTTGAGACAGCCCCGTACGGGAAAAGGCAACATAACTGGCCCACGCCAGCAGCGCAGAGACAATCAATATGCCCAGACAAATGAGAATTTTTTTTCCTTTTTTCAAAGTGGCACCTCTTTGCTATATGAAAATGGAGACCGATACAAGAGGAAGGCGACACATAGAGGCAATCTATGTGCCGCCTTTGCATTCGGTATTAGTTTTCTGTGCTGTCTCCAAACCAGGTGGCATTGAGCTCGTCAAAGAATCCTTCTTCCTTCAGATCCAAAATGATCTCGTTGATCGCCTTCTGGAGTCCGGGATTGTCTTTGGAGATCCCGATCCCAAACTGCTCGGGGGAGCTTTCGTCCACGAAAATGATTTTATATTGATCGCTGTTCGATGCCAGATGCACATCCGCCACGGTGCTGTCGCAGACCACCATATCTACTTCCTTATTGGTGAGCTGCTGGAAGCAGGTGAGGATTTTTTCATTGGCGGCGGAAGTACACTCCACAGAGCCGGTGGCGATCAGATCTTCCACGATTTCATCAGTAGTCGTCCCTTTTTGATAAGCGATGGAGTGGCCGTCGATATCGGTGAGAGAGTCGGCGACAAGGTCGCTGTCGGCACGTACGATGATGGCCTGGTAATTGTCGATATAGGGCTCGGAGAACAGCATCTGCTCCAGACGCTCATCGTTGATGGTGTAACCGGAGATGATGACGTCATAGTTTACACCCAGACCCTCGGCAATCACATCAAATTGTGTGTTGATAAACTGAATGTCCAGCCCCAGCCGTTTCCCAAGTTCATTTGCCAGATCCACATCGTATCCGATGGGAGTTACGCCGTCGTCGGCGAACATCTCATAGGGAGGATAGCCGACTTCAGAGCCGATGGTTAAAACACCGTCGTTGAGAAGCGTATATTCCGGCGTGTCGTTCTCTTGGACGCCGGCATCTGTCGCGGCGTCGGTGTCCCCTGTACCTTCATCGGTATTCTGGTTGTTGCAGGACACAAGAGCCAGCAGAAGAACAACTGCCAGCAACAAGGCGAGAAATTTTTTCATGATTGCAACCTTTCCTGTATTTTCATTGGATTTTATGCATTGAATACTTTACTATTTTACCGTTCCAAAGCGTTTCTGTCAATATATATTTCAAATTTATTC
This sequence comes from Candidatus Avispirillum faecium, assembly GCA_904396155.1. Classification (GTDB taxonomy): domain Bacteria; phylum Bacillota; class Clostridia; order Oscillospirales; family CAG-272; genus Avispirillum; species Avispirillum faecium. Next base: position 19,679 of record CAJFOI010000051.1, on the reverse strand, counting down.
AAAATTTAGACAAAATAAGCAGAGGAAATAAAGGGAAAAACCGGGGAAGGGGCGTTTTATTATGCACATGCGGGCTAAGTTTGTTGGCAACTTTGCATTTTTGTGCAACAGCCGACGACAAAAAAGGGAGAGAGAATCCCTTATACTGTATACAGGCATAATAAGCAAATACGCGGCATATATTGAAGCAGCAAGGCTGCAGGCTGAAGTTTGGACGGGCCGCGCTGTCCCAAAATGGGGGTGAATATACTGGAAACCGTATTGTATGCGGACGTGCTGTTTGCCATCAATTTCAGTATGGATTTCATCTCTCTGTGGGCTGCGGCACTTTTGGGGTGCCGTCCCAGGCGTGCGCTGCGTATGTCAGCCGCTGCGGCATTCGGCGGTGTGTACGGTGTTATGAGCATTGTTTTTGGGGTCCACGGTCCGTTGGAATACATACTTGCAGCAGGGGCAAGCATGTTCATGTGTCTTTTGTCCTTCGGCCGCTGCGGCGGATTGAGGGGGGTGCTCAAGCAAAGCGCTCTCGTATGGGGGTGCGGAGCCCTTTTGGGAGGACTGATGACGGCGATCCTTTCTTTTGGGAGAGGGGGAACGGTATATGCCGGTGCGGCTCGGGGCAGCATCTGGGTAGGAGCTGCGGCTGCGGCAGCCGTAGCTGTGTATATCACTGTACGGCTGATCACTGCGAAGAAGGGAGCCGGACCCCTTTCGCTCTGTATCGAATATGCCGGAAACAGAGTTCGTCTGCATGCGCTGTGTGACAGTGGAAATTTACTGCGGGATCCGATTTCGGGGGACCCGGTGATTTTGCTTTCCGCTGCGGTGGGGAAAAAACTGGTGGGCAGAGAAACCGCCGGCGCACTTCTCTCCTGTGACGGGGAAAAGCTTGCCAAAGCGGGTATACGATTTCGGATCATCCCCATGAAAAGCAGCACTGGCGGATCGTTTTGCGGGGCATTTCGCCCGGACCGGGTGACAGTGGGCAGCGGACGGCAGGCGCAGGGGGTACAATGTCTGGTAGCGCTTTTGGATTGTACAGAAGTTTATTTTGGCGGGTTCCCGGCTACAGCGCCGGCATCCGTTGCTCTTCGATAATACATACTCTGGCGAGGAGAAAGGGGAAAATGTATGCATATCGGAAAAACAGTGAAAAGCGTTTGGCTGCAGCTAAAACGGATCGCCGCGTATCTTGCGGCGGAGAGACCGGAGGGCAATGATTTTTATATCAACGGACCGGAAACGCTGCCGGCGCCGCTTTCTCCGGAAGAAGAAGCACAGGCGATTGCACAGATGATGGAAGACAGGAGCATGTGCAAGGTGCTTATCGAACACAATCTGCGGCTGGTGGTGTACATTGCCAGAAAATTTGAAAATACGGGGACGGGAATTGAAGATTTGATCTCCATCGGTACGATCGGGCTGATCAAGGCCATCAACACGTACAAGCCGGATAAAAACATCAAGCTTGCCACCTATGCTTCCCGGTGTATTGAAAATGAAATTTTGATGTATATTCGGAAAAATTCCGGGCATCGAGGGGATATTTCCATCGACGAGCCGCTGAACACAGACTGGGATGGAAATGAATTGCTGTTGTCCGACCTTCTCGGAAGCGATGCCGACAGCATCAGCCACAACCTGGAAAAAGACGAAGACGAGCGAATTTTACATGCGGCGGTGGCGGAGTTGGACCAGCGGGAGCGGCTGATCATCAAGCTGCGCTATGGTCTTGGCGGGGGCAGGGAGCGCACGCAAAAAGAAGTGGCGGACATGCTGGGCATATCTCAGTCGTACATATCCCGTCTGGAGAAGAAAATCATATCCAGATTGCGGGAAGAAATCGGTACGCGCATATAACACACATAAAACAAGTTTTTTTGCAAAAAGGCTTGACATGGACTTGCAGTCGTGATATACTTAAAGCTACTGTGAAAAGCCGGAAGCGCTCCGATGTCCAGATGGCATGAGACTGTCTTCCGTAATTTGAGAGAAAGGCATGTATGCGAAATGAAAGCAGGAATTCATCCCGAATACAAGGAAGTGACGATCCGCTGCGCATGCGGCGCGACAGTCGTTACGCGCTCCACCAAGAGTGACGCAAACGGTGAGATCCGCGTTGAAATTTGCTCCAAATGCCATCCCTTCTTTACCGGAAAGCAGAAGTTTGTGGATTCCGGTGGACGGGTTGACAAGTTCAAGCGTCGTCTTGAGGCAAGCAAATAAGCAACATCACCGATTCCGGACCGGGCGGGAGTATCGCCCTGTCCGGTTTTTTCATTAAAATTTTTTGGAAAGGTGTCTATGGAAGAGAAAACACAAGAGATGCTGGAAGATCGGGCGGCGCGCAAGGCGGTCCTTGTTTCCATTTATCCCCAGGGAGGGGAAGGGGAGTGCCTTGCTTCTCTGGCGGAACTTGCCCGGCTTTTGGATACGGCCGGAGGACAGATGGCGGGAATGCTTACGCAGATGCGTCCGGCAGTGGACAGTCGATTTGGAATTGGCAGCGGAAAAATTCGGGAGCTGTCTGATATCTGTAAAAATACTGGAGCACAGCTTGTCGTATTTGACTTTGAATTGACGCCTTCGCAAATTCGCGCCATCGAAGATGAGATGGAAACGGAGGTTTCCGTCATAGACCGGAGTATTTTGATTTTAGACATTTTTGCATCCCGTGCCAGCAGCGCGGAAGGGCGGCTGCAAGTGGAATTGGCACAGTTGAAATACACTGCGCCCAGGCTGATGGGCAAGGGAAAAGATTTGTCCAGACTGGGCGGCGGAATCGGTACCAGGGGACCTGGTGAGTCCAAGCTGGAAATCGACAGACGGCGGCTGAAAACGCGGATTCTTCATTTGGAGGAAGAACTGCGGCGGGTAGAGAAAAACCGCGGTATCATTCGCAGTGCCAGGGAGCGGACGGGCATATGCAAATGCGCCATTGTAGGGTATACCAATGCAGGAAAATCCACTTTGATGAATGCGCTCACCGGTGCGGGAATTTTTGCGGAGGATAAGTTGTTTGCCACTTTGGATCCAACCACCCGGCAGTTTGTGCTGCCTGGGGGCACAAAGATTTTACTGACAGATACGGTGGGATTTATCCGCAATCTCCCCCACCATTTGATTCAGGCTTTCAAAAGCACTTTGGAGGAGGCAGCCTGGGCAGATCTTCTGCTGGTAGTATGCGATGCTTCCGACGAGGATTTTGCAAAGCAGCTTGCCGTGACGGGGAATCTTCTGGAAGAGCTTGGAGCGGCGGGAAAGCCCACTTTGTTTGTGTTCAATAAATGCGACCGGATTCACGATGACGGCCGGATGGCGGAAATGCGGCAAATTGCAAAGGATTCCGGCGGGGAGTTTGTATTTGTATCTGCCCAAGCAGGGGTGGGGCTGGATACGCTGTCGCAAAAAATAGAACAGCTGGCCGGTCGGGGCAAGAAAGAGATGTGCTTGCTGCTTCCGGCGGGTGCAGGAGACAAACTTGGGGAATTATACGATGTAGGAGAAAACGTGCAGGTGGAATATCGGGAAAACGGAATTTTTGTCACCTTGCTTGGAGACAAAAGGCTTCAGGGACGTTTTGCAAAGTATCGCGTAGATACTGAGGTATAGTGATGGAAAAGGGAAAAAAGCGTATCACCCTTGCCGGTACGGCCCAGACGGAGCTGGAAGAAAAACACTCCCGTTTTATTGGATTTGCCGCACCGGTACAAAGCGAAAAGGAAGCCCAGGAGATCATTGCTGGACGGCGGGCACAGCACAGGGACGCCACGCACAATGTCTGGGCGTATTATATCGATCAAGGGGTACATGCCCGGTATTCAGACGACGGGGAGCCCCAGGGAACAGCCGGGATTCCGGTGCTAAACGTGCTGAAAATGTCCGGTGCAACCGATCTGTGTGTGGTCGTTACCCGATATTTTGGCGGAACGCTGCTGGGAGCGGGGGGATTGGTCCGCGCTTATTCTGCCGCTGCAAAGCAGGCGCTGGACGCTGCGGGCTTTGCATCGATGGAGGCCTTTTCCGTTTTGCAGATTCACTGCGGGTACAGCGAATATCAGAAGCTTTCGGTGCAGCTGGCTGCTGCCGGAGCTGTACAGGACAGTGCGGTATTTGGCAGCGATGTGGAGATTGTAGTGGCCATTGAAGAGGCACGTTCTTCTATTGTGGAGAAGTTGGTGCAGGAGATCAGTGCCGGCAGGGGAAATGTTGTGCGGATTGGAGTGGAGGAACGCAGATCCAGGACTGCAGACGCGTAAACTTTTCTTGTGCATTTGTAAATATTTTGTTTTGGTCTGGTCGAAAAAAGTAAAAAAGAAATTTTGTGCGTATATTATGTGTGAATTCCAGCGTTTACATATGAAATTTTTGTGTGTATAGATTGTTGGTTTGCAAAAGAGCGGAGCGGCATATGACAGTTGCAGACATGTTTTACCAGCGGGAGAGAGAGTATTTGTCTCCTTACGCATTTTTGACATGCAATACAAAAGGCAGAGAGTATCCTTGCACCCCCTGTCAGAACCGGACAGAATTTCAGCGGGACCGGGATCGGATCATCCACTCCAAAGCCTTTCGCCGCCTGATGCACAAGACCCAGGTGTTTTTGTTCCCCGTGGACGAGCACTACCGTACCCGGCTGACGCATACGCTGGAGGTGGCGCAGATTGCCCGCATCATCTGCCGGGCTCTGATGCTCAATGAGGATCTTTGTGAGGCAGGGGCGTTGGGTCATGATCTGGGGCATACGCCCTTCGGCCATGCAGGAGAGACTGTCATGCAGGCTTGCTATGACAAAAACTTTACCCACAACAAGCAAAGCGTGCGTGTAGTAGAAAAGCTGGAGAAAAATGGCAGAGGCTTGAATTTGACATGGGAGGTGCGGGATGCGATCCTGCATCATTCCGGCGAGGCGCAGGCTTCTACTCTGGAGGGCCGTATTCTCAAGTTCGCCGATCGGATCGCCTATATCAACCATGACATTGACGATGCCTGCCGGGCGGGGATCTTGTCCTTGGACGATATTCCTTCTTCTATTTTAGAGGTGCTGGGCAGAGGACACGGAGAGCGGATCAATACGATGGTGACGGCGGTGATTGAAGCCAGTCGGGACAAGCCGGAGATTTCCATTACGCCGCATGTAGGCAAGGCGATGCATGAACTGCGGGACTTTCTCTTTGAAGCGGTATACCGCAATCCGGTGGCAAAAGGGGAAGAGGCGAAAGCACAGACGCTTTTGGAGGAACTCTTCCGGTATTTTGTAAAAAATCCGGACAAGATGTCTCCCCTTTATTTTGAAAATACGAAAAATGAGCCGGTGGAACGGTGTGTGTGTGATTATATATCCAGCATGACGGACCGTTTTGCCATCGATACCTATAAAAAGCTGTTTATCCCGGCGGTGTGGCAGACGCCGGCGGAATAATGACAAGCGGGTCATGCATAAATCAAATTAGAAGAGCGCATAGAGAGAGGGCTTTGGGAAAATGATACCGGCCAGTGTGATTGAGGATCTAAAATTCCGCAACAATATAGAGGATGTGATCGGCGCATATGTGCCGCTGAAGCGGGCGGGTTCCAATTTGAAGGCCTGCTGTCCCTTTCACAGTGAAAAAACGCCGTCTTTCACTGTGTATACAGGTGAGGGCGGGCATTTTTACTGCTTTGGATGCGGTGCCGGCGGAGATGTGATCAGTTTCATCATGCGCATAGAAAATTTAGACTATGTTCCAGCGCTTCACTTTCTGGCGGATCGCTGCGGCATGACGCTGCCAGAGGACGATGTGCGGCCTGGCGGCGTAACCCGAACGCGGGTGCTGGAGATGAATCTTGCTGCAGCGCGTTTCTTCCGCGAATGGCTTTCCGGACCGGAAGGGGCGCAGGGGCGTGCGTATCTTTCTGGCCGCGGACTGTCGGGGGGAGTGATCAAGCGATTTGGATTGGGCTTTGCCCCCGACAGTTTTCACGCTTTGCGGGACCACTTGCGGAGTGCGGGATACACAGATGAAGAAATGGCGGAGGGATATCTGTGCCAGCGCAGCAGAAAGGATGCAAAAAATCTGTACGACTGCTTTCGCGGGCGGGTGATGTTTCCCATCATCGATGTAGCTGGCAACGTGATTGCTTTTGGCGGCCGAGTGCTGGGAGACGGGCAGCCCAAATATCTCAACTCCGGAGACACGCCTGCATTTAAGAAAAGTAAAAATCTGTTTGCCCTCAATTATGCGAAAAATTACGCTTCCAAGGGCCTGATCCTGTGCGAGGGATATATGGATGTGATCTCCCTCCATGCTGCGGGATTTCAAAATGCCGTGGCCACGCTGGGTACGGCGATCACGCCCGAACAGGCCAGGCTCATGAAGAAATATACGGATAAAGTGGTGGTTTCCTATGACAGCGATGAGGCAGGACAGCGAGCTGCAGATAAGGCGCTGCGCCTTTTGGATGCTGCGGGAATAGAGGCGAAGGTCTTGAATATCCCCGGAGCGAAGGATCCGGATGAATACATCAAGCGTTACGGCGCAGAGAGTTTTTCCAAGGTGCTGTCCGGCAGCAGAGCGCCCTTTGATTATAAGATTGAGACGACGCTTCGAAAATTCGACGTTACAAAGCCGGAGCAAAAAGTGCGGGCGGCGCGGACCCTGTGCGCGGCGATCGCGGAGATTTCTTCGCGGGTAGAGCGGGATATTTATGCAGAACAAACGGCGAAAGCCCTGGATATGGACGCAAAAAGTATAAAAATGGAAGTGGAGGGAATCCTAAAAAGGAAAGCGGCAGCTTACAGAAAAGAGCAGCGGACGCAAATTTTTCGGCAGACTGCGGGTACAGCAGACCGTATCAATCCAGACAGGGTACGTCAGCCTACTTCCGGTGCGCTGGAACAAATGGTATTGGGGATGATGCTTGCCTTCCCGGAATATATCGAAAAGATTAGCAGAGAAAACCTCTTGACGGAAGACGATTTTTTTACAAATCTTAATAAAAGACTGTTTGAAAAAATTATGGAATGTCAAGGGGCGGGCGGATTTGATTTTGCCATGCTGTCCCAGTTTTTTACGCAGGATGAAGTATCCGCGGCTGCGGGCTATGCGGCTGCCCGGCGCCGGCTGTCTGACAACGGAGACGGGGTCTTTCTGGATGCGGTGAAACGGCTGCGGCAGGAGGCGGAGCGCATCCGGGAGAGAGAGAACTGTACGGAAGACGATTTGAAAAGGCTTATTGAACGCCGACGGGCGCGGCAGTGAATATACCCAAAATTTTACATAGCTTGGAGGAATAGAAATGGAGCAGGAAAAGAAAACCATGGATATCAAGGATTTGATCGAAAAGGGCAAATCCAAAGGCTCCCTGTCCAACTCGGATATTATGGAGGCCATCGAGTTTGCCGATTATGACATCGATCAAATTGAGCGGATATATGATCAACTGGAAGCCAGCGGTATCGAAGTGATCAGCTATGAAAACCCGGCGGAATTTGAAGAGATTGAAACAGAGGTTGGGCAAAACGAAAGCGCCGAGGATATGGAAAAGATGCTCCAGCAGGAGGGGCTTACCATTGACGATCCGGTGCGTATGTATTTGAAGGAAATTGGGAAAGTTCCGCTGTTGGATGCAGAACAGGAGCTGGAGGTCGCAGAAAAAATGGCCCAGGGAGATCCTCAGGCAAAGCAGATGCTGATTGAGGCAAACCTGCGTCTTGTTGTGAGTATCGCCAAGCGTTATGTAGGAAAGGGCATGTTCTTTTTGGATCTGATCCAAGAGGGAAATTTGGGGCTGATGAAGGCGGTGGAGAAATTCGATTATACGAAAGGGTATAAATTTTCCACCTACGCCACCTGGTGGATCCGGCAGGCTATCACCCGTGCTATCGCCGATCAGGCCCGCACCATACGTATTCCTGTCCACATGGTAGAGACAATCCACAAGGTATCCCGGTATCAGCGGCAGCTGCTCCAGGAGCTTGGCCATGAAGCTTCGGCAGACGAGGTGGCAGAAAAGATCGGCATGTCTCCGGATAAGGTGCGGGAGATTATGAAGATTGCTCAGGATCCCGTTTCCCTGGAGACGCCTATTGGGGAAGAAGAGGACAGCCATCTGGGAGATTTTATTCCGGATGACGACTCTCCCGCTCCCCAGGAAGCTGCTTCCTATGCCATGCTTCGGGAACAGATCCGGGAGGTACTCCACACGCTCACCCCTCGGGAAGAACATGTGTTGAAGCTTCGTTACGGTCTCAATGACGGGCGTACCCATACACTGGAGGAAGTGGGCAAAGAGTTCAATATCACACGGGAGCGGATTCGTCAGATTGAGGCAAAGGCGTTGCGCAAGCTGCGGCACCCCAGCCGGTCCAAGCGGCTGAAGGACTTTTTGGATTGAATGGCAGCGACACAAAATTTGCAGGTACAGTGTCGGGAAATGCTGTACGTTCATTTTATTTGTATATTTTGCATAGATCCCTTGTCACAAAATGTATAAAATTACTGTAAAGAATGGCATTCATTACAAAAAAATTGTACCTGTCATGTACCAAACGCACAATCCATATGAACAAGCCGTTAACCCCTGTTTTTTCTGCTTCTCTGGCCAGGGGGAGAGGTTCTAAAATTCGCTTGACAGGGCATTTTGGATGGTGTAAAATATAGTAAGTTACATATGCGTTTATCTTGAGGAGGATTCCCAATGAAACACAAGTTTTTATGTATCCTGCTGTGCCTTTCCATGCTTGCAAGCGGGATTTTGCTTAGCGGCTGTGCCAGCAGCAGTGATGGAGGGGGAGCTGGAACAGGGACAGATACATCTGGCGACGGAGACGCTCCCGTGGTCGCTCGTTCCAGCATGACGCTGACCCTTTGGGTCCCCACCAGCCCGGATACGACCGAAGAAGCGATCGCCCAGGTGGAAGAAGCGATCAACGGAATTACCCAGCCGCTGTATGATACGGCGATCAAGCTGTATGCACTTCCGGAAGATGAGTATGACGAAGCTGTAAAGGAGCAGGTCCACTCCATTGAAACCCGAATTGAGGAAGAACGGCAGGCGGAGTTGGACAAGCGGCAGGAAGAATTGCAGAATGCAATGAACGGCGGAAGCAGCGAGAATGCGGAAACTACCGCTCCGGAGACGACAGGAGGACTGGAAACCACAGAGTCGGAATACAGCCTGATTGTGCAGAGTGCTCCGGAGTATCCCCATGTAGAAGACACGCAGATGGACATTTTCCTGATCCATGGCTGGGATGATTATGAATATTATGCAAACAATCTGTACCTGTCTTCTCTGGATGAGGAGCTTTCCGGCAGTTCCAAGGTATTGCGGTCTTACATTTATCCCGATTTCTTTACGGCCGCGACGATTGACGGATCGATTTACGGAGTCCCCAACAATCATGCGGTGGGCGAATATACATATTTTTTGGTGAACAAGCGATTGGTGGAGGAAGAGTACCTGAATCCTGACACATTGCTTTCTCTGGAGAGTACAGAGCAGTTTGTGCAGGATGTCGCAACCTATCATCCCGAAGTAACGCCGGTTTACGGGGTCTACGAGCCTAGCTATTATGAGTATTGGTCCGGTCAGGATCCGCAGACATTTTCTGTGTTGGCTTCTCGGATTGATGCAAGCAGCAGTTATGATACAGATGTAAATACTATCTTTCGGAACATTTTCACCATATACAACTACACCCAGAGCACATACCTGTACAAATCCTATGTAGAGCAGGGGTATGTTTCTACAGCTGAAGATGTAGGAGAATTCGGTGTGGGCTTTATCAAAGGTACACCGGAGGACATTGCAGCATACGAGGATGACTACTACATCAATATCCATCAGGCGCCCAGAGGGACAAAGGAAGAATATTGCAGTGCAGTATTTGGTGTCAGTGCCTATACCAAGAGTGTCTCTCGTTCCATGGAGATCCTTACGCTCCTGAATACAAACACAGAGTTGCGCACGATTTTACAGTACGGAGTGGAGGGGACCCATTGGAAGTATGACGAGGAGAATGAGAATATTATTGTCAAGCTCAGCGACGACTACAAGATGAATTTAATTGATACGGGGAATATGTTTATTACCTATCCCGACTATGGCAAGACGCTGGACGAGTGGGAGGCGGCAAAACAGCAGAACCTGGATTCCTATTATCCAATCACACTGTCGCTTGCTGATTATCAAAATGAGAGCAATCAAGCACTGTTGGAGGAATTAGACGCTTTTAACCAGCAGATTCTGGCAGAAGTAAACGCCATGTCTGCAGCGGAATTTAAGGCCAGTATAGACAATGGAACGCTGATCGACCGTGTAGACGATAACGAGGCGTTTCAGAAACTCTCTTATGTGCCCTCTTCCAGCGACGCCAGCAACGGAAGAACGGAGGAGAACGGATGGCTTCCCGAGGCTTCTATTGTGAATATGTGGAAGGAATATGCCACTGAACTTTTGGACGGCAAGGAGCCTGGTGCAGAGGCGTAAGTTTCGCCTGTATGAATGAAAATCAAAAAGAAATATCACCCGATATATGTTTTCGGGTGATATTTCTTTATAAGGAGCTTATCGTTCTTGCCTGTCTGGCAGTGCGTCGTGTGTCTGTGTGTCACACTTCCGATGGCAATAAATGAGAGCATTATGCAGTTCCCCCATGCTGCAGATTTCCAGGCAGCGCTGTTTGCACATGTCGAATCGTGCAAATTGTCTTTTTGCCCCTTCCACATCGTGGTATACCTTCCAGTATCCGTCGTACAGGCTGTTGTGTCCGTGATTTGCCATATACCCCTGCACATCTTTTAAGGGATAACCCAAAAACAGACCGATTTCATGAGGGAAGGAGACTTCCAGATTCATTTTTTTCAGCAGATGTGTCAGCACAGGTGCAGAGTCGTTGGGGTATCCAAGCTGTGAGAGAAACTGCATGTTTTCCTGCATAGACACGATAGATCGGATGAGGCTGGGATTATAGAGAAAAAGCAGTACCGATTGCTCCGACTGTTGCATCGGGGTGCACCGAAGCTGTAAAGGACCCAGCAAAGAGGAAAGCTCTGCCGGATTCCACTGGGAGCGGGGAATGCGGAACAGGCTGCCCGCTTTTTCACCCATAACAGTGGCAAACCAGCAGCGCAGGATATATTTCCAGAGCATATTTTATGCCCTTCCGTCTTTATAGATTTCTCCAAATAGTATAAGCGGGATTCCGTTGTCTATACATTTGCTTGCATCTGTGCAAAATATATGATATGATTTTATAAAAATGGTAAGGAGCGGTCTGTGTAATGGAAAATGTGATTTCTACCGGTTCCATTTTACTGCTTCCACTGATCGGGACAACTGTGGGAGCGGCAATGGTATTTTTTATACGAAGCAGAATTCCTCCAAGATTGGAAAAATTTCTCATGGGTTTTGCTGCAGGCGTGATGATTGCAGCCAGTGTTTGGTCGCTGATCATTCCTTCCATTGAAATGTCGGAAAATATGGGGCGGGCTTCCTTTATTCCGGCTGCGGTGGGATTTCTCCTTGGCGCTGCATTTTTGCTGCTGCTGGATATGCTGATCCCCCATTTGCATGTACACGATGACCATCCGGAGGGGATTAAATCGCATTTTGGGAAATCTGCTATGTTGGTATTTGCTGTAACATTGCACAATTTTCCTGAGGGAATGGCAGTGGGAGTGGTGCTGGCAGGCGCACTTTCCGGCAGCGCGACAGTTACAGTTGCCGGAGCATTTTCACTGGCAGCAGGGATCGCCATACAAAATTTTCCGGAAGGGGCCATTGTGTCCATGCCTCTGTACAGCGCAGGCCGCAGCCGCAGCAAGGCGTTTTTGTACGGTGCACTTTCCGGACTGGCGGAGCCTGTAGGTGCGCTCTTGACCCTGGGGCTTATATCCATAGTTACGCCTGCACTTCCGTATATCCTATCCTTTGCTGCAGGGGCTATGATGTATGTAGTTGTGGAGGAACTGATTCCTCAGTCGCAGGCAGACGCGCATTCCAATATGGGAACAGTAGGAGCGGCCCTTGGATTTGTGCTCATGATGATTTTAGATATCACATTGGGATGATGTAGAAAAATAATAAGCCGCGGACCCAAAAGTTCGCGGCTTTTCCTTTACTGTATGTTTTCTTTCTTTTTTTGCACACAGCGTTTGATCCATCGGTATGTATAAATCCAGTTACAGCTGTTGCTTGCCGTTTGATAGGACATTCCTGTTGCAAGATAACAGATAGGTTTGATGCTTGCTACCGTTTTCAATACAAGAGTGCATATGACTAAGTTGAGCAGTGTCACCAAAGTGACTTCTAACTTGGTTTGAGGGGAAATACCTACTGCGTAGAACATGCTGAGAAGGATATTGTGCATCAGGTAAATGGAAAGAGACAGGGATACAAGAGTAGTGACGGCAGGCCGCAGCCACCGGATTTCCTTATTGCAGTTTTGCTTAAATAGTAGAAACAGGCAGGAAGCCAGTAGAATTTCAAATCCCGCATTCTGATTTTGAAAGTCTTGCATGTATGTTCCGGCAGCGGCTGTGCGAAAATAGGTGCCTATTGTAATAACTGCCAGTGTCAGTACAGCGCCTGTGATCAGTATCCAGTTGGGAATCCTGCGTTTGCAGCTGCCCAGGTAAAACCCCAGGATAAATGTACACAGATGTCCGCTGAAAAATTCCAATTTGTTGATAAAATCGATATTCAAAAGATCGGAGGCTGATTGGGGCAAAACGGTGCGCAGAATCGTTCGAAGGGAAACCAGGGCAATAAGCACGAGTATGTAAATATGCCCCTTTTTCTCCAGGGAATGAATGGCCCCATAGAGAAAAGGCGAAATCAGGTACAGTGCGATGATCGTATACATATACCAGAAGTGAATCATCACGGGAGTATTGAGTGCAGAGATAAGTCCGCTGACCATTGCATGCACAGAGAGATTGTCCCCGGAAAAGGTCAACCAAAGCAACGCCACAACGGTCCATCCTACAAGGGGAACAACAAGCCTGGGCAATCTTTTTCTAAGAAGGATAGAAATATCACCGGTCTTGGGATCGGACAGAAGCAGGTATCCGGACATCATAAAAAACAGAGGAACAGCGGTGAAGGCAAAACTGGTGCAAATATTCATCAGCTGCCACTGAAAGTTGACTGCACCCCGAAGGGGAAGGGCAGCTACATGCATATAGATCACGCTGACAGCTGCAATCATTCTGAGGTAGTCAAAATAGTAGATATGGGCACGCTTTTGCGCCATAACGACACCTGCCTTATATTTTTGTAAAAAAGTTTAGAAATCCTACAAAACCGTAACTTGCAAGGGTCATGATGACAGCAGCAATTATGACGCCTAAAAATATAGCGGGAAGGGAATGCTTCAAACGCATATCCAGCATGGCAGCGACCAGCGCACCGGTCCATGCGCCGGTTCCCGGGAGGGGAATTGCCACGAAGATTGTGAGGCCGAAGGTGGCATAGCGTGTGATTTTTCCTGCATTTTTATGTGCCTTGTTTTCGATCCAGCGTGCGACTTTTGAAAAAAAAGGGATTTTTGTATGGGCCATCCAATGCAATATACGCCGTATAAAGATCAAAATAAAGGGGATAGGAAGCATGTTACCTACAATACTTACAAGAGCATTCAACCACCAGGGAAGCCCCAATCCGGCCCCCAGCATAATGGAACCGCGCAACTCGACGATGGGAAGCATCGAACAAAGAAAGACATACAATACATTGTGAAGGGAAGCAATCATATACAGAGTTTCCTTATACACATATTTATCTTATTTTACATGATTTGAGAAAAAAAAGCAAGTCTATTTGAAAAAATCCAAGGGAAAAGAGACCTGTATGGTCTCTTTTCCCATTTTCCTATTTGCCATAAAGTTCAAATTGTCCATTTAGAAGTGTTAAAAAAGTAAATATGCTCAGTGCAATGAGAATCACCGCGACAATAGCCACTGTAGCCGTTGTTTTGTGCCCTCTTGCAGGCGTGGAGGATACAGGCATATGTACCAGTCCGGTGGCACGCAGGGCTCTTGTGACAGGCTTGTAGAGCAGCAGGACCAAAGAAGCGTTGAAAAAAGCTTTTGTCAGGTTAAAGGGAAGCAGCAGTGTAGGGATCATGGATTGTACGGCAGTTCTGGAGACATCCATAAAGGAAGGGGTAATCAACAGATTTGCTACCATCATACACGCGGTGGTCACAACAACTGCACAGCTAAGGCCCAAAATTGCACCGGAAAGCTTTCGTCTGTATTTATAGATCAGAGACGCCGTAACGGAAAACGCTGCACTGGAGATGAAGTTCATGATACATCCGTAATAAGCGGTATCACTTACGGTAAACATTTCCAGTACTGCCACGACGGCAGAAATAACCAGGGCGCTGAGCGGGCCGAAAAACATGGCGCCAGTGGCGGTTACGGCATCTTTTGCATCAAAGGTGAGAAAAGACACCTTAATACGGAAGACAAACATACATATGTAAGAGAGTGCGCAGAACATCGCGATAGCTGTAAGTCGGCGCAGTTTTTCGGAAGTTGTGTTCAATGTAGTATTCATAATAAAAAAATCCTTTCCAAAGAAATCAGGAAAGGGGAAATGTGGGGCTGTGCCTGTACTGGAACAAAATACCCTGTGCAACACGCACAGGGGAAGCATCACCGCCGCAATCTTTTCACATCCAGACTGTAACTGTCGGTACAGGAGTCACACCTGTTCGGCATGTAGCAATTGTACATGTTCGCGGACTTTGCTGTTTGCATCACCGCCGGTAAGGATTTTCACCATTCCCCAAAGACTTGTCAGTATTCAGTTGTAAGGGCCTCGACCCGGACAAAACGTCCGGGTCGAGTACAAAATAGGACAGATTTATGCAAGAATTTCGGAAACAACGCCGGAACCAACGGTTCTGCCGCCTTCACGGATTGCGAAACGAAGTCCCTTCTCAATTGCGATGGGGGTGATCAGTTCCACTGTCATATCTACGTGGTCCCCGGGACGGCACATGTCCACATTATCGGGAAGGCTGATGGTACCGGTAACGTCTGTCGTTCTAAAGTAGAACTGAGGTCTGTAGCCGGCGAAGAAAGGCTTCTGACGACCCCCTTCTTTCTCGGTCAAAACGTATACCTGACCTACAAACTTGGTATGAGGATGAATGGAACCGGGCTTGCAGAGCACCTGCCCGCGCTCTACTTCATTTTTAGCAATACCACGGAGCAGGGCACCGATGTTATCGCCGGCCTCTGCCTGATCCAGCAGCTTGTGGAACATTTCCACACCGGTGACGACGGTGGACTTTCTCTCTTCGGTCAGGCCGATAATTTCAACGGTATCAGAAACCTTAACTGTACCACGCTCCACTCTACCGGTAGCAACGGTACCACGGCCGGAGATGGAGAATACGTCCTCCACAGGCATCAGGAAGTCCTGATCGGACTTTC
This sequence comes from Candidatus Avispirillum faecium, assembly GCA_904396155.1. Lineage (GTDB taxonomy): Bacteria > Bacillota > Clostridia > Oscillospirales > CAG-272 > Avispirillum > Avispirillum faecium. The sequence goes on along the minus strand of CAJFOI010000051.1, from coordinate 4,245 downwards.
TTTCAGGAGTAGGAATAAACTCATCAACTGCTTTCATCAGTTCCAAAATAGGAGCATAAGCGGGGTCGTTGATGTCGTTGGGAGCCTCCAGAGCGGCACGAGCAGAACCTCTGATAATGGGAGTGTCGTCGCCGGGGAAGTCATACTCGTTGAGAAGTTCACGCACTTCCATTTCAACCAGCTCAAGCAGCTCTTCGTCATCTACCAGGTCGGTCTTGTTCAGGAATACAACGATTGCGGGAACACCAACCTGACGCGCCAGCAGAATGTGCTCACGTGTCTGCTGCATCGGACCGTCAGAAGCAGCAACGACCAGAATTGCACCGTCCATCTGCGCAGCACCGGTAATCATGTTCTTTACATAGTCAGCGTGGCCAGGGCAGTCAACATGCGCATAGTGACGAGAAGCTGTTTCGTACTCAACGTGTCTGGTATTGATTGTGATACCACGCGCTCTTTCCTCGGGAGCGTTGTCGATCTGATCGTAAGCCATGTACTCAATTTTGTCATTGCTCAGAGAAAGCGTCTTGGTAATCGCAGCCGTAAGCGTGGTCTTACCGTGGTCAACGTGGCCGATTGTACCAATGTTGACGTGGGGTTTCGTTCTTTCGAATTTTTCCTTTGCCATTTTTGAATCCTCCAAAAATATAAATAATAAAATTTTGCATGAAATTGCAGCGCTCACTGACGGCTGCTTGCAACTTTTTCTTGAATGCTCTTGGGAACCTCTGCGAAGTGATCGGGTTCCATAGAGTACTGTCCGCGTCCCTGTGTCTTGGAACGCAGGTCGGTCGCATAGCCGAACATTTCGGACAGAGGGATCATACAGGTAATCTGCTGTGCACCGCTGACAGGCTCCATAGATTGAATTTGTCCACGGCGGGAGTTTACGTCTCCAATAACGTCACCCATGTAGTCATCGGGAGTAATGATGACTACCTTCATAATCGGCTCGGTGAGCACCGGATCGGCCTTGCGCATCGCATCCTTAAAGGCCATAGATCCAGCGATCTTAAATGCCATTTCCGAGGAGTCCACTTCGTGGTAGGAGCCGTCATAAAGGTTGACTTTCACATCCACTACGTTATATCCTGCAAGAACACCGGATTCCATTGCGCTTCGGATCCCTGCATCCACCGCTGGGATATATTCCTTCGGAATAGCGCCGCCCACCACGGTGTTTTCAAATACGTACCCGCTGCCGGGCTCGCCCGGTTCGATTTTAATTTTGACGTGTCCGTATTGACCTTTACCACCGGACTGCCGCGCGTACTTCATATCAGATTCCGCAGGTCTGCGGATGGTTTCCTTGTAAGCAACTTGCGGACGTCCGATGTTTGCTTCCACCTTGAATTCACGCAGCAATCTGTCTACAATAATTTCCAGGTGCAGCTCGCCCATGCCAGCAATAATGGTTTGCCCCGTTTCGTCGTCGGTATAGGTACGGAAGGTGGGATCCTCTTCTGCCAGTTTTGCCAGGGCAATGCCCATTTTTTCCTGACCGGCTTTGGTCTTAGGCTCAATTGCCACACGTATAACGGGCTCTGGGAATTCCATAGATTCCAAAATGATGGGTGCTTTCTCATCGCAGAAGGTATCTCCCGTGGTGGTGTTTTTCACCCCTACTACAGCTGCAATGTCGCCGGAGTAACAACGGTCAATATCTTTGCGCTCATTCGAGTGCATCTGCAAAATACGGCCCATTCTTTCCTTGCTGCCCTTGGTGGAGTTGTAACAATACTCTCCTGCGCCGATGGTGCCGGAATAAACTCTGAAGAAGCAAAGTTTTCCTACAAAGGGATCCGTCATGATCTTAAATGCCAGGGCAGAGAAGGGCGCTTCATCAGAAGCAGGCCGTTCGTCCTCTTCACCGGTCTCCGGGTTGACCCCCTTGATCGCGGGGATGTCCAAAGGAGACGGCATATAGTCAATGATCGCGTCCAAAAGTTTTTGTACGCCCTTGTTTCGGTAGGAAGTTCCGCACACGACAGGGACAATCTTATTTTCGATGGTCGCTTTGCGCAATGCTGCTTTGATCTCTTCTGCGGTGAGTTCTTCTCCTTCGCAGTATTTTTCAAACAGCGCCTCATCGGTTTCAGCCACAGATTCGATCAGAGCACTGTGGTATTCTTCTGCCTTTTCCCGCATATCCTCCGGGATAGGCTCTACACGCATGTCCTTCCCCAGATCATCGTAATAGATGTCTGCTTCCATGTTGATTAAATCGATGATTCCCCGGAAGCTGTCTTCAGCGCCGATAGGGAGTTGGATTGGTACAGCATTCGCCTTGAGCCGGTCGTGCATCATTTCTACCACGTGGTAAAAATTTGCTCCCATGATGTCCATTTTGTTTACGTATGCCATGCGAGGAACATGATATTTGTCTGCCTGCCGCCATACGGTTTCAGATTGAGGCTCCACTCCGCCTTTCGCGCAGAATACAGTTACGGAGCCGTCCAACACTCTCAGAGAACGTTCAACTTCTACTGTGAAGTCTACGTGACCGGGAGTATCGATAATATTGATACGCGTATTTTTCCAGTAACAGGTGGTGGCAGCAGAGGTGATGGTGATTCCACGTTCCTGTTCCTGCTCCATCCAGTCCATAGTCGCGGCGCCCTCATGCACCTCGCCGATCTTGTGCGTCTTTCCTGTATAAAACAGGATACGCTCGGTTGTGGTGGTTTTGCCGGCGTCGATATGCGCCATGATACCAATGTTTCTGGTACGCTCGAGCGAATATTCTCTCGGCATAGGTTACATTAATCTCCTTGCTAATCTAAGCAAAAGACAGACCCGCACGGGGATCAATATCTGTAATGTGCGAAGGCCTTGTTTGCTTCTGCCATTCTGTGTGTCTCTTCTTTTTTCTTGAAAGCTCCGCCAGTGCTGTTCTTTGCATCGATGATTTCTCCAGCAAGACGCTCTGCCATGGTTTTTTCACCGCGGCTTCTTGCAAAGTTTGTCATCCAGCGAAGACCAAGCGTATATCTTCTCTCGGGGCGAACTTCCATGGGAACCTGGTAGTTGGAACCACCGATACGGCGAGCTTTTACCTCCAGGACCGGCATTACGTTATCGAGAGCCTCTGTAAAGACTTCCAGGGGATTGTTTTGCGTCTTTTCTTCTACGATAGCAAATGCCTGGTAGACAATTTTCTGTGCAACGCCTTTTTTGCCGTCCAACATGATATTGTTGATCAATTTGGTTACGAGCTTGGAATTGTACAGAGGATCCGGCAAAACATCTCTTTTGGATATCTGACCTCTTCTCGACACTTTTCTTCCCTCCTTCATTAAAAAATGTTATCACAGGTACTCGAAAATTAAATTCCCGACTGTGCCGGAAGGCGGCAGGTGTATATAAACATCTTTCACCTTCAGCACGATTGCTGATTTTATTTGATCGAGGAATTTTGCGCAAAAAACTTACTTCTTCTTTGCGCGTTTTGCACCGTATTTGGAACGGGCCTGATTGCGGTTTGCCACGCCTTGGGTATCCAGTGTACCGCGAATGATATGGTAACGGACACCAGGCAGGTCACGTACACGTCCACCACGGATCAACACTACAGAGTGCTCCTGCAAGTTGTGACCAATTCCAGGGATGTAACAGGTGGCCTCCATGCTGTTGGAAAGACGAACTTTTGCTATTTTACGGAGTGCGGAGTTCGGCTTTTTCGGGGTAGTAGTAGTGACCTTCGTACATACACCGCGCTTTTGGGGTGCGTGCTGGTCAATCGGTGCATTTTTCAGAGTGTTAAAACCCTGCTGCAGAACAGGAGCCTTGGATTTGTAGGTCTTGTCCTTTCTACCTTGTTTTACAAGCTGATTAAAGGTTGGCATGCGTTTCCTCCTTTCAATAGGTAATAAAATGTTTATATACAACTGCCAGCACAGGGCAGGCAGGTATACACAAAATTAATTTAGTCTGCAAAAGAGTGTTGATTTCAGGGCATAAAAACAAGGATACCCTGAGAATGCATACGCTTTATTATAGCAGGTAATACCTTCATTGTCAATATCAGAAATATAACTTGGAAAAATTCTCCGTTTTGCACAACGGAGAATTTCTTTATACCTTATTTTTTCCAAAGGGGAAAAAATTATGCCCTCGCCAGGGCGGCGGCCCTGTGCGGCCTGGGGCCGCAGATGAGGCTCCAGGAAACCGCTTATCTTACAAGCCTCCCCTTCGTGGGGGCTGCGCAGCAGACCCGGGGGTGGTGTCAGCGAAGCTGACGGAGGG
>CAJFOI010000050.1 GCA_904396155.1 Candidatus Avispirillum faecium | reverse complement strand
TAATAAATGAAGCCTCCCCTTCCTTGCGAAGGGGAGGTGGCACGGCGCAGCCGTGACAGAGGGGTTGCAGCAAAGGGGAACAATCCCCCGCCGACTATCGTCGGCAGCCCACATAGGGGCCTATAAAAAGTAAAAGCCTCCCCTTGGGGAGGCTTTCCTTTTATACGCTCTTGCGGGCTTTGGATTCTTCTTTCAGTCGCAGTTCCGTATTGAGGATCCGCTTGCGCAGGCGGATCGACTTGGGCGTCACTTCTATGAGCTCGTCATCGCCGATAAATTCAATGGCCTGCTCCAAGCTCATCTGCCGGTGGGGCACCAGACGCAGCGCCTCGTCCGCTCCGGCGGAACGGATAGAAGTGAGATGCTTTTTCTTACACACATTCAGCGCAATGTCCATCTGTTTGGGACACTCACCTACGATCATCCCTTCATACACCGGCGTCTGGACACCGATGAACAACACGCCTCTGTCCTGCGCGTTGTACAAACCATAGGAGGTAGCCTCTCCCTGTTCGCTTGCGATAAGAGAGCCCGTATACCGCACAGTAATCTCACCTTTATAGGGCTGATACCCCGCAAACACGGAACTGATGATCCCCTCTCCCCGAGTGTCTGTGAGAAATTCGCTGCGATACCCAAAAAGACCCCTTGCCGGAATGGAATACTCGATCTTCATGCGGCTGCCCCGCAGGTTCATCTCCAAAAGCTCTCCCTTGCGGGAACCCAGCTTTTCGATCACTGTTCCCACATACGCCTCCGGCACCTCCACTGTCACCTGCTCCATAGGCTCGCACAGCTGCCCGTCGATCTCCTCCATGAGCACGCGGGGCGTAGAGCAGCAAAGCTCAAAACCCTCCCGGCGCATCGTCTCGATCAAAATGGACAAATGCATTTCTCCCCGGCCCGCCACCTTAAAACTGTCCGTAGTATCTCCGTCCGACACCCGAAGGGACACGTCCCGCAGCGTTTCCTTATACAGCCGCTCCCGAATCTGCCGGGAGGTGACAAATTTGCCCTCTCTGCCGGCAAAGGGGCTGTCGTTTACGGAAAACGTCATTTCCATTGTAGGCTGACTGACCTTGACAAACTCCAGCGCCTGGGGATCAGAAGGCGCAGCGATCGTATCCCCGATGGTGATTTCCTCCGCGCCGGCAAAACAAACAATATCCCCCATGGAGGCACTTTCCACTGCAGTCTTTCCCAGACCATCAAACTGATACAGAGACACGATCTTGATCTTTTTTGGCGGCGCGTCCGGCGTGTGATAATTGACGATCACCGCCTCGCTGCCTACCCGCATGGTTCCCCGCTCAATGCGGCCGATGCCGATGCGGCCCACATAATCGTTGTAATCGATAGACGAAACCAGCATTTGCAAAGGTCCGTCCGGATCTCCATCGGGCGCAGGAATATACTCCAAAATGGTATCGAGAAGCGGCGTCAGATCCTTGCCCTCCCCATGGGGATCGATACTGGCGGTGCCGGCTCTGCCGGAACAGAACAGCATAGGAGAATCCAGCTGCTCGTCGGTGGCATCCAAATCCATGAGCAGCTCCAGTACCTCGTCGATCACCTCGTCTACCCGGGAATCCGGCCGGTCGATTTTATTTACTACGACAATGACCCGATGTCCCAGTTCCATCGCCCGTCCCAGTACAAAGCGGGTCTGGGGCATGGGTCCCTCCGCCGCATCCACCAGAAGAATGACGCCGTTGACCATTTTCAGGATCCGTTCCACTTCGCCGCCGAAATCCGCGTGGCCGGGGGTGTCCACAATATTGATCTTCACCCCCTTATACATGACAGAAGTGTTCTTGGCGAGAATAGTGATCCCCCGCTCCCGTTCCAGATCTCCCGAGTCCATGACCCGCTCCTGCACCACCTGATTTTCGTGGTATTCTCCGCACTGCTTGAGCAGCTGGTCTACCAGGGTCGTTTTTCCATGGTCTACATGGGCGATAATCGCGACGTTTCTCAGATCTTCCCGAATCATGCAGCGTTCCTTTCCTTCGATATACAACCTTTGCTCTTTTCCTTTTCCTAACTTATATAGTATACAACAAAAAAGGAAACGGGGCAACTGTAAATCCCATAAAATTTGCAGTTTTGCCCCGTTTTTCCTTGTGGATTCTGTCCCCCGCCGCTTATTTTTCCAAAATCAGACTTCCCGCCCGCAAAAGCAGCGCCTCCCGGGTGTTTTCCACCTTTCCGTCTGCCACTGCCTCCAAAAGCGCCGCAAGCGTCTGTCCCATCTGCGGGCCGGAGGGAATCCCCGCTGCCAGCAGGTCCGCTCCCCTCACTGCAAGCCCCCGCACATCTGCAGGCGCCCCCTCGCGCTGCAGCTGCAAAATCATACTTTCCGCCGCATCGATAGAGGAAAATTGATTGTGATAAGCGGGGGCCTGGGCAGACAGATCCGCCCTGCGCACCGCCGTCAGAAGCAGCGCCGTTTCATATCCCCCCACTTTCAGCACATATCGGTGGATCGAGCATCGATCCACCGCCGGACGCAGATCGTGGTATCGAATCAGACGGCACACCTGTGCGGCAGTTTTCCGATCACAGGTAAGGCGGGCGAGGATCTCTCCCGCCATCTGCGCGCCCCTCTCTTGATGACCGCGAAAATGGCGCACCCCCACCTCGTCTTCCGTCATCACATACGGTTTGGCAATGTCGTGAAGCAGCATCGTGAGACGCAGCACGCGCACAGGCGGGCACGCCGCCACCGCAGCCGCAATGTGCCCATATACCGTATAAATATGATGGGGATTTTTCTGATCAAAGCCTACTGCCGGCGCAAGCTCCGGTATCACAGTACACAGGGGCGTTGCAAACACCTCCAGCACCTGGCGCACATAACTGCCGCATATACACTTTGTCAGCTCCGAAAAAACCCGCTCTGCGGATATTTCCCCAAGAAGGGGACTGCAGGCATTGGCCGCCGACACCAGCGCAGCATCGGCGGAAAAGCCCAACACGGCGCAAAACCGCATGGCCCGCAAAATCCGCAGTCCATCCTCTGCAAAACGTGTGCGGGGATCCCCCACACACGTCAGAACACCCCGCCGAAGGTCCGCTTCCCCGCCGAAGGGATCCACCAGGCCCGCATCCGGGCGATAGGCCATGGCGTTGATCGTAAAATCCCGCCGCGCCAGATCCTCTGCAAGGCTGTCTGTATATTCTACTGTGCGCGGATGGCGACCATCCGTGTATGTACCATCCCGGCGAAAGGACGTAATCTCCACAGGGTGCCCGTCTGCCATCACCGTAACCGTCCCGTAGCGGGCGCCTGTCTCCACGGTATGGTATCCCGAAAAAATGCGGAGCAGCTCCCGGGGCGGGGCACCTACAGCGATATCATAATCCTGGGGACAACGTCCCAGCAGCGCATCCCGGACACATCCGCCCACCAGATAGCCAGTGTATCCCTGTGCATCCAATCTCCGGAGCAGACAGGCAATATACTCCGGCACTTCTATCCTGCCTCTATGCATACGCCATCCTCCCTGCGCTTTTTGTCTGTTATGATTGTAACGCGCCATTTGCCTTGAAACAAGAAAAATTCTGTCGCAGCCCCGGCAGATTTTTCATTTTCCCAAAACCTACTGCCTGCACCCATAAAGGGGACACTTTTTCAGAAAAGCGTCCCCTTATGCACAGGGTGTAACGTCAGATCAGGTTTGCCGCTCCCACCCGTACGATTTCCGCATTCTTTGCCGCATCGGCGGATGCGGTAAACACATAGGAATCCAAATAAATCACGCTGTCCGCAGCAGTGTGGAAGGTGATGGAAACCGACTGCACCGTACCGCTGATATCACTCAGTCCACAGCTGTTCGCCTGGAACATGGTGTCTGCCCCAAAGGAGATATCCCCACTGGCGCTGCCGGTATCTGTGGTGACAGTGACCGTTGCATCCAGAGGCTGCGCATCCCCGGTCTTCAGGCAAAGCGTCACATATTTATATACATCGGCGGAGCAGCCCAGCGCAGACACGTCGATTTCCAAAACAGGATCTGCTGTCAGAGCCGTAATTTCCGCTGCGTCCTGATCGGCATTGTAGGCTACGCCGGCAGTATCAATGGTATAGACTTCCCCATCATAGAGTCCGGCAAGAAGCTTTCGCAGCTCCAACGCATCCTGCGCGTTCACATTCTCATCCCCGTTTACGTCCATGCGCCACACGGCAGCATAATCCGCATCGACGCCGGCAAGATATTTTGCAAGTTCCAATGCGTCCAGCGCATTGGTGGATCCATCCCCGTTTACATCGCCCTGCATATAGGCAACTGACGTCTGAAGGGCAGAAGCCGCCTGTTCGCTGTCAAACAGGCCAGTGATCGCGGGCGCCGATTCTTTATTGGCGATCCGCTCCCGTTCAAGAGCCGTGTCCTGGGCCTCCTGTGCACTGGAACAGAGGATCACAGAGCTGATATACATTTCATCGTTGACAGCAGAAGTGTTGAACAGCTTCAGCGCCAGCTGCTGAATGGAGCCCGTCCATCCGGAAAGTCCGGTGAGATCCACTATATAGGAATGGTATCTTCCATCCAAGGTCAGCGGCACAGTGATGTCCTCCAAATACGCGCCGCTCTCCATTCCCTGCATCTGGTACCGAACTGTGGAATACACCCCCGTCCGATTCGTCTGTGCCTTCATGGTGAGCACCAGGTGGGTGTAATCGTCCGCATTTATGGTCTGTCCCTCTGCGGTATAATCAAAATACACGATGGGATTGCGTGGAGAAGAAACTGTGGCGACAAGCGCCTGTTCCTTTGCATCATATCTCTTATATGCCATGGTAGGCGTCGGCACCGCGTCCATCGCCCGATTTGTATCAAAAACAAGCTGTGTGGAGTCCAGCACCGCGTCGGCGTCTACCTGCTTCTTTGTGGGAATCTCATTGATTTTCTCCCGATATTCCATCAAAGCAGCAGCCGCGTCCGCCTCTGTCCCGCAGGCAAGAATGGCAGCTGCACCTTCCTCCATCAGCGCCTGTACTTCCTCCCACTGTTCCGGATAGTACCGGCTCTCATACCGATAATGCAGCAGCCTGTTGGCCGTATCGGCAATATATTCCTGGGTTCCCTCGCCCCGGGAGATGGTGGCAACCAAAATCTGGGCAAACAGGCGGCTGACAAAGTCGTTTGGATGACACAGGTTGTCGCCGGTCATATCCAGATACCGCTTTCTTGTAAGGAGATCTCCCATCATGCTGGTGACGTCGGCCACAGCCACGCCTTCCTCCTCCAGAGGATACAGCGCGTCGGCATATGCGTCAAACCACTCAGTGGGGAAAATGAGGGGATTGCTCACCAGAGGAGACATCAAAATGATGTCACATCCGGGCAGGTTTTCCCGGATAGCGGCAATGGCCTCCTGCAACGTCTCCACATACAGACTGGCCGGATCCTCCTGCATACAGTCGTTGACACCAAACTCGATGATGATCAGATCCGGAGCAGCCTTTAAAATTTCATCCATTCTTTCTATACAAAGCGCTGCCGTAGCGCCGCCCTGATAGATCGACTCATATTCCACCGTAGCCTCAGGATACAGCAGCTGCAACTTTTTTGCCGCCATTTCATGCCAGATGTCCGCATAGGGCTCTGCATTTACATCGCTGGAGCTGGAACAGTTGGCACCTCCGGCGATGGAGTCCCCCACCGTAAGGATCTTCACACTGTCGCCGCTCTCCAGTTTGGTCAGGGTGTTGTTTAGAAGATGTCCCTTGGGCTCCGGGATCAGCGGCGTGTTCTGCGGCGGAGTGTATGTATAGGTGATGTTCAGATATCCGGTCATGTACATGGGATACTGACCGCCGTACACATAACTGCCGTCTGTCGTTTCCCACCAGCCGCTGCTGGTCGTGGCATCCCTGTATACATAGGAATACTTATAGGGAGAAATCCCTCCCTCCGGCAAAATAACCAGCTTTCCGTCCTCTATGGTATAATCCACGCCATAGATGTACTCCCGCTCCAAAAAGGAATCCTGCACGGAGATTACCCGGTCAATGTCATACATGAGGGAAATGGGATCGATGGTGCCGTCCTCGTTCTCCAGCACAAAAAAGGATTCATTATATACAATCCCTGCATCCGTGTCCCAGTATTCCTCCGTGTAGCGCTCCACCTCGTATGCATCCAGGAAGAGCTCCTCCTCTGTAAAGGTATGGCCGTTCGCCGCCTCCAGCGCGGCATCCCACGTCACAGAAAGATCGTTTGTACTGCCCCCTGCTGCGTACAGGTACACGCTGTCGCCGGCGGCTCCGTCAAAGGACAGGGTCAGTTCTTCGCCGGTGGCTCCGTCAAAAGTGTACAGCTCATATCTGTGGCTGGGCACGGCCGTGCCGGTCTCGGACCAATCTGCGCAGGCAAGGTGCAGATCTCCCATCCCCTGATTGGTCGCAGGAACCCACAGGATCAGATGCAGCTGCCCGTCCGCCCCGGCAGCACTTACAGCACCCAGATCGACCTGCACACGGACACTGCCCTCCGCCTCGGCGGCAATTCGGATCGCTCTCTGATTTGCGTCATAGGATACAGCAGCATTTTCCGCCGCCTGCACAGGAGAAGCGTCCTCATAAAACGACAGCGTCTCCCCTGCCGTATCGTCCGCCGCGGCGGCAGGAAAGCAAAGTCCGCCGACGGTGATCACCGCGCACAAAAGCAAGGATAAAAATCGTTTCATAGTACTTTTTCAACCTTCTTTTCTGTAGGAATCGTTGATACTTTATTTTAGCATATAAGAGGGGGGATAGTCAACAAGACAGCACAAGCTTTTTGACAAAAATAACAAAACCGTTCTCCTCCCGACGCAGGAATTTGTAAAAAGGTCAAAATAAGAGAAAATGAGTTGTAATCCCAAAAGCTTGGTGGTAAGATATAAAAAGACCGATAAAGGAAGGTAAAATTCCGATGAATAATATGAATTTCAAACGCAAGCTTCCCATTCCCAAAGAAATCAAGGCACAGTACCCTCTGTCCCAGGAGCTGGCAGAGATCAAAGCGGAACGGGATCTCCGTGTCGCGCAGGTTTTTACGGGAGAGTCGGACAAAATGATCCTGGTGGTGGGCCCCTGTTCCGCGGACCGGGAAGACGCCGTCCTGGAATATGCCACCCGGCTGGCAGCGCTTCAGGAAAAGGTGGCGGACAAGCTGATCCTCATTCCCCGGGTATATACCAATAAGCCCAGAACCACCGGCGACGGTTACAAGGGACTTCTTCACCAACCCAACCCGGAGGAAAAGCCGGACATGCTGGAGGGCGTGATCGCCATCCGCCGGCTCCACACCTCTGTTCTGGCGCAGACCGGGCTGCCTACGGCCGATGAGATGCTGTACCCGGACAATTACCGGTACCTGTCCGATCTGCTTTCCTATATCGCCATCGGCGCCCGCAGTGTGGAAAACCAGGAGCACCGGCTCACCTCCAGCGGCATCGATGTTCCCGTGGGGATGAAAAATCCCACCAGCGGAGACATTTCTGTGATGCTTAACTCCATTATGGCGGCCCAGCATCCCCACATGTTCATCTACCGGGGCTGGGAAGTGGAAACCACAGGCAATCCCCTGGCCCATGCCATTCTGCGGGGATACGTGAATCGCCACGGCGAATCCCTGCCCAATTATCACTACGAAGACCTGGAACATCTGTACAACAACTACTGCCAGCGGGGTCTTGCAAACATTGCACTGCTGGTAGATGCCAATCATGCCAATTCTGCAAAACAGTACGCAGAGCAGCCCAGGATCTGCAAAGAAGTGCTCCACTCCTGCCGGCACAACGGTGACATCAAACGAATGGTAAAGGGCTTTATGATCGAATCTTACCTGGAGGATGGATGCCAGAAGATCGGAGAGGGTGTTTACGGAAAGTCCATTACCGACCCTTGCCTGGGCTGGGAAAAGACACAACGGCTGATTTTGGATATCGCCGACCTGATCTAAACTCGATAAAAAAAGACCCTACGGGTCTTTTTTTATCGTGCGTTTGTTCCGCCTTGCCCCAGAGGGGACCTGCAAAATACCTTCCCGCTTCACACACCAAAAAAGGCAGAGTACATTGAGTGCTGTCATCAGCGAAATAATCAAATCTGCCGCCTGCCACATAACTCCCTCGGCGATCACCGTTCCAAAAACGGTACACAGGGTGCTCAGTACCAAATAAACGCGCTGCGGGCCTTTCTTTTTTGTAAAATATCCAATGGCCACCGTTCCATACTGGGTCTGGCAGATCACAGTGGCAAAGGCAAACAGAATCACCGATACCCCAATGAAAATCCCTGCGCCCCTGCCCGCAAGAGACGTGTACGCATAAATCGTCAGCGGGATCCCGTCCATTCCCAGCTTTGTGCCATCTGAGAGAAGGATGACAAAGGCCGTCATGGAACAGAGAACGATGGTGTCCGCAAATACCTCAAAAATTCCAAAGCACCCTTGATGATGCGCGCTTTTTGTATTGGCCGCAGCATGGGCCGTAGGCGACGTCCCACAGCCTGCTTCGTTGGAAAAAATACCCCGGGTCACTCCAAAGCGGATCGCCCGATTTACTGCAAAGCCCGCTGTGCCCCCCACTGCCGCACGCAGGGACAGACCCCCGGCAACGATTTCCTGCAGCACCGCCGGCAGTCTGTCCCCGTTACGAAGAATGATCGCTGCGGAAATCAGGATATATATCCCGGATAAAAAAGGGATCAGCCCCATCGTCACCTCTGACACACGGCCGGCACCGCCGCAGGCGATGACAAAAGCCAGTGCGCCAATCACGCCACCCAAAACCAGCGGCGAAAGCCAGGGGAATACAGAGGCCGCAGCGTACATCTGTACGATATTTCCCGTCATCAGGGAATTGGCGATACACAACACGGCAAATCCGCCCCCGGCAACCGCCCCCACGCGAGGCAGTTTTTTCCCAAAAATATCCCGGATATAGTACATGGCGCCCCCGTAATATCCCTGAGGACCCGTCCGCCGATGTTCCACCGCCATGCGTACCTCCGCATATTTTACGCTCATGGCACACAGGGCACTGATCCACATCCAAAAAATGGCGCCGGGACCTCCGGCCACGATCGCCGTAGCCACCCCCGCCATGTTCCCCACACCCAGCGTACCTGCAAGGGCCTGGCTGAGTGCGCGAAAGGGCGAGACACCGCCTCCTTTATGTGCCTGGGCCAGTGTCCGAAAAAACCGAACAGGGTGCAAAAGATAAAAAAAACGCAGCCGAACGGCAAACAGGATCCCCGCCCCCATTAAAAGGGCAGGCATAAAGATCCCCGACAGCACTTCATTGATTGCTTCCATAATCGCTCCCGCAGCTTTTCTTCATTTATATATATTCGGCCCGTCCGCCTTCCATTCCCCGCATTCTTTTTTACCACTTAGCACTCGAATTGCTGCGCTGAAATTTTTATTTGTTAAATAAATGTAAAGATTCCATTTTCCTCTTGATTTTTTCCTTTGGTGTGGTATAATGATACACATAGTTTAGCACTTATATGAATCGAGTGCTAAGCCCATTCAAAATCTACCAATCATCAGGAGGGAAATATTATGACACTGAAACCCCTTGCAGACCGCGTGATCGTCAAAGCGGTAGAAGCGGAAGAGACCACCAAAGCCGGCATTATCCTGCCGGGAACCGCTCAGGAGAAACCCCAGATCGCCGAAGTCGTCGCCGTAGGCCCCGGCGGAATGGTGGACGGCAAAGAGGTCGTGATGACCGTAAAAGTCGGCGACAAAGTAATCACAGGCAAGTATTCCGGCACCGAAGTAAAGTGCGACGGCACCGAATACAATATTGTACGCCAGAGCGATATTCTGGCCATCGTTGAGTGAACGATAAGGAGGATTTGAGATATGGCAAAGGATCTTTTGTACGGAACAGAGGCAAGAAGCGCACTGATCGCCGGTGTGGATAAGCTTGCAAACACAGTCAAAATCACCATGGGCCCCAAGGGCCGCAATGTCGTGCTGGATAAGAAATTCGGTGCACCCCTGATCACCAACGATGGTGTCACCATTGCAAAGGAAATCGAGCTGGAAAACGGCGCTGAAAATATGGGCGCACAGCTGGTGCGGGAAGTTGCCACCAAGACCAATGACGCTGCAGGAGACGGTACCACCACCGCCACGCTGCTGGCGCAGGCGTTCATCCATGAGGGTATGAAAAATGTAGCCGCAGGCGCAAATCCCATGGTGATCCGCAAGGGCATTCAGAAGGCCGTAGACAAAGCGGTAGATTCCCTCACAAAGAATGCGCAAAAGGTCAACGGTTCTTCCGATATCGCCAGAGTCGGCACCGTTTCCTCCGGTGATGAAGTGATCGGCACACTGATCGCCGATGCAATGGAAAAGGTCACTGCCGACGGTGTCATCACAGTAGAGGAATCCAAATCTGCAGAGACCTACTGCGAGGTAGTAGAAGGTATGCAGTTTGACCGCGGATACCTGTCTCCTTACATGGCCACTGATACAGACAAAATGGAGGCTGTGATCGACGACGCCCTGGTTTTGATCACAGACAAGAAGATCTCCAATGTGCAGGAGATCCTGCCTCTGCTGGAGCAGATCGTACAGAGCGGCAAAAAGCTTCTCATCGTCGCCGAGGATGTAGAAGGCGAAGCGCTCACCACACTGGTGCTCAACAAGCTTCGCGGGACCTTTGTATGCGTTGCGGTAAAAGCGCCCGGATTTGGCGACCGCCGCAAGGAAATGCTACAGGATATCGCCATCCTCACCGGTGGTCAGGTGATCTCCAGCGAGCTGGGTCTGGAACTGAAGGACGCGACCATTGAACAGTGCGGCCGCGCAAGACAGGTAAAGGTCAACAAAGACAACACCATCATCGTGGACGGCGCAGGCAGCGCGGATGAGATCAAGTCCAGGATCCATCAGATCAAGAGCGCGATCGAAACCACCACTTCTGATTTCGACCGGGAAAAGCTGCAGGAGCGTCTGGCAAAACTGGCCGGCGGCGTAGCTGTGATCAAAGTGGGCGCTGCTACCGAAACAGAAATGAAGGAAAAGAAGCTGCGCATTGAGGACGCGCTGAATGCGACCCGCGCAGCAGTAGAAGAAGGCATCGTTCCCGGCGGCGGCACGGCTTACCTGAATATTATTTCCGATGTTGCAAAGCTCTTGCAGACAGTGGAAGGCGACGAAAAGACAGGTGTACAGATCGTTGTAAAGGCACTGGAGGCGCCTGTGCGTCAGATCGCAGAGAATGCCGGTTTTGAGGGTTCCGTTGTTGTGGAAAAGATCATGAACACAGATAAAAAGGGTTATGGCTTTGACGCATACAATGAAACCTACTGCGACATGATTGAAGCAGGTATCGTAGACCCCGCGAAAGTCACTCGCAGCGCGCTGCAGAACGCAGCATCTGTTGCAGCCATCGTGTTGACCACAGAGGCGTTGGTAGTAAATCAGCCGGAACCGGAAACACCTGCTGCACCTGCCGGCGGCGGCATGGGCGGTATGTATTAATCATAAAAAGCCACGGACAAATGTCCGCGGCTTTTTTTACTTATATAAGAGAGGCTTTTTGATCCAGCCTCCCCTGTGGTGCAGCTCCGCAGGAAATGCTGGGGTGGTGGCGCAACATAGTTGCGGCGGAGGGGTTGTCACAACCGTATTTGTAAAGTTTCACTTACACTGACTGGTCCCCCTTTGATTTTTTATATCTTCGATCGCCTTTACCTTTTTGTGAGGTGCAAATCGCCGCTGACCGTATCAAAGGAAAGAGGAAATGCGCCGTCTCCTGCTGTGTATCCTCCCTCACGCTCCTGCAAGGGAAAATCACTGATCAGCTCTCCCGAAACAGAGTCATACTCCAGCGTAAAGGAGCTGTCCGCCGGAAGTGTAACCTGAAAAGCCCCGGAAGTGCTGTCCCCTGTAAAACGCTGCGGACAGGCGGTGCAGATCGCTGTGAGCGCGCCGCTGACCGTATCTGTCTCAATCTCTGTAAAAGTTCCGGACAAAGCAATGTTTCCCGACGCCGTATCAATCGCCACAGATTCTGCGCTGCCATCCACCGTAACCTCGCCGGACGCGGTAGCGATTTTCAGCGTCTGCACTTGCAAATCGTTCACAAACACCGCGGCAGACGCCGTATCTATGGAGATCTCCTGAAGATATTCCATATGAGATGCCGGCACCAGCACCTCCAGATCTTTTGGTTCTGTGGCAGACTGCTGCAATATGCCGCTTTTGCAAAAACGTATTCTGAGAATGTCTCCATCCAAATAGGAGTGAAGCAGATTGTCGTCGCTGGGATAGGGGCTGTTATCCGAAAACTGAAGCAATTCTCCTTCGTAGGGACAAAGCGTCACACTGCCGGCCGGCCAATCTATCTCTATGGTACGAACCGCGGCAGGGTCTGCACTGCCATCCCCCGGCGTATAAAGGGATGCATCGTCATAGGTATACCCCACACTGCATCCGCCTGTCCCAAGCAGCAAAGCTCCGCACACAGCCAGCAGGAAAATTTGTTTTTTCATGAGATCTCCCCCCGTCGTATGAACATCTATTTATATCATAACACAAAAGCAGAAAAATGCAACAAGAGATTGACTTTGATCTGGATCGGTTATATAATAAAAAGCAGGACCCTCAGACGTTTTGAGGCGTTTTTATGGATTGACCGCTTCAGGGAGTTCCCGGAAGCAGGAACGGAGTATATCAATATGTATCAGGACAAAAAAGTCGTATTTTCCGGCGTCCAGCCCTCCGGCGTACTGACAATTGGAAACTATCTGGGCGCTATTCGCAATTTCCCGAAATTTTCCGAAGAATACCGCTGCTACTATTGCATCGCAGACGAACATGCAATCACTGTTCGGCAAAACCCGGCCGATTTGCGCCGGCGCACCTATGAAACCCTTGCGCTGTATATCGCCTGTGGATTGGATCCCCGGAAAAATGTCATATACGTACAAAGTCACGTCCCCGCCCATGCGGAGCTGGCGTGGATCCTGGACTGCTACACCATGTTTGGGGAGCTTTCCAGAATGACCCAGTTCAAAGACAAAAGCAAGAAAAATGCGGAAAATGTCAATGCCGGTCTGTTCACATATCCCTCGCTGATGGCTGCAGATATCCTCCTGTATCAAACAGAGCTGGTTCCCGTGGGAGACGATCAAAAGCAGCATTTGGAGATCACGCGGGACATCGCTGTGCGCTTTAACGGCATATATGGGGACGTGTTCGTCGTTCCCGAACCTTTCATCAGCAGGACCCCTTCCGCAAGGATCATGAGTCTTGCGGACCCCAAAAGGAAAATGAGCAAATCGGATGAAAATGAAAACGCCACTGTGCGAATCCTGGACCCCAGAGACGTGATCATCCGCAAATTCAAGCGGGCCGTCACCGATTCCGACACACTTGTACGCGCCGGGGAAGGAAAAGACGGGATCATCAACCTCATGTCCATTTACAGCGCCCTCACCGACAAAAGCTTTCCGGAAATCGAACGGGAATTTGACGGCAAGGGATACGGAGACTTCAAACTGGCGGTGGGTGAGGCCTGCGCCGACGCGCTGGCGCCGGTACAGGAGGAATACACCCGGCTGATCGCAGACAAAAAGTACCTGGAAGATGTGATGGCCGCCGGTGCGGCTGCTGCAGCCAAAGACGCCAGAAAAACGCTGTCCAAGGTGCGCAGAAAGATCGGCTTTACCGATCAGCCCCGGTACTGAACATGGAAGAAACGATTGTCTGTGTCGTGGACCGCGTGGAAGAAGGGATCGCCGTGTGCTTTTCTGACGGCGACGGCAGAAAAATTACCTTTTCCACAGCAGCATTTGAAAAGGTGCGCGAGGGGGATGCGGTAGTACTCACTCTGACGGTCCAAAACGGACGACAGCAGGTAGTACAGGTACGCCCGGCGCGTACTTCAGAACACACAGACCAGAAAATGCAAAACAAGCAGCGGCTGCGTCGGCTGTTTGATCAAGGCAAGAAGTAAAAATCGGTTGGAGACGAAAATGAAAACAAAAGCAGTCAGATTATATGGAGTAAACGATATCCGCACAGAAGAATTTGAACTGCCTCCGCTGAGGGAGGATCAAATTCTGGCAAGGGTGATTTCGGACAGCATTTGTATGTCCTCCCACAAGGCGGCACTGCAGGGAGCTGCCCACAAGCGCGTGCCGGACAATGTAGCTGAGTCCCCGATTATTCTGGGGCATGAATTTTGCGGAGAGTTGATCCAAGTAGGAAAAAAGTGGCAGGGCAAATTTAAGGCAGGGGATCGCTTTGCCATTCAACCTGCCATCAACTACAAGGGTTCCCTGGCCGCACCCGGATACTCCTATCACGATATCGGCGGCGGCGCCACATATGTGATCATTCCCAATGAGGTAATGGAATGTAACTGTCTTCTGCCTTACAGGGGAGAAGCATTCTACTGGGGCAGCCTGGCAGAACCCATGAGCTGTATTGTGGGAGCTTTCCATGCCAACTATCATACGGATCCGGGCAAATATGTTCACCACATGGGAACGGTAGAAGGCGGCGCCATGGCGATTCTGGCAGGGGCCGGTCCCATGGGGCTCGGCGCCGTGGACTATGCGATTCATGGGGGCCGTCCTCCTTCCCTTCTGGTTGTCACCGACATCGACGAGGAGAGGCTTTCCCGGGCAGCATCGCTGATCACCGCCAAAGAGGCAAAGGAACATGGTGTAGACCTGCGGTACATCAACACTGCGCACATAGAGAATCCTGCCGTCTACCTAAAAGGACTGACCGGCAAGGACGGCTTTGACGACGTGTTTGTGTTTGCGCCGGTGGCGCCGGTGGTGGAAACCGCAGATGCGATCCTGGGCAGGGACGGCTGCCTCAACTTTTTTGCAGGCCCCACGGATCCGGCGTTCTCCGCAAAATTTAACTTTTACAATGTGCATTATGCCTCCACGCACATCGTCGGCACCTCTGGCGGCAACAACGAAGATTTGATCGAAGCCCTTCGTCTTATGGAACAGCAGAAGGTAAATCCTTCCTGCATGATTACCCATATCGGCGGCCTGGACGCAGATGCACAGACGACCATGGATCTGCCGAAGATCCCCGGCGGCAAAAAGCTCATTTACACCCATGTGACACTGCCCCTGACCGCCATTGCAGATTTCCGCAGTGCAGCGGCACAGGGAGGAGAAAATGCCGCGCTCTTCCAAGACCTGGCTGACATATGCGAAAAGAACAACAATCTCTGGTGCCCAGAGGCGGAGAAACGCCTGCTGCGCGATGTAGACTTTACCATATAAAACATCCCAAACGCAAAATCCCGCAAACAAATGTGTTTGCGGGATTTTTCTATGATACATCCTGACGACACAAAAACGGCGCGGTCGCTTCTGCGGCCACGCCGTTTTATTCGTATTTTCCGTCAGCCTGTAATACCGGAACGCTCGATCCCCTGGATAATGTACTTCTGTGCAAAAACATACAAAAGTATCAAAGGCAGCAGAATAAGAATCCCGCAGGTGTTGGTAATGGCAGTATTGTACATGTTCGCAGCAGCCGTAGTGATATTGAGGGATGTGGGAATCGCCACAATATCAGGCATCAGTGTAGGACCGGAAGTCGTGTAGAACAAATCCGTGTAGAAATTGTCCGTCCACTGCCACGAGAAGGCAAACATAAACACGGTGATCATCATGGGAATGGACAGCGGAAGAATGATCTGAATAAAGGTACGGAACACTCCCGCTCCATCCACATACGCAGATTCTTCCAGCTCATCCGGCACGCCCTTGAAGAACTGACGCATCATAAAGATATACAGCCCGTTCTTAAAGGCAAGCGCAGTAGCAGACAAAATCCACAGCGGCCAGTAGGTGTTGATCAAATTCAAAGATGGGTTCTCCAACAGCCGCAGCCAGTCTACCACACCGCCTCCAAGGAGGTTCAAGATCCCCAAAATATCAAAATATCGGAATTCCATAAACATGGAAAGCTGCAGTGTAGAATGGGGCACGATCATGGTGAAGATTACCAGAAGGAACAGCAGCTTGTTGAACTTAAACTTAAATTTTGCAAATCCATAGCCCACCAGGCAGCAGACAAAAGTCTGAAGCAGTGCACAGGAACCTGCTAAAATAAATGTGTTCAACAGTGCCGACAGATACCCGTTTTCCATGATGATAGCTTTGTAAATATCCAACGTCGGATATTTCGGAATCAAACGCACCGTGACGTCCACAAAGTCTTCCGGACTCATAAACGAGGATGCAATCTTAGAATAAAACGGGAACAGGATGACATAGCACACACCCAGAAGCAACAAAAACCGGAAGACATGCCAGACCAGCCGCTTGAGGAAGTACAGAGACAGATACTTCGATCTGAGCCGTTCGAGAAGAGGCGTGCGATCGAATTCCACACGGATTCTTTTTTTGCTCTCCCGTTTGATTTTGTGAGCATTTTGCACTTGATTTGTCATTTGCACGATCCTCCTTTCTCAGTCTTTCCTCTGGTAGAACACGAACAGACTGATGATTCCCGCTACCGCTGCTACGATCACCATGACCAGCAGGAAGTACATCCATGCCATTGCAGAACTGATTACATTCCCGTCTCCCGCAGAGCTGTACAACTGGTTCACATAAGCCATCACTGCATTGTTTCCGGAAGTAAATGAATCAATGACCGTATAGATGGCGTTTACCAAAATCATCGGTGAAATGATGGGAAGCGTGATCTTCCAGAAAGTCTCCCAGGAGGAAGCACCCTCTATCTGACAGGACTCGTAGATCGCAGGGGAAATTCCCTGCAGCCCCGCCAGGAAAATCAACATCTGCACACCGGAACGGTTGACAATATCAAAGATGTTGTTTACCAGTTCCGTCACCCGTGTGGCCAGTTCGCTTCCTACAATCATATTGCTGAACAGATTCTGAATATCCGCTGCCGATATGATTTCTGCCACACTGGTCCCAGTGGTATTTCCCGTGTCGATCCCCTCTGTGGTGGAACCCATATAGTCGCCCAGCATGTTGCCTGCGTCAATATCCGCAATCAGCCCGGTGGTGAGCAGCACGGGGATGAAGAAGATTGCACGGAAAGCCGCACGCCCGGCCATCTTTTGATTGAGCAGAATGGCAATAAACAATGAAAAGAGCAAAATCGCCGGAATCTCCACAATCAGTCCGGTAAGACCCGACAGCAGTGTCTGCACAAAGGTCTCATCACTCAGCGCCGCCTGATAGTTTCCAAGACCTACCCAGACCAATTCATATCCGCCGCCAGTGATAATGTCAATTTCGTGGAAACTGTATTTGATCGAATCAAAAATTATGGGAATATAAATCAGGAGGAAGCCCAGCAGAAACGGCAGGATGAACAACCACCCGGCTCTGGATCTCTTTACCTGGAGACTTGCACCGCGCTTTCTTTCCTTCACAACGCCAAGCTCCGAAGTGGCCTTCGCTTTGGTCTTTTTCAATAAAGCCATATTTTCCTCCTTTCCTTAACCATCGATCCGGACAAAGTTCAGCGCTTCTACCGTATAGGTTTCCCCGCCGTACTGCACGGTGACATCATAAGAATTGTAATTAATGATGAAACTTACTCCGGTTTCGTACTCCACACGCACCACGGTACCGCTCTCGGTTTCATATCTCTGCGCATTTTGCGCGGAAGAACTGCTGCCCGTTCCGCCGGTAACACCACTGCCGCTCAAATAATCCTCCGGCACGCCGCCGTACCGCTGCGCCTCCAGCTCTGCACGCAGCTGGGCACGTTCTGCATCCGCAGCCTGTTCCGCTGCACTTTCCTCATCCTCTGTGACAGCCTCTTCATTCTCCGTCTCGTCCATAACGCGCGTGGCTGTCATAAATTCGTGGTCTACGATGCAAGCGGTCTGAAGATCCCGAAGGGCTTCGTTGATGGTATCATAATATGTAACCATATCGTCCTTCCAGACGTCGTAGGCAACAGAGAAATACTTGTTGTATGTATCCGATTCCTTCAGCGCATTCGTATTCTGATAACAGAGAACAAAGTACAGACTTGCACCGTTTTCTACCGCTTTCAGAAGAGAATATTGTACGTCCCCTTCCATATTGAGCGCACTGCCTGTATAATTCACATACCCGTGAAGCACCATGGAAACAAAGGGAACCGATTCACTGGCCCGCAGGAAGTTGCTGGATTCCGTGGGCAGATCCAGAATATGATCCACATAAGGCAGTACATACGCGTTTCCGCCGTCTACCATAACATCATATTTCTCGGACAGCTTCTCCAGCATCTGCATGGTGAACTCCTTGGAGTCCTCTCGGTTATACGGATCCTCTTCGTCAAAGTCGGAGTTCAGTTCCTTTCCCAAAGTGGAAACGGACACTTCCTTTGCCTCGTACTTTCCGTAATCCTTCTCAAACTTTTCATAGAAGTAATCGTATACAGAAGACGATATTGCCAGAGCGGAATCTGATTCAAAGCTCTGCATGGCCGCATCGTATTCCCGCTTGGACATATACCGGTCATCAATGGATTTTATGAGATCCCGTCTCTCCGAGACGCCGTCAAACCAGTCGGCACTCTTCATATATGCAAAGTCGAAGTCCGGATAGACACCGAAGCCGTTTTCTTCTCCGCTCTCCAAAAGATCCTCAAAGCCGGACTTTCCTCCCAGTTCCTTCACCCAGGAAACTTTAGAAGGATAGGTGTTGTCCAGTCCGCCGTTGTAGCTGCCCGTCAGCCGGAAATTGATATTGGAGATTCCTTCCTCGGACAGCTCATTGTAGATCGTCTCCACATCCTCAAAGGTTGTCAGCGGCGTATTGACCGTCATGGGGAAGGACAGCACACGCTCCGTGGTCTTGATAGATCCGAAAGTCTCCAGATAGAGAGGCAGATCATCGTCCACATCGTCCTCACTCAGACGTGTAATATAGCCGTTTTTCTCCAGATAATCCCGATACGCAGCCGCCATACCTACGTAAGAAGGCTCATAGTATTCTTCCAGCCCCGCTTCTTCAGCCTTATTTGCATCGGTAAGCAATACATAATTGATGGTATAAGATCCGGAGTACTTCCGGTCGGTAGTGACCGTCCAGGACGCGTTGGTTCCTACCGATATGGAATCTGCCAGATTGTAGGAGTCCGAGGGCCGGGGGTTGAAACTGGCATAGACCGTATTATAGCCATGCAGCCTTCCTCCGTGAGAGCTCATGAGATTCGCCATGGAATCCCCTTCGGTAATTATTGCAAGGAATCCCCGCTGAGATGTGGTCGCTCCGGTGCTGGGCGCACTGCCGGGCGTACTCAAAACCGGCGCCTCTTCCACTTCTTCCACCACACCGAACACAGGCATACGCATCACCTCGGAATGCTGTCCGGAAATGGTGTGATACGCGTAATCCGCGCCGTACATCTGTCCCGATACGTTATAGGTTATACCATATACATCCTCAAAACGGATCAAAGTACCGGAACCGTCCGGAATAAATGTATATCCATTGTTCGCCGAGCTTCCGCAGCCCATGTAGGGGAGCATCGTCACAGATTTTAATACATAATTGGACTCGTCAAAGCGAATGCCGTTGGCAGGAAGACGCGCCTGAACACCCGTATCCGTAAAGGTATACTCAATTGCCATTTTGAAGTTGGCAGGCGCTTCATCCGTATTGGTGTAGTCGCAGTCCGCATGGTCCTGTTCCATTTCCTCATAGGTATATGTGGGACAGTAAGCCTTGATAATCGTCTCCAAATCCTCCAGTTCCTTGGACACGATGCTGGTATCGCAGACATACACCGCAAACTGCCGTGTAATGGGGAATGCCGCCTGAATTTCCTTTACATTCTGCTCTGTCAGAGAAACATCGGAGGTATCGTAAAGGGTATAGAAGGACAACAGTCTGTCCTTATATGTACCATCCGGGATGTTGTTGAGGATCATGGTTTCAAAACGGGTCTTGGAAATCATACGGGGAACCAGACGGGTCGTCTGCAGCTCACCGATGGTGTATTCCACCCGCAGACCGTTCTTGATATTCTTATAGCTGATCTGCCCACGAAGCGCTGCTTCCGTATAGGAATACATCGTCGCTTCCACACCGTTGTCCTCATACGTTACCGCAAGCTGAGACAACAGCTGCTGCTTGGTGGAAGCAGATGCCCAGTTGTCGCTTCCGGCCACATTATAGGGATTGGAAAACAGCGTTTCTCCCGTTCGGGTATCCACAAAGGCGATTTCACCCGTGAATTCCTCAATCCACAGCTGGAAGTCCCCCTGCTCTCTGGCCAGAACCATATCCCGCAGCTTTGCCTGAGGCGTTTCGTAAGCCTGGGTCATATAGTTGATGATGGGATTTCCATCTTCGTCTATTTTGTCCTCATATGCCGCAGAAGTATCGATCACAGAAACGTATCCTGTGGCGGCAACGGCGCCTATCACTGTAACGAGAGACAGGAAGGCAGATACTATTCGTTTCATTTTCATTCCTACCTCCTTGCCTACACTCTGTATTGTATTTCATTGACAATGCTGAGAACAAAGCTGACGATTCTTGTGATCAATGTAGAGAACAGCACCGCGATAAACATGATAAAGAGCATTCCTACAATTGTCACGGCACCAATGATGAGGCTCTTGCCGAAAGAATAATCGTGTGTGATCATCATGCCGAAGAAGAGCAGAATTCCCATCCAGAGGAATGCCACTGTATTGATCATGGAAATGAAGGTGCCTTCCTCCGCCACCAGTACATTGGAAAGCAGCGTACTGGGAATGATCAGCAGAGGCAGGGGAACCAGCGCGTAGCAGCTTGCCACAAATACATCGGCAAAGCTTCCCTCGCCGTCAAACAAAGTGGTCAGACACCAGTTTGCGATGACCCACAAAAGCAGGGGAACAGCTACCGAAAGCAGCGTCATGATAATGTTCGTCGTATTCGCATCCTGCCCGCCGAAAATGTAACCCGTGCCAACCGTCTGATAGAAGAAAGCCAGCACCGTGACAACCAGGATGACGAAAGCACTGCGCACGCTGCCCCGTTTCTCATGCTTCAGATCCCAGAACCCGTCAAAGGGGTGGAAAATCACATGGAAGGCATACAGCAGTTCCTCTCGAATATTTTTCTGCCCCACCTTCAAAGCTACCATTCGGTTGCGCTTCGCGGCATATCCGAAAAATTTCACCACAAGTACGGCAAGCACAATGACCACCACCGGGATGATCAAAAAGAAATTCGATATCCATTCCTTGCGGATCTCGCCGTAAGCATCGGAATATCCGGCGTTGTCATAGGCAGCCTGGTAATATTCCATGGCGTCCTCATAATTGCCCTGCTGATACAGCGCCTTGGCAATTCCCACATACGCTACGTCAAAGTTGTTGTTCCGCTTCAGAATTTCCTGCCAGTCGCTGATTTCCGCCGCATTGTTGCGCTCGTTCTGATTCTTCAGCGCGTTGATCAATATGTCGCCGTATTCTGTCCGCCGGTATACCGTAAAGCTGTTGTTCCCTTTATCCAGAAGCAGCATCTTGTCGCCCTGATATACCACCGCTTCTATGCTGGCGATGGACCCGGTCTGGTTGCCGCTGTCGCCGAAGGCAAACAACAAATTGCCGTCATCGTCATAGGTGAATACTTTGGAACGCTTTTCATCAATGATGGACCAGGTTCCTTCCGGCCCCACGGCAGCATCGATGATAACGGAAGCACCCTGAATCGCGCTGGTCTCGTCGGTCGAGACCTTTACCTCTCCGGAAGGCGGATAAAATCCGTTTCTTCGCATGATATCCGTTCCGGATACATTCAGTTTTTTCACCGGCGCGTAGGCACTGGCAGTGCTTTTGCCGGTGATCGCATTTTGCTGCTCACTTGCATCGATAGAGGAAGTCGTCACATATAGGAAGTTGTCTTCATCAATGGTGATGTTGTTGTACTCTGTAGAAACAATGGTCTCGTCGTCATTGATACCAAGCTTTCTCCAAAAGGCCTGCCACGGAGACAGGGAGACTTTTTGTGCACCAATGTATCCGTAAAATTCCTCGTTGTCTCCCATGACGATAATCCCTTCATAGGTAGTGGAGGAAACGACAAACATTCTGCCGTACTCATCCACGGCAACGGCTACCGGCCGGTAAATGGCGTCCTCTTCAATCAGAGAGCTCTCCGGCTGGCCTACTGTTTTTACAAAGTTGCCGTCCCGGTCGAAAATGACGATGCGGCTGTTTTCCGAGTCACAGGCATAAATAAAATCAGTGGTGACATACACGCCGGACACGCCGGAAAACGTGTCGGGCACACCTTGCTCGTTTACAAAGGAATTGATGGTAAATTTATTTTTATAATACCTATCCAGTACATAAATAGCGTTCTGCTTTCCGTCCACGATATAGACGTTTCCGTCCTCGTCTACCTGCAGATCCCGCGGATCCTCTATCGTGACAGAATTTCCGTTTCTGTCCTGCCCGATATAGGCCGCATCCACTACCTGATCCGGCACATACGCATCCGGAGAATACAGTACAAAGCCGGTAGAGGAATATGTATAAGTGGTATACGGCGCCGCTGCGGACACCGCTACAGGCAGTACAAAGAGCAGCGCCATCGTGACCAGGAGTATTTTGACAGTTTTTTTCATAAATACCTCCTCAGTCCTTCATACCGCTGGAACCCATTGTTTCGATGATCTTGCTCTGGGAAATGACAAATACCACAATGGGCACAATCATCATAACAACGGTCGCGGCCGCTGAAGCGCCGGAACGGACGACGCCTTCCAGCAGCACCTGGTTGATGGTGAAATTCAGCGTCTTCAGCTCCTCGCTGTAAACATAAAGATTTTGTCCCGTATTCCAAAGACCCTGGAAGGAGTAAATAATCAGCGTCAGCCAGGCCGGCTTTACCATGGGCATGGCAATGGACCAGAAGGTCCGAAATTCACTGGCACCGTCCAAACGGGCACTCTCCAAAATCTCCGTAGACACGTTGGAGTCTATGAACTGCTTCATCAGATACAGACCCAGCGGCGTTGCAAGTGCCGGAACGATAATCGCCCAGTAGGAATCCAAAAGCCCCATTTTGGAGATGACCACAAACACCATCAGGGACGCTACCTCCGAGCCGATCATCAGAGATTTCTGGATCAGCTGGAAAACGAATCTGTGTCCGGGGAAAGGAAGCTTGGACAGGGCATATGCACAAAGAGAGGAAAAAATCAGATTGCCGAAGGTTCCGCACACAGTAATGAATACCGTGTTAAACAAATACCTGGAAAAAGGCACCCAGGAAGTGTTCAACAAGTTGAACAGATCGGAGAAATTCTCAAAAGACGGATTGGAAACCCACATCCGAGGCGGGAAATAAAACAATTCGTCCAGCGGCTTCAGCGACTGAATAATAAGGTAGTACATGGGGAAAAACATCAGAATTCCCAACAAAATCATGAAGATCGCAACGCCAAAGTCCCCGCCGGCGGAGCGGCTCAGCACCACTCGATGCTTTCTTGTTCTTAATTTTTTCATCAGCTCTTACCCACCTTTGAAAGCAACTTCTGCACCAGCATATTCGTTCCCACCATCAGGAAGAAGAGCACCATGGAGATCGCACTGGCATATCCGAACTCCCAGCGGGTACCTCCGTATTCACTCAAGTGATGGGAAAGGGTGTATCCCACATAGTCCGTGGGGATGCCGCCGCACAGCGTGGTAACGATCGCACCAAACCCAAAGGAGCCGGTGATGGACATGATGGCACCGAACAAAAGCTGCGGCTTCATACTGGGAAGAGTGATATACCAAAGTTCCTGCCAGCGGTTGGTAATACCGTCCACCGCTCCCGCCTCCAGCTGGCTGCGGTCCAGTCCCTGGAAGCCTGCAATGAAGGAAAGGAATGCTGTACCCAGAGACATCCACAGAGCGACGAAAATACAAACAGGCATAATCCAATTCGCATCTGAAGTAAACAGAATCGGTGTGTCGATAATTCCCCAGTTCAGCAGCCAGCCGTTGAGCAGGCCGTAGGAATCTCCGGAAAAAATATAGCCAAATACTACATAGGCGCCGGTACAAAGGGAAGGCGCATAGAAGATCAGCGTCACAAACGCACGCACCTTCGGCGTGAGTTCATTGATGAACCAGGCCACCACAAAGGAAAGAATGTAGGACCCAGGCCCGACCGTCACCGCAAAAATCATGGTGTTTTTCAACGCGGTGACAAACAAATCGTCGTTCAAAAACAGGTTGACATAGTTATCCAAACCAACCCACTGGGGCGGCTGCAGCAGGTTGTAGTCCGTAAAGCTGACGAACATACCAAAAACGACAGGGATAACGGTCATCAAGATGAACAAAATCATAAACGGCGCAATCATAAGATAGCCGATCTTATATTGCTTCATCAGATGCCACGTCCACTGGAACCGCGTTTTATCTCCATGGACGGCGACATCTTTTTCTTTTTTAGCCATGTCTGCTTCTCCCAATTTAGATTTGTGTCGTGCTCCGCCCCATAAAAGGCGGAGCACAGAACAGATTTATATCACGCAGTCACTCTTGCTCGAGCCACTCTCTATAGGAGAGGTTTGTATCACCTTGCGCAACATTCTCCTGCCAGGTCTCGTAATTGCTCACAGATACGCCGTTTTCCTCCATCCAGTCTCTGTAGGAATAGTCGTATTCGTCAGAATACTGCATACAGGAGTTATCGGTGGGATCTGTAATACCGTAGGTCTCATTCCAGTACTCCCGCCACTCGCTGAAATCGTCCATTTCCATATATGCACGGACAGCCTGCCACTCATCATCCACCATCAGCTTAAATTCCTGCCGCTTGCGGGTGATCTCTTTGTTCATAACCGGTGCGTATTCCTGAAGCATATCCGCTGCGTCTGCACCCTCTGAAAAACCTCGGTTTACAACGAAGTTGGCATACCGGTCGATAAAATAACTTCCCGGATACGTGGGGATCGCGTATGCATCTCCCAAAACTGCCACCAGCGTCCGGTACTCGTCATCTGTCCAGGGCTGCTCCTCCAGGGCTTCCAAATTGGCCAGCTGCTGTTTTGCGGACGGGCCCAGCAGCGCCACCATTTCTTCAGAGTAATCCACCTGATAGTCCTTGGAGCCGATATAATCGAGAAGATCCCAAGCCGCTTCCGGATCCCTGCAGTCTCTGGTCATATACATGCCATTGGCAGCGACTTCCGACACGCGGTTGATCTCGCCGGTCTCCTCATTTAACACGCCGGGAAGCTGATAAATACTCCAAAGATTACTGATTTCCGGTGCAAATACAACCAGCGTGTTGTACAGCTCATAGCCGGACATGATCAGGGGCATCTCGCCGGACTTGAAACGGTTGGATGCATCAAACTGTTTGGGAAGGGAATACTGCTGAAACAAGTTATTGATGAAGGTAAAGGCCTCAATCACCTCATCGGAATCAAAGGCAGTGCGGATTCCCTCATCTTCCCAGAGGTCCCCCCCGTGTTGGTATACGAAAGTCCGATAGTTCGCTGTAAATCCGATGGTCATATTATTGAACTGCAGCGTAGGAATCAGCGCAATCACATCATCCCACGTCTCGGGAATCTCCAACCCCAGCTGCTGCATTACATCATCCCGGGCAAACATGACCGACAGTCCCTGAGTAAAGGGGATCGCATAGGTCTTTCCATACAGGCTCAACCGGTTGATCGCCGCATCCGTAAAACGCCCGACCACCTCATCAAAGGTATCAAAGTCATTCAAAGGAAGCACCGCTCCGCGGATGGCCATTTCCGTAGGATCTCCCGCATCCAGGACCACGTCCGGCCCCACGCCCGCAAGGATGGACGGCAGTACCACATTGGCGCCTGTAAGTTTTATATTGACCCCGACGCCGGTTTCCTGGGTAAAGCCGCTGTTAATCAGGTTTTTGATCACTTGCGCCGTGTCACGCCCCACAGACGTCCAGGCTTCCAGCTCTGTCTCCGACTCCGCCTCGTCGTCGCCTGCTACACCGATGGAGTTATAATCTGTATAAAAACTTGCCAGGAATTTTTTGAATTCAAATACAAAGGAAGACCATGCGGAGTCTTTTCCCGCCGGAAGCTCACTGCCGGCAGGCTGGATCTGAATGTAATCCACCTGCAAATACTGCTGGGTAGATTCGTTCAGCCAGGTACCCAGAGAGGAAATCCAGGTACTCAACTCGCTCATGTTGGCTGCAATCTCCCGCTCGTCCGTCACCATTTTCTCGATCACCAGTGCAGCCTGCTCCAGCGTGGAGGTGTTCTCCGAACGACCACCGTTGACTTCCAAAATATAGTCCACCAGCTGCTCCAGTACCAACTGCTGACGTCCAAGATCCCGGATCACGTCCGGCATAATCCGGCTGAATCCATAGTCGCGGTTTGGATCCGGGTCCGTACCGGTCAGTTTGACCAGCTCCATATAATCGTCGTTCAGGCTGTCCACCGTCTCGGCTACCTGGCGGAGAATATCTGTAAACGCACCTTTGGTAGCCTCAAACTCCAGGACATAGGTCTCCCCTTCCTCAAAATAAAACTGGAAGGTGGTATCTCCATCGTTGAGCGCCGCAGCCTGCCATTTCTTATCATAGGGGAACTGGCAGTTTTTCGCCTCTGCAAAGGGATACTCTCCATTGATCTTCAGACTTCTGGAAGTATACATTCCCCGCACAGTAGACTGTTCATATCGAAGCACGATTTCATACAGTCCGGAAGCAGGACACTCAAACGTGTACCGAATCCACTGCCCGGAAGTAAGCCATTTGTCTCCCCCGATCGTATTCCGGTAGATCAGAGAAGGATCCTGCGGGCTGGTACCCGCAGATGTACGGTCATAAATGGGATATATGGTATAATTGGATACGGAATCCGGCATTTCCGCCTCGATCTTGATGGGTTCCGCGTCGGCTGCTTCATATCCCTTTTCCTCATATTCCTGCAGCACTTCTTCATAGGATACGGGATCCTCATATGTATAAAATGTAAAGTTTTCGATGGCAATAGGCTCCCGGATTCCCTCCAGAGTGATGGTGTTCTCCCCTGCCTCCATATAGAATTCCAGGGGCACCGTGTAGTAGCCGTCCGCATCCTCTACATCGTAGGTTTCCCACACATAATCCACCTCGGGCTCAGGGCTCAGCTCGTTGCCCAGAGAGTCCTTTACAAAAGCGTCTTCTCTCGTTTCTCCTTCATACTCGTACGCCCAGGTCTTGGTGATGCGAAGGTACTGCGCCTCCTCATACGGAGATTTTCCGTTCAGCATGAAAAGCCGCTCAATATCGTTGGTGCTGTCGCTGGTAGCATTGTAGCTGAGACGGATGGCATAAAACCCGGTTTCCGGCACGTCAAACGTCCAGGAGACGCTTCCGGAAGACCCGATCACCAGGCACTCTCTGCCCTCCCAGGTCGTCGCTTCCACCTCGGCATCCTCCGTCGCCTCAGAATAATCGCGGGCATCTACCACAAAGCTTTCTCCCGTGCGCGGGGTCTCCTCGTAGTTATACCGTGTCTTATAAGTCTCATAGGTCATCAGCGTGTACTGATCCTGCAGCTGCTGCAGTGTCACGCCGGTGGAAGACGTTTCTGTGTCTTCCTCCGTGGCGTCGGTATCCGCAGCGAGCACCGGCGTCACGGATCCAATCAGCATCAGCACGCCCAGCGAGAGCGCCAGAAGCTTTTTGGCCTTTCCTGTTTTCATATGCATTCCTCCTGAATGTTGCCCTGCGCACGGATCCGTCCGGGACGGAGCAAACCGCAAACGCAGCATATCGGCCGCCGCAACCTGTGCATATTTTCGGCCGCGACAAAGCCACCGGGACAAAATATCACCTTTTGCCCCATTTGTATACAAGATATGATAACACAAGCCCGGTCCGATGTCAAGTTGCTACATAATAATATGCGCCTGTCTGACGCTGGAGAAGCAGGGGGAAGCCCCCTTCCCTTTTTTCAACAAAACACATTTTGACCCATTCACAAAAGCTTTTCTTTTCGCGTCAAAAAAATATGCATCCATAATGTTAATTTTAATAACTATTTCTTTATAAATACAGGATTTAATCACAGTTTGATCACAGGATACAGGGTTTATTTTATCAAAATGTTTTTTATACTAACTTTTTTAGAGAATGTGATGAAATTGTAAAATTGTCGTAAACGTACATTTGCGACCCTGTTTTTTGTGATATTTTCACATAAATTTTGAAAAAATTTTTATGCCTGTACAAATTGCACAATTTTACAGGATGCCCAGTGGAGCAGATCACGGCAGGCATTCCATATCAGCCGCCTTTACCAACCCAGGCGAGCCAGCACGGCATCCCCGCTCATCCCCCGGGAGACCCGCACACGGGGGATGGCCATGGGATCACATCCGGAAGTATCTGCACTGTTCTTCGTCGTATATCCAAACTGGTAATACTTTGCCGCCATCTCCTGCACAAAGGCATTGACCGTGCCGCCAGGATAGCAGACCGCTTTGGGATATTCTCCGGTGAGACTGCAGAGAATCTGTGCAGACTGAGAAAATTCCTTTTCCAGCCCCTCTGGGGACAGAGTGGTCAGCGAGGAATGGGTAAGGGTATGAGATGCAAACTGAACCAGGCCGCTGGCCGCCATCTCCCGGATCATATCCTCCGTGAGATATCCCGGCGCGCCGATATTGCCTGCAATCATGAATACCGTCGCCCTGGCGCCGTACTTTTTCAAAATGGGGAACATTTCCGTATAGTTGTCCACATAGCCGTCGTCAAACGTAAGGATCACACTGCGCTGCTCCTGCGGTCCAAATGCATCGGCAAACAGAAACTGGCAGCCGGCGGCACACAGCTTTTGCAGATGATCCTCAAATTCCGACGGACGCACAAACAAATTGACAAGCTCCGTATACGGCTCCTCCAAAATCAAGTGATACATCAAAACAGACGGAGTACATTCCTCCGTTTCCTCCGCAGGATATGCAGGAGGGCGGGAGAGGTCCAGTTCTCCCCCTCCGGTGATCTCTGACTCCTGGGAAGGAGGCGGCACAGTAGTCTGCGGCACATCGGTAGTCTGCGGCGGTTCTGTCTGCGGCGTCCCGGCAGTTTCGGACTGAGGTGCTGTGGAAGGCACGGTCTCCAACTGCACGGATTGCTCCGGAGAAGCAGGGACAGCCGGGCGCACGATGGGCTGCGCGCAGCCAGCAAGAAGCAACGCGAAGCACAAAATCAGCAGTCTTTGCAGCAACTTACCTCCAACATGCACATCTTTCCCTCCCCTTCTCGTGTGTTTTTCAATATTATTGTACACAAACATACAAAAAGTGTCAATCTTTTTTCCACTTCCAAAATTTACACAGGATCCTTTCAAATTTTTTCCAAATCTTGTTTTTTGACGAATTCTGTTGTATTATGGAAGAAACAAAATGCAAACGGGAGGGCGTTATACGAAATGATCGTTTCTACCAAAGGCCGCTATGCGCTGCGGGTTATGCTGGCCCTGGCGGAAGAAAAGTCGGGCGGCTATGTCCCCCTGAAGGAAATCGCCGCAAAGGAGGAAATCTCTCTGAAGTATCTGGAAAGTATACTGGTAGTTTTGAGCCGTGCCGGCTTTGTGGACGCTCTGCGTGGGCGGGGCGGCGGGTATCGGCTTTCCAAAGCGCCCGAGGCCTATACCGTGGGCAGCATTCTGCAGCTGACCGAGGGATCGATGACCTCCGTTTCCTGCCCCGCATGCGGCGACGGAGACTGCGATCGGGCCGGAGACTGCAAAACCTTTCCTCTGTGGAGAGGTCTGGACCGGATTGTATCGACATACCTGGACGGCATCACTCTGAAGGATCTGGCAGATCCCCATTTCTTCCCCGAAACACACTGAGGAAGCGAAAACATGAGTAAGGAAATACGGCTGCGCCCCCTGTTTGTGGGCTGTGTGAGCATGTACCTGGGCGTTTGGATCCTGAACGGTCTTTTGTCGTATATTGCCTGGGGGAAAAAGCTCCTGTATCCGGGAATTTTTCTCCTCATTGCCGCCGTAGTGGTGCTTGTTCTGGAGCTTTCGCCGTGGAGAAGAAATGCAAGACGCAAAAGCGGCAAAAGGCTTATAACCTCCTGTATTCCCGTCCTCATTGCTTTTCTGGCAGGCTGCAGCGCCGCCTGCTGGTTCACCTGGAAAGAGGAGATCCGGCAGGAATACTACGACAATTTGAACGGACGAGAGGCACAGATCACCGGCATCGTGATGGACACAAATTGGGCCACCTCCTACTACGGTTACTACACCGTATATGTCGATTCCATGGACGGAGAAAAAGCAGGCTTTCTCATCAGCCTGCAGGCGGAAGAACTGTTGGAATCCGGTATCGGCGTCAGTGGGACTGTCACTTTCGAGACCCTGGGTCTGGGGGAGATCTACGACCCCCATCAACGGGAGTATTCCCGCTCCAAAGGAGTGCGGGCCGAAGCGGTCGCTATGGAGATACACACGTCGGAAAGAAGCGTGCCGCCGGTCCAACAGATCCAGCTCTGGGGAAAGCGTGTGCAAAAGTATCTTTCCGGAATCCTGATGGAAAAATTGGGAGAAGAAGCCGGCGGATTCTCGGCCGCACTGTTTCTTGGAAATGTGGATGTGCTGCCAGATCGGGTGGACCGCGACTTCATGCGGCTGGGCATCACCCACGTACTGGCTCTCAGCGGCACGCATCTGACCATTGTCACCGGCCTTTCCAGCGCACTGGGACGGCGGTTCAGCCGCCGCCTGGGAAACGGGCTTTCCATTGGGATCTCCGTTTTATATATGACGATCTCCGGATTTACTCCATCAGTAGTTCGTGCGGGAATCATGCTGCTGATCTGCCTGTTTTTGCGCATTCTGGGAAAAGGCAGCGACAGCTTCACCAATGCCGGAATCTCCGTGTGCACAATCATTTTGTGCAATCCCGGCGCCGCAAGGGACGTGGGGCTGCTCCTATCCTTCTGGGGCGTCATGGCAGTTCTGCTATACAATCGGGCCACCCAAAAACCGATGTTTGGAGATACAGAAAAACGAAGAGGAGTCCTCGTCCGTCTGAAAAACCTGGCAAAAGAGACCGGCAGTCTGTTTTTGCTGGCTCTGTGTGCTTCGCTGTTCATTTTGCCCCTCTCCTGCCTTTTCTTCGGCTATGTCTCCATACTGGCATCCCCTGCCTGCGTCGTCTTTACCCTGCTCACCACCATCCTCCTCTGGCTGATTCCCCTGTTGCTGCTGGTGTCCCCCTCTCCTCTGTTTGTCGGACTTGTGCTGCCCGCTGTCCGCGCCCTTTGCCAGGTGACTTTTGCCATCGCGGCACAGCTGTCAAAGCTGCGGAATATTTGCATTTCCATGCAATATCCTTTTGCGCCGGTGCTGACACTGGCCATATTCTGCTTCGTTTTTTGGGCACTGGTTGCGGCACGGGGGAAACGGCGCCCTCCCATCCTGGGCACGGCGGCGATGGTTCTGTTATTTGGAATTGCGGTCTTCGGCTGGCGCGCCTTTTACGCAGACCAGACCCAAACGGCTATGGTCAACAGCGGCATGGACGAAGGCGTATGGACGGAGAAAAATGACGGACTTGTCATAGCCGAAGGAGAAAAAGTGCTGCTGGTGGACATATCCTCCGGAGGCTATTCCGTTCTGCGGCGGGGCGCGACCACCTCGGAGGCCTTTTATGCCACAGAGATCGAAGCCGTTATGCTGACCCACCTGCACAGCAAGCACATCGAGACGTTGGAAAAGCTGTGGAACCGCAACATGGTGCGGCAGGTCTGGATCCCAGAGGAGGACTCAAAAACCGCTTACCAGCTATATGAAAGAGCAGATGCGGCGGGCGTGAAGATCGTCACCTACACGCCGGGAGAGACCCTGTCCTTTGGGAAGACAAAAATCATCACCTATGAAAGCGGTTTTCTGGACCGATCGGTACAACCCATCATTCGATTGGATGTGGAGGCAAAAGAAAAACGGCTTGTCTATCTGGGTTCCTCCTATGCAGAGGCCTATGGCATGGAGGAAATAGAAAAAATATCCGCCGGCGTACTTTGGTTTGGCGCCCATGGACCGCTGTACAAAAAAGAGGTAGACGCATCTGCGCTGCCCAACGTCCAGAGCGTCTTTCTCACCGGAGATGCATTTCAATATGTACATATCGGCAGCATACCCGTATCCGCATATATTTACGTCTTTCCCAGAGAATAATCCAAATCCCGTGCAAAAAGCGCAGATCCCATTGACATTCCCACCCCGCTCCTGTATGATGAAACAAGCGACACAGGTTGCAATAAAGGAGCCTTTTATGAATCAATGGATCATTGGAAACGCCCGCTTTACCGTGATCACCGACGGCGTGATCCGCATGGAATACGCAAAGGACGGCGTCTTTGCCGACGGCGCGACCCTGTTTGCAAACCGGCGGCAGTATCCTGCCGACACCGCGTTTGTGCAAAAGGACGGCACCGTCACCCTTTCCACAAAAAAATGCACCCTTACCTACCGGGCAGGCGCCGCCTTTTCCCAGGACAGTCTGTTTGCAAGGATCCATACGGGAAACGTGGATACCGTATGGAAATTCGGGGACAGAAACCGGGAAAATCTGGGAGGAACACTGGCCACTCTGGATGGAGTGGACGGTCCGCGTCCCCTTCCCGACGGGCTTCTTGCCCGGGACGGATGGTATGTGATCGACGACTCCGGCGCTCCGACTTTTGCAGACGGCTGGCTGCAAAACCGGAGCGAGAACCATCTGTGGGATCTGTACCTTTTCGCCTACGGCCACGATTACCCCGCCGCCCTGCGGGATCTCGCCCGGGTATCCGGAGACATGGCGCTGCCCCGCAAATGCGCCCTGGGCTCCTGGTATTCCCGCTGGTGGCCGTACAGCGCCCGGGAATTTTTGCAGATCGTAGACGAATACGATGCAAACGATTTTCCTCTGGACATTTTGGTAATGGACATGGACTGGCACTATCAGGACTGGGGGTATGAAGAGGGAGATCCCAAGGCGTTGTTCGGCTACGGTCACGCCGGCGGAAATCTGGGCTGGACCGGATACACCTGGAACCGGCGGAAAATCCCCGATCCGGGGAAACTGCTGGACACACTCCACCGGCGGGGAATCACCGTCACGCTCAACGATCACCCGGCAGATGGAATCCGGGACCACGAAGAAACATATCCCGCATTTATGGATCTCCTCCAGAAAAAGCATTACAGGGAAACGGTGCCGCTCATCCCGGAGCGGCAATCCCAGCGGGAGCAGGAAAATCTCGGGCGGGGCGTGACCAACTACCGCTTCAACGCCGGAAGCAAAGACTATATGGAGGCTTTTTTTGAAAGCACCCACGCCCGATACGAAAAAATGGGGGTGGATTTCTGGTGGCTGGACTGGCAGCAGGATTATCTGTATCCCGCCGTCAACGGACTGAAAAACCTTGCCCACCTGCCCTGGCTCAACCACCTGTATTATGCACATTCCAGAAAAGCCGGCCTGCGGGGCATGTCCTTTTCCCGCTGGGGCGGATTTGGAGATCACAAGCACCCGATATACTTTTCGGGAGACACCGTATCCACCTGGGAGGCCCTCGCCTTCGAGGTCCGGATGACTGTCAGTGCCGGAAATGCAGGATGCTTCTGGTGGAGCCACGACATCGGCGGGTTCGAGGACCCGGACCCGGAAAAGCACGCGGAGCTGTATGTGCGGTGGGTGCAGTTCGGCATCACCTCCGCCGCGCTGCGCCTGCATGTATGCGGCAACGAGAAAATCGACCGGCGTCCCTGGACGTGGGGAGAACCCTACTGCTCCGCCATGCGGGAAATGTTCCACCTGCGCGCTATGCTGATCCCCTATCTGTATTCCACCGCCTATGAAAGCTATCGGGACAGCGTCCCCCTGCTGCGGTCCCTGTATTTTTTCGATGGGGAAAATGAAGCGGCATATGCACATCCGGGCACCTATTACCTGGGAGATGCGCTGCTGGCTTCTCCCATCTGCCGACCGGGAGGGGGAGAGACATTTGTCACCGCCTCAAAGGTGTACCTTCCCGCAGGCACATGGTATGACTATTTTACCGGGATCCGGTACTGCGGCGGACAAACCGTCACCGTGCAAAACGATTTGTTTTCCTTTCCCCTCTTTGTCAAAGCAGGCAAACCGCTGCCCACCCAGCCCTACACCAACAGAATGACCACGGCGCCCCTTTCCCACTTAATAATAAAAATCTTCACCGGGGAAGAACCACTGTCTGACAGCTTTCTCCTCTTTGAGGACGACGGGATCACAGAGGGATACCTGTCCGGGGCATACAGAGTGGCAAAACTCTCCTATTCCTGTGACGGTGATCTGTACACCATTTCCTATGTGCCTGCGGGCAGCGGGTATGCCGGCGAATGTACACAGCGAACAATCACATGGGAGCTTTACGATATAGACGCCTTCCGGTGCAGGGAGGCCCCCGCGGGGACCGTCTGCACATATGACGAAAAGACACGCCGGGGCACAGTGGAAATTCCCGCCCGCTCCCCGGACACAGAGGTTTCCATAACCCTGGAGCACATATCATAAATCTTGCGCATCTTGCATCTCTTTGTACAAAAAGACGGCCCGCAGGCCGTCTTTTTTATTCCATATTTTTACTCTACATGGGATACGGCGATCTCATTTGCCGTACAGTATTCATCGATCACACTGCCTTCCTTGCAGGATACAGTCACCTGATCGGTATACGCCAGCAGTCCTTCCC
The DNA here is from genome assembly GCA_904396155.1 of Candidatus Avispirillum faecium. Taxonomy (GTDB): domain Bacteria; phylum Bacillota; class Clostridia; order Oscillospirales; family CAG-272; genus Avispirillum; species Avispirillum faecium. The sequence continues at coordinate 32,462 of CAJFOI010000050.1, read as the reverse complement.
CGATCTCTTCCACAGAGTCCGGTATGGTAACAGACAGCAGTCCCTGCATATCGGAGAAAGCGTACGCATCCAGCAAAGTCACCCCCGCCGGGACGACAATCTCGGAAATTTCGTCACAGCTGACAAAGGCAAACACGCCGATCTGGGTAATCCCGTCATGCAATTCGATGGACTCCAGCTTCTCGCACTGGGAAAAGCCGTAATCCGGGATCTCCGTGAGATTCTTTGACAGCGTCACCCGTTCCAGCCCCGTACAATCCGCAAAGGCATATGCACCCAGTGTATCTACGGAATCCGGCAGCACCACCTGTGAGAGAGAAATACAGTGGAGAAACGCGTATTCGCCAATGCTTTCGAGCGTATCGGGAAAGTCCACCGAACGCAATGCCTCGCAGTAGTAAAAGGCCATATCTCCGATGGTCTCCAGACCGTCGGGAAACGTGACCTGCTCCAGCGCAAGACAGTTGTTGAAAACAGCCTCCGAAATGGCGGTGACACCGGAGGGAACTGCAAATTCCGTCAGGGCTTCGCATAAATTAAAGGCATATTCCCCAATTGTCTCCACGCTGTCCGGCAGGGAAACCTCCGCCAGCGCGGAGCACCCCTCAAACGCATACGCCCCTATCGATGTCGCTCCCTGGGGAACGGTGATGGAAGACAGCGCCGTACACATGGAAAAAGCGTAGTCTCCGATCTTTTCAAGAGAGGGGGGAAGCTGGATCTTTGCAAGGGACTTGCAGTAGTAAAAGGCCCCCTCGCCGATCTGGGTCACACTGTCCGGTATATGCACCTGTTCCAGTGCGGAGCAGTACACAAAGGTCCCCGTTTCGATCACCGTAGTGCCCGCGGGAATCGTGATGCTTTTCAAATTTTTCGCATTGCCGAAGGAATGCGCCTCAAAATGCGTCACCGTATCCGGCAGCCGGATCTCCTCCATGGGGAGATCCTCCTGGTTGAAGCATCCCAGACCGATGGTGGTGACCGGGTATCCTCCCAGGCTCTCCGGGATCTCTACAACCGTATCGTCTCCGGTGTACCCGGTGAGCGTGACGGTGTTGTCGTCATAGACAGAATACGTAAAGTCCCCTTCCTTTTGATTTTCCAGCACCAGCGCGGCACCCTCGGGATTCTCCTCTGCGGCAGAGTGCTCCCTTTCGCCGTCTTCGCAAAAAAAGAACGCCAGAACTGCGGCTGCCACTGCCAGCAGGACTGCGGCAGATATGCACACAATCCAAAGAACGGCTTTTTTGGACAGTCTCCTTCTCCCGGTATTTTTATCGGTTCGATCAATCTTCATCATTTCCCTTCTCCTTGTGCCGACTGTGTTTTTTCACCCTGCTGCGCAACACGCCCGAGACGATGCAGGCCAGTGCTCCCACAGCAAAGATCCCGAGAAATACCCAGAAAGGAAGGAAAGACAAAAGTTCCCCCGTTTCCTCTCCCGCTTTGCGCACAAACAAAAGCAAAAGCGCTCCCGCACCCCCGCAAAACAGCAGCGCGGCGCCCACCAGCATTCCTTTGTACCAGCCGGGAACTGCCTCCGGGACAGCCTTGTTGGGGAACATGGCTCCCACCATACCCTCCCGGGTCAGGCCGAACAAAAGATAGTTTCCGGTAACGTGCAAAATTTTCGCAGCGCGGCCCACTGCCGCCGTATCCGGCTGCACTGTCCCCGCTTCCCACTGGGCATATTCCTCCGGGGACACCTCCAGCTGCTGCGCCAGCGCTTCCGGGGACAAACCTGCCCGCTCTCTCGCTTCCCGCAGACGATCCGCCAGCGTACGGTGTTCTTCTCTTTGATCCGTATCCCTCACACGTATTCTTCCTTTTCGTTTACTTGATTTTGTTATTGTATCATATTCCCACAGCACATTCCACATTTTTTTGTAAATATTGCGCTCCCGAAGATCCATCCCTTGATTTTCCTTCCCGCCTCTGCTATACTGTTACAGGACCGTATGCTGCAAAACGACAGAAAGGAAGGTTCTTTCCATGAAGGAAAAACGGGAATTTACCGTCCGACTGGACACCCAGCTGTACAAAAAGCTTCTGTATGTTGCAGAAAAGGAAAACAACTCCCTCAACAACCATCTTTTACATATCATCCGCAGCAATGTGGCGTACTATGAAAAAACGCACGGAAAAATCAATACGGAAGCCATCCAGCTGCCGGAAGAGACACAGGAGGAAACCCCAGAAAATGCAAAATCATAAAAATTATGAAAGTCCTTTTTCCACCAGATACGCCAGTTCGGAAATGCAGTATCTCTTTTCCGCCGATATGAAGTTCACCACCTGGCGGGCGCTGTGGATCGCCCTTGCAGAGGCGGAGCAGCGGGAAGGGCTGGACATCACCGATGCCCAGCTGGACGAGATGCGGGCCCATGCCACGGATATAGACTACGCCGCCGCTGCCGCCTATGAAAAGGAACTGCGCCACGACGTCATGGCCCACATCCACGCCTGGGGCGACCAGATCCCCACGGCGCGGCCGATCATCCATTTGGGTGCCACCTCCTGCTATGTGGGAGACAACACCGATATGATCATTATGAAAAAGGCGCTGGCACTGGTACGCAGCAAGCTGCTGCGGGTCATGCAGAACCTGCGGGACTTCGCCATGGAATACCGGGACATGCCTGCCCTTGCCTATACGCACCTCCAGCCGGCCCAGTTGACCACCGTGGGCAAGCGCGCCACTCTCTGGCTCTATGATCTGCTGCTGGACCTGGAGGATCTGGACTATGTGGCGGACGGCTTGCTTCTCCTTGGATCCAAGGGAACCACCGGCACCCAGGCAAGCTTTTTGGAGCTCTTTGACGGGGACGCCGAAAAAGTCACCCGCGCAGAAAACTACATTGCCGAAAAGTTCGGCTTTGCCGGATGCGTGCCCGTCAGCGGCCAGACTTACACCAGAAAGCACGACAGCCGGGTGATGTCCGTTCTGTCCGGCATCGCTCAGTCGGCATATAAATTTTCCGGCGATATGCGCATCGCTCAATCCTTTATGGAAATGGAAGAACCATTTGAAACCCACCAGATCGGTTCCTCCGCCATGCCCTACAAGCGCAATCCCATGCGCAGCGAGCGCATTGCGGCGCTGGCCCGCTACGTGATTGCAGACTCCCTGAATCCGGCTGTCACCGCCGGCACCCAGTGGTTTGAACGCACCCTGGACGACAGCGCCAACAAACGCATCTCCATGGCGGAAGCGTTTCTGGCAGTGGATGCGATTCTCAATATCTACATCAATATCTCCCAGGGGATCGTAGTCAATCCCATGGTGATCCGCTCCCGTGTGATGGACAACCTCCCTTATATGGCCAGCGAAAACATCATGATGGAGGCGGTAAAACGGGGGGGCGACCGGCAGGAGCTGCATGAGCGCATCCGTGTCCATTCCATCGCCAGCGCAGAACAGGTGAAAAAATACGGCAAGCGCCACGATTTGATCCAGCGCATCGAAGCAGACCCCCTCTTCCCGCTGACAAAGGAGGAGATCGAGGCCCAGCTGCAGCCGGAGAACTACACGGGGCGCAGCGCCGATCAGGTTTGCGCCTTTGTGAAAACCGTCGACGAGGTTTTGGAGAAAAACCGGTCTGCCATGGGGGATGGGGCAGAACTGACTGTTTAATAAAAATGCAAAAAGAAGACACATATGTGTCTTCTTTTCATTTGAATACAACCCCTCCGAGTTTTGCTACGCAAAACCCACCTCCCCTTACACAGGGGAGGCTTAGAATGAAAAAGTCCCCCTTGTGGAGATGCGGGAAAACATAAGCAAAGAGGCTCCCTGGTGGGGACGCAGGAAAACATAAGCAAAAGGCTCCCTTGTGTAAAGGGAGCTGTCGACGTAGTCGACTGAGGGATTGTTCTTTACTGCCCCTCTGTCATGGCTGCCGTGCCACCTCCCCTGGGTCTGCTGCGCAGCCCCCACGAAGGGGAGGCCTCATTTATTGGTAGTTATGGCAAGCCACCATCCCAGCATCTCCTGTGAAGCTGCATCACAGGGGAAGTTTGGGTTTAATAGGCCCCTTGTGGGCGTCTCTTGCAGAGCCGCTAAGGGGGCATGGCGGCAAAGCCGCCTGGGGGATTGTCCCTCCTCTTTACTCATGCAGTCTCCATCTGGAGCAAAGGACACTGGTCCACCATTCGCCGGGGAACTTTTGATAGTAAACCGTGAGAATCGATCCGTCGGAAAGCTCCACCGAAGCAGGATACCCCATATCGCAGAAGAAATCCAGCCGGTCGTCGATGGCATAATCCTGGGTCCATGTCTCTCCCAGATCGTAGCTGACCACGGCACGTTCGCAGCGCTTGCCGTCCGTGCGGCAGCTGTAGGAGCAGATGACCGCTCCCGAGGAGTGCACCATCAGATGGGGCGGGCTTCCGTCCACACCGATCCCCCTGGGTGCCGTCCAGGTCTTCCCTTTGTCGCTGGAATAGGTGATGAACACCGTAAACGCGGGATCCATCTCCTCATTGTGGGTGCGGATCGCACCCATCAGTCTGCCGTCAGGCAGCTCCACCACGTGGGGCTCAAACATGTTGTACGCCGTCACCGCCTCCCCCCGCGGCCCCTGCGTATCGGGCACTTCTCCCGCAAAGCTCCAGGTGTGCCCGCCGTCGGCGCTGGTATAGCAGGTAACTGGCGGGCGGGTATCTTTTCCGCTGTGAAAAACATTTCCAAGGTATACCAGTGTGCCGTCTTTGCACATGCTCATGCCGTGGGGCGCCGTCACCGGCACCCGAATGGGGTCGCCCCAGGTGACGCCGTAATCCTCGCTCAGCATCACAAAGGAGCCGGCACTGCCGGTGTATTCTTCTTTTGAGAGTTTCCTCCAAGCCTGGGAAAAGCCCCAGGAGATGGCCTGATCCTTTTCGTCAAACCAGTCGTACTCCTGAATCTGGTCGTGGTAATTTTTAGGGGCCTGGGAAAACCAGCTGACAAGCAGCCGCCCCTCTCCCAGATAGCAGATTCCCATGTCCCGGTCGTCCACATAGGAATCGTTGAGAACCATAGGCTTGGTCCAGGTTTTTCCCTCGTCATAGCTCATGTACATGCAGCCCTTGCCGCAGGGATCCACGTGGGACAAGCGCATGGAAGACGCCACGGCGTACAGCACGCCCCGGTCATCCCTGCACACAGACGGCCAGCCGTTGTACTTGAAAAACTTGTTTCCGTGATCGGCAGTGATCCGATAATGCTCCACCTTCGGTGTATAAAAATCCATCCTTTTCCTCCCCGCGGGCTTACGCTTGTTTCATCAGTCTCCAGCGGGTACACTGTACGCTGGTCCAATATTCGTCCGAATACGGATGGTAATAAACCGTGAGGATGGAACCGTCGGAAAGCTCTACCGAAGCGGGGTATCCCATGTCCTTCTGGTTGCCAAGCCGGTGATCCAGGGCATAATCCTGGGTCCATGTCTCTCCCAGATCGTAGCTGACGACAGCTCGCTCGCAGCGGATCCCATCCGTGCGGCAGCTGTAGGAGCAGATGACCGCTCCCGAGGAGTGTACCATCAGATGGGGCGGGCTTCCGTCCACACCGATCCCCCTGGGTGCCGTCCAGGTCTTCCCCTTGTCGCTGGAATAGGTGATGAACACCGTAAATGCGGGATCCATCTCCTCATTGTGGGTGCGGATCGCACCCATCAGCCTGCCGTCGGGCAGCTCCACCACATGGGGCTCGTACATATGGTATGCCGTCACCGCTTCTCCTTTTGGACCTTTCCCGTCGGGCACTTCCCCTGCAAAATTCCAGGTATGCCCGCCGTCGGTGCTGGTATAGCAGGTGATGGGCGGGCGCACCTCACTTCCGTTTTCATCCTTGTACGAATAGCTGTCGTTATACAGCATATTGCCGAGATAAACGAGCGTGCCGTCCTTGCAGACACAGGGTCCGTGGGGACCAAAAAGAGGAACGCGGATGGGGTCGCCCCAGGTGACACCGTAATCCTCGCTCAACATCACAAAGGAGCCGGCACAGGCCAGGTACTCTTCTCTCGGAAACAGCTTCCAGGCCTTGGAAAATCCTGCCACAATGGCCTTGTCGGCGTCGCCAAACCAGTCGTATTCCTGGATCTGGTCGTGATAATTTTGGGGAGCCTCGGAAAACCAGCTCACAAGCAACCGCCCCTCTCCCAGATAGCAGATCCCCATGTCCCGGTCGTCCACATAGGAATCGTTGAGAACAATGGGTTTCGTCCAGGTTCTTCCTTCGTCGTAGCTTATGTACATACAGTTTTTTCCACAGGGATCCACGTGGGACAGGCGCATGGAAGACGCCACGGCGTACAGCACGCCCCGGTCATCCCTGCACACAGACGGCCAGCCGTTGTACTTGAAAAACTTGTTTCGCTTATCGCTTGTCACACGATAATGCTGCACTTCAGGTGCATAAATCTTCATACTTTTTCCTCTCTTTCGGAAAGCAAAAAATCCTGCTCTTTAGCATAGCAAAAGGCAGGAAAAATTGCAATGGGTTTTCTCATTTTTTAGAAAATTTCTCAAGCGGCAGGACGTCGGTCCATCATTTGTTACTCCCCCGCAAACAGCGGTGTGGAAAAATATCGCTCCGCCGTATCCGGCAAAATCGTCACCACCGTCTTTCCGGGACCCAGCTTTTTTGCAAGCTTCAGAGCAGCACACACGTTCGTCCCGGCGGAGATCCCGCACATGATCCCCTCCTGACGGGCCAGCGCCCGGGCCGTTCCGATGGCCTCGTCGTCGGTGACGATGCAGACATGGCTGTAAATGTCACAGTTCAAGATCGGCGGAATCAATCCGTCCCCGATGCCCATCTGGATATGGGTACCGATGTTCCCTCCGGCAAGGATCGCCGCGTTCTCCGGTTCCACCGCCCAAATTTCAATATCCGGGTTTTGGGCGCGAAGCACCTCTCCGATCCCGGTGATGGTACCCCCGGTGCCGATTCCGGAACAAAAGCCGTCGATGGGCCCCGCCACCTGTTCCAGCAGTTCCACGCCTGTATGGTGTCTGTGGGCCATCGGGTTGGCAACATTTTCAAACTGCTGGGGGACAAAAACATGGGGATCTTCCCTTGCCATGGTCAGTGCGCGCTGCAGGCATTCCTCGATACAATCCCCGATGTTGCCCGCATCGTGCACCAAAATCACTTCCGCTCCGTAGTGGCGCACCAGTTTCCGACGTTCCTCGCTGACGGAATCCGGCATAATGATAATGGTACGGTATCCCCGCACGGCACCCACCAGGGCCAGACCGATCCCCTGGTTTCCGCTGGTGGGTTCTACAATAATGGTATCCGGACCGATCTGCCCCTTCTTTTCCGCGTCCAAAATCATATTGTACGCCGTTCTGGTTTTGATGGATCCCCCTACGTTCAGTCCTTCAAATTTTACGAGTACCTGGGCCATATCCGGTCCGGTCATTCTGGAAAGCCGGATGACCGGCGTATGTCCGATTGCTTCCAATATATTGCTATAGATCATATGTATCTCCCATTTTGCCAGGCGGCATAAGCATCTCATTACATTATACACATATGAGCGTCCCATTGCAACAAAATCCCTTCTTTTTCCCGCCGCAACCATTTACGAAAAAATTTTTTCAAAAGGGGTTGACAAATGCCGGTGCCTGTTGTACTATTGTGTTAGTACAATGATACATGAAAGGAGCAGCGCCATGGCATGGACCTTCGAGTCGACGATTCCCATATACCTGCAGGCTGCGCATCGAATTCGTTCCGACATCGTGTGCGGGCGGTACAGCAAAAATGAAAAGCTGCCTTCCGTGCGGGAATTTGCGCTGACCGCATCCATCAATCCCAACACCATCCAGCGGGCCTTCGGCCTTTTGGAGGAAGAGGGGCTGGTCGTCACCCAGGGCACCGCGGGACGATTTGTCACAGCAGACGACACGGTCATCACCCGGGCCAGGGACAAAATCGCAAGGGAGCTTGTGCAGGGGTTCGCAGAAAAAATGACAGAGCTGGGATACACTCCGGAGGAGGCCGCACAGCTCACCAAGGTCTGCTGCAGCAAGGCAGCGGGAACAAATCATTTGAAAAAGGAGGCACAACCGGATGGATCTTCCGATTCTTGAATGCCGCAATTTAAGCAAAAGCTACGGGCAGGGCGACCTGGCGCTGAACAACTTCAGCATCGCACTTCCCAAGGGGAAAGTGATCGGGCTGCTGGGTCCCAACGGAAGCGGGAAAACCACATTGATCAAGCTGGCAGCCGGGCTGCTCACACCCACGTCCGGAGAGCTGTTTATCGCAGGGATGCCCGTGGGTGTGGAGACCAAGCGCATCGTCTCCTATCTGCCGGAGCGTACCTACTTCGACCCCGGGATGCGGGTAGAGGAAACGATCCGATATTTTGAAGATTTTTATGAGGATTTCGATGCAGACAAGGCGCGGGCCATGCTGGAGGATTTGGGCGTTCCCATGAGCAAAAAGATGAAGGCGCTGTCCAAGGGCACCAAGGAAAAAGTGCAGCTGGTACTGGTGATGTCCCGGGACGCGCAGCTGTACCTGCTGGATGAGCCCATCGGCGGCGTTGACCCCGCCACCAGAGATTATATTTTGAACACCATTGTCTCCAACTACAATCAGACTTCTACCGTAATTATCTCCACACACCTGATCTCCGACGTGGAAAAAGTGCTGGATGAATTCATGTTCATCCACAACGGCGCGCTGGTGATGTACAATTCCGCCGACAACGTCCGGGAAGAGCTGGGCAAGGGGATCGACGAACTGTTTCGGGAGGTTTTCAGATGCTGAAGAAACTATTTCGCTATGATATGAAGTATACCGCCAGGCTGGTGCTGCCCCTGATGCTGCTCACTCTGGGCACGACGCTGCTGGGCAGCATCGCCATGAAACTGCTCACAAACATGGGATATACCGGAGGCGGGGACGAAACGATGGGCCGGATCCTTTTGACCATCGCGCTGGGGCTCATCGTCGCAGGTTCCATTTTCATCCTTGTGGCTTTCGCGGTGATCTCCTCGTTTATCGTGTTTGTCCGCTTTTATAAAAACTTTTTTTCCGACGAAGGGTACCTCACCCACACCCTGCCGGTAAAAAGCTCTACTCACATGTTTTCCAAAACATGGTCCACGCTTTTGTGGGTGATCATCACCCTTCTGGCCGTCGTCTTCTTTGTCTTTATCTATATGCTCATCGGCGCGGCGCCCCACGGATCTCTGTTTGATACGGAAGTGCTCCGGGACATCGGAAGCTTTTTCCAGACGCTGGGCGCTACCATGACGCCGTCCCGTCTGCTGATCGGAATAGAAACCGTCCTGATGATACTTACCTCCATCGTGTTTGCCACCTTTATGATCTTCACCGCCATCACCATCGGCGCTGTAGTGGCAAAAAAACACAAGATCCTGGCGGCCATCGGGTTTTACTATTTGATCAATATGGTGGTCTCCGTTGTAACGGTTTTGCTCTTTTTCATCGTCATTTTCGCATCTTCGGGGAACCTGATGCTTGCAGGCAGTCTGTTCTCACATCCGGAAGGCGTCATACATTTCAGCCTTCTGTTCTTCATTGTGCTTTACCTTGCGCTGTCTGCGGGAGGATTTGCATTGTGCAACCGGCTGATCAAGCGCAGGCTCAATCTGGCATGAAAATCAAAGTTTAACAAAACAATCCCTCAGTCTGCTAACGCAGACAGCCCCCTTAGCGGCTCTATAAGAGACGCCCACATGGGGGCCTTTTGTTTTGCTACGCAGCTGCCTACAAGGGAGCCATTTCGTTCCTTGCCTCCCCTGTGTGGGGCTGCGCAGCAGACCCGGGGGTGGTGTCAGCGCAGCCATGACGGAGAGGTTGTATTGACTGCAAAATAAATTTTTTTCATTTTCCTCTTGACAACGTCTCCGTGGTGTAGTATAATGCCCCCATCAATAGTGTGATGAAACCTGTGAAGCGAAGATCAAACCGACGTGGACGTCTACAGAGAGCGGGGGAGGGTGAAAGCCCCGCGGCAGGTCGCCCGGCAAATGGATCGCTGAGGGAATGGAGAACAGCACATCTGTAATTTTTTGTGTTTAGTACCCGGACCGTATGCCTGCGTTAAAGGCAAGGGGTGTGTTGGCACTCTGACGAGCGGCATGTGTTTTTGCATGCAAAAAAGGTGGTACCGCAGGTAAGATCCTGTCCTTTGTGGGCAGGATCTTTTTGTTTTTACTGCTCCCTGCAATCAAAGGAGCAGCGCTGCACGATGTGAGGATTCATCTCTTCTCCGATCCCCCGATGCACCGGATGGCGGAGATATGCCTCCAGCGCATCCGGACCGCTCAGTTCCATGCGGATCAGCAGATCCATGTTTTCCTTTCGACAAACACAGTTTTCCAGGACCTGCACAGACAAAATCTGCTCCGGCAGCGCCTCCTGCAAGCTTTTGAATGCGCCGGCGATCCTTTGAAATACCGCCGGTGTGAAAAAGCCCGCTTCAAATTTCATAAACACCATGTGGATCATAGGCGTCCCTCCTCTTTCGTATATGTAAAGTATACCGGAGCAAGGGATAAAAAACAAGTCAGACTCCGCTTTTGCGGCTGAATATAAAAACTTAATTTTGGAGGATTACTATGAAAAAACTGATTTCTGTTCTCTTGCTGCTCACTTTGCTGGCAGTACCCCTGCTCGCAGGCGGATGCGCAAAGGAAGACGCTCCGGACCATGCAGGGGACAATCAAGACAGTGCGGGAGAGACCTACAAATTCGGCATTATCTCCCAAATCGAGAACGGCGCTTTCCTGGATATGCGGGACGGCATCATCGCCGGTCTGGAGGCAGCCGGCTACACCAAGGGAAACACCACCATCGACTACAAGTGCGCCCAGGGCGACGCCACCACTTTGTCCACGATCTGTGCAACCATGGACGACGACACCTATGACGCTGTATTTACCATCGCCACCCCCGCCACCCAGGCCTACGTCAGCATGGAATCGGAGACGCCCAATTTCTTCTGTGCCGTGTCCGCTCCCGAAGCCGCTGAGGTGATCACAGACATGGAACATCCGGACAAAAATGCCACCGGCACTTCCAATGCCATTCCCACCTCTGATATCATAGATCTGGCGTACACCCTCACACCGGATATTTCAAAATTCGGCTTCATCTACTGCACCGCCCAGGCAAATGCCACAGACACGGTGACGTCCGCCTGCGCGTACCTGGATTCCCAAAATATCGACTACACTGTAAAGACCGTGGAGACCTCCGACGACGTGGGCAGCGTAACGGAAGCCCTGATCGCAGACGGCGCAGATGTGATCTTCATCCCCAATGACGCCGTCGTCCAATCCGGTATTTCCGCCCTTGTGGAAATCTGCGAGGACGAAAAAATCCCCACTTACTGTTCCTCCGCGACGACAGTGGCGTCCGGATGCCTGGCCACCCTGGCTATTGACGACAAGGGGATCGGAGAAAAAACTGCTGCCATGGCGGTGAAATATCTGGAAGGAACGGCGCTGACACAGATCCCCTCGATCGTTGTAGAGATCGACTATTGCACCATCAACAAAGCACTGGCAGAGACTTTGGAAGTTGCCATCCCTGACGAGGACACCCTTGGGTACACCGTCAACCTGTACGAAAACTGAACATTTTATGGAAAAGTAGAAGGATAAAGAATCATGTTATACGTAACAGCCCTGCAGGAAGGCTTCCTGTACGGACTTCTGGCGATCGGCGTCTTCATCTCCCTGCGCGTACTGAACATCCCGGACCTGACGACGGAAGGTTCCTTCGGGTTTGGAAACGCGGTAGCTGCAGCCACCGCCGTCCTGGGATACCCGCGGCTTTCCCTGCTGTTTGCACTGCTGGCAGGTGTGGCCGCCGGATTTACCACCGGGATTTTGCAGACAAAGCTGAAGGTCCATCCGGTGCTGGCCGGAATCATCACCATGAGCGGCCTGTATTCGATCAACCTCATGGTGCGGCACGGCCCCAACCTGGCCATCGGGGACCAGGCACTGTTCAAAATCGCCTACGCCGTCCTTGGAGAAGACGCCTCCCGGGATGACAAGAAGATCGCCGGCGCCGTTCTCGCCGCCATTCTGTGCATAGGCGTGATTGTCCTCATGATCCTGTTCTTCAAAACCCACCTGGGTATGTGCATTCGGGCCACCGGAGACAATCCGGACATGGTGCGGGCTTCCTCCATCAATGTGGACCGGACAAAAATCATCGGCCTTTGCATCTCCAACGGCCTGATCGCCCTCTCCGGTGCGCTCATCGCCCACTACGTGGGGTACTCCGATGCAAGTTCCAGCAGCGGCACCCTGATCTACGGCCTTGCGGCGGTAATCATCGGGGAAGCATTGTTCTCTCTGTTTCCCCGGGGCAGACGCGGCGTCACTCTGGGCCTTGTCTCTGCCGTGTGCGGCTCCATCATTTACAAAATGATCGTCACCTTTGTAGTGGATGCGGAACTGTTCGGAGACAACAGTGCCAATCTGATGAAACTTTTGTGTGCGGTGATCGTGGCCATTACATTGATCATCCCCGCCATGAAAGATACAGTTGCCACATGGAAAAACAAACGGGAGGCACGACGGGCATGAATACACAAGTACCGATGCTGAAAATTTCCCATTTGTCCAAAACCTTTGGCAAGGGAACAGTAAATGAGCACGTGGCCCTGAAAGACGTAACGCTTTCTCTGGAAAAGGGAGACTTTGTCACCATCATCGGTTCCAACGGCGCCGGAAAAAGCACGCTGTTCAATGCAATCTGCGGAACCTATCTGCCGGACAGGGGCTCCATTCGACTGGGAGGAGAAGACATCACATTTTTGCCGGAGTACAAGCGCGCCCGCAGGATCGGCCGGGTTTTCCAGGATCCCATGAAGGGAACGGCCCCGGGCATGACCATCGAAGAAAATCTTGCCCTGGCCTACACCCGTGCCCACAGCGGCCCGTTTGCACCCGCGCTCACCAAAAAGAAAGCCGCCCTGTTCCGCCAGGCTCTTGCAAGGTTCAACATGGGACTGGAAGACAGAATGAAGACAAAAGTGGGGCTGCTCTCCGGCGGCCAGCGGCAGGTGGTGACACTGCTCATGTGCACCATCGTCATGCCGGATCTGCTGCTGCTGGACGAACACACCGCCGCGCTGGACCCGGCCACTGCCGAAAAAATTATGGAAATCACCAATGATATTGTGCGGGAAAACCATCTGACCACACTGATGATCACCCACAACATGAAGCAGGCACTGGCCACCGGAAGCAGAACCATCATGATGGACAGCGGTTCGATTATTCTTTCCCTGGAAGGCAAGGCGCGAAAAGAAATGACAATGGACGGGCTGATGAAACTCTATACGGAAAAGAAAAAAGAGGAGTTTGCAACGGACCGGATTCTTCTGAGTGAGTAATGAGGAAGAATCATATCTGAAAGTGGGCCTGCGGCAACCCCTCCGTCGGTTTCACCGACACCTCCCCTTCACGAAGAAAAAGAAGGGGAGGCTTTTCATATTTAGGCTCCCTTGTGGGGAGATGCAAGGCAACTTTGGGGGCCAATCCCGCGAAACGGGTGAGGGATTGTTATACACAACCCTTCCGTCAGCTTCCCTTCTTTATAAAGGGGAGGCTTAGTAAAGAAAGGCTCCCATGTGGGCGTCTCTTGCAGAGCCGCCAAGGGATCTGGCTTTGCGTAAGTGGAGTCTGAGGGATTGTCCCTCTTTACAACCCCTTCGACTTGCCTACGGCAAGCCGCCACCCCAGCATCTCCTGCGGAGCTGCACCACAGGGGAGGCTAAGTAATAAAGTCCCCCTTGTGTAAAGGGGGATGTCAGCGAAGCTGACTGGGGGATTGTTCTTTTAGCATTTGTACAGCTATGCGCGCTCCACCTGCATGACACAGACAGTGATGTCGTCTTCTCTCCCCATCGCCTGGGCAGCCCGCTCCCCAATCAGACGGGCAGCTGCCGCCGGGGAATCCATATGCATAAGCCCGCTGGAAAGCAGCTCGTACAGCCAGGGACAATCCTCATAATTTCCCGTGACGCCGTCACTCATCATGATCACCGTATCTCCGTCCTGCAGGTCAAAAGAGATCGCTTCCGCGTCCAGTGCCCGAATGATCCCCACCGGCACCGTTTTGGAATGGAGTCTGAACAGCTGTCCGCCGCGGATCACAAAAGAGGGCGCCGCGCCGCTCTTGATAAAGCGTGCCCTTCCCGTGAGCAGATCCGCTTCCATCAGATCCACTGTAGTAAAGCATTCTCCTTCGCTGCCCCGGATAAAGCAGTTGAGCATCTCCAGTGCCCCCTTCATCGGGCATCCGGCCATCAGCAGCTTTTCCAAAAATACCGCAGAGATCCCACTGGTCAGTGCGGCCTCCCGGCCGCTGCCCATCCCGTCGGAGACAAGCGTATAAAAATATCCCTCGCTGTTTTGAAAGGAACACACACTGTCTCCGCTGGTCTCATCCCGAATACCGGCAGAGCAGTAGCGTCCGCTTTTGATTCCAAACATGGGAACAGAGTGCATGGCGGCGGAGACGTATGCACCGTCCAGGGAAAACTCCGGCGTGGACAGCCGTCCTCCCAGGACCTCCTCCGCACACTGGCGGATATCCTCCGCACCGGAGCCGCCGGACAAATGCACTCCGTGCATATATATGTGCCGCTGACGCACGCCGTACACCGATGCGTCGGTATAGGAAAATCCCTGCCGCTGCAACGCCCGGCGCAGCGCCCCTTCTGTTTTTTCATCCCGCTCCCACTGGACATCTGTCTCTCCGGTCTCCCGGAGCATCTCTGCGATCACCGCATAATCCGAGGCAAACAGCTCCGTTCTCTCCGACGCATCACTGGCGCCCGCCGCTCGTCTGGCCGACATGTTTACCGCATCCAAAATGGCATCCATATGATGGCAGCGCCGTGCCAGTGCCTCCGGCACGATTTGGGCGCTCACCCTGCCATGGGTGGACAGGCGGTGCGCCATATTGTCGAAAAAGGACTGTACCTCTTCCTCCTCACGGCCCGTACAGATCCCTTCGTGGGGACAGCCACAGCAATACCGGGCACGCACCGCGGTGCACATCTGACAGGCCTCCTTGGGTGCAGGACACCGCAGCTTGTCCGATACACGAAACAGAAGCTTCGACAGGGATTCCAGGGAACGGCAGATCCGGGCATACCGGAGCTGCGGCTTGTTTGTTCGGACAATCACCTGTGCAGCCGTATCCTCCTGTGACGGAACAAGGAAGGCAGGCAATTTTTGTGGGAGCAGGTGAAAAGAAAGCAGTGGTGCCATCACCGCGCAGACCAGCGCCAGCTCCGGCGCCACATCCGTAATAGCTGCAAAGCCTCCGGCTCCCAGGGCCCAGCTCATACTGATTGCACCGGCAATCAGCACCGCACCTCCGGCAGACATTTGATACAACAGTCCCGCACACAGCGCAGCGATGGGATACATAGGTGCATAGATGGCCTCCAAGGCGATACCGCAGAATAGTCCCCAGGCGATGCCATATGGAATTCCGCCCGCATAGGTGACGTACAGCGTTACAAAGTAGGAAAACAGGATCCCGATACTAAAGGGAACAGGGATGGAATCCAGCGCCATCGTCAGTGCAAAAAGCACACCGCACATCCCTGCCAGTCGCAGCTCTCGGGAAACCTGTCGGCTTCCCGCCATCTGAAAGGCCGCACAAAAGAGCGGATACAACACAACCCCAAGGATCGCTTGAAATATATCGTAATACAGGCTTACTCCACCGAATATGGAAACACAGCCCGCTGCGACCCCGGCAGACATGGCGATCAGACTCCGCACACCGCCGCCTTCAAAAAACAGTCGGTGTATCATGGAGCGCTTGTCCTTCCAGTGGGCACGATTTGCAAAAAGCCCCGCCCCGATGCGCGCCGCCAGGATCCCCGTGTAAATCAGCACGTACCACAATCCGCCTGCGGACATGCCCAGTGTCCCCAGCACTGCGCCTGCATAGGCACAGGCGGCGCCGGTCCACCCGGAAACTGCGCACAGGAGCGCCGCACCAAACGGATACACACCCGCGATGATATCGGTAGAGCCGGAAAGAATCCCCGCAAGAAAAACCCCCGCCGGAAAAAATGCCCGGCGCAGGGAGGACACATCACTCCCCTTGATTTTCTCCCCCACGCGCCGGATCGTATCCCGGATCGCCTGGCCGGCAGACGCCGGCATTCTTTTTTTGTCCATCTTCCCTGACCTCGTCTTTCCCTTCTTCCGCGGAAAAATCCCCACCCCAGACATATTCATGTCTGTGCCGCGGTATATATGATATGAACCGATTGTACTCTGGTTGGTGCGCAAACCTGGTCAAATCGTCGTATCGTCAAACCACTTGTTTTCGGATTCCGTGACGGGAAAGGGACAAAAGAAAAATTCCCCGCACCATTTCCGTCACAACGTGACGGGCAATGGCCGGGGAATCCCTTTTTTGCGATGCTTCTTTCAGCGGTGGCCCAAATGTGTCCCATCCTGGCCCCTCTCGCAGCCGGTAAACCGGATATCTTTGCAGGGAGGCGTTCCATATCCATCGGCTGAATGATTTCTTATCCTTGCTTTTTCAACTCCGCAAGGCATCCTTTACAGATCTTTCTATCCTTGTATGTTATAATGTCATCTGCTTCGCCGCAAAAAATACAGGAGGGAGAATACTTTTGCAAAATCACCCGATTTTTCTCCACAAAGATCTCTGCCCCGTCGCCGGGATTTAGTTCCATCATTCTGCGAATTTCAATGGGCAGCACGATTCGACCCAACTCGTCTACCTTCCGCACCATTCCTAAAGATCTCATATAATTCCTCCCAATTATTTATCTTTCTGGAAAAAATTATATCATTTTTACATAGATTGTCAAGAGGTTGGTGTAATTTTATGATGGAAAAGTGCTTTTTTGTTCTGGTTTCGATATCTGTTTTTTTCGCTGTTTCGACAGGAAACCTCTCTGAGGTGTCGAATGCTGTCGTAGATGGGGCAACAAAGGCGATTTCTCTGATTTTTTCCCTTGCGGGCGCCATGTGCCTGTGGAGTGGCATCATGGAGGTCCTGCGGGAGGCAGGCGCGGTACAAAAACTTTCCAAAATTCTGTCCCCCATACTTCGCCGGGTATTCCCCAAGACCTGGAAATCCGGACAGGGAAAAGAGGAAATCTGCGCAGCCCTGTCTGCAAACATCCTGGGTATCGGCAATGCAGCCACGCCGCTGGCTCTGGCCGCTATGGAAAAAATGCAAAGTGCCAATCCGGATAAGGAACGAGCTACCGACGACATGGTGACTTTTGCCATCCTGGGGGCCTCCTCGCTGGATCTTTTGCCCACCACCCTCATCGCTCTGCGCCGGGCAGCAGGGAGCAGCGCGCCCTATAAAATCCTCATGCCGGTCTGGATCTGTTCCGCCGTATGTGCGGTGACAGGTGTGCTCTTGTCAAAACTTTGCGCCCTTGTCACATATAAACGGCAAAAAAAGCGGCTGAAAAAAGCCGCTTTACAGCCCCGAAAGGTGGCACAGCATGATTGAAAAAATTGCTGTTATTGTTTTGCCCGGCGTGATCCTTCTGGCAGCTGTCCTTATGCTCCGGCTGGGTAAGCGGGGAGGAGAAGCGTTTGTCCGAGGGGCGCGCAACGGGCTTTCCACCACAATTTCTCTGATTCCGGCCATGCTGATGCTGACGGTGGGGCTCACGATGTTCACCGCCTCCGGAGCGGTAGACTGGCTGGCTCGAACCCTTTCTTCCGTGTGCGGCGCCCTCGGGATCCCTTCGGAGCTGCTTCCTTTGATCGTCACCCGGCCGGTGTCGGGATCGGCATCTACCGCCACTTTTGCAGATCTCATCGCCGCGCACGGAGCGGACAGTCCGGCGGGACTGGCAGCCTCGGTGATGATGGGCTCCTCCGACACGCTGATCTATGTGATCAGCGTGTACTTCTCCGGGGCCAAAGGCGTGCGCGGCACCCGTCATGCGTTTCCCGTTGCAGCTATTGTCATGGTGATCTGTGTGCTTTTGTCCTGCTATTTGTGCAGAATTCTGCTTTGAGAAACTCCCTCAGGAGGAGACCTCTTCCGGTTCTGCACCGGAGCACGGCACAGCCGGGATCGTGATCACTGCCTTAAACAGATCTCCGTCGATCTGGATATCCAATGCACCTCCCTGCAGCTCCATGAGGCTGCGGGCGATGGAAAGCCCCAGTCCGCTGCCCTCTGTGTTTCGGGACCGGTCGCCCCGGACAAACCGCTCCATGAGCTCCTCACCGGAAATATTCAAGGGATACGCAGATATATTCTTGAAGGTAATGCAAATCTCTGCGCCGGTGCGCTTCATGTCTACATACACCCGGGTACCGGCAAGGGCATATTTGCAGATGTTGTTCATCAAATTGTCGAATACCCTCCAGAGCAGTCTTCCGTCTGCCAGAATGCAAATTTGCTCTTCCCAGGGAGAAAACACCACCGAAATGCCGCTTTTCGCCAGCCGCTCTTCGTATTCTCCCGCCGCCTGCTCCAGCAGCACCTGGATATTGGTGGGCACTTTTACCACATGGATAGACCCGGAAGACGCTTTCGATGCCTCCACCAGATCCTCCGTCAGCTTCTTCAGCCGGGCAGACTGCCGCTCCAGCACCTCCAAATACCGGGGTGCATTGGGAGAGTCCACCCCTTCCTTTTTCAAGAGATCCACATAATTGATAATAGAGGTCAGCGGCGTCTTGATGTCGTGAGACACGTTGGTAATCAGTTCCGTCTTCAGCCGTTCGCTTTGCATCTGCCGCTCCAGCGCCACCTGCATGCCGTCCCCGATCCGGTTCAGTGTCTCTCCGTGCCTGCGAAAGTCGCCGACCAAATCCGGCAGCTTTATCTGATACTGCAGATTGCCGTCGGCGATCTCCTCCGCTCCCTTTTTCAACTGCTTCATATTGATCAGCGCCAAGGCCAGCAAAGGTGTGAGCAGCATTTTCTCCACACACCATGCCAGCAGCAGATACCCCCGCCCAACACTGGCGACAAAAATCAATTCCACAATACTCACCACTCCGTAGATCAGCCCCGCCTTCCACACCAGAGGCAGGCCCCTGCAAATATAGGAGACTCGTTTTCCTATGCGGCGAAGGATCCGCCACAAAAAAGACAGGATACGATACAAAACGGTATTTTTCCACAAAACCCCGGCCTTCAGCCGCGCCGCCATGGAAAGGAGCAGCGTCAGCGCCAGCAGCACGATTCCCAAAAGAAGCAAACCCACAAGAAGCACGGCCTCTATCGCGAAAAACGACACGGCAGCTTCGCTGATCAAATACCCGAGAAACGTACAGCACAGGACGATCCCTACAGTGTACAGATCAAAGGGGATTCGATGCAGTCCATGCAATACGATTTCCTCCGAGCCGGATTTGTGTCCTGCGCCACAGAACAAGTACACCAGTGAGGTCACACAAAGAGCCAGGCTGACAAAGGCGATGACAATGAGGCTCCAACGCATACCGGACAGGGAGCCGGACAAAGAATACACCCAGTAGAAGACATCCATCACCTGGATGTCGTCCACCCAGGCGTTCACATGGACCGGCTCCTCGACCTCCTCCGTAACCTGATAGTACAGGTAGTAGGTCGCTTCGCCTCCCTCTGCGGGATAGATAATCTCATAGTTATAATCGTCCCACGCATCTGCGTGACTGCCTATATAGGCATCCATCTCCTGAAATGTTTCAAATTCTTCTGTATACTCCTCTGTGTGGGTCCAATAAAACCAGTAGTCAAAGGAGACATCCGCGTATGTTCCCTCACCCTGCCCGGTGGAAAAAACTTCCTCCCCATCAGCTTCTATGGAAAAGCGCATGTTTGTCTCGTCCGGGCCGTAGGTCTTTTGGTAATCCTCCAGCAAATACGCGGCCTCTTCCCCCGATGTATCGTACTCCATAGCGTACCTGTAGTGGGTATACACATCGTCCGCCGCCGCGGCAGCCTGGGACCGGAGCGTATCCTCCCAGAGCGCATCCATAAAGGACCTGCCGCCATCCAAATACACGTTTTCGGCAGCCATCACAAAGATTCCCGCCGCAGACAGCACCGCAAAAGTAAAGCTGACGGCAAAGAGAAACACCGCCAGGATTTTAAGTCCGACGCTGTAACGAATTTTATACATACAAAAATCCTTTCCGAAAGGAGCGCATCATTTGCCGCCGCCTTCCATTTTGTATCCCTGCCCCCACACCACTTTCAAGTACCGGGGCTCCGCAGGATTGATTTCAATCTTCTCCCGCAAATGGCGGATGTGTACGGCCACGGTGCCCTCCGATCCCAGAGGCGTGTCCTTCCACACCTTTTGGTAGATATCCTTGGGAGAGAACACCTTGCCGGGAGACTCCATAAAAAGCCGCAGGATTTCAAATTCCGTGGGGGTGAGACTGACCTCTTCCCCGTCCACAGTGACCCGCTTTTGCCGGTTGTCCAGCGTCACGGTACCCACAGTGCACACGTCCTGCATGGCTCCTCCGCCGCCCAGCTGCATGTACCGGCGCAGGTGCGAACGCACCCTGGCCAGTACCTCCACCGGATTAAAGGGTTTGGTGATGTAATCGTCCGCCCCGATGTTCAGCCCCAGCACCTTGTCGGTATCTTCGCTTTTGGCTGTGAGCAGGATAACCGGCACATTGCTCTCCTCCCGGATTTTTGCCGTAGCGGCAATTCCGTCCAGCCCCGGCATCATGATATCCATGAGCACCAGATGAATCTCGTTTTCCCGCAGGATCTGCAGCGCCTGCAGGCCGTCATAGGCCTCATACAGGGTATAGCCCTCGGGCGTGAGGTATATTTTCAAAGCCGAGACAATGTCCTTCTCGTCGTCACAAATCAAAATGTTGTACATATCCGCACCTCCTGCATTTATTATGCCAGCATCCTTTTTAAGAAGCAATCGGCTAAAATCTTAAAAATGTTTTAAGGTTTGTTTGCGTCTATTGTATCACAAAATAAAACAGATGACCATACAAAAAGCTGCCGCCCCCGGAAGAGTCTTCCGGGGGCGGCAGCGATATATATTCTGCTTGTGCCCTCATAAAAAGCAATTTCACCGGCGTATGAACAGCTCTGTTTTCCTCCCTTACATCATAGGGATTCCACCCACTGCCGCAGAGCTTCCCTGGAAAGCGTTCCGTTGAGAAGCCTGCCGTTTACAATGTGCGCACCCGGGCAGCTAACGGTCAAATCGGCCGCCGTATGACCCAGCCCGCTGCCGCCGGAAGTGGCGAAAAGCACGATATCCTTGCCGGTAAAATCATAGGCCTCCAGAAAGGTATTGATGATCGTTGGGGCTGTGTACCACCAGATGGGGAATCCCAGAAGGATCGTATCATACCGGTCAATGGGGGCATCGTGATCCGCAAGGGCCGGGCGAAAGCTTTTGTCGTTCATTTCCACCGAGCTGCGGGATTGTTTATCGTTCCAGTCCAGATCTGCCGAAGTATAGGGGACGGCGGGCCTGATTTCATACAAATCGGCACCAGCGGCCCGGGCCAGACTTCTGGCCATCCGGGCAGTGGTACCGCTGGCCGAAAAATAAGCGACCAACACATTACGCATGGCAAATTCCTCCTCTAAATCAAAGATACCGAACGGTTTGGGAAAGTTCTTTGCGCTGACTGTGCGGGGCAAGGGGACCCGTGCCTTCTGCCGCATACCCCAGATCCAGCAGCATCAACACTTCTTCATTTTCCGGCAGCGCAAATTCCTCTGCCGCCGCTTTGGGGTCAAAAAAGTTGATCCAGCAGCTCTCCACCCCGGCCGCCTTCGCTGCCAGCAGCATGTGTGTGGCTACAATCGTCGCGTCCTCAATGCCGGAATCGCGTTTCCCCCCGGGATAAACAAAGACATTTTCTTTATCAAATGCCACGATCAGCACCGTTGGGGCGCCATACCGGCAGGGCGTGATCCGGTCGATCTTTGCCAGCCCCGCGTCCGACTGTACCACATAGATCTTCTGTTCCTGCAGATTCCTGGCTGTCGGAGCCAGTCGACCCGCTTCCAAAATGGCGTCCAGCTGTTCTTTTTGGATCTGCCGCCCGTCAAATTTTTTGCAGGAATACCGCTCCCTTATCACCTTTGTAAAATCCATAGACGTGCCCCTCCTTTTTCTCTGACGATATGCATTTCCTTTGCTTTTCTTCGTTTTACCGCCTCTCAAAACCCTTTAGAAGCTTTGCTGCCAGGGCGCTTGTGATCTCACAGACAGAGTAGGGGACAATCTCCACTCCGGCGCGCTCCATTGCTTTCCGCTGCTTTTCCGTGGCCGTCGTATACGGATAAACGCCGAACAAAAACGGAAAAAAAGCATAGAGAAACCCTCGGATGTCCGCCTCTGTCATAAGGGGAAAGAATTTTTGCAGGCAGCGGGTGACGGCATCCTTCGCACCGGCGTACGCCAGTTTGAAGGCCACCAGATTTTCCAGGCGGCTGTTTGCCTCCATGTCGTAGAGATTCATGGACATCAGCTTCAGCATACAGCTGCGCGGTTCCAGTGTACGGGCAAGCGCCAGAGAAAACTCGGCGGCAGAGGGACACGCGCAGGTTTCCAGGATGCTCTCCAAATCCGCAGTCCACGCCTCGTGCTCCTGCTGGAGCAATGCCAGAAAAATCTCTTCCTTGGTCTGAAAATAATTGTAGATCGAGGTGCGGGTAAAGGAAGTCTTTTCTCCAATATCCCGAAGGGTAATATCCCTAAAGCCCATGGACTTATACAAAGCTCTGCAGGCATTGACGATCTCCTCTTTTCTCGCATCCGTCCGCGCCTTTGATCCCTTAGGCATATTGCCTCCTCTCCTTTCCCCGCCGCACGCACCCCCGTTCTTTACAGTTCGATCCGTTCGTACGCCCGGCTGCCCATGCCCAGTTCTGCGGCCGCTTCGATGGTGTGGATCCCGTTGCGGCTGTTGACCCGCTCCATAAAATGTTCCCTCCCCGGGTCATCAGAGCCCACAACGAGGTCAATGCAGGCCTGGTCGATGGCCACCGGATCCAGCGAAGCCAGGATACCGATATCCTGCATACAGGGATCCTCCGCCACGACACAGCAGTCACAGTCCACGGAGAGATTTTTCATTACATTGATATACGCGATTTTCCCCTTGAAGTGCTCCGCCACACTGAAGGCCGCATCTGCCATGGCCTCCGGAAACGCCACATTGTCGGCGTGCTGCCGCCAGGTTTCAAAGCGGTCGTCCGTCTTCCCTGCGGAGTGGATCAGCGCCTTGCCCCGCGCACTGGCACAGCCAATGGCAAGCTGCTTGAGCGCACCGCCGTATCCGCCGGCGGGATGACCCTTGAAGTGCGCCAGCACCAGCATGGAATCATAGTTTTCAATATTTTTTCCCAGATGGTTTTCCCGCAGAACTTTGCCGCCGGGAATCGGCCAGACCACATCCGGGTCCTCGGCATCCATCAGATCCACGTCAAAATACTTTGTCCAGCCGTGGTCTTCCAACAGCTTTCTGTGGGTATCGGTGTGGTCGCGCACACCGCCGGTTGCATCCCCGTAGGCGGTATTACACTCTACTACAGTGCCGCCAACTTCCTCCACCATAGGCCGCCAGAACGCCGGACGCAAAAAATTCTGGTTTCCTTTTTCTCCGGAGTGTACCTTTACGGCCACCTTTCCGGGAAGCGACACACCCAGCGCCCGGTACAGCCGCACCACTGCCTCGGGAGAAATTTCCCGTGTAAAATAGACACGTGATTTCATAAAAAGCCCTCCAAAAAAGTTTTTATGCAAGACTCTCCCGCAAAATGGAGACGATCTCCTCATGGGTCAAAACCTTGTACCCGCCGTTCATAAGGAGGGTACCGTCGGCGATGCCCTCCAGCATGTCCTCTGTGGCACCAAGCTCCGAAATATGCATTGCAAGACCCAGCTCCCGCATCCAGGCCTCCATGGCAGCCAGTCCTTCTTTTGCAACCTGTTCATCCGTTTTGCCTGCGGGATCCACATCCCACACATTTACGGCAAACCGCTGGAATTTCTTCAGCCCCCAGGGCAGAATGTACCGGTAATAAGGCAGGGAAACGGCCGCCAGGGTCATTCCGTGAGTGGCGTTGGTATAGGCCCCTACCGACTGGCCCAGCATATGCACCATCCAGTCGGTGGATTTGCCCCGGGAAACCAGCGTGTTCAGTGCCCAGGTGGCCGCCCACATCAAATTGCTGCGGGCCTCGTAGTTTTGCGGATCCTTGTTTGCAATACGGCTGGCGTAGATCACCGAACGCATAAGACCTTCACTGATATAATCGCTCACATTGTCGTCCTCTCCGGAAAAATACTGCTCACAGATGTGGTTAAAGATGTCATAAATACCGGCCACCATCTGGTAATGGGGCAGGGTCAGGGTATACCTGGGATTCAGAATGGCAAATCTCGGCATGATCTTTTCATCAGCAAACACATGACCGATTTTCCTGTGGGTGTGGGGATTGGTGATTACCGCGCCGGCGTTCATCTCGGAGCCGGTGCCCACCATGGTGAGCACGCAGCCCACCGGCAGCGTCTCGCAGGAGGGTTCCTCAAACCGAACGTAATATTTCTCCCAAGGATCCTCTGTACAGTGCACCGAAACAGAGACCGCCTTTGCATAGTCACAGACAGATCCGCCGCCCACCGCCAGCAGCAGGTCGGCTTTATGCCCGCGGGCGATCTTTACTCCCTCATAAAGTTTATCCACCGTGGGGTTGGGCATGACGCCGGAAATCTCCGCCACATCCTTGCCGTTGGCCTTCAGAATTTTGACGACTGCCTCATAGATGCCGTTTTTTTTGATGGATCCGCCTCCGTAAATCAGTACCACATTCTTGCCGTATTTGGGCAGCTCTGCCTGCAAGCCGTCCAGTGCGTCCTCTCCGAAATAGAGCTTCGTGGGATTACAATACGAAAAATTTCCAAGCATGGTTTCTCCTCCTTCGTTCTTCCAGAGCGTTTGGGCAGCAGTCCATTTTCTGACACGATGTCAAAATACAGCATATATACTATAGCACGTTTCTGACACGGTGTCAATATTCTTTTTGGATTTTGCATCACAAAATTCTACAAAGGCTCTCTTTTCCGAAAAGCTTTCCTTGTATAAGATGCAAAAACCTATGAATTTCACACTTTTTTTCCCAAAAAGCCTTGATAGAGTTTTTTCCGGCAAGTATAATGAATGTAGATAAATGGTTCGGCGCTGTAAAATTTCTGCGGCGCTTTCTCTATTGTTTTTGTTTCACACAGGATTTACGGGGGTATATTTTTTATGGCAACAGTACCGGAAATGTTTGGCTGCCTTGTTTTCAACGACAAGGTGATGCAGGAGCGACTGCCCAGAGAAACGTACAAGCTGATGAAAAAATCCTTCCTGGACGGCAAGCGTATGAGCCTGGAAGTGGCCACCGTCGTGGCAAATGCCATGAAGGACTGGGCCATTGAAAACGGGGCGACCCACTATACGCACTGGTTCCAGCCCATGACCGGAATCACCGCAGAAAAGCACGACAGTTTCATTTCCCCCACAGACAACGGAAATGTGATCATGGAATTTTCCGGCAAGGAGCTGGTTCGGGGAGAGCCCGACGCCTCTTCCTTCCCCTCCGGCGGACTGCGTGCCACCTTTGAGGCCAGAGGTTATACCGCCTGGGACCCCACCTCCTACGCCTTTATTAAGGAAGGGACGCTGTGCATCCCCACTGCCTTCTGCTCCTACGGAGGAGAGGCGCTGGACCAAAAAACGCCCCTGCTCCGCTCTATGGAAGCCCTCAACAAGCAGGCACTGCGGGTTTTGAAGCTCTTCGGCAACGAGGATGTGACCGGTGTAAAAACCACCGTGGGGCCGGAACAGGAGTATTTCCTGATTTCCCGGGAAATGTATGAAGCGCGCAAGGATTTGATTTATACGGGCCGTACCCTGTTCGGCTGCAAGCCTCCCAAGGGGCAGGAAATGGACGATCACTATTTCGGCACGCTGAAGCCTGCAGTGGCAGATTACATGAAGGACCTGGATGAAACCCTGTGGAAACTGGGGGTGCTGGCAAAAACCAAGCACAACGAGGTAGCTCCGGCGCAGCATGAGCTGGCGCCTATCTTTACTACCAGCAACATTGCCGTAGACCACAATCAGCTGACCATGGAAATGATGAAAAAGGTTGCCCGTCGGCACGGCATGGTCTGTCTGCTCCACGAAAAGCCCTTTGAAGGTGTCAACGGAAGCGGCAAACACAACAACTGGTCCATGATCACCAATACCGGCACCAACCTGCTGGAAGCCGGACAAACCCCTTATGAAAACGCCCAGTTCTTGCTGTTTTTGTGCGCCGTGATCAAGGCGGTGGACGAATACCAGGACATGCTCCGCATTTCCGTGGCAAGTGCCGGCAACGACCATCGTCTGGGGGCAAACGAAGCTCCCCCGGCAGTGATGTCCATATTCATAGGCGACGAGTTAATGGAAATCTTAGAGGCAATCGAGGCCGACCGCCCTTACGACTCCAAGGAAACACTGCTGATGAAAATCGGCGTGCACGTGCTGCCCAGGTTTCCAAAGGACAATACGGACCGCAACCGGACCTCCCCCTTCGCCTTTACGGGAAACCGGTTTGAATTCCGCATGGCAGGCTCCTCTCAGTCTATCGCCACGCCCAATACTGTTTTGAATACCGCCGTCGCGGAAGAACTGCGCATCTTTGCCGACGAACTGGAAGGGGCGCAGGATTTCACCTCTTCGCTCCACGAACTGATCAAACGGACGATCGCACAGCACAAGCGAATCCTGTTCAACGGCAACGGCTACGATGAAAGCTGGATTGCAGAAGCAGAGCGGCGGGGACTGTCCAATTTGAAGAGCACGCCGGAGGCTCTCTCCCACCTGCTGGATGATAAAAATATTGCGCTGTTTACAACACACAACGTATTTTCTCTCCCGGAAATGAAGTCCCGCTACGAGATCAACCTGGAAAATTACTGCAAAACGCTGAACATTGAAGCCCTCACCATGATCGACATGGCAAGGCACGATATTTTCCCCGCCGCAAGCGCATACGCGTCACAGCTGGCGGCAAACGCAGCGTCCAAAGAGGCCTTTGTCTCCTGCAGCGCAGAAAAAAAGCTCCTGGAGCGTATCTCTGCCCTGACAGACTCTTTTTACGGAAAATTGGAAACCCTGGAAGCGGCCCTTGCAGAAGCGGACAAGTATACAAACTCCAAAGATGCCGCCTTCTATTACAAGGACACCGTACTGTCTGCAATGGATGCGCTGCGCAGTGACGGAGACGCATTGGAGCAGCTGACTGCGGCGGACTTCTGGCCTTATCCCAGCTATGGGGACATGCTGTTTTCCATCAAGTGATTCTTCCATAAACACAGCGCCCCTTTCGCATATGCGAAAGGGGCGCTGTGTTTGCCTGCGTCACCCTGTAGGCTGTGCGGCGGCGATGATCCCTCCGCCCAGAACGCGGGCACCCGCATACAGCACTACAGACTGTCCAGGCGAAACCGCCCGCTGCGGCGCGTCAAATGCCAGGCAGAAGGCATCCTCCCCTGCCCGGACCACTGTGGCGGGAAATGCCTTTTGATTGTACCGGATCCGCGCCTGCACCCGAAGGGGAGAGGCGGGCGCCTGTCCGCAGGTCCAATTGGCGCGCACCGCCGAAAGTCCGCCGGAAAACAGTCCCTTCTCCGGTCCCAGCACGATCTGGTTTTTCTTTGCATCCTTGGAAAGCACATACAGGGGTTCTCCAGCGGAAATCCCCAGTCCCCGGCGCTGGCCCACCGTATAGCGGATGATCCCCCGGTGCCGTCCCAGGACCCTGCCCTGCTCGTCTACAAAGTCCCCCTCCGGGAAGGAGATCCCCAGTGTGCGTTCGATAAAACCCGCATAGTCTCCGTCCGGGACGAAACAGATGTCCTGACTTTCCTTTTTGTCCGCCGTGCCCAAAGCACCGGCCCTGGCAGCTGCCCGGGCTTCTTCCTTGTTTCGGCTTCCCAGAGGGAGCAATAGGGAAGATAACTGCTCTTGCCCAAGAGACCAGAGCACATAGCTTTGGTCTTTAGCAGGGTCATCTGCCTTATATAACGTATACCGGCCGTTTTCACAGGAAACTCTGGCATAATGGCCGGTGGCAATTTTGTCATATCCCATCCGCCGGGCCATATCCAAAAATGCACCGAATTTCATCGTTCGATTGCAGGTAATACAGGGATTGGGCGTGTCGCCGGCTTTGTACACGTCGATGAAATCCTGAATGACCCAACGAAAAAAATCCCCCCGCATATCGTATATGGAAAAAGGGATTCCCAACGCGGCGGCCGCGGCCGCCGCATCCCGTTCTGCGTCGGTGACGGCATCTGCGCCGGACAAAACCCTTCCCGATTCCTTTTGCAGATCCATTCCCGGTACATACAGCCGCATCATGGCGCCGGCGCAGTCGTATCCTTCCTTTTGCAGCAGCAGCGCCGCGGCGGAGGAATCTACGCCGCCGCTCATGGCGATCAGAACCTTCTTCATAGTAATACATCCAAAATGGGATTCAAAATCTCCGTCATAATGGAATAACCGGCCCAGTGGGGATGGATCCCATCCCAGGAAAGACCCTCCCGCAGGGTTTCCCCGTCGTCCCCCGTCATGGCATCAAAGAAATTTGCAAAGGCACAGCCTTCTTCCTTTGCAAGCGCCCGCAGCATCCCGTTGGCTCTGGCGGCGGCCCGGCTGCGGGCAAGATACGTAGGCACAGGCTCGCCCATGGGCAAAAGGGAGCACAGCACAGCCTGGATTCCCGCTGCCTGCAGCATGTGCAGCATGCGCTGATAGCACATTTTCAGATGAAGCACCCATCCGCAGATCAGCTGTTCATCGTAAAATCCATCGGTACAGTTGGGCCCGTCCAAAATAGCCCAGGTGTTGTTGATGCCGATGAGGAGCACGCAGACACGAGGACGCAGCTGGATCACATCTGCCTGGAATCGGCGGACCAGCACATGGGCCTGATCGCCTTCGATCCCCCGGTTCAGCACGACCCCTCTGTCTCTGAAATAGATATTTTCGTCCCAGAAATGGACGATGGAATCTCCCGCCAGCACCAAATCCACCGGCGTCTCAGAGCAGACAGCGGCGGAGTTCTTGATGTCAAATTCCACGCGCCGCCTGTCGGCAGAGGGACCGAAGTCTCCGAAAAGACCCGGGCGAATGACCTGATCGATCGTTTTCATGATTGTCTCCATATATACAAGTTTTGCCCGGCTGCAAGCCGGGCATCGTATGATCAGCCGCCCAGCCGGATCATCTCCTCGATACACCGGCGGGCTTTTATGGCAGTATCCGGATCCAGCGTGATTTCTTCTCCGGCGCCCTTTGCGCAGTTCAATACGTCAGAAAGGGTGGTCAGCCGCATATCGGCGCAGATCAGATGCTTGGACATCGGATAAAAGGTCTTTTGGGGACACTGCATCTGCAAATGCGCTACGATGGCATTTTCCGTTCCGATGATAAATTCACCCGCAGAGGAATCCTTTGCATAGCGCATAATGTCTGTGGTGGAGCCCACAAAGTCCGAAAGGCTGCAGACATCCGGGGGACACTCCGGATGAACCAGCAGCAGGGCGTCCGGATGGGCAGCCTTTGCGGCAAGAGCTTCCTCCCTTCCGACGGCGCCGTGAATGGGGCAGCCCCCGTCCATAAAGGTAAAGGTCTTATCCGGCACGCGGGCCGCCACATAGGCGCCCAAGTTGCGGTCCGGGATAAACAGGATTTCCTTCCCCGGAAGGGCAGATACAATTTTTACCGCCGAGGAGGAGGTAACACACACATCGCACTCCGCTTTCAGCGCGGCGGTAGTGTTTATGTAAGCCACCACGGTACAATCCGGGTGGGCCCGTTTATATGCGCGGATTTCCTCAGGCGAGAGCTGTTCCGCCATGGGACATCCCGCGCCCCCGTGGGATAAAAACACCCGCTTGTCCGGGCACAACAGCTTGACCCCTTCCGCCATGAACCGCACGCCGCATAGAATAACTGTCTCGCTTTTTACCTTTGCGGCTGCCTGCGCCAGAGCATAGGAATCCCCCACAAAGTCCGCCACTTCGGTGACATCCGCCGACTGATAGCTGTGGGCAAGGATGGTGACATCCCGCTCTTTTTTCAGCCGCAGGATTTCGTCCTGAATCTGTCTAAGCATACATTGTCTCCGCTGTTTTAGTTGTGGCAGCAGTGCGTACAGCCGCTCTCTTTGAACGTGTCGGGATCATAGGAGATGCCGTTTTTGTCGTAATAATCCTTGATGGCAGCCTTGATGGCCTCCTCCGCCAGCACAGAGCAGTGGATCTTCACCGGAGGCAGTCCGTCCAGTGCCTCTACGACCGCCTGATTGGTCAGAGCAAGCGCTTCGCTCAGGGGCTTGCCCTTGATCAGCTCCGTCGCCATGGAACTGGTCGCAATAGCGGAAGCACAGCCGAAGGTGTTGAATTTTACATCTTCGATCACATCGTCCTTTATTTTCAAGTACACTTTCATGATATCGCCGCATTTGGCGTTGCCCACTTCTCCGATGCCATCTGCATCGTCCATTTTCCCCACATTGCGGGGATGCTGGAAGTGATCCATCACCTTTTCACTGTATCCCATTGCCATATATATTTTCCTCCTGACTTTTGGTAGTTATTGTGTCTGCATCATCCGTTCCCATACGGGAGACATTTCCCGCAGGCGTTCCACTACGCCGGGAACCTTTTCGATGATATAATCCGCTTCTTCTTCTGTGGTACTTTCCGACAGGGTAATCCGCAGGGATCCGTGTGCAATTTCATGGGGCAGACCGATGGCCAGCAGCACATGGCTGGGATCCAGAGACCCGGAAGTGCAGGCGGATCCGGAGGATGCGGAGATGCCGTACATATCCAGCATCATGAGCAGACTTTCTCCTTCGATTCCTTCAAAACACATATTTACATTGTTGGGCAGACGCCGCACAGGATCCCCGTTCAGAATGGTGCGGGGGATCTTGGAAAGCTCTCGGATAATCTTGTCCCGCAGGACGGATACCCGTTTTGTATAGGCATCCAGATTTGCACATGCATCTTCCAGGGCCGCGGCCATGCCCATGATAGCCGGCAGATTTTCCGTCCCGGCCCGCTTGCCCCGCTCCTGCGCACCGCCGCAGATCAGCGGCTCCAGGTAAATGCCTCTTCTGCAGTACAAAAATCCTGTGCCCTTGGGCCCGTGGAACTTATGCGCAGCAGCGGAGAGCATATCGATGCACATGTCTTCGATATCGATATGCACATGCCCCATCGCCTGCACCGCATCTGTGTGAAAAATCACTTTGTGTTTCCGGCAGATCCTGCCGATCTCCCGAATGGGCTCCACCGTGCCGATTTCGTTGTTGGCAAACATGATGCTCACCAGCGCCGTATCCTCCCGAATGGCCCCGGCGACCTGCTCCGGCGTGACCAGTCCCTCTCGCGAGACATCCAGCAGCGTCACCTCAAAGCCTTCCTTTTTCAGCCGGTCCAGAGTGTGCAGCACCGCATGATGCTCGATCTTTGTGGAAATCAGGTGTCGTTTTCCCTTCTTCGCCCCCAGGTGGGCCGCAGAGATCAGCGCCTGATTGTCCGCCTCGCTTCCTCCGGAAGTAAAATAAATGCCCCCCGCGTCGCAGTGCAGACACGCGGCAATGCGCGTTCTTGCATCCTCCAGCGCGTCCGCAGCAGCTTGTCCCTGGGTGTGGAGACTGGAAGCATTTTCATATTCCGGGGCGTAATATCGGACCATTTCTTCCAGTGCATGTTTAGAAATGGGCGTCGTCGCAGCGTTGTCGGCATAAACCTTCATGTCATACCTCCTTTTTGCATCCTGCTGTTTATGCAAGCGGAATGTTCCGCATCCTATTTTCCATACGATAAAACAGTATACCACCTCTTATTATATACTGTCAATCGCATATCATGAAAATATTTGTTATTTTCATAAACCTATTATACAACTATGTTTATAGGAATGCAAGCGCAGAATTGCCAAAATTTTTCTTTTTCTCCCTGGGAAAATCGGAGAAATCTATGGAAAAGCGTCAGGGAGTGTGGTACAATACAAAAAACTCTGTTACTGTAAACGAATGATCGTTTTCGTATCTCTCCCTCCGTCAGCTAACGCTGACACCTCCCTCATCAGAGGGAGGCAAAGCGGTCACAAGGAGAGCCTTCCCCCGTGGCGTTATGCCTGCGAAACACTGCAGAAGGAAACGACATGAGCCAGAGTCTCTCTTTGTGCAAAGGAAACGATGCCTTTCCTTGTGGCGTTATGCTTGCCAAACATTGCGGAGAGAAACAGCACTAATTAAAGCCTCCCCTTACAAGGGAAGCAACGCAAGCCAAAACCACAAGGAAAACACTGCAAACTAAAGCCTCCCCTTACAAGGGAAGCAACGCAAACCAAAGTCACAGGGAAAACACTGCAAACTAAAG
>CAJFOI010000049.1 GCA_904396155.1 Candidatus Avispirillum faecium | reverse complement strand
TTTGAAAATTTTCAGAAAAAAGGCCCCCTTGTGTAAAGGGGGCTCCCGCGAAGCGGGTGGGGGATTGTTTGTTACACAACTCCTCCGTCACGGCTGCGCCGTGCCACCTCCCCTTCACAAGGAAGGGGAGGCTTTAAGTGAAATATGGCTCCCTTGTGTAAAGGGAGCTGTCGACGTAGTCGACTGAGGGATTGTCCTTACATATACAACCCCTCCGTCGCAACATAGTTGCGACACCTCCCCTTACACAGGGGAGGCTTAAAGCGAGGTGTGGTCTCCCTGCACAGGGGAGGCTTTAAGTGAGATATGGCCCCCTTGTGCAAAGGGGGCTCCCGCGAAGCGGGTGGGGGATTGTTTGTTTTTACAACCCCTCCGTCACGGCTGCGCCGAGCCACCTCCCCTTCACAAGGAAGGGGAGGCTTTATTTAGTGGTAGCTGCGCCGTGCCACCACCCTCGGGTCTGCTGCGCAGCCCCCGCACAGAGGAGGCTTAAGAAAAAAGGCCCCTTACACAGGGGCCTTTTTATTTTAGAGTGAGCAGCAGCTTTTCCAAGTCTGCAACGGAGGGAACAATATAGTCCGCGCCGGCCGCTTCCAGCTCCTCCCGGTTCCCGTATCCGTACAGGACGCCGATGGACTGCATTCCCGTTTTTTTTGCGCCGATGATGTCGTGCATCCGGTCTCCGATCATGACTGCGTCTGTAGCATCCTTTTTGCCAATGCGCTCCATGGCACAGGCGATGACCTCCGCCTTTGCCACCCGGGTACCATCCAGGTTGCTTCCGGTGATGCAGGTAAAATACGAATCGATCTGAAAATGCTCCGCGATCTGCCGGGCAAAGACCTCCGGTTTGGAAGTGGCCATGATCACCTGTTTTCCCGCCTGCTGCAGGTGCTTTAGAAGATCCGCCATTCCGTCGTAGAGGAAATTTTCAAAAATCCCCTGGGCCTTGTAGTACTCCCTGTATTTGTCCACGGCATCATATGCCGCCATATTGGAAAATCCAAAGAATTTGCAAAAGGATTCGTGAAGGGGCGGGCCGATAAAGGTGGTGAGCTGATCCTTGTCCTCTACGGTGATGCCGTATTTTTCCAGGGCATATGCCACCGCGGAGGTGATGCCGATTTTGGGATCCGTGATGGTTCCATCCAAATCAAAAAAGCAGTATTGGAACATGTTTCACCTCTTGTCGTTAGGATACGGTTTCTTCGTCCAGATAGGTACAGGCGGCAAGGGCAGCCACAGAGCCGTCGGCTGCCGCAGTGGTGATCTGCCGTATGCGCTTTGCCCGGCAGTCTCCTGCAATAAACACCCCCGGCGTGGCGGTGCGGCAATCCTCGCCTGCGGCAAAGTATCCCCCCTCGTCCAGCTTTGCAATGTCTGCAAAGGCCTGGTTGTCCGGGGCAAGGCCGATGGCCACAAACAGTCCGTCCAGCTTTTTTGTAAATTCTTCACCACCGGCGTAAGGCCTGCAGCGGATGGCGGCAAG
Source organism: Candidatus Avispirillum faecium (assembly GCA_904396155.1). GTDB lineage: Bacteria > Bacillota > Clostridia > Oscillospirales > CAG-272 > Avispirillum > Avispirillum faecium. The sequence goes on along the minus strand of CAJFOI010000049.1, from coordinate 43,963 downwards.
CTCGCCGTTTTCTGCTTCCAGTCCCGACACGATCGTGCCGGGGATCAGTTCCACATTTTCTCTTTCCTGCAGGATCTTCAAAAGCTTTTCTTCTCCGGTAAAGTGGTCCAGATTTTGGATCACCGTCACCTTTCTGCATCCGTCGGAAAGCAATACCGCCTCCTGGAGGGCGGTGTTTCCTCCGCCTACCACAGCTACTTCCTTCCCTTTGTAAAAGGCGCCGTCGCAGACGGCACAGAAGGAAATGCCCTTGCCTACCAAGGCCGCCTCTCCGGGCAGTCCCAGCATACGGTGGCGAGCGCCGTTTGCCAGAATCACCGCACGGGTCCGGTATGTATCTCCCTCTGCAGTGGTTACGGTTTTGGTGCCGTCGCTTTCCAAAGATACCGCCTGCACGGTCCCCAGCTCGATTTCCGCGCCCTGCGCCAGTGTCTGGTCCACCAGCAGGTCCGCCAGCGCGTTGCCGCTGATCTCGGCAAAGCCGGGATAGTTTTCGATTTTCGGCGAGAACGTGATCTGACCGCCGAAGGTGTCTTTCTCCAAAATCAGCACATGCTTTTCGGCCCGCCGGGCGTACAGCGCTGCTGTAAGCCCGGCGGGTCCTGCGCCGACAATGATGATATCATACATATGAAGGCGTTTCTCCTGTATTTATTCGACAGCGACCTTTGCGGTCTTATCCAAAAATGCCTTGATGCCGGCCACGTCCGTGAACTGCTGTTCTCCAACCACGAGCGTGGGCGCCTGACGCAGTCCCAGTTTCTTGGCAAGCGCCTCTTCGTCTTCTACGTAAAGCTTTGTGTAGGAGATGCCTGCTTTGTCCAGCAGAGACTGGGCAACCTTGCACTTGGGGCAGGTTTTGGTGGCGAAGAGCAGGACAGTGTCGTCGGTCGTGGGCACATCTGTCTGCTCCTTTGCCGTATCCTTCAGCAGTTTGCTGCGCCGTACTACAGAAGTATCGATATTGTAGACCACACGGTCCTTGTACTCCTGAGTCTTGCCGTCGTTCCAGTTGAGAACCGGACGGTAGTAGCCGGTGATCCGGGAGTATACTTCTGTCTTCGCACCACAGGTGGGGCAGGTGAACTGCTCCCCGGCAATATACCCGTGATCCTTGCAGACGGAGTAGGTGGGGGACAGGGTATAGTAAGGCAGCGTGAAGTTTTCCGCAATTTTGCGCACCAGATTTGCGGCGGACTTCCAATCCGGCAGCTTTTCACCCAGGAAGGCGTGGAACACGGTGCCGGAGGTGTACCGGGTCTGGAGGTCGTCCTGAAGCTCCAGCGCGGAGAAAATGTCGTCGGTATATCCCACAGGCAGGTGGGAGGAATTGGTGTAGTAAGGGGTTGCACCTTCGTGTGCGGTGATGATATCCGGATACCGCTTCTTGTCGTGCTTTGCCAGGCGGTAGCTGGTGGATTCGGCAGGTGTTGCCTCCAAGTTATAAAGGTCGCCGTACATTTCCTGATAATCGGACAGGCGTTCCCGCATGTGGTCCAGTACATCCTTGGTGAACTGAAGGGTTTCGGGATGGGTCATATCCTTGCGCAGCCATTTTGCGTTGAGGCCCGCTTCATTCATGCCCACCAGTCCGATGGTGGAGAAATGGTTGTCAAAGGTGCCCAGGTACCGTTTGGTGTAAGGATACAGCCCTTCATTCATCAGCTTGGTGATGACCGTGCGTTTGATCTTCAGGCTGCGGGCAGACAGATCCATAATATGATCCAGTCTCCGGTAGAAGTCTTCGGGGCTATCGGAAAGATATGCGATCCGGGGCATATTGATGGTCACAACACCTACGGAGCCGGTGGATTCACCGCTTCCGAAGAAGCCGCCGGATTTTTTGCGCAGCTCCCGCAGGTCCAGACGCAGGCGGCAGCACATGGACCGCACGTCGCTGGGTTCCATGTCGGAGTTGATATAGTTGGAAAAGTAGGGCGTGCCGTACTTTGCGGTCATCTCAAAAAGCAGCTTATTGTTTTCCGTTTCGGACCAGTCAAAATCCCGGGTGATGGAATAGGTGGGGATGGGATACTGGAAGCCCCGGCCGTTGGCGTCGCCTTCGATCATGATTTCGATGAAGGCGCGGTTGACCATATCCATTTCCTTCTTGCAGTCCTTGTACTTGAAGTCCATTTCCTTGCCGCCGACGATGCAGTTTTGCTCCGCCAGGTCCGCAGGAACGGTCCAGTCCAGGGTGATATTGGAGAAAGGCGCCTGGGTGCCCCATCTGGAGGGCGTATTTACGCCGTAGATGAAGCTTTCAATGCACTTTTTTACCTGATCATAGGACAAGTTATCCACCTTGACAAAAGGTGCCAGGTAGGTGTCAAAGGAGGAGAACGCCTGGGCGCCGGCCCACTCGTTTTGCATGATTCCAAGGAAGTTGACCATCTGGTTGCACAGGGTCGCCAGGTGGCTTGCAGGGGCGCTGGTGATCTTGCCGGGCACGCCGCCCAGTCCTTCTTTGATCAGCTGCCGCAGGGACCAGCCCGCGCAGTAGCCGGTGAGCATGGAAAGATCGTGGATATGGATGTCTGCGTTTCTGTGTGCAGAGGAGATCTCATCGTCGTAGATTTCAGACAGCCAGTAGTTGGCGGTGATGGCGCCGGAGTTGGAGAGGATTAGCCCCCCCACCGAATAGGTGACGGTGGAGTTTTCCTTGACTCTCCAGTCGTTGAGCTTCACGTAGTTGTCCACGATTTCCTTATAATCCAGCAGCGTGGATTTGATATTGCGCAGCTTTTCCCGCTGACGGCGGTATAAAATGTAAGCCTTTGCCACATCGTCATAGCCGGCCTGTACCAGTACGGATTCTACACTGTCCTGAATATCTTCTACGGCGATCAGACCATCCTTGATTTTGGGCTCAAAATTTGCGGTGACCTTGAGGGCCAGAAAATCGATGACAGAGGGGACGAAGTCCTTTTCCTGTGCTTCAAACGCCATGGTGATGGCATTGCTGATCTTTGACAGATCGAATTCTGTGATTTTTCCGTCTCTTTTTTGTACCTGATACATAAATACAGCTCCTTTACGTGTCATTCTATGTCCAAAGACTGTGTTATTGATTCATGGGCTTTTATTATACACTACATGTTGTAGCCTGTCAAGGGAATCCGGCGAAAATGCAAAAGATCGGCGAAATGGACAAAACTCCCATGCAAAATTCAGCAGTAATGCCATATGTAGTTGCAAAAATAAAACAAAACACAATATATAGAAAATCCATTTTTCGTGATTCCTTACTGGTTTTCAAAAGGCGCTGGAATATGCAGCGGTGAAACAGAATGTACCACACAATATATTGTATAGAAAAAACGGACTCTGACCGGAGTCCGTTTTTTGGAGTACTGCATTATATTTTTATTCCCATCCGGGAGGCATCGGCATGTTTCCCACGGCAATTAGTGTGATATATATATAGTCTGTCGTGGTAAGTTGGCCGTCATTATCTATATCGGCGGCGTCGTACAGCTGCAGGGGAATATTTGAAAGCGCTGTCAATGTAAAACTCATCTGCACGACGTCTTCCATATTTAGGACCCCATCGTTGTTCAGATCTCCCTTTTTCCAATGCTCCAGTATGGGAAGCACTTCCTCTTTCGTCTCACCGCAATTGCTGCAGGTATACAGCCCAAGCCCTTCCCTTTCAAAGGTGGGGCTTGTGATTTCTTTCTCCAAAACCCACTGATGTCCTGTAGCAGGCAGAACGGCCTCTGACAGCGTTTCTTTGCAGTAGATGCACACCATGGCTTTGTATCCGTCTTCCATACAGGTGGGGGGGACGACGTATTCCTCATAGCTGTGGTCGCCGAGTTCGCTCTTTCCTACAATATTTAGAATTTCTACATCGATCAGGTCGTTGTCCCAGTTGATGAAGGGACGCTTGTCCAGCTTTACGGTAAATCCATAGTCCGCGCTGTCGTCCAGAATGTCAAAAACCAGAGTGCACAGAAGCCCGCTTTCGGCGTTGTTATCCGGTTCTGCATTTTCTGCGATGTAGGAGACGGAATGTTCCGTAACCGTGGGATCCCAGTGCTCGCCGTCCGTCCAGACCGTACCGTTTGTACAGGAAGAGTAGGCGAGAGCCGTAGAATTATATTGAAAGATCATTTTCATAAAATAGATTCCCGGATTGTTTTCCAGGGACACAGTCACCGTAAGCTGTCCCTCGCTTTTGGTGCTTTTCAGCAGAATGTAGCAGGAATCAGGGAGGACTGGATCGTCTGCATAGACTGTGTACGTGTCGCCGCACTGGCTGCAGGTGTACTGAATTTGCTCTTTTTCGATACAGGTGGCGGGAAGGATCGTTTCCTCGTAGGTATGTACACAATCGGCGGCAAAAATTTGACCGGCCATAGAAATGGCAAAAAGCATGGAAATGCAGAGTACGACTGCCAGAAGGGATTTGGGACGCATAAAAATCATCCTTTCGCAGAAGATTTTACAATACATATATTAGCATATTTTCTCCGGCAGGTCAAGATGGGAAAATGTACATATGCGCTGCTGCAGAATTGACAAACGGAACAACATGTGATACCATATCATAAATATAAAATGATTTTTTTGGAAAAGGACCGGGCACAGCCCGGAAGGGTAAAAAGCAGTGGCAGACAGGATCAGAGCGGGGATCGTTGGAGCGACGGGAATGGTGGGACAGCGGTTTATCACGCTGCTGGAGAATCATCCCTATTTTGAAGTGACGGCCCTTGCCGCAAGTGCGCGCAGTGCAGGTGTGAAATATGCGGACGCAGTGGAGGGCAGGTGGAAGCTGTCCTGCGAGATTCCGGCGTATGCCCGGGATATGGTGGTCATGGACGCCGCCGATGTGGGAGCGATGCGGGAAAAGGCAGATTTTATCTTTTGTGCGGTGAACATGCCAAAGGATGCAGTCATCGCCATGGAAGAGGCGTATGCAAAGGCGGAACTGCCGGTGATCTCCAACAACAGCGCCAATCGGTGGACGCCGGACGTGCCGATGCTGATCCCGGAAATCAACGACGCACACGCAGCGGTCATCGCCGACCAGAGAAAGCGTCTGGGAACAAAACGGGGTTTTATCGCCGTAAAGCCCAACTGCTCCATCCAGAGCTATGTGCCCATGCTCACACCCCTGCGCAAGTTCGGACTGCGGCAGGTGGTGGTCAGCACGTATCAGGCGATCAGCGGCGCCGGCAAGACGTTTCGGGAGATGCCGGAGATGGTGGACAACGTGATCCCCTATATCGGCGGAGAAGAGGAGAAAAGCGAGCGGGAGCCTCTGCGCATCTGGGGAGAATACAAGGACGGTGTCATCGTGCCGGCAGAGGATACGGTCATCACCAGCCAGTGCATCCGTGTGCCGGTTTCGGACGGACACCTGGCAACGGTGTTTGTAAATTTTGAAGACAAACCCACAAAGGAGCAGATCCTTGCGGAGTGGAAGGCGTTCGGGGGCCTGCCGCAAACGCTGGGGCTGCCCCACGCGCCGGAGCAGTTTATTACATATTTTGAAGAGGATGATCGGCCGCAGACCCGCCTGGACAGAGACATCTGCGGCGGGATGGGCGTCAGCGCAGGCAGGCTGCGGGAGGATGTGATCTTCGACTGGAAATTCGTAGGATTGTCTCACAACACCCTCCGGGGTGCTGCAGGCGGTGCACTGCTGTCGGCAGAGCTTTTGTATAAGCTGGGATATTTGGATGTTTGACACAGGACGGAAAGGACGAAAACCATGACGTGTGATACGATTTATCTTCGAAAAGGAGACGAAAACGTGCGCCTGTGTACGTACATTTCCAACTATGCGGGGGATATGTGCGTACAGCCGCGGGATGCGGTGCTGGTGCTCCCCGGCGGCGGGTACGGATTTCTCGCGGAGCGGGAGGCGGAACCGGCGGCAAAGACGTTTCTTGCTGCGGGATGCAATGCGTTTGTGCTGTATTATTCCATCGGGGAATATGCAAAATACCCCCGGCCCCTGGTGGATGTGTCTCTGGCGATTTGCCACATACGGGACAATGCGGAAAAATACAATATCAACCCTGACCGGATCTTTGTGTGCGGATTTTCCGCAGGCGGCCATCTGGCAGGTGCCATCGGCACCTTATGGGACAGGGAATATGCCAAAGCCGCACCCGATATGCCGCATGGCAAAAACAGGCCCAGGGGGGTCATCCTGTCCTATCCGGTGATCACCATGGGAGAATTTACCCATGAATATTCCCGGGAGATGATTGCGGGCAGCGGCCCGGACGCCCAGATGTGGCGGCGGGAGTGTTCCCTGGAATTGCAGGTGGGGAAGAACACGGTTCCGGCATTTGTCTGGCAGACACAAAACGACGATTGTGTGGCGATCCAGAATTCCATGCTGTATGCCCAGGCCCTGATCGACCACGAAATTCCCGTTGAACTGCATATTTATCCAAAGGGGCCGCACGGCATGTCTGTGGTGACGGAGGAGACGGCACAGGGAAATGCGGACAGAGGGGATCCCCATGTGGGCGGCTGGGTAAAGGCCGCTCTGGAGTGGATGAAAACTGTTTGAATAAGAAAAAAGCCCCATAGGGGCTTTTTCTTTATCTCAGCGCGCGTGCATAGGCGGATCAAAACAATTCTTCGATTTGCGCAAGGTGCGCCTTTGCGTCCAGATATCCCTGCTCCATGCGCTTTTTTGCATTTTGTGCGTTGAAATCCAATGTCCCCGTAAAGTTTCGTAGGGCGCTCTCTTCCAAATTGATATGTACGATTTGTGCATCGGAAAAGCACGATGTACAGGTTTTGTCCCGCTCTTCCATGGTTATGACGAGAAGTTTGCGGATTCCTCTTTGGTATAACGGCGTGATGGGTACGTTGTCCTCGACGCCGCCGTCTATGTATTCATGTCCCTCAATGGTCACGTCCGGGAATATCAGAGGGATTGCGGAGGATGCAAGCAGAATATCCGGGATCAGAGATGCCTTTTGCCGGCGGATGTCAAAGTATACCGGCGTCGTTTGATACGAAAACAACCGGATGGCAAGCAGGGAGGCTGCCCGTGTGAGGAGACTGTCCTGTGCGTGCTTTTTTACATAGTCGTAAAAAAGCGGATGCTTTCGCAGTCTTGCGGCCGTCACATAAAATTCCCGTGCTCCGTTTTTCAGCACACGGGGGTCAATGTTTTCGTCAATCAGTTTCTTCAGTCCGGCGTTGGAAAACCAACCGTCTGCGCAAACCCCTTGCTCATAATGGAGCAGGGCCTCACAGCGGCTGTGGATATCCTGCCTTGTGAGCACCTGTTCCGGGGTGATGGAACTCCAAACCTTTATTGCCCGTTTTAAGTCGCCCATACAAAACAGGGCACCGTTCAGGGCGCCGATAGAGGTGCCGGAAACAGCATCGATTTTGGAGTCCAGTCCTGCTTCCCGCAGGGCGCGCCATACGCCGATCTGATAGGCGCCCTTGCCTCCGCCGCCTCCAAAAACAATTCCCCGCTTTTCTTTCATAGGATCACCACCTACAGGCATCATATGAAAAAAGCGGAGAAGTTGTGCGGCAGGCGGGAAATGAGGTGGTGCCACCCCTGCACAGAGGAGGCGAAAAGGAAAGGTTTCCCTGTATAAGGGGAGGCGAAAAAAAGGCCCCCTTGTGGGGGAGATGCGCAGCAACTCCCGCACTAAGGAGACTTTAAGTTAAATATGGCCCCCTTGTGCAAAGGGGGCTCCCGCAGAGCGGGTGGGGATTGTTCTCAAACAACCCCTCCGTCACGGCTGCGCCGTGCCACCTCCCCTTCACAAGGAAGGGGAGGCTTTCGTTTTATTGGCCCCCTTGTGTAAAGGGGGCTCCCGCAGAGCGGGTGGGGGATTGTTTTGCTACAATCCCTTTGCTACGGCATATCCACAGCAATTTCCACGTCTGCTTTTTTCATTGATTAAATATTTCGCTGTAGAGTACTATCATATTTCATACTGCGCGTAACTGTGGGTGATGTTGTCCGGTGAGGGGAATTTTTGACAAGTGCCTGTTATAGGCAGCCAGGTCGTGTAAGGGGTGCCGCTGGCGCCGGCTGCCTGCATGTCACACAGGGTCATCCGTTTGCCGGCGTCCTCAAGATAAAACAGTCGACCGCATAAATAGGCGGGTTCTGTTTGGATCAGGCGCAGGGTCCCGGGAGAAATTTCGGGCGGCGTGCCGTCTTCCTTTTCCGGACAGTAAAAACGGTCATATGCCAGGAGCAGCGGCCCCCGGTACACGGAACATCTATCCTTGTATGCGCCCGCTCCCGGGGCAAAGCGCAGAGACATGTCAAAATCGATGATCACAGTGTCCCCGTCTGCCCATTCCCGGTCGACAGAGAAATACCCTGGGCATATCTCACGGGCTATGGGGCAATCATTGATCTGTATTTTGGTTTTCCCCGACCAAAAGGGAATGCGAAAATAAATTTTATATTGTGTTCCGGCCAGTCCCGATATTTGCAGGTGTACGCGCTCTGCGTAAGGGTAGTCGGTGGTCTGCCGGATGCGGAGCTTTTTGCCGTGCAGTGTCATTTCTCCCACACCTGCTCCGTAGTAGTTGATATAAAGGGCGCTGCCGTCTGTCATGTATGCCCAGCGGGAGAGCTCTCCAAACATGCGGGGGGCATTTACGGAGCAGCAGTTCAAATCGGGACTGCCCGGGCGGCACTGAAAGCCGATCTCCCAGTAGTTTGCCTTTTTGTCCCCTTCCATGGGGGTATTGTAGGTGGACCACCTGCCTGTAGGAGAAAAACTGCCCAGTCCCGCATTGTAGGTGGAGAGCTCCAGCGCATCTGCTGCCATGCTGTCTCCGGTCAGCTGGAGCATGTCCGCTGTCAGCGCCATGTACGCAACGGTACAGCAGGTTTCAATGGCGCCGTTTTCGTAAGGGTTGCCGATGGCCTGCTCTCCGGTGGAAAAACCGCCGGTGTTGTGTACGTCCGTCCTGGTGATGCTGCGCCAGATTTGGGTAAAGGCCCTGCGGTAGTCGTCTTCCCCGGTGCAGTAATACAGCTGGGCGAGAAGTTCAATGGAATGCAGGCTTTCCCACCTGGGCTTGGGCGTCTTGTAATACTCCTGTCCGGCCAGAGCCAGGCGGTAATAATCCCCGCAGCCGGGGGCTGCAAAATCCGCTAATACCTTTCGCGCAAAGCGGAGATATTTTTCCTCTCCCGTTTCCCGGTACAGCAGCGCGAACACATGACCGACCGCGTAGTTCATTTCCGTCTCACCCATGTCGTACAATCGACGGCTGCCGGTTTTCGGATTGTAAAAGGTCTTGCAGAACAAATCTGCCGTTTTGGTAATACAGTCCCAGGCAGCGGGATCTCCCGTTTCCCTGTGCCACAGCAGCAGCCCATACAGGATATGGTAATGAGACCATGCATCCCAGGTATTGTAGGGTTCTTCCTCTCCGATCTTTTCCCGGGCGGAACGGCCGGAAAGCTGGCAGTCCGTGGGCCAGCAGCCCATGTATCCGTTTTCCCGCTGGCAGGAAATCAGTTCGGAAATAAAGCCCTTCAAATAAGTATACAGTTTTTCATTTCTGGTAAGACGCCAGAGGAGTACAGAGCAGGTGACGTATTTCCCGGCAAATTCTCCCGACCAGGGAAGAAGGTGTCTGCCGGGCTTTTGATCCGGATCTTTCAGCATATCCAGTATGGCGGGGTTGGACTGACGGATGCCTATCAGCCAGTTGTCAATAACATTGTCGACAAGCCTTCCCACGGCGTCCTGCATTTGCATATGCAGCGCGGGAAGGGGGGACAGCTTTTCTTTCATTGGAATCTCTCCTAAGTAATGTAATAATTGTCAGCGGGCGATCTTTGCGATATCGTCTTCTCGCAGTTCCAGCAGATTTGCCACAAAATCTGCATGACGGTAAGAACTGTGGGCTCCGTTGTCATGGGCATCGCTGCCGAAAAGAAATTTGCACCCGCATTCTCGGGCAATCCGGAACATACGCAGCTGGGAACAGGACTCGATTTCCGCTTCTGACTTATTGCGCATGGAATCTATGTTGATTTCAATGGCGATCCCTTTTTTGGCAGTTCGGTCAAACAATCTTTTGAAGCAGTCGTCGGAGATCATATGTATTAAAATATTGTAATCGTACGGGCAGCACACTGCTTCAAAAGGATGGGCGATGGCGGTGATGTACCGGTTTATGCTGCTGTCAAGGATGTCTTCATAGGCGCGGATCATGAAGTCCACGTGCTTTTGATATGGGTGATAGCAGTCTCTCGGCATTACCAAATGGGTGTGGGAGTTGGGTACCAGGATAAAATCAAATTGCGAGGCGACCTTTTCCGAGAGGGCGACGTCCCGGCGGACCGGATCGTATTCTGCCTCGCAGCCGAAATACAGCTTGATCTTGGGATCGGTGACGGCGGCAAGCTCCGGTTTCAGCTGCAGAACGTGAGATAAATTTTGCGGTATGTAGAAGGGCGTGGCTCCCGGGATGGTTTCATCCCAAAAATGATTGGCAAACCCCAGCTTGGTAAGACCAAGACATCTGGCAATGGCGAGATAATTTTCGACAGTTGCCGATTCGTTTGCGCACAGGGACAGCCGAGTGTGTATGTGAAAATCGTGCCGTATTTTCATATGAACCTCATATGTATAGTTTAGAAACTAAATGGGATTTGTTTTCGACCCCTCCGTCAGCTACGCTGACACCACCCCAGCATCTCCTGTGGAGCTGCAATACAGGGGGGCTAAAGAAATTGGAATAAGTCCCCCTTGTGTAAAGGGGGATGTCTCCGCACATGCGGAGACAGGGGGATTGTTCTCTTGTGAAAGTTCAAAATAACAACCCCTCCGTCAGCTGCGCTGACACCTCCCCTTGCACAGGGGAGGCTTGAGTTTGTGCGCAGGCTTCCTTTTGGGGAGTTGTTTTGCAATTTCAGGGGCCATGCCTGTGAGGCAAGGTATTTAATTCTGCCATTTGATATGTTCCCCGAGAATCAGTGAATACCGGCTTAGCTCACTGCCCTCCAGGTTTTCCCTGTACAGGTCTACCGCGGTAATCTGATGATTTTCATAAGTGGTGTAGTAATAGATTCCCTTTTGCGCATTGCAGCAGGAGGTGTAAATTGTCACCTCGAACTTTCCTCCGGTGTCGCAGCAGCCCCGCTGCTGTTCCACGGATCCCAGGATGTGAAAAAACTGACTGACACTTTCCGATTCCGTCTTTCCGGAGACGGAATTCATTTTTGTAAAAGCCGCCCGCACAAAGCGGGACTGGGAGGAGAGATCTCCCGGAAGTCCCAGCGCGCCCATGCCCCGGCTGTAGGGGCGCAGTGGCAATGCGGAAGAGAAGCGATTTTCCGGATCTTTGGGGGACAGGTGCATGAAGTTGTTCAAATGAAACAGCTGCTCTGGAAAGGGCGGATTGTTGGTGAGTATGCCCACCGGATTGGGATATATGTGCATCCCGTCTGCTACCGATTCTACGGTGACTGCTTCTTCGCGGTCGGCGATGATCCAGTGCAGGGGAGCTGGGGGAAGGTCCCGGCTGAAGGGCGTATTTGTCAGATTGATTTCTTTCAGGAGCCCGACGGCTTCTTTGACAGTTGCGCATTGCGCCAGAATCCATGGAATAAACTCAAACTGCGCCACGTTGTTCCTGCCGGGGACAGGGTCTCTGTACACTGCATTGCCCACGAAGTTCAGTCCTGCCATGCCCAGCCCCCTATCATTGACGGCATCGTAGTAAAGCGGATAGCCCTGTGCCACGTGTGCCATGCCGATAAGGGCGTAATGGGACTGCATGACCTCCAGGTGGCGGAAGGGCAGTGGAAAGTTTCGGGGAGTGATCGTGATTTCCTCTCCGTAGGAGCAGTCGTAGTCTAAAGTTCTGCCGAAATAAAAATCCTTTGTTTTGTAGGTCGCCGCTGTACACATGTGCATGCCTCCAAGAGGGAAAATATAGGATGATCCCTGGCAGGCAAACCTGCCGCTTACAATATTTTTTGCAGGATTTTCTGCAATTATGCGCTTGTCACTCGCCCCCGCCGGTGCGCAGATACGGTGCCAGAGACTGTGCAGTGTGGAGGATCGGCATGGATTGCAGATATACCTTGCCGGGACCGGTGATTTTGGTGTTGAAGAAGCCCTCGCCGCCGAAAAACATATTTTTCGCACCCTTCACCATCTGGATGTCCATGGTGCAGCTCTCGCTCATGGCCGCAAGATAGCCGGTGTCCGCAAGGATGCTTTCTCCCGGCAGCAGATCGTATTCCTTGCAGTGCCCGTCGATTTCGATGAAAACAAGTCCGCTGCCGCTGATTTTCTGCATGATAAATCCCTCGCCGCCAAACAGACCTTTCCCGATCCTCTTTTGAAAGTAGAGAGAAAGATCCAGTCCTTTTTCCATTGCCAGGAACCCGCTTTTTTGTACGATGATGGCGTTTCCCTCCGTTACCTCATAGGGTATGATCGAGCCGGGAAAGCTGGATGCGAATGCAATCATGCCCGGGCCTCCCAGGGCGGTGTATTCGTTCAGGAAGATGGACTCGCCGGAGAACAGTCTCCCGAACGCCTTTTTGACACCTCCGCCGGTGTTGGTGTCCATTTGCATGTTGGGACTCATCCAGCTCATGGCGCCGCTTTCGGTGCAAAGGGCCTGCCCCGCCTCGGGGTAGCAGATCACAACCGGCAGATCTCCGCCTTCGATTTCATACTTTATCATGTTCGTAGCACTCCTTTTGGATTTTGTTGCTTGGGACGTTGTATCTTCAAATATATCATAGCATAGGCCGCTTTGCTATGCAAGCATCAAAAGAAACGCAGTGTGCAGTATTATGATAGATGCTGTCTCAAAAAGCTATCTGCTTCATGTAGGACTCTTTTAATGCCTTCAAATTGAAAGGATTCTATCGCTTTTTCATAGCACATCAGCTGAATGTCGGATATTTCTGATTCTTGTGCCGATGGCTTTTGTCTGCTGAATTCTGCCAAAAAATAGATGACCTGCTTCAAAGCAGTCGGTTGTCCCGGCTGTGAAAAAGGATGTACATCGGCAGTTTTGAAACCATCTATCAGCAGAACATCCAACCCTGTTTCTTCTTTGATTTCCCGCAGTGCAGTCTCCTTCTCGGATTCCCCGTGTTCCATATGCCCTTTAGGAAAGCCGTAATACCCCTCGGTAGACCTTATGATTACATATTGAATCATACCGTTTTCGCGGGTGAATACGACTGCACCGCATGATTTTTCAGTTTTCATTTTTGATCTCCTTCTTTGCAGTAGCGGATGAAAATGCAGGACCAGGGATTCACTTGTCTCTTCCTGCAAATAAAAACACCCCAGACTACGGCCTGAGGTGTTTCTGGCAGCGGAATAGGGATTCGAACCCCAACAAACAGAGTCAGAGTCTGTCGTGCTACCGTTACACAATTCCGCTATTTCTTTGCGCTCCTTATTATACCAATCTGCGGGGCGCTTGTCAATAGTTTTTTCCAAAAAAAGAGGATTTATACCGGTCTGTATAAATGAAGATTTGACAAATCTTCATTTATCATGTATAATAGCTCCGGACTGGCGGCTGTCGGGGTGCCTGTTGTCTTCGGCCGCTCCGGCACAAATCGTTGTGCAGTTTACCGCTGCTGCGGCTGGGAGAGGATATGCCACGTTTTTTTGTATGTGCTTCCCAGATTGAAACAGAAGAGGGAAGCGCGAAGCGCGTGCGGATTCTTGGAGAGGATGCGCACCATATTGTAAGAAGCCTGCGTATGCGAGAGGGAGATTCCATCACTGTTTGCGATATGGCGCGAAGAGAATACACCTGCCGCATTCTCACACTGGACAAGGACTGTGTGACTGCCGGGGTTTTGTCCGTTTGTTTATCTGCCGCAGAGCCCCCCTATGAGGCAGTCCTGTATCAGGCGCTGATTAAGGGAGATAAATTTGACCATGTGGTCCAAAAAGCGGTGGAGTGCGGCGTATGCAGAATTGTCCCCTTTCTCACCGAACGCTGCGTCGTCCGTCTGGATAAGGCAGGGGCGGAAAAAAAGCGGCAGCGCTGGCAGCGGATTGCAAAGGAAGCGGCCAAGCAGTGCGGCAGAGGGATAGTTCCGCAGGTCTGTGAACTTCTGTATTATAAGGAAGCGGTGGCGGAAGCTGCCGCTGCAGAGCTTCCCCTGTTTTGCTACGAGGGAGAGGAGCAGTACAGCCTGCCGCAGGCGGTGGAGCGCTGCCGGCATCCCAAAACGATTTCTCTGATCATCGGAAGCGAAGGCGGGTTTTCCGCATCGGAGGCCGCATTTGCTGTGCAAAGCGGAATGTGCTCCGTGGGACTTGGGAGGAGAATTCTCCGCACGGAGACTGCGTCGTCTTTTGTGCTGGCCTGTTTGAGTTTTGCTTATGAAATGAAAAATTCATAATAAAAAATAAAATTATTCACAAAAAAACCTGTGCAATTTTTGGAAAATTGCATAAAACCCATTGAAAATTTACAAATTATGTTGTAAAATATAATACAGGTTTCACAATGTTGCAGGTATAAATGTTTAATATTACATAAGGAGGCTATTATGTCCAATCGCTTGTTTCAGGGAATCATCCACCAGATGACCGATGCTGTGGACCGTACCATAGGCGTGATCGACGAGACCGGGGTTATCATTGCGTGCAGTGAGCTTGTGAAGATCGGCGAGACCCGCCAGGAGGCGAGGGATGAAATGGCGTATACTGCTTCCGCGGTGACGGTAGGGGGCTACACGTATCGATTTATCGGTTCCAGCACCAAGTGGGAATACATCGTGTTCGTGGAGGGCGAGGACAAGATGGCGGATAAACTGGCCTCCATTCTGGCCATTGCGCTTTCCAATATCAAAAATTTGTACGATGAGAAATATGACCGCAACTCTTTTGTGAAGAACATCATTCTGGACAATATCCTGCCCAGCGATATCTATATCAAGAGCAAGGAACTGCGGTTCAATACAGACGAGCCCCGGGTGGTATTTCTCATCAAATTTCTCACCAAAACGGAAGTGATTCCCTTTGATGCGGTGCAGAACATCTTCCCGGACCGCACCAAGGACTATGTGATCAGCATGGGGGAGCAGGATATCGTTCTGGTCAAGGAACTGAAGCCCGGCTACGACGTGAAAAAGATCGAGAAGCTGGCGAAAACCCTGTCCGAAACCCTCAATTCGGAGTTTTATGCCCGGGTGACCATCGGAATCGGCACCGTTGTGGAAAACATCAAGGATCTGGCCCGTTCCTATAAGGAAGCGCAGGTGGCGCTGGAGGTCGGCAAAGTGTTCGACACGGAGAAGAATATCATTTCCTACGAAAATCTGGGGATCGGCCGTCTGATTTATCAGCTTCCCACCACACTCTGTGAGATGTTTTTGCAGGAAGTGTTCAAAAACGGCTCTCTGGATAATTTGGATCGGGAGACATTGCTCACCATTCAGTGCTTCTTTGAAAACAATCTGAACGTGTCGGAGACCTCCAGAAAACTGTTTGTGCACCGGAATACTCTGGTATACCGCCTGGAGAAGATCCGCAAGCTCACGGGATTGGATCTGCGGGAATTTGATCACGCCATCACCTTTAAGGTTGCTTTGATGGTCAAACGGTATCTTTCCACAAAACCTGCGAAATTCTGAGGCACGGCGCGCAGCGCGCCGCAAAAGGCTGATTTGGAAAGGCAGGGGATGAACGAAAAATGATAGATTTCAAGCACGTAAAAAAGTACTATCCCAACGGCACGGTGGCGCTGGACGGGGTAGACCTACATATTGATGACGGGGAGTTTGTGTTCATCGTGGGGCATTCCGGAGCGGGTAAAACCACGATGACCAAACTCCTTCTGCGGGAAGAGGCAGTGTCCTCCGGAACGCTGATCGTAGGCAGCTATAATTTGTCGAAAATCAAAAACCGGGACATTCCGTATTACCGGCGGGAGCTTGGCGTAGTATTTCAAGATTTCCGGCTTTTTCCCAATAAAACCGTATATGAAAACGTCGCTTTTGCCATGCAGGTAGTGGGTACGCCCCGTTCCATGATTAAACGGCGCGTGCCGGCCATCCTCAGCACGGTCAATCTTGCAGACAAGATCAAGTGTTTTCCCAGAGAGCTTTCCGGCGGCGAGCAGCAGCGGGTTGCCCTTGCCAGAGCGTTGGCGAACAATCCCAAGATCATTGTGGCCGACGAGCCTACGGGAAATATCGACCCCAAAATGAGTATTGAGATCATGAATCTTCTCATGAAGATCAACAAGCTGGGCAAGACGGTGATTGTAGTGACCCACGAGAAGAATCTGGTGGACTACTATAAGCAGCGGGTCGTGATGCTCAAAGACGGTCAAATTATAGAAGACCGGGTTGGAGGGATGTTTGCATGAGAAAACATTACAGCCTCCGATATTTTACAAAACTGGCCATGACCGGTCTGTGGCGCAACGGCGTGATGTCTGTGGCCTCTGTAGCGGTGTTGATGAGCTGCCTGGTGGTATTGGGCTGCTTTGCGCTGCTTCTGGTGAACATCAATGTGAACCTGGAAAACGTAGCACAGCTCAATCAGATTGTCGCCTTTTGCGAATACGATCTGGATGAGGAGACGATCACGAACCTCGAGGCCCAGATTGCAGATTTGGATTATGTAGATTCCGTCACCCGTGTCACCAAGGAGGAAGCGCTGCAGGAGATGCAGGAGCAAAGCTCGGAATATGCAGGGCTGTACGAGGGGATCACGGATGAGAACAATCCGCTGTCCGATTCTTTTGAGATCACCTACGAAGGAACAGATGAGACCCAGGTATATGACCTGGAGGCGCAGCTGCGTTCCATGGAGGGAATCCGAAAAATCAACAGCGTATATCAGGTGGCAAAAACGCTGGACAATCTGAAAAACGGCATCATGCTGGTGTTTCTCTGGTTTTTGATCATTTTGTTTATCGTGAGTATTTTTGTCATTATCAACACCATCAAGCTTGCCGTATATTCCCGACGCAGTGAAATCAGCGTCATGCGGTACGTAGGCGCCACCAACTGGTTTATCACTCTTCCCTTTATTCTGGAGGGCGTGCTGATCGGTGTATTTGCCAGCCTGATCGGTTTTGGAGTGGAGACCTACATATACAATTATGTAGAGAACATGGCGCTGTCCGATCTGGAAATGATCACCATCCTCAGCTACGGCAAAATTGCGTTGCCGTTGTTTTTCGGATTTTTGGTGGTTGGTATCATCACAGGAATTATCGGAAGCGTGACCTCTCTGCGCAAGTATCTGAAATCGTGAGATAAATCGGTATAAACTGATTTTCAAATATGGTCCCGGGGTATGGAAACGGGATCCTTTATGAAAGGCAGGTTAAACGAATGAAGCTCTGTTTGAAAAAAAGAGGGATCCGCGTCCTGTCGGCGGTGCTTGCCACGGTACTGATGGCTGCGCTGCTGGTTATGGCGCCGGCCCCCGGCAGTTATGTACATGCGGAAAATGTTCAGGTGCAAAAGTATGAGGACCAGATCTCCGAGTTGGAGCAGACGCAGCGAGAACTGCAGCGGAAGATCTCCAATGTAGAAAGCGAGGCCAGCCAGACGGCCGAGTATAAACAGGATCTGGACGCCCTTGTGTACACGTTGTCTCAGAAGATTGCTGTTTCTCAAACACTGCTGGATGAGCTGGAGGTGCGTATCGAAGAAACGAGAGCATCCATCGCCGAAAAAGAGGTGTCCATTGAGGAGACCTTTGCAAAATTCCAGGAGACGATGCGCATGTCCTATGAGGAGGGCGCGGTCAGTTATCTCAGCTTGCTGCTGGGCGCAGACAGCATCAGCGACTTTTTGAGCCGGGTCGACCGGGTCGGATCCATGCTGGAATATGACAAAAGTGTGATGGATCAGTATCAGGCGGAGAAGGAGGATCTGGAAGAGGAGCAGGCCAGTCTGGAGGCATCCATCGCGCTGCAGAAGAGTACCCTGGAGGAGATGGAAGCGGATAAAGCGACCAACGAGCAGCTGTCCCAGCGGGCGGCGAACTATTACAACAATCTAAAGGCGGATCAGGCTTCCTATGAGTCCCAGTATGCGGCCGCAAAGGCGGCGGAAGAGCAGTTGGACCGGGAGCTGACCGCATATCTGCAGAGCCTGCAGGCGCAGAACTCGTCTATGGTTACGTCGGACGGGGAATTCATGTGGCCCCTGCCGGTGGGACAGGGATATATTTCCTGCTATTATGGTGACAGCGATCCGGGAGGGAGGCCGCACTATGCGGTGGATACGGCAATTTCCTACGGCACACCGATTTATGCGTCCAATGACGGTACGGTGCTCAAGTCGGAGGTGCACTCCAGCTATGGATACTATATCTTGATCGACCATGGCGAGGGAAGATCCACATTGTATGCCCATTGCAGTTCCCTTGCGGTGGTGGCAGGACAGACGGTCACCAAAGGACAGGTTATTGGTTATGTGGGATCTACAGGATATTCCACCGGCAACCACCTCCACTTTGAGTTTCGTATCAACGGAAACAAAACCAATCCCCTCAATTACGTACAGGCCGGTGTCTGATATATAAAGGGAGAGGGATTTGCAAAGCGCCCTGACACAGCGCTGTAAAGGAGATCTGAAAGCAGGACATATGTCCTGCTTTCAGATTTGCTTTGTTCTTTGCCTTTTGGGGGAAAATGGGTTTGTATTTGTCTTTTTCGGTTATACTGGAAAGCGTGTGGTCCATTGAACCGATCCGAATTTTGTTTTTTCAGAAAGGCTGGATAGCATTATGGAGGAAAATCAAAGGCCTGACGCCGCCGTGGGAGAAAAAACGGACGGCTTGGCCGATACGTCTGTTTCTAAGGATGCAGCGTCACCGTATGTTCCGCTGCAAGACGGACATCTGGATGGGCTTGCAGGGGAATGTACGCTGCAAAAGCAGAAGCAAACGTCCCGGGGTGTGTCCCCGGGAATGGTGGCTGTGATCGCAGCGCTTTGCATCATCGTCACGTTTATGGCGACCTATGTGCTTCTTTCCGTGCGATATATGCATGAGGAGGGTGCGCAGGGTGCCGTAGAAAAGGCGGTGGAAAAGATGAATGTGCTGGACATGTTCATTCAGGAGGAATATGTAGGAGAAGTCGATGAGGAGGCTTTGACCGACTGGATTTTGAAAGGATACATGGCAGGTCTGGGAGATCCTTACGCAGAATATTACACCGAAGAAGAATTTTCTGCGCTGCTGGCAGATAACCGGGGAGAGATGCAGGGAATTGGGATCAGTGTCACCATGGATACGGACACAGGGCTGATCGAGGTCATTGCTGTCTATCCCGATTCGCCCGCGCTGGCGGCGGGGGTCATGCCCGGAGACCAGATCGCATATATTATCGAAGATGGCCAGTACTACAGCGTGCCGGAGCTGGGCTACAGCGTAGCGGTATCGATGCTCCAAGGGGAGGCGGATACCTATGCTTCTTTTGCGGTACAGCGGGAAGGGAGCACGGAGCTTTTGGAGTTTTCCATTCAGCGGAGCTATATTACTGAGTATACAGTGACCGGCCGCCTGTATACGCCGGATCCTACTGTGGGCATCATTCGGATCACCTCCTTTGACGGCGGCACGCCGGAGCAATTCTCCGATACTGTGCAGTCGCTGCAGGAGCAGGGAGCAAAGCGGCTGATTTTGGATGTGCGGTACAATCCCGGCGGAGACCTGGATTCCGTGTGCAGCGTACTGGATATGCTGCTGCCGGAGGGTCCGGTGATCCGCACGCTTGACAAGGATGGCAAGGAAGAGGTGGTTTATACTTCCGACGCACAGGAGCTGGAGCTGCCCATGGTCGTTTTGGTCAACGAGGGAACGGCCAGTGCGGGAGAGCTGTTTGCCTCCGCCCTGCAGGACTATGAAAAGGCGACGGTCGTGGGGGTCCAGACTTACGGCAAGGGGAGTATGCAAACCATTCACTCCTTTGGAGACGGCACCGGCTTCAAATACACGTATCGGTATTACTGTCCGCCCTTTTCCGACAATTTTGACGGAGCAGGTGTGACGCCGGATGTGGTGGAAGAATTGGACGAAGCGGTTGCAGAAAAAAGCATCTACACGCTTACGGATGATGAAGACAATCAACTTGCGGCGGCATATGCTGCCCTGCCGCAGGAGTGAAGTATAAAAAATAAAACAAGAGAGAGGATACAGTCATGACAAACGAAACCGATTTCACTTTATATACCAAAGAAGGGTATCAGCAGCTGCTGGATGAACTTGCTTATTTGAAGGATGTGCGGGTGCCGGAGATCAAGGTGCAGCTGGCGGAGGCCAGAAGCCACGGAGACCTTTCCGAGAACAGTGAATACGACGAGGCCAGAGACGCGCAGGCGAAGTGTTATGCCCGGATCGCCGAAGTTGAGGAACTGATAAAAAATGCGAAGATCGTAGACGAGTCCGAGCTGAAGGACGACGTGGTCAACATCGGCTCCCGGGTGAAGGTCTATGACGAGACCTTTGACGAGGAGGCGGAATATATCATGGTGGGTTCCAACGAGGTGAACGCAGCGATGAACATGATCACGGACCGCAGCCCTATCGGTAGTGCCATGATGGGAGCAAAGGCTGGAGACCGGGTGGCTTACACGGCCCCCTGCGGCGAGGTTCATCTGAAAATTTTGGAGGTCGCCAGAGCGAAGAAGAGCTGACCCAATGGATCGGCGCCCTGTTTTCGGCATGTGCCGATCGGGGCGCCGCAATATTTACAAAGGTACATTTCCGCGTAAATGGAGAAAAGGATGAAGGACGAGGAAAAGAAAAAGCTGGAGGAACAAAAAAGTCGGGCGCCTTCCCAGTCCTCCAAGGAGGAAGAAGAGGTTCCCATGTCCGCCGCCATGCGGGTGCTGCGAGCAAAGGGAGAGGATCTGCAAGATCCGTATGAAAGCAAGTATACCGGAAAGAAAGTCGGGTGGCTGGAAAATTTTTGGTATCAGCACAAGTGGCACGCTGGGCTGAGTCTTTTTGGGATCGTCGTGGCGGCGGTGCTCATATGGCAGATTCTCACCTATGTGGCGCCGGATGTGTATATCCTGTACACCGGGCCCGTAGCGCTGGTAGGCAGTCGGTACACGGAACTGGAGGACGCCATCACGCAGGTGATGGACGACTACAATGAGGACGGGGAAAAATCCATCAGCTTTACGGATAACACCTATCTTACAGAAGAACAAATTGCAAAAAAGCAGGAAGCGGGAGGCTATCAGCCGGACTACGAGGGTTTGCATGCTGCTTACAGTCGTTTTCAGGCGGAGATCACCGGGGCAAAGCATATGCTTTGTATGCTGGATCCGGCACTGCATGCCCAGATCCGGGACATGGAAGGGTTTATGCCCCTGTCGGATATCTTTGGAGAAGAGCTGCCGGAGAGCGCCGCTGACGAATATGGGATCCGGCTGGGGGATACTGCGTTTTACCAGTATTTTTCCGGCGCGCGGATGCTGCCGTCAGACACGGTCCTGGCAGTCCGCTCCCCGGATGCGCCAGGGATTGCTGGCAGTGAAAAGAAGCTGGAAGAGCTGGATCGTCATGTACAGCTGCTGCGGGCAATTGTGGAGTTTGCACCAGAGGAAGAAGGGTAAAAATATTTCAAAATTGTTCCATATATATTGACAATTTTGTCAGACGATGCTACAATGCAGAAACAGGCTTTGTATAAAAAAGGCAAATTTATATGAGAGAAGAAAGGATTACATAGATGAAAACAGTAAAGGATAAGCAGGTTTTGGTGGCTGCGGACTTTGCAGGTGTTGCACTGAAAAACGCAGTGGTCGCACATTTGGAGAAGTGCGGCTGGACCTGCACGGATATCGGCGTAAAGACCGAAGATGAAAAGAATCCGGAGATGTTTCACAGAATCGGCTTGCGCGTAGGCGCAAAGATCGCTGAGAGAGAGTTCGAGCGTGCACTGATTTTCTGCGGGACCGGGATGGGGATTCATATCGCTGCAAGCAAGTGTCCTCATGTTCATGCGGCAGTTGTGGAAAATGTGCCTTCCGCTCTCCGCTGCATCACCGGCAACAACTGCAATGTGCTTGCAATGGGGGGCCATTATATCGGACACAATTTGGGTATTGAGATTGCAGAGGCCTTTTTGTACCACAATCTGGGCGATGGCTACGAGTGGTGGCCCAACTTCTACGAGTTCCATAAGCTGGCATATGACGAGCTGGATGCCTTTGATTATGAGACGTTTAAGAAGAACGGCTTTACTTTCCCGGACGCTGTGAATATTCCTCTGGAGGACTGTATGAAGCCTGAGGAGCTCAAGCGCAGATAATTGCTGTGCGGTGTGTATTTGATAGAAACCCTTTGCAACCGGATAAAATGCGGGAGATTTTCCTGCGGCGTCCTGTGCAGAGGGTTTTCTTTTTGAAAACAGTGTGGGTCGGCAATGGCAGACGATATAAGAAAGAAACGGAGGAAATCGTGACAGAAATCGAGCAAATACCGGCCGGTGTATACGAGGCGGCAGAACAGCGGGGGATCCCCCGGGAAAACGTGCTCCTTGCCGTATACACCGACCGAAACAAAGAAGGGATAAACTGCGACAACTGGATCTTTGTGACCAAAGATACGCTGACGCTTATCGGCGGGATTCAGCGGATTGTGCCCAAGGATCATGTGGGGCGGCTGGACCGGCGGCGGCTGGACGTAAAATTTGGACAGCTGTCCTTTGACGAATATGCGCTGGATACGCTCAGAGATTTTCGAGTGGAGCAGCAGATTTCCGGATGTATCCTCACGGCCTACGATACGGCCCAAGCTGCCTATGTGCTGATCACCCATCTTTCCTGCTACAAAATGGAGGAATTGGTGCAGTTCTGTACCTGCCTCAACGAATACCGGGAAAAGGGAAGCTTTACCCCTCCGAAGAAAAAGGAGGACGACCGGTACTGTCCCAAGTGCGGAAGGCTGTATCCGGATCAAAGCAGGAAGCTCTGTCCCGCCTGCATGAACCGGATGAGCGTCATTCGCAGAATGGGGACGTTTCTCATTAAATACAAGTGGCAGGTAGCTGCCATCCTGGCCGCTATGACGCTGACTACTCTGTTGGGTGTGCTTACCCCGTATATCAGTTCCGGCTTTTTCTTCGATCAGGTGCTGACGGAGGGCGGCAGTTTTTACGGACAGGTGGGGCTCGTGATCTTTCTGATCGTATCCGCACGGTTGCTGGCACTGCTGGTCAATATGATCAACGAGGTGCTCACTGCCCGGATCGTCCCGAAAATCACCTACGACCTGAAAAATGTGATCTTTCACTCCATTGAGCGGCTGTCCATCAGTTTCTTTTCTAAACGGCAGACAGGGTCTCTCATGAACCAGGTGTTCTCGGATGCAGACAGCATCTACTGGTTTTTGGTGGAAGGCTTTCCCTATTTGATCATCAACGTGATCCAAACGGCGGCGGTGATCGTTGTCCTCTTTGTGATTCACTGGCAGCTTGCCATTGTGGCACTGGTGTTCTGCCCCGTATTTATGGCGGCGGTAGTCCATCTGTACAAGCATATGCGCAAGCTGTACGCCCGGCGCTATTCCCGTTCCCGGCGGATGAACGGAATGCTGGCGGACGCGCTGGGCGGTGTACGGGTGGTCAAGGCCTTTTCCAAGGAAAAAACGGAGATCGACCGGTTCAGTCAGAGAAGCGAAGCCTTTGCCCAGGCGAGCCAGAACGTGTCTTTGTACAATGGGACTGTGTTTCCTTTGGTGACCTTCTTGTTTTCGATCAGTTCGATTTTGGTTCTTGGGATCGGAGGATGGCAGGTGGCCTGCGGTGAGATGTCCTACGGTATGCTGCTTACATTTTCTTCTTACACTACGCTTTTATACAATCCTCTTACTTTTTTTGTAGACATCAACTACCGGATCTCCGAAAATATGAACGCCATGTTCCGCCTTATGGAGATCATGGACGCGGAGCCGGAGGTGCGGGAGGCGGAGCATCCCATCACCCTGGATCATCTCCAGGGGCGTGTCACCTTTGAAAATGTGGAATTCGGATATGACAAGACCCGCAAAATCATCGACGATGTGTCCTTTGATATTGCACCGGGCAAGAAGATCGGCATTGTGGGACACACGGGTGCCGGAAAATCCACCATAGCAAATCTGATTGTCCGGCTGTACGACGCGGACCGGGGAAGGGTGCTGATCGATGGGGTCGATGTGCGGAATCTGTCCTTTGAGACCCTGCGAAGAAATATTGCCATCGTCTCACAGGAGACGTACCTTTTCCAAGGGACGATTTTGGACAATATCCGGTACGCCGTACCGGAGGCTACGATGGAAGAGGTGATCGTAGCCTCCAAGGCCGCCGGCGCCCACGATTTTATCGTGCGTCTGCCGGACGGATATTCCACCCGGATCGGCTGGGGACACAAGGATCTGTCCGGGGGAGAGCGCCAGCGGGTATCCATCGCCCGGGCGATTTTGATGGCGCCGAAAATTCTGATTATGGATGAGGCGACTTCGGCCATGGATACAAAGACGGAACGGCTGATTCAAACGGCACTGGAGAAGTTGTCCCAAGGTCGGACCACCATTATGATCGCCCATCGCCTGTCCACCCTGCGGGACGCAGACACATTGCTGGTGATTGAAAACGGAAAGGTACCGGAGTCCGGTACGCATACAGAGCTTTTGGAGAAGAAAGGCATCTATCACAGACTGTACACACTGCAATATGAGGCACTGAAGAATGCCGGAATCCAGGATTAAGGAGGCAACGATGGAGACGAAGGAAGCGGTGACAGAGACAAAAAAGGCCATACAGGAGCTTTCCGATGTGGCGGAGATCCGGTATCTTCAAGGGGATAATACGGAGATTTTTCAAAAAAACGGGTTCCCGGCAGCACGAATTCGGATCCGGCAGGAAGACGGAAGTGAGACGGTAGAAGTCCATGACCGGATCTGGCTGCATCGATCCTTTCCCTTTGACCTTTTAGAGGCATACATATCTGTACAGAACAAAGATCAGGAAGAGATCGGGCTGATCCGTTCCCTGGATGCATTTGACGCAGATGCCAGGGAGATTTTGCAAAAGGAACTGGATCAAAAATACTACACACCCAAAATCACACGGATCCTGTCCCTCAAGGAAGCACATGGCTACTCTTTCTGGAATGTGGAAAGCGACGCGGGTGCGCTCCAGTTTACGCTTCAGGATACCTTTCGCAGCCTGTTGCGGGTGGGCGAAGACAAAGTGTATGTGACGGACAATTACGGCAACCGGTACGTGATTGAAAGTCTTGCGAAGCTGGACCGAAGAAGCCTGCGCAAAATTGAGCTGTATTTGTGAGGTGGCTGCGATGGAGAAATGTATTACACGCATCCCCTTCAACCTGGACGGGGACAACAAAACAGTAAAAGGGCAGGTGGAGTTTTATACCGACGGGCTGCGTATTTGCGCAGGCGACAGAAAACAGTGGATCCCCATGGAGGGGATCCGGGAATTTCAGTGTACGACAGGTGTGGGCAGCGTGGCGCTGGAGCTGTGCCGAGAGGACGGCGATCACCTGATCTGCCGGGGAACAATGGATTGTCTTACCGTTTTTTCTGCAGCGTCCAAGCGGATGAACCGGTTTTTGGACGGCGCTGCTCCCGACGAAACATGGATGCACTACAAAAAAGCACTCTGTCCCAAATGCCACCGGCCGTATCTGCCGGATTCGGAGATCTGTCCCCGATGCACCAAAAAAGGCGGATATTTGCGGCGGCTGTGGAAAATGGCGCGTTCCAGCAGGGGATATATTTATCTCTCTGTGCTGATTTTCATTGCGGTTGCGGCGCTGAACCTGGTACTGCCCTATCTCAACCGGGTATTGGTGGATGATTACATCAAGGCGGAGCGCTTGCCGGCAGTGAGTCAGTATGTCCTGGCAGTGCTCATGATCCTGCTGGTGACCTTTGCGGTGCGGCTGCTCGGGATTTTCCGCAACTTTGCCCAGGTGCGTGCCGGCACCAGGCTGATCGTCACTCTGCGGCAGACCTTGTTTCAAAAAATCGAAGCCCTGTCTCTTTCCAAGGTGTCTAAGCGGACAGCGGGGGAATTGATGAACCGGGTGACACAGGATTCCACCCAGATTCAGGATTTCTTTACCAGCGATGTGGGGGGCCTGATCGAGCAGATTCTCACCCTTGTGAGTCTGGGAATCATTTTGTTTGTCTACGACTGGCGCCTTGCTTTGATGATTCTGCTGCCTGCACCGCTGGCGATGCTTTCCCACCGGCTGATGTGGCGATTTTTGAGACCGCGGTATAACAAGCAATGGTGGTGCGGCAGCCGGCTGTATGAGACGCTGTACGACATCTTTTCCGGGATCCGGGTGGTGAAGGCTTTCGGCATGGAAAAACGGGAAGTGGACCGGTACGACAAGGTCAACTTGCGGGAGACAGATGTACGGATTAAAAATGAGACGTACTTTGCCGTCATTTCCCCCGTCACCAATTTTTTGATGGGTGTGGGAGAGTTTTTCCTGCTGTATTATGTGGGCAATCAGATCCTGGACGGCACGATGACGCTGGGGGCTATGCAGCAGTTTTCGGCATATGTAGCAATGATCTATGGCCCCCTTCGCTGGCTGTCTTTCATGCCCCGTCGCCTTGCCCGCACGATGACCTCTATCGTTCGGGTGTTTGACGTGCTGGACGAGACAGAGGACGTGGCAGACAGTGCGAATGCCGTAGAAAAATCCATTGTGGGCAACATCCGCCTGGAAAATGTGTCCTTCGGTTACGAGGACGCCAAGGATGTGCTGCGCAAGGTGAATCTGGAGATAAAACCCGGAGAGATGATCGGTATTGTGGGCCGTTCCGGCGCCGGAAAATCTACCCTGATCAATTTGGTTATGCGCATGTACGATCCGGACGACGGCGTCATTCGAGTCGACGGTACAAATCTGCGGGAGATTTCCCAGCAGTCTCTGCGCAGCCAGATCGGGGCGGTACTTCAGGAGACGTTTTTGTTTACCGGAACGCTGCTGCAGAATATTTGTTATTCCAAGCCGGATGCCACCTATGAGGAAGTCATCACCGCGGCAAAACTTGCGGGCGTGCATTCGTTTGCGGTAAAGCTGCCGGACGGGTACAACACACTGGTAGGAGAGCGGGGACACACCCTGTCTGGGGGAGAACGTCAGCGGGTGGCCATTGCCCGGGCTCTGCTCCACAATCCGAAGATTTTGATTTTGGATGAAGCTACGGCGTCTTTGGACACAGAGACAGAGAAGGATATCCAGGACGCCCTGCAAAAGCTGATCGCCGGCAGAACGACCATCGCCATCGCACATCGCCTGTCTACCCTTCGAAATGCCACCCGTCTGGTGGTATTGGACCACGGCCGCGTAGCGGAAGTGGGCACCCACGAGGAGTTGTTGGAAAGACGCGGGCTGTATTATGAATTGGTGATGGCACAGCGGCAAATGTCGAAAATGCCCGGTGCGTTGGAAACGACGGAACAACCTGCATAAGATTTGTTTCCAAACACCGGGTTTTTCTTCTGATCTTTTATTGTATTTCTTTATTTTTCTGCCTGCTCTACCGCCTGACAAATAAGCTGCGCGGCTCCGTCTATCCCAACAGAGCCCGTGTTCAGCATCATGTCATAATTACGCCGGTCGCTCCATTCCCATTCTGTAAAAGTGGCATAGTGGCGTGCGCGGCCCTTGTCGGATTTCGTGATTGCGTCCAGTGCCTTTTTCTGGGAATATCCATATTCTTCCACTGCACGTTTGATCCGCTTTTCCATGGAGGAGTATATAAACACTTTCAGCACATTGGGCCTCTCCCGCAGAATAAAATCCGCACAACGGCCCACAATTACGCAAGGGGATGCTGCATATTTCTGGATCACCTTTTGCTGAGCCAGAAATACCTGCATGGTCAGGGGCATGGAATTCGTCCCCCCCAGGCCCAGCATCCCATATGTGTAGCTGTTTCCCATGGCCAGATTGTACAGAAAGCTGCTGGTGATCTCCTGTTCGTTGTTTTCAATAAAATCTGCGGAAAGTCCACTTTCCTTTGCGGCCTCGTCGATCAGCTCTCTGTCATAATAGGGAACCTCCAGCCGTTTTGCCACCTCTTTGCCTACCGTTCTCCCGCCGCTGCCCAGCTCGCGTCCGATGGTAATTACATGATTCATATATACAACCTGCCTTTCTGTAAAAGTATATAGCATATTTGCCAGTTTTTATGTCCTTTTACAAATGTATTTTATCACATCCGTCTAAAAAAAGCAATCTTTTTTCCGGATTTCCCCTTTGCCCTCTCGAAACAAAACCATTGTATACAGGTTAAATACAAAATTTCCGCATGGAACACTTTACAATGCTCCCCTTTTTTTATAAAATATAAGAAAATAAACAAACGGAGTTTTCCATGCAACTGACAAATGAAATCAGAGACCTGGCACGAACCGCCGAAAGTGCCCTTTCCGATATTTTTCAAAAAATCGACGACACGGCCCGCCTGCGCACGGAACAGCTTCTGGATGTATTCCGGGAAGAGCGGGTATCCGAATCTCTGTTTGCTCCGTCCACTGGATACGGCTACGGGGACCGGGGGCGGGACACCATCGACCGGATTGCCGCAAAAGTGTTCGGCGCTGCGGCCGGATTCATGCGCCCCTCCATCCTGAGCGGCACCCACGCACTCACCATCGGCCTGTTCGGCCTGCTTCGCCCGGGAGACATTCTTCTGTCTATCACCGGTGCCCCCTATGATACGCTTCATGGAGTGATCGGCATCGGCGGAAAGAAGGGAAGCGGCAGTCTCTCCGACTTTGGAATAGAGTATGTGCAAATTGAACTCGGGACACACGGAGGTGTAGATTTGCCGGCGGTGGGTGCTGCACTGCAGCAGTACAAGGACCGCATCCGTGTCGTATTTCTCCAGCGCTCCAAGGGATACCAAAACCGCAAAACTCTGACAGTTGAGGAAATCGGCGCAGCTGCGGCATTTGTCAAAAAAGAGGCCGGCTGGAATCCCTACATCGTCCTGGACAACTGCTACGGGGAATTTACCGAAGACCGAGAGCCCTGCGTTCTGGGAGTAGATCTGATGATTGGCTCTCTCATCAAAAATCCCGGCGGCGGGCTGGCGGACTGCGGCGGGTATTTGGTGGGAAGCGAGCAGGCTGTGGCGCTTGCGGCCAACCGGCTCACCTGCCCCGGCGTGGGCCTGGAGGTGGGAGCATCTCTCGGGCAAAACCGGAACCTGCTCCGAGGCCTTTTTTATGCACCCCATACCACTGCACAGGCGCTGCGGACAGCCCACCTTGCCGCCTATATTTTTCAGCAGCTGGGATATACGGTAAATCCCGGTCCCTTCGAGCTGCGCAGCGACATCATCCAAACAATCCGTCTGGAGCGGGGGGAGGCTCTGGTGGAATTTTGCAGAGGAATTCAATCCGCCTCCCCGGTAGACGCTTACGTGTCTCCGGAACCGTGGGATATGCCCGGATACGACGATCCCGTAATTATGGCGGCCGGCGC
The DNA here is from genome assembly GCA_904396155.1 of Candidatus Avispirillum faecium. Classification (GTDB taxonomy): domain Bacteria; phylum Bacillota; class Clostridia; order Oscillospirales; family CAG-272; genus Avispirillum; species Avispirillum faecium. Next base: position 14,496 of record CAJFOI010000049.1, on the reverse strand, counting down.
TTTCGTGGGAGGTTCCTCCATTGAGTTGTCTGCCGACGGTCCCATGCGTCCCCCATATCTGGCCTTTCTACAGGGGGGACTTACCTATGAAAGCGCCCGGCTGGGAATTATGGCCGCAGCGGACCGCTGTGGCCCCAAAAAATAACAGGTGCGTGCGCCGGTCAAAAGTGCCCCCTATTCCTTCTTTTTCTTCCAGCGGGGACCTGCGGCGCGCCTGCAGCGGAAAAAGTCTGTGAGAATTGCAGCACACTCTGCCTCTTGTACACCGAAGAGAACATCGGGCCGATGGTTCCAGGGGTATGCATTGAGGTCTACAATACTGCCAAAGGCGCCGCCTTTGGGGTCCTTTGCACCGACAATTACCCGCGGGATCCGGGCATTGATAATGGCGCCGGCACACATGGGACACGGCTCCAGCGTCACATACAGCTCACAGCCGGTCAAATGCCACCCCCCCAGCAGCTGGCAGGCTTTGCGAATGGCGGACAGCTCCGCGTGGGCAGTAGCGTCCTGCTCCCGCTCCCGGCTGTTTCCGCATCGTGCCAGAATTTTGTCTCCCCGCACGATCACCGCTCCCACCGGTACCTCGCCGGCGGCAGCACAGGCAGCGGCTTCCTCCAAGGCCACTGTCATATAATAAAGTTCCCGCTTCTCGTCTCTTTCCATATTCACCTCTGGGTCTCATTTTTTTCAGTATACAACGCTGCAAAAATCCTGTCAAGACACCCGTGTTATAACGCCGCTTTTGATAAAAAGGCGCAAAGACGAATCATAGGGGTCTTATCTTGATGGATGCGCATGAAAAATGCGCGTTTTCTTCAAGACTGGCGCGGATCTATTCATCATCACGCGGATATGATGAACCAAACAAAAGATTGCCATTGAAATACGGAGAGCTGTAAAGATGAAAACGATCAGATTGCTGTATGCAGATCATGTCAGCGGCGGACTGGACACATATTATTTTGGAGCAAACCTGCTTCAGCATCTGCTGCCGCAAAATGAAAGCCAGCCGCTTGTAAAAGTGGAAATTGCACCGCCGGACGGAAAAGTCAAAAAGATTACCAACGGAATCTATGCCGAAGAAGAAGTTCTCGCAGGAATCAAAGATGCACAGACGAAACTGGAGGCCGAAAAACCGGACCGCATCATTACGATCGGCGGAAACTGCGTGGTTTCGCTGGCTCCCTTCGATTATTTGCACGGTCTCTATGGTAATACAGGCATTGTCTGGATTGACGCGCATCCTGATGTCTCCACCGTAAAGGATGGTTATCCCAACGCCCACGCGATGGTGCTGGGCAGTCTGCTGGGACACGGGGCAAAGCAGCTCTCCGCCCAGGTAAAAAACGGATTTTTTGCGCCGGATGCAGTTCTTTACATCGGACTCCAGCCCATCCACGATTATCAGGAAAAATTCCTGCGCAGCGCAGGTGTAAAATATCAAATTCAGAATGCGCGTTTTGTCTCGGATGAAGAAATAAGCGCGTTTACAAGGCGTTTTGAACACATGCTGATCCATTTTGACATCGACGTATTGGATGAACATTTCTTTCATTCTACTTATTTTGCCAACCCGGAGTTGGTGGGCGATGGCTCCGGCGGCGGGAAAATGACAATGGAGAAGCTGACCAAAGTTTTTGAAGTTATTACGAAAAACACCGATGTGGTCGGCTTTACGATTGCAGAGTACCTGCCGTTTGAAGCACACAAACTGCACAAGCTTTTGTCAGGGATCCACCTGTTCACGGATGCAAGCGACGATTGAACCTTGCAGGAAATCCTTTTGTGAGTGGGACAGAAGGATACCCGTACCTGACAAAAAGCAAAATATCCTCTATATCTATAATGTGGACGAGCACAAAGTGGTTTTTCACGATGAATCAAAGTCAATCATGGTAAACACTGTGCTTTGCGGTGCGTTTTTGTCAACGCTGCTGTCAAGACACCCAATAGAAAGGCAAAACATTTATGAACTACGACGCCGTTATTTTCGATTTGGACGGAACACTTCTTAACACACTGGAAGACCTGGCAGACAGCGTGAATTTTGCGCTTTCCGCCGCCGGACTTCCCCTGCGCACCACAGAAGAGGTGCGCAGATTTATCGGTGACGGGGTGCCCGTGCTGATTGTCCGATCCGTAGCCCCCGTTACCGATCCCAAAGTCATCGATTTTGTACACCAACGCTTCACGCGTCACTACAGAGAAAACTGTGAAAATAAAACAAGGCCCTACGAGGGCATTCCGCAGATGCTGGAAAGGTTGCAGGCGGAAGGCATTCCTGCTGCGATCGTCTCCAACAAAGTAGACTTTGCTGTCAAAAAGCTGGCAGCGCAGTATTTTCCCGGAAAGATCACACTGGCACTGGGCGACAGAGACGGTGTTCCCCGCAAGCCCGCACCAGATTCCCTTTTAGAAGCGATCCGGCTTTTGCACTGCAGTCATCCTCTGTATGTGGGAGATTCGGACGTAGACGTACAAACTGCAAAAGGCGCCCGCGTAGACGGGATTTTTGTCACCTGGGGATTCCGCAGCCGGGAAGAACTGACGGCGGCCGGCGCCCGACAGCTTGCGGACAGTCCGGCGCAGCTGCTGGAAATGATTTTGCAAAAATAAATTTTTCGGGATAAAAATACAGACAAAAATCCAGTTGACTTTCTTTCATATTTTGTATATAATTTATACACAAATATATCAGAAAGGAATTCATTGGAAATGAAAAAAAGTCTTTCCTGTCTCCTTGCGATTGTTCTGATGGTCTCTATGGCCCTCTGCGCTATTCCTGCAGGACATGCGGCAGAGGATCCCACTGTCTCCTACATACCAGTACAAGCTGCGAAGGAAGACAGTGGCATCGCATTGTGGTTTGACTACAGCAGCAAAAAAATCTGCAGCTCCGAGACACAGAGCAGCGGTATGGACACTTTTGCCGCCTATATGGCAAAAAACGAGATTGAAAATATCCAGTTTGTACTGTATGCAAAGGAGGGACGGACGGGACTGACCGCGCAGATCACGCCCTTTGTGAACGAAGCAGGCGACAGCATTGACAGTGAGCTGTTTATCCAATACTACCACGACTGTGCGGAACACGGCATGGTGCCGGATGCGATCCCGCCGCTGTCCGCCTATGGCGCCTTTGATTTGCCTGCCGGGTCCTCCCAGGCATTTCTGATTCAATTAAAGACCGCCGAAGATACGCCCGCAGGCTGGTATTCTGCCGATCTCACCGTCCACAACAGCGCCGGCGAAGAGGTAAAGCGGGCTACAGTTTTCGCCTATGTTTGGGATTTTGCACTTTCGGAGGAAACTGCCTGCGCCACCAGTGTGGATTTGAATCAAAGCTACCTTGTGCAGGCCCACGCGGGTACAACAGAACTGTCTGATACGGAGCTGTATAAGGTATATTACGACTACCTGTTGGAAAATCGTATCAGCGCTTGTACACTCCCCTATTCTCTGACCCGTCCGGAAGCCGCCGCCTATATGGACAATCCACGGGTCACTTCCTTCCGCTATCCCATCAACAACACCGCTATGATGCGTTTCCTGTTTGCCAATGTTTTCAGCGGAGAAGGGGGAGAGGAACGGTTTGACAAGGCATATTATTTCAGCAACGTCGTAGACGCGGCAACCCCTGCAGACCTGGAAGCACTGCGGGCGCATTATGATCAAATTGCAAAGGCAGTATCTCCGTATACACCCGACTATGCCCAGGTACCTTTCTGGTTTATTTCTACATATATCAATGACATCGATTACACCACCCCCGAGGGGGAAACCATCGATCAGATCGAGTATTACAGCGATTTTGTCAACCTCTGGTGCTCCAAAACGTTTGCCTTTACCGACAAAGAAGAGCTGTCCGTCCCCGGTGCGAAAGTTCTGCAGCCGGAAAAGTGGGACAGCGTATACGGTACCTTCAAGGAACGGATGGCAGAAAAGCGGGAAGACGGCCAGAAGGTATGGTGGTTTATTTCCTGGGATGTGGAAGCTCCGTATATCAACTACTACATGCAGACAGACGGCACCGCACAGCGCATCCTCTTCTGGCAGCAGTTCGACAATGATGTGGACGGATTTCTCTATAACTTCGCCAACTTCTGGCTTGCAGATACGGCGGATCCTTATGAAAACAACATATCCAATGCTGCATATCCCGACGCCCACGGCGAATCGATTCTCCTGTACCCCGGATCCAAATATGGGATTGACGGTCCAGTAGGCAGCCTGCGCCTGGAGGCCATGCGGGACGGGATTGAAGATTTCCAGATGCTCACCATGCTGGAAGACCTTCAGGGAGAAGGTGCGGCAGATGCACTCATTGACCAGCTTACCACCGGAATGGTTCATTATTCTACAGATGCCGAACAGTACGCCTCTGTCCGCAAAGCCCTGGGCGACAGTGTGGAACAAGCTCTGAAGACAGAGAGCTGCACCCACGACTATGTATACAGTGTCACAACGCCTGCATCCTGTACAGAGGAAGGTCTGGCCACTTATACCTGCCGGTTGTGCGGCGACTCCTACACGGAAGTGATTCCCAAAACGGAGCACAACTTTGTAGACGGCGTGTGCACTGTGTGCGGCGCGTCGGACCCCAGCGTCACTCCGGAGTATGTTCCGGGAGATGTGACGGGAGATGGCCGGGTATCCATACGGGACATTGCCACGATACGCCTGTATATGGCAAATAAATTGCCGCAGGGGACAGAACTGACAGATACGCAAAAACTGGCCGGCGATGTAACAAAAGACGGTCGGATTACCATACGGGATATTGCTGTCCTTCGTCTGTATGTAGCCGGAAAGACTACGCTGAACTGACAACCAAGCCGCATCGCCGCATAAATTAAGGCGATGCGGCTTTTTGGGGGAAACATAAGAGATACACAGGTTTTGCCGTGATATTTTTCGCAAAAGGTATTGCATTTTCCGTCAAGGTATGCTATACTATTGCCTGTCGACAACGGCCCGTTGGTCAAGCGGCTAAGACACCGCCCTCTCACGGCGGAAACGGGGGTTCGATTCCCCCACGGGTCACCAAAAAACACCGGGATTTTTCCCGGTGTTTTTTATGAAAATACTTCACACAAATGAAAAAAAGTGATATAATTGAGTTGCCTGGGTATCGCCTGCAAACCGAGACACGGTTGGTACATACGATACCGGGTAAGGAGGTATATGTATGCATAAACAGATTCGGCGACTTGTGAGTTCGGCGCTGTTTGCCGCAGCGATTTTTGTAGCGACGATGATGCTGAGTGTTCCTCTTCCTGGCAGCGGCTATGGAAACTTTGGAGATGTATTTGTCATCACTGCTGCATTTTTCCTGGGACCGGGCTGGGGGTTTGCTGCCGCAGCAATCGGTTCGGCGCTTTCCGATATTGTTCTGGGTTTTGCCTTGTACGCACCGGCCACTTTTCTTATCAAAGGGTGCATGGCACTGGTATTTGCTCTTTTGTGCCGGTCTGTGCGGCCGCGGGGATGGTTCGTTTTTGTAGCCGCTCTGGCGGAATCGGTGATGATTGGCGGTTATTTCCTTTACGAATGTCTGCTGTATACGCCGTCGGTTGCCCTTGTAAATGTTCCGGGCAACCTTGCCCAGGGTGTGTTCGGCCTGGTGCTTTCTTCCATCATTGTAATCACCGTTTCCACCAGCAAGCCGATTATGCAGTACGCGGCTGCATGGAAGAAAAAATAAGTCAGTTTTCGCGCTGTACCCGGTAAGTGCGAATATATATACGACGCAGCTGCCCCGCGGGAGCTCCCTCGGCTATGCCTTCCTTTGGATCGTCATAGACGATGGTGATCTCTCCGGGGCTGCTTTCAAATGCACTGTTATATCCGGATGGGCTTTTGTCCCATTTGCCGTCGCAGGGCTCTATGATACACGGATCGCTCCAGGTTCGGCCGCCATCTGGGGAAAAGAGGAGCATGGTGTGAATATGGCCGGACACGCATACAAGGGTTCCGTCCTGCATGGTAAACAGCTTGGGCAGCACACCCCAGTCACAGATGGGATAGGGCGCCTGCCAAGTTTTGCCGCTGTCGTAGGAGTGGGTGCAGTACAGGGGAGAGTACACTTCATGGCCGCCGGTGCGGAGGACACATACGATATGTCCGGGTTCGATTTCAATGCAGTCCGGTTCGCAGTATCCCTCTGCATTTACATCGGGGATGGGATAGGTCTGCACATCTGCAATGGTGGAGAGAAAAGAGAAAGTGTTGCCGCCGTCTTTGGACAAAATACACCAGGAACGGTACAAATAAAAATCATATCCACCGTTTATTTGAAAGTAGGGGCACAGAGTGGTGTCCTCTTTTGTCTGGCCATACATGGTGGCAAGGATGTCTCCGTTGGAGAGTTGGATGAGTCCATTGGAAATGCAGCTGGTGTGGCTGTTGCCGGAATCTCCCCAGCCCAGGCAAAGATTTGGTATATCAATTGGGGTAAAGGAGGAAGTGACTCTTCCGGCGATCACATCTTCCATGGATTTTGCCCGGTATACACCGGCCACAAAGGGAATATGTTCCTGGCGAAAGTCCCGGATGGCATCGTGAACTACATTGTCGAAGGACAGGGCATAAAAGGAGCCATCCTGAAGCTGGATAAAGCGGTCTGTTTTGCGTCCGCTCTCCAGGGGAAAGGTTTTCCAGCTTTTTCCGCTGTCTGCGGAGTACAGGGCATAAGGATTGGGTGTATCGATGGGAAGAAAGATCCGTCCATCACGGGAACGGGTATCCTTGTAGGCATAGCTGCCGCAGCCTACAGATTGGTGAGAAAGTCTTTGCAGCGTGTATTTCATAAAACCCTCCGGCACAAAAATACGACTGTGTCGCTTGGGGACAGTATAGCAGGCTGCGGGGAAGATGTAAAGCTTTTTTCCTAAATAAAATCGGGAGAATTTTTTGCAAAGTTCTTGACAAGTCTCTCTGTATATGCTATAATTTCACTTGCGCGAGCGGTTCGTGGGAGATGCTGGTGTAGCTCAGCTGGTAGAGCAGCTGATTTGTAATCAGCAGGTCGGGGGTTCAAGTCCGTCCACCAGCTCCATCGTATCTTGTAAAGTGCGCCCGGATCTCACAGCGCGCCGCAGGTGTGGAACAGAATATTTTTATGGGGGAATTCCCGAGCGGCCAAAGGGGGCAGACTGTAAATCTGTTGTCAGTGACTTCGCTGGTTCGAATCCAGCTTCCCCCACCAAAACCCGGCATAAAAATATGGCGGGTTTTTTTATGTCTTTTCTGTCGTTTTTTCCCGAAAATAGAATGGTCTCGGAAAGCTGTTTGGGACAAGGCGCTTTCCGAATGTGGGGAAAGGAAAATAAAAGTGAAAAAAAAGATCGTGAATCTGATATTCCTTGTCGGATGTTTTGCTTTTTTGTGTATCGGGTTGTTGAAAACCGTATTTTTCCCCAAAGATATCAATCTTTACGAAAACCGATATGCAGAAAAAGTGGAGCCCATGTCTGTTTTAGCTTTTCTCGATACGTCGCTTCAGGACAATTGGGAAAGCGCCCTTGCGGACCAGGTGCTTTTTTCTCAGACATTGAAGAAAAGTTACAACGATTTTTTCAGCAACTACAAATATTTTTTTCTCAAGCCCATGCTTCAGGCGGATACCAATCGGTATATCAGTTTCAACGCTCATCTAATTTTCAACGGGAATATTTGTTTTGCTCCTCGTTCTCTTAAGGAGGATCAGGCGCTTTTGGACGAAAAAATCGAAAACTACAACACGTGTTTCTCAGCGCACCCCGAAACGGATTTCTATGTTTACTACATCGAAAAGGAAACCGATATCAATTTTGAAACAAAGGAGAAGGTCCCGTTTTGTGATTATATTTTCCGGCATTTAGCACTTTCAGAAAACAAAATGGCGGCTTTTGAGATAAACAGTTTTGCAGATTTTGCGGATCGGTTTTATAAGACGGACCACCATTGGAATTACAAGGGCTCTTATGAGGCGTACCTGGAGGTACTGCAGCTGTTGGGCTGTGGAGAACAGCCTCTTGCACCTGTGGATACGGTCACGCTCAGCCACTCGTTTGAGGGGTCGAAGACCGCAGATATGGACGGACTTTTTGTGGAAGATTTTACCGTGTACCGGTTTGATTATCCTCCCATGACGATATCTGTCAACGGGAATTTAGCTGCTGATTACGGAGAGGCAGAGGCATACCTGTCTTCGGAGCGCACAGACGTCTCTTATGCAGGTTTTTACGGAGAGGACAATGGAGAGATCGTTTTCGATACAAACAATACGAACAAGGAAAATATTCTCCTGATCGGTGAATCTTACGACAATGCGATACTCAAGCTGGTAGCCTCTCATTATAACAGGACATATTCCGTGGATTTGCGCAATTACAGGGCCTTTATGGGAGAGGATTTCCACCTGGATTCCTATGTGAAGGAAAATGACATTTCCAAGGTGCTGCTCATTGGAAGCGCGGAGTACTTTATAGGGGAAGATTTCCTGTTGGAGGATTGAGATGGTATTCAGCAGCCTGTCATTTTTGTATTTGTTTTTACCGGTTACGATCCTGCTTTATTTTATCTGCAAGAACCGGGTGTACAGAAATACTGTTTTGCTTCTTGCATCTATCCTTTTTTATGCCTGGGGAGAGCCCAAATTTGTAGTGCTCATGCTTCTTGCCTCTTTGGTGGCATATGTGGGCGGCTTGTGGATCCACCACCTGGATCGCGCAGAGACACAGAAACTGCGCAAAGCGGTTTTTATTGTCACTTGCGTTCTTTTGGTGGGCAATTTATTTGTATTTAAGTATTTGAACTTTACCATAGACAACATCGAGCTGCTCCTGGGTCGGGATCTCCATGTTGCGCCGCTGGTTTTGCCTATCGGGATCAGTTTTTATACATTTCAGATATTGTCCTACGTGATCGATCTTTACCGGCATGATGTCCATGTGCAGAAAAACTACTTCTATCTCACTTTGTATGTGAGCTTCTTTCCGCAACTGATCGCAGGCCCCATTGTCCGTTATCAGACCATCGAGGATGAAATCCTGCACCGGAAGGAGTCTCTCAGGGATATTACAGAGGGTAGCCGCCGATTCATTATCGGCCTTTCCAAAAAAGTGCTTCTTGCAAACACGGTCGCCAATATCTCGGTGATAATTTACGAGGGAAGTACAGCTGCCTGGGGGACCTCGATTTATTGGATCGCCGCGATCAGCTATGCGCTGCAGATCTATTTTGATTTTTCCGGCTACAGCGATATGGCCATCGGTCTGGGGCGAATCTTTGGGTTCCACTTTCTTGAAAATTTCAATTACCCCTACATCTCTCTGTCTATTACAGAATTCTGGCGGCGCTGGCACATTTCTCTTTCCACATGGTTTCGGGACTACATTTATATTCCCCTTGGAGGCAATCGTGCAGGAAAGCTGCGGCTTGTCTTCAACATTATGGTCGTGTGGTGCTTGACTGGTTTCTGGCATGGCGCCCAGTGGAATTTTGTCATTTGGGGTCTCTATTATGGGATTTTGCTGATTTTGGAGAAGCTGTTTTTGCAAAAGCTTTTGGATAAGCTTCCCGGTGCCATCCGTTATATCTATACGGCCTTTTTCGTTCTCGTCGGTTGGGTCATCTTCAATTTGGTGGATTTTTCGCAAATGCTCGCCGCGTTGAAAACGATGTTTATCTTTGTTCCCACAGACTGGATCGGAGTTGCCGCCCAGAATTCAGAAATTTTAAGGGGGATCCTCTTTCTCCCGCTGGCGATCCTTGCAATGTTCCCGTGGGCGAAAAAAATCCGCATTCCAAATTCCCTTCCCTTCGAGATCGCCAAAAATGCAGTCTGCGTGGTTTTGCTGCTGCTGTGTATTCAATTCATTTTGAGCTCCTCCTATAATCCGTTTATTTACTTTCGTTTTTGATACAATCAAAGAAACCGGCATGCGTAGCATGCCGGTTTCTTTTTGTTTTTCTCTGGATTCTTTTGCAACACAATCAGTCCAGCTCCAATGCACCGGTGTAGAGCTGATAGTAGGTACCCTTCAGCTGGAGCAGGTCTTCGTGGGTGCCTCGCTCGATGATGCGTCCGTGATCCAGCACCATGATGGCGTTGGCGTTGCGCACCGTAGAGAGGCGGTGGGCGATGATAAATACGGTGCGCCCGGTCATCAGCGCGTCCATCCCCTGCTGTACAATGGCCTCGGTTCGCGTGTCGATGGAACTGGTCGCTTCATCCAGGATCATCACCGGAGGATCGGCGACCGCCGCACGTGCGATGGCAAGAAGCTGCCGCTGTCCCTGACTGAGATTTGCGCCGTTTCCGGTCAGCATGGTATTGTACCCTTCCGGAAGCCGGCAGATGAAGTCGTCTGCACCGGCCAGCTGTGCTGCTGCGATGCATTCCTCATCGCTGGCTTCCAGATTCCCGTAACGGATGTTTTCCATCACCGTGCCGGTAAAGAGGTTCGTATCCTGAAGTACGATGCCCAGACTGCGGCGGAGATCCGCCTTCTTGATTTTGTTGATGTTGATGTCATCATAACGGATCTTGCCGTCGGCAATGTCGTAAAAACGGTTGATCAGGTTGGTAATGGTGGTTTTGCCTGCACCGGTGGAGCCTACGAAGGCCACCTTCTGACCGGGCTTTGCATACAGGGTGATATTGTGCAGCACGGTCTTTTCCGGCGTGTAGCCGAAATCTACGTCGTAGAAGCGTACATCTCCCTGAAGCCGCGTGTAGGTGACGGTGCCGTCGTGGTGGGGATGTTTCCATGCCCATACGTGGGTGCGCTCCTTGCACTCGCTCATGCTGCCATCGGCATTTTCCCTTGCATTTACCAAGGTCACATATCCTTCATCGGTTTCCGGTTCTTCATCCAGCAGAGCGAAAATCCGGTGTGCGCCTGCCAGCCCCATGATCACCATGTTGATCTGGTTGGATACCTGTCCGATGGCGCCGGCAAACTGCTTGGTCATATTCAAAAAGGGCACTACGATGCTGATGCTGAATGCCATGCCGGAAATGCTGATGTTCGGCACATCTGTCAAAAGCAGCGCACCGCCCACCAGTGCTACTACCACGTACATCACATTGCCGATGTTGCCCAGCAGAGGCATGAGGATGTTGGCAAAGCGGTTGCCGTTGCGGGCATTGTAGAATATCTCTCCATTGACCTTGTCAAAGTCGGCTCGGGCGCCCTCCTCGTGACAGAATACTTTGATGACTTTTTGCCCCGTCATCATTTCCTCCATAAAGGCTTCGGCCTTTGCCAGCGTGATCTGCTGACGGAGGAAGTATTTGGAGGAGCGGCTGGTGATCGCACGGGCTGCAAGCACCATGCAGACGACACCGACGACTACCAGCAGGGCAAGAATCATGCTGTAGTACATCATGATGCAGAATACGACAAACAATGTGATGCCGGAGATGGTCATCTGCGGCAGGCTCTGGCTGATCAGCTGCCGCAGCGTATCCACGTCGTTGGTGTAGTAGCTCATGATGTCCCCATGGCCGTTGGTGTCAAAATACTTAATGGGAAGATCCTGCATGTGGCTGAACATTTTTTCACGGAGCTTTTTCAGAGAGCCCTGCGTGATGATCGCCATCATCTGGGTATAGAACGCGCCGGCAATGAGACTGATCACGTACATGACAACCAGGACGGCTACATAGGTGAGAATGCGTCCGGATACAGACGCCCAGTCGCCGCTTTGGTAGCTTTCATCTACTATGGCGATGACATTCTGCAAAAACACCGCCGGCGCGGCGCTGACAATGGCATTGATGACAATGCAGACCAGCGTGATGGGCAAAAGCACCGGATAGAACGAAAACAGGGTGCGCAGCAGCCGGCGCAGTACGCCCTTGGGCGCCCGCTGACCTCTTGCCGTGGTGGCAGGAGTGGGATTTGCATTTTGTGTTTTATTCCTGGCCATCTGAATCACCTGCCTTGTTTTGAGATGTATATACCTCCCGGTAGATTTCGCTTCTTTCCATCAGCTCGTCATGGGTACCGATGTCGCTGATGCGCCCGCCGTCCATTACAATAATGCGGTCGGCGTCCTGTACGGAGGCAACGCGCTGGGCGATGATGATCTTTGTGGTCTCGGGAATGAATTCGCGAAATCCCTGGCGGATCAGCGCGTCTGTGCGGGTGTCTACGGCGCTGGTGGAATCGTCCAAAATCAGCACTTTGGGCTTTTTCAAGAGCGCGCGTGCGATGCAAAGCCGCTGCTTTTGCCCGCCGGAGACGTTGGCGCCGCCCTGTTCGATCCACGTGTCATACTTTGCGGGGAACTGCTGGATGAACTCGTCAGCCTGTGCCAGTTTGCAGGCCTCCAGCATTTCTTCGTCGGTGGCGTCGGGATTGCCCCAGCGCAGGTTGTCCTTGATGGTGCCGCTGAACAGCACGTTCTTTTGAAGCACTACAGCCACATTGTTGCGCAGCGTCTCCAAATCATACTTGCGCACATCTACGCCGCCTACCTTGACGCAGCCCTCGGTCACATCATACAGGCGGGGGATCAGTTGCACCAATGTGGATTTGGAGGAGCCTGTGCCGCCCAAAATCCCAATAACTTCTCCGGACCGAATATGTAGATTTACATCTGCCAGCGCCATGCGCTCAGCTTTTTTCGAATACTTGAAACTCACGCCCTCAAAATCGACGGAGCCGTCCTTCACAGAAGTGAGACCGTCTTTTGGACTGGTGAGACTGCTCTTTTCCGTCAGGACTTCAACGATACGCTCTGCCGATTCCATGGACATGGTGATCATCACAAACACCATAGACAGCATCATCAGGCTCATCAGAATTTGAAAGCTGTAAGTGAGGATGGCGGACATCTGCCCTACGGCGACTTCGGCGCCGCGGCTGGTGATCACTACATAGGAGCCAAAGGACAGCACAAATGCCATTCCTGCATATACGCAAAACTGCATCATAGGGTTATTGAGGGCCATGATGCGCTCGGCACGGGTGAAGTCCCTGCAGACGTCTTCGGCAGCAGCGGAAAATTTCTTTTTCTCGTAGTCCTCGCGCACGTAGCTCTTTACTACCCGCATAGCCTGCACATTTTCCTGGACCGAATCGTTGAGTGCATCGTATTTGCGGAACACCCGGCGAAAGATCGGCATGGCGGCACGGATGACCAACGCCAGACCGATGCCCAGCAGAGGAATGGTGACGAGAAAGATCAGGGCCAGGCGTCCACCCATGACGAAGCCCATGATAAAGGAAAAGATCAGCATCAGAGGCCCGCGGATGGCGATGCGGATGATCATCATAAAGGACATCTGTACATTCACCACATCGGTGGTCATACGCGTGACCAAACTGGATACGGAGAATTTGTCGATGTTTTCAAAAGAGTAATCCTGGATACGGTAGAACATGTCCTTGCGCAGATTGCGCGCAAATCCGGTGGACGCGGTGGCACAGGTGTTGCCTGCCGCAACGCCGAAAATCAGGGACAAAATGGCCATGATTACCAGCTGGATGCCGTATTGGACAATGACGTCCATTTTGCAGCCGGCCTGCATCTCATTTACCAGGTTGGCGATGGTGAATGGGATGATACATTCCAGGACTACTTCGACGATAACCAAAAGCGGTGTTAAAATTGCAGTCTTTTTGTACTCGCGGATACTGCGAGCAAGTGTTTTTATCATATTGTATGATTCCTCCTTTCAAACATGAAGTGCAGCGCGCAGATGCGGTGCATCCAAAGTCTCAAGAATACGTAAAAAATGCCTACACGTTGTGCGCCGGCTGTTCGTCCAGATTTGCAGACATGCGTGCGACTGTCTCCAAAAAGAACGCCAGCTGCGCACTGGACAGACCCTGTGTGAGACATTCTTCCGTTTGATGCAGAGACGTGCCGATCTGCTCGTCCAAACGGGCCGCCTTTTCCGTGGGAATCAGGCTTTTCAGACGGGCGTCGCTGGCTACGCTTTCCCGCAGAATCAGGCCGTTTTTTTCCATCAGCTGTAAGATCCCGGTGGCGGTAGAGCGGCTCATGCCGAAGGCGCTTTCCACGTCCCGCTGAAAAACCGGCCCGTCGGCGCACTTCACAAGAATATAGTGCATGATCCGGCTCTGCACGCCGGTGATGCCCAGGTCCTGCATGCTGGCGTTCATGCGTTTTTTGAGTTTGTGGGACAAAATGTGGATCCACATTCCACAGTCTTTTTCCATGGAAAACTACCCTCCTTTCGGACTGTCAGACTGTGATTGCTTGCTATATTGTTCGGAACCAAACAAATTTTAGCATACAAAAAAATTTCTGTCAATAGAATATTTGACGATTTTTCCCCGGGTGTCATGAGAAATTTTGTGGGGCGTTCGAAAGAAGGGCATCGAGGGGAGGTGCCACAGCACGGCTGTGGCGGAGGGGTTGTGTAATAAGAACAATCCCCCACCCGCTATCGCGGGAGCCCCCTGGCGGCTCTGCAAGAGACGCTCACATGGGGGCCTTTTTTATGTACTCTGGAGTTGCTGGCACCTTCCA
>CAJFOI010000048.1 GCA_904396155.1 Candidatus Avispirillum faecium | reverse complement strand
CGCAAGTTGTCAACCATGACCGCCGCAACATGGTAGATGTAAAAAGTATCGCTATCTAACCTCAGCAAAGTTCGTACCACTCCAACCATCATCCACGAAGAATTGGATGTTTTCGAATCCGTTTTCCTCTGCGTATTTCTGGAGGATGGTCTTCTGATTTTTGATACTGTTGCTATCACCTTGAAGCTCGTCATCATGACTGAGTCTGCAGTATAATGCTGTGATTTTTCCCTGTTGGGGCTGTCTTACTAAATTCATTTGATACTCCTTTCCGACAGCCTTCTAGTGGCAGGAAGGGATTATACCAGAACTGCGGCTAAAAGGCGAGGCTTTAATTGTTAGGTTTCTGAGAACTTTCGACGGTGTTTTTGGTGGGAATATTGTCTATAATCAGCCGCTTGAGTTTATCCTCCAGCGTTTCCTTTGCTGCTCGGCTGAAAATATTCTCAACGACATACCATTCACCGTCGATCAGCAGGCCGTTGTATCTGGGTAACACTACTTTCATTTGGCACCTTCTTTCAATTTGACAAGGCGGCCACAGCTTTTTCTGCTGTGACCGCTTTGTCGTTAAGGGATTACTTCATCTGCATTACACAGACTGCTTCGGGGCGGATGAGCTTTGCGTCGATAGTTTCATATCCGACGTATCCAACCTGCTGCTGGGGTACCAGCACCTCGGTGAGAGAACGCATCGCGAAGGGCTTACGATCGACAATCCAGAAGTAGCTGAAATCACCGAAGGCGATGGGTCTTGCGCCTGCTCCTTCCGTCGCGGAGGGCATATAGTCGGAGATGTACACGGGCTTGCCGAGCAAGGTGTTATCGCTGTGGTTCCAGAGGTAACCGCCGTCTCCGTCGGTCATGGTGCGGAGATTATAGGCAGTTTCATTATTCATGATCCACACACTGTTACGACGATACTCCGGATCCTGTGCGAAGAACAGATCAACCACGTCGCTGTAGTCGATACCGAGAGCGTAATGGCCGACCATGGCATCCTTCAGGAATCCCTTCGGCGCACTGATGCCATCGCCGTTGATACAGACATCTTCCTCAGCGCGGCCAATGCTTCTGGCGAATTCTCTGGTAATCTGACCTTCCACATCGAAGCCTGCGTCGGCAGCAAAATCCTCGGAGATGCGGGTGGCGCAGCCGAGAGTATGGCCAGTTAACTGGTAATCATCGTAGGTTTCCACGTTTTCGAAGAAAGTAGGATTCTTGTCGGTGAGCCAAGTGATCTCCGGCTCGTTGTCAAACGCCCAGATGGTGTAATCGCCTTTGGGAGCGCTGACGACAGTGCCGATGCGACGGAACAGGTTTTCCTTCTGGCGAAGCGCCTCGAACTTCTTGTTGGATTCGTAGGGCAGTCTGTAGCTGCCATTCTGGGTATCGCGGCCGTTCTCCAGAACGTCGGTGTGTGGGATTCTTCTCTTAGCTCTGGCTGCGTTCCAGAACTCGCGGTTGTATTCAGTGGTCTTGTACATATTGGTATTCCTCCTTTTAATTAGCGGTTGCAGCAGGTGCATGCATACATAGGCAGCACGTGCTTATCTTTTGTGGGTAACATTTCTTCCAGTGTGCCGCCACAGTTGGGGCACTTGATGTTGAAATAGTGGTACTTATGAATGTTGGTGGGATGCTTCGCCAGCAAACGATAGGTGCCGGGTACTGCGGTCTCCAGACAATAGGTGGAGACTTTGAACGCTGCCTCCGCGCTATCATAAACGTGGTCGATAGGTCGCTTGTTTGCTCCCTGAATGCCTCTGCCATCGAGAGCATAATACTTGAATAACTTGTCCATTAGTGGATCCTCCTTGAAAAACTTGATTTGTGGGGCTATACCCCTTCTTGATTTCCCTATTTTTCGTGTGTGACCCCACGCCCGTCTCGAGAAGATTAGGCGTGAGGATAATTATCCCCCCTACCCGCCAAGGCGAGTGCTGCGCTTGCAGTAGCTTTTTACATCATCCAAATCATACATGTGGATGGTGCTGCTGCCATCTTTGACGGTGTAGCGGATGTCTTTGGTGACAGTGATCGTGGTACCATCGGCCTTTGTATATTTACGTCTACCAACGACAAGGATTCTGCTGCCAAACAGTTTGTCTTTCCAGCTCATGTGTTTCCTCCTTCCTCGATCAGTCTGTAGCCGCGCCTACGGCAGTGGTTGATAGCGTCTCGGTAGCAGCTGAAGAATACGGTACTGGTACCTCTGTGGATACACCACGGCATGGGTGTCAGTGCGATGCTCCTGCGTAGGATTACCGGCTCGCTGTCTGCGGTGTGGTAAATGGTGACCGCATCCTTATGGTTGTCACCAAAGTCTGTTGCGTCCGGCATAGTCATCGGCATCCTGCCGTCTCTTGTGCTGTAAAACTTGTAACCTCTCATGTGTTTTTTCACTCCTTTCATCTGTGTAGCAGGTTGTAGCAAGTAAAAATGGTTTTTTCTATAAAAGAAACGATTTTCAAAACAACCTATATTTCCTGCTACAAGCTGCTACATGATGTTCATAGCGGTTGTGCGACACCGCTGATTCTGTATCCGCACAGTAGTGTGGTTGCACCGCCACCTGCGGCTGGGCGTTTTCGCGTCACTGTTGCAATGCTGCGTAGCGCTTGGTTGAAATTTCTCATATTCTCAGCGTAGCATCCATTTTCGGAACACCATCCACGGTAAGCTTCGTAGATTACGGATGTTCGGGTTTCTGCCATAGGTGCTGCCTTCAGCTTTTCTTCCACAAACTGCATCACCTTGTCGCTGTCCTTCTTGTATTCAGCGGTAGCTGCGATTACGGCTGCTGGCTGTGTCAGACCTTCCTGCATGGCGAGTCGGTATCCCTCCACCAGCCAATTAAGAATGGCACTTTGATTCTGCGGTTTCGCAAACTCCGATTTCAATGTTCTGTCCTGCTCGGATTCTTCGAAATGTCGGTCAAAGGGGATAATCACCACACGGCCGCTGCTGAACAGCGTCATGTCGTTAATCACTGGCAGGTAATTGGTGTTGATATACAACTTGAATTGGGGTTTGAAATCGAAGCTGTTTTCATGTAGGAATCGTGCGTTGAGGGTATCGTTACCGGTCATGCTCTTAACCTGTGCTGCATTGAGCACCAGTCCGCGTCCCGGCTCGGATATGTTGGTGAATCGCACACCTGCCAACCGAGCGATATCCTCGCTGGGTGTCTGGCTACTGATATTCTGCTTAATGCTGATCGTCTCCGGTCTTGCGGTGCAGCCGTAGCTGCCCAGTACCTTAAGAACGCTCTCACACAAGATTCCTTTGCCGTTGCGAGTCTTTGCACCGTAGAGAATAAACAAGCACTCATGGCGGGTATCACCGCTAATGCCGTAACCCAGCGCTTTCTGTAAGAAGTTTGCTGTATCTGCATTGCCGCTGGTAATCTCATCTACGAAGGAGAGAAACCTGTCACAGCGAGCTTCGGGGTCATACTCCACATCGCTGATCTTGGTCAGCCTGTCCTCGGCGCGATGCTGGGTGAACTCCATGGTGTCCAGATGCAAGGCGCCGTTCTTACAATTGAATACATAGGGATCGCAATCGAACTCACTCATGGCGATGGGGTAAATGCCCTGTGCATCGCGGAGAATAGTGTCTCGAACGCGGCGGGTTTGCCATTTGCCACAATACTTGAGGAACTCCTGCCGCTTCTGCTCATCCTGTATGGATAGTGCATATATGAGCATGGCGTCTGCCAGCTCCTTGCAATATTCCATTGCTTTGAGATTGCCAATGTCTGCGCTCCATACACCGTCTGCGTAGCAGTACCAGCTTTTACGCTCCGGCACATAACGGACGATGTCTTTGTAGTAATCTGCAAATAAACGACTGGCACCAATGTCTGACCAAGCGTATCTACGATTGCTCTCCGGTCTCATAGCCTCCAGCTTTTCTGCCGGTGTATTGAACTGCTCGGGTGGAATGTAATCATCCCGATCGGCAATCCGCTCACCGAACTTCTTGGCGCTGCTCCAGATGCTTGCCAGCTCATCCTCCGACAAGGGCGGTACACATCGTTCCGCTTCTATCTTGAACAGTTGTTCCGCTTTGGTTGTATCACCATATCTCTTGATGAGTTTTCCGGCCTTTTGAGACAGTGTCGCATTGCGGCTGCCTGCGGTGATTGCTGTAGGCAACACCTGATCCACCGTTTTATCGCCCGCGAAGAACATGACCTGCGGATCCTCGGTACCGAAGTAGAATCTGGCTGCATCCAGCGCGTTGGCATCAAACCACGAGAACTGTTTCTGGATTCGGTGCTTCATGGTGGTGTATACCTTGCTGTCCGTTACCCGCTTCACAGGAAAGTAACAGTGGAATTTGGGGCGTGCTGTGCGGCCGTTTTTTTCTTTCATATGATTGCGGCTGTAACACACCGCGAATGTCACATTGGGAAATGCCGCTTGTACATCCTTCGGCTGTTTCCACTGCGAGGGATCTTCGCTGTGATCGTTGTCGCAATCCATAGGGATACAATCCGACCATTCGAAACCTGCTGCGCTGCGTTTGTGATCGCGGTACATGGCGCACACGTGATCGTGCTGCATCGCCCGCTCCAGCGATGCGATGTCCTTTGCCTCCACTTCGGTGGGGTAGATGCAATTCTTCGCGTTGCCGGTGCAGTTTGCGGTGTAGATGGTAAATCCTTTCATTTTGTTTCACCTCCTTTCGGTGTTGTGGTTGGTGTTGACTTCAGTTTGCATTTTTCTTCAACCATTCCTTAAATGCGTCTACGGGAACAAGAATCCTTGTTCCGATACGGATAGTGGGGAATCCCTCTCTCTTGGTGAGCTCATACGCCTTTGGCAAGCTGATTCCCATGTGCGCGGATAATTCCTGCACGCTCATCGTTGCTTTTTCCATGTATTTCACCTCCTTCTTCTTAAAAATGGGCACAAAAATGCCACCCTCAACTCGCCTTAGACGGCAACCTTAGGTGGCTGGTGTTGTACCGATGCGGTTTTCTGTGCGGCCATGATGTTTCGTACAGCCATGTACGGCGTGGGATCTTGATATCCGTACATGTTGCGGAATTCGATTCTTTCTTCTTTGGCCTTCATTCTGTGATTCTCTCGCTGCTTCTTTCTGGATTTCATTCGGCTACTCCTTTCTTCTGATTTTGGATAGACTACCCCCTTGGGTCTCGCGGGAAGGCCTATCGGCACCATCCGCTAAAAGCATTTGCTATGGTTTGCTCTTGCTTTTATCTCAATTATACAGTATAATGTCACCAGAAGCAAATTCTTGCCGGCGACGCTTGCGGTGACACATTGACGGTATGGAGTAGGATATGGGTTATTATAGAGAGAACTTTGATTTTGAATATGAAATTGACAGGGCGACCGATGTTTTAGGTTTCGGTAAAATTGGCGGTGTTGGGCAACTGGGTTACAAGGTTACCCAATTTGCGCAATACGATTGGGATTATATGAATGATGATCTCGTTGCGTACCCTGTTATCAATGGCACCGAATCAGATTATAAGAGCTATTCTGACATTAGCGGTGGTATGCTGCTGTCCAGCCTTTGTAATTTGGCGCGTATTATTGACAGTCCCGAAACAAAGCAGGAGCCGTTTGAACTGATCATCCGGTGGTGCAAAAAATTCGTTCATCCGTATTTCGTCGACGATGTGAATACTCTTGCACGCGACCCAAGCTTCACACCGGCGGAAATGGCTATAGTATTAAAAAAGGAAGCGACCTTCTCCATATCCAAATTCATGGAAGATCTAAACCGTATTTACTTTGCCTCTCGTTTCTATGCCGCCATCGATGCTGCCTGCATGGGGCAGGAAGAATTGATACTGGATATTTGCAAAGCAGGCCGCTATTTTGATCCTGTTCCGTATTTTGAAAAGTACCGTTACGTTCCTATGGAACAACCCGACGCGGATTATTTATCTGCCGCTGGTGATCTCCTGCAGGAAATGGTGGTTGATGCGAAAATGCAAGGGCAGCCGTTGGATGATGATATTGTCCGCACTCCGTATGATGATTACGATGAGCTACGCGCAAAGATAGTAGACTTGATTCCGTCATTCCAGATGCGTCCTAAGCTCCATTCGAAATCTAACCGCTATATCTTTTCTGCCGATGTTCATTCTATCTTTGACATAGCATGGTACACCTTTGCACGCATGGTTGTCGATGATGCGCCGCCAGAAAAGAAAACCGAGAAAAAGGAATATACCGGTGTTGTTGCTGTCTGCATCAACTGTGGCTGCTACTTTTACCGTAAGCGCGGCAACCAAATGTACTGCCGCCGCAAGGAATGTCAGAGTGCTCGAAAGGCAAAAAACCAAAAGGATAAACGTGCCCGCGATCGACTTGATAAAGCAAACAAATCTGAATAATGCAAAAAGCGCCACCACACCTGTTTCCAGATGTGATGGCGCTTTGTCATTAGTACATTTTGGGTTCTGTAATGTCGCTGGTGCTGATCATGGCCTCCAGCGCCAGCCGCATGCCAAGCTTGAATCCCAGCGTGAAGGACGTCATCTCGTTGGCATCGTTCAGCTCCGATGCGCAGTCCTTGAACTTCTCAAAGGTCTCCTGCTGCGCCTGCGTCAACGTTTGCGTTAAATCATCCTCATTGCGCGTTACCAAATGCAGCAGATGTGAATATGTGCCGCCTTTGACGATGTCCCGATCGCACGGGGTGACGTTGCCGTAGTACAGTTCTTCTATGATGCTCCGCACTTTGTCACCCCCTTACCACTCGAAGCCAGCGAACTTTACAATTTCACGGATGGCGTTCATTGCTCTTTTGGGGCTGCTGTAGTCGCGGATGAATTTGGGATCCTGTCTGCCATTGCGCTTGATTGTCACCAGCGGGTACCCGTAGCTCAAAAGGATTCTTGCTTCCAGCGTTTCCTCCTGCTCACCATGCCATGCGACCTGCACCGTCTTTTTCCACACTCTGTGGTAGATAGGGTTGCCGGTATCGCTGGTGCGTCCTGCAAGGGTGAAGCCGTTCTTTGCGATCAGCTCATCGAAATCTCTCTGCGCCTGTTCGATTGTCATATGTATTACCTCCTGCCTTTTTGGCAGGACAATTAAGCCAGAAAGAATCGCGAAAGTCCAGCGAAACAACCGAGAATTAGCAAACAAAACATATTCAAACAAAATCGTTGATAAACATCAAGTAAATCTTGATATTTATCAAGAAGTATGATATACTTATAAAAAACATCAGGGGGCTATGTATGGCTGTTAGTTATTCCCGATTGTGGAAATTATTAATCGACAAGGGCATGAATAAATCTCAATTGCGTGATGCTGCCGGTATAAGTACGAACGCCGTCGCAAAGCTCGGACGCAACGAAACCGTATCGTTAGAGACATTAGAGAAAATTTGTTGTGCGCTTGATTGTGATATAGAGGATGTTGTTGAATTAATTAGAAACGGTGAGGTGAGTGAAAATGACAACTCATAAAATAATAAATGCTAATAGCGCTGAGTTAACTTCTGTCCCTGACGCTTCGGTCAATCTGGTTGTTACGTCACCTCCGTACCCAATGATCGAGATGTGGGACTCCTTGTTTTGCGACGAAGATCCTTCTATCACATATGATTTAAATGAGGGACACGGTTTTGCAGCTTTTACTAAAATGCACGAAATATTGAATCGTGTTTGGAAAGAATGCGATCGTGTTCTTATGGATAATGGTTTTGTTTGCGTTAATATTGGAGATGCCACAAGAACGCTCAACGGTAATTTCCAAATGTATCCTAATCACGCATACATTATCAATTTTTTTCAAGCTCTTGGCTACAGCGTATTGCCAGATATTCATTGGAGAAAGCCATCCAATTCTCCAAACAAGTTTATGGGGTCTGGCATGTATCCTGCTGGCGCATATGTGACGTATGAACATGAATACATTTTGGTTTTCCGAAAAGGAGGCAAACGAGCTTTCTCTGGCGCTTCTCGAAAACTACGCCAAAAAAGCGCATACTTTTGGGAAGAACGTAATGTATGGTTTTCTGATTTATGGGAAGTCAAGGGAACAAATCAGGTTATTGCGGCATCCAGCATAACACGTGATAGAAATGCCTCTTATCCTTTTGAAATTCCTTTCCGTTTGGTTAATATGTATTCTGCAGAAGGTGATACCGTTCTTGATCCCTTCGTTGGACTTGGCACTACTAATCTGGCTTGTATGGTTTCCAACAGAAATAGTATTGGCATCGAAATTGATGCAGGAATAGCTGCTCTTGCGATTGAAAATATTAAAAAATCACCGATGCAGCTAAACGCTATCATTGATGATCGTTTAATGAAACATCGCTCTTTTGTTGATGGACTTCCGTCCGAAAAACAGGATAAATGTTACCTGAATGTTCACCACGATTTCAAGGTGAAAACAAAACAGGAAATGGAAATTCAAATTGAGCATGTAGCTGATGTTTCTGCTGACGGAAATGTTGTTACCTGTACCTACCAATAATTAAAAGCAGCAGAGCATAATTCGTCGTGCTCTGCTGCTTTAATTTTAAGCGTGATGTCTATTATAGTAGGCTTTTAATCTCGGAGATTACCTCTGGATTTTCAAATTCAATTTTGCCGCTGCTACTATTGGATATGTATTTTAGCACAAATGCATTAGCGTTGAAATCATTACGGAAACGTCGCATCTTTCCTTGTATGTCAACAACGTATTGATAGTGACCATAATAGAATGTATCGGGTTTCAATTGTATTCCTATGAGATTACCACTGGCATCGTGAAGGTAAAAGTCTATAAAATACTCCGTGTCCCATTCCTTAGGCGCTTCTTCTACCGACGGGTCAATAACATCGCGTAAAAGAGCTAATGCTTGATTTTCTTTGTCGTATCCTTGAAATGTTCTTCGGAACATAACATCATATATGTAATCTTCACATTCTTCTACAGTCACTCCATACGAAGAAGGAATAGTACTATTCATTTCTACAGCTAACTGATGTAAAAAGTCCTCGTCATGCACATTTGAAAAGTACCATGTTTTCCATTCATCTATCGTCAACGGCCGCAGCTGGCGAATCATGCTCATCATATATCCAATACGATGGGGGTGATTAAACGCTCCTTCGTTGTAGTATTTATTCATGACTCTTTCGCTTGGCATTTGTTAATCCTCCACTTCAACCTTTAATCCTGTTTTGGTTTTAGTGTAGTAAATCATCTTAACATCGATAGTTTCCGATAATCTTCCCATTGTTTTGTAAGTATCGGGTTTGATGGAGTAAGGAACGCTTCCAACAAATCCATCGATACCTTTGGATTCTTCCGAGGGGGTTGCCAGTCTGTATGCTTTACCAGTCTTTTGTGCCAATGCTGCGAGAATAGATTTTTGAACATATAGGCCATTGAAAGTTTTATCGATTACGAGATCCATGACCCAGTGTTTTACCATTTCCTCGTCTATGTATTGAATTGCTTCTCTTAAATTCTGCACCTGAGAATAAATTTTCTGGGTTGCTTTATCGAAGGCATCTGGATATCGTTCGAGATACCACTCCTTCCATGCGTCGATAGTTATATCGGACGTTGATGCCATAAACTCTGGAAACAGTTCTGACATCTGTCCTACAACAACAGGACGTGTTCCTTGCGCGTTTTGATTTGCCCAGTTGATGAGCTGTGAAGTGTATTTTGGAAACGAATAGCTTTCGCTCTCGTTAAATTGCTCGATTTGTTCGTTTTTTATCGTGAAATTCATAATGGCGCTCCTCCATATTTCTCTTGATCGCATGCAAATTTATATATTGTTGGAAATGCGTGTTTGGTCACCTGCCGCGCAGCGGTCAACAAGCCTCTTAAGCGTTGGCGCGACTCTGTATCATCGGGATGTTCACGCAAGTAATCATGCTCTTTAATAATCTTTTCGCGCATGCTATTTCTGATTACTGGCTTGCCTTCCGAATCGATAACGACTCCTGTAACTAACTTGGGATATAATTTTGTGTATTTTTTGACTTTGGATTTGGATATATGATAACCATGTTTTCGAACTATGGAAACGATTCTGTCTCTAAAATCTTTCGATATGCGGTTTTCTGAGGAAAAAGTCACATCGTCCACGTAAACCGTCATAACTGCGTTGTTTTCATCAGCAACCTTTTGCATTTCGTCAAACATCTGATAGTTCACAAGATAGGACATAATCTGACTGGTAGGCGCTCCAGATATCAGATGATTCTTACACGAAACGCCTTTCGAATCCAAGAAACCATATATCTCATCCAGACAATTTGACTGTGATTTGGCAAGGTCGATAGTTGCAAAATTTGTAAGAATTTCTGCCACATCGGGTGAGCAACATAAATCTTCATAGAAAAAGCGATAAACCGTTTCTCTGCTAATCGACGGAAAGAATGCGGTTAAATCGATTTTGAATAAATTCCTTCGTTTTTCGCCGGTGTGCATCACCGCGTTGTCTGCATAGGAACGGCCTTTTATTCCAGAAAAGACATTGCTGGGCACTATAATCTGCCCCAGCATCTGTTTGATCCGTTTTTGAATTATTTTCAATTCTTCGCGTGGTGGTTCTATTAGACGAGGTTTCCCTTTTTTATCTATGTAAGGGGAAACCATTGAAGCAACGTAATCCTGCTTCAAAAATTTGCTGTCCTCAATACGCAGTAAGCGTCTCAGCATTTTCTTTGATTTGAGTCCATACAGGGGACAATCCGTATATGTCAAAGGCATTACACCTCAATTCTTAAAAAATGTGCTGGTGTTAGCTACCAACTGCTACGCTGACAATCCAACGGACAAAATCAGCAAGCAATTCAGGACAGCAAAGTGATACAGCCAGTACGGCTACTACCACGATCACAGCAATAGCGATCACGATAGCAGCAGGGGTTTTTGAGGGAGTCTCGGTAACGATGACCTTGACTTCCACGTCGTTGTTGTTGCCATTAACAATGACAACAGGGTTGTCCGCCTTTTTCACGAACTCACCTCCTTTGTTATTATTGGCCCTCATCTGCAGCTGAGGGGACTTCCCGTCCCGCCAATAACAAAGGAACTATGCAGCCGTGTATCACGTTTCGCACCAGCACAAATCCGACTTCCCAAACCATATACGTCTCGACACTATTACATCTCATACAGGTACACATCTACATACTCATTCACGACCTAATACGGGTGTGATAGTGTAGGTGTATGACGTGTATATCGGGGAGTATGTGCCGCAAACAAATGCATCCATGCCCGAGAGCACGATGCCGCCCGCGTTGCCGCGAACCATACGAAGTCTGATCTGACTGCTCGTACTGACTCAAATAGTATAGCATAAAATTATATAAAACTCAAGATATGTACAAAAAGAGCCCCCAGATATGGTGTTTTTCCATATCTGGGGGCTCAATTCTTGCCACTTGAAGGTGCCGTACAATTCTATTACGGTTTAATCTCTGTGGCGCACCCGCCTTGGGGAGGATCTTTTACTTCTGCGAAATTTTATCGTTTTTTTCGGGCCATGGCGGCGCCGCACACGATCCCGCATATGCCGCCGATGATGTGGGTCAGCTGGGATATGCTGTCTGAGACGAAAATCATATCATAGATTTCCCGCCCCAGGTAGGCGATCGCCACCAGGATCAGAGATACGGGGATGCTGCCGCTTCGGATTCCGGAGATGGAGGAGAGAAAAATCAACAGAAAGACGATGCCCGATGCGCCAAGCAGCGCATTTCCCGGAAAAAACAGAAAGTATACAAGTCCCGAAACCAGTGCGGTGATCAGCATGGAGATGAGCAGATTCCCGCTGCCGTATCGACTTTCTACCACCGGCCCCAGCACCAGGATCAAACAGATATTGCTGAAAAAATGCGCCCAGTCGGCATGTCCCAATACGTGGCAGAACATACGCACATAGGTGAGGGGATCCGTCAGGGGAGCGCGGTATACGCTGAACAAATGGGCGTTGGTCCATCCGTCCGTCCAGCCGTTCAGCAGCAGCGCCAGCAGGCCCAGAAGAGCAAAGGTGAGGATCACGGGGGAGTCATATTGGATTTTTAGAACAGGTTTTTTCAAAGCGCGCTTTCCTTTCTGCTCTGCGGGCTTGTCAGGACGGCGTCCCGGGTTCGGCAGCCGGCGGTGCGCCCGGCGTGATCAGCGGATTTTGACCTACGGAGGAGGTGATCTGCGCCACCAGAAGGGACGTGCGGGACATGAGCGCGGCCAGCAGGGGCTTGCAGTTTTCCCGGAATGCGCCTGCCAGATCCACTTCCTTCCAGTCGATTTCATCCTTTGTCTCCGGATTGAAGGGCAGCAGCACCCCGAATGTCACCGACAGGCGAAATACCCCCTCCGGCGTGAAGCTCAAGGTGCGGTTGAAATTGATTTTCACCCATTTGTCGCTGCGTTGGGCTAAAATGGTATCTTTACAATTCAGTTTTCGCTTTTCTGCCTTTTCTGCGGTTTGCAGTGTCTCGTACTGTACATTGTCCAGGAAAATCCGCCTGTCCGGCAGAAAATACCGGTTGAAATTCTGCATGTTTGTCTCCTTAAAAATACTTGCGGTCCAGGCTGCGCAGCTGCACTGCCTCCGCTATATGCGGCGCTCGGATGGTTTCACTTTTCTCCAGATCTGCAATTGTGCGCGCCACCTTCAGCACCCGGTCGTGTCCCCTTGCGGACATCCCCAGCTTTTCAAAGGCATTTTTTAAGATGGTGTCTCCTGCGGCGTCTACTGTACAATACTTGCGCACCTGCTGGGCGTTCATATTTGCGTTGCAGGAAACTGCACCCTGAAACCGCTCTGCCGCAAACGCTCTTGCGGCGATGACTCTCTGGCGGATATCGGCGGAATCCTCCGCCGGAGCGGGATTGGAGATCTCACTGTACTCCAGCGCGGGGATTTCAATTTGGATGTCGATGCGGTCCAGCAGTGGTCCGCTGATTTTTGCCCGGTATCTTTGGATCTCCTCTTTGCGGCAGGTGCACTTGCGTTTGGGAGATCCGAAATATCCGCATTTGCAGGGGTTCATGGCGCAGACCAGCATGAAGCGGCTGGGATAGGTGATCCTGCCGGCGGCGCGGGCAATGGTGACTTGTCCGTCCTCCAGCGGCTGGCGAAGTCCCTCGATGACATTTTTGGGAAATTCGGGAAGTTCGTCTAAAAACAGCACTCCATTGTGAGCGGCAGAGATCTCTCCCGGTTTCGGTCTGGCACCGCCGCCCACCAGAGAGGCAATGCTCATGGTGTGGTGGGGACTGCGGAAGGGGCGCTGGCATACCAGGGAGGTTCCTTCTTTCAGGATTCCGGCGACGGAATGGATCTTGGTGGTCTCTATTGCCTCGTCCAGACACATGGGGGGAAGAATGGTCGGCAGGCGTCTGGCCAGCATGGATTTTCCCGCGCCGGGAGGGCCGATCATCAGCACGTTGTGTCCGCCTGCCGCGGCGATCTCCAGGGCCCGCTTTGCTCGCTCCTGTCCCTTTACATCGGAAAAGTTGCAGTCGGTAAGCAGGAAACTTTCCAGGTCGTACTTTGCTCCCACAAAAGGAGAGAGAGGCTGG
This sequence comes from Candidatus Avispirillum faecium, assembly GCA_904396155.1. Classification (GTDB taxonomy): domain Bacteria; phylum Bacillota; class Clostridia; order Oscillospirales; family CAG-272; genus Avispirillum; species Avispirillum faecium. Next base: position 80,845 of record CAJFOI010000048.1, on the reverse strand, counting down.
GACGCCAGCAGATGATGCACCACCTGGGATGCGTCCTCTACGGCATACACGTCGATGCCGTCCACAGCAGCGGCTTCCGGGGCGCAGCTTTTTGGAACGAATACCTCCGTAAAGCCCGCCTCCTTGGCGGCGATGACCATGGAGAGGATCCCAGGCACACTCCGCAGCGCGCCGGAAAAGGAGAGTTCTCCGATAAAACACCGGCTGGAAAGGTCGCAGCCTTCCGGGATCGTACCGGCTGCCTGCAGGATCGCCACAAAGATGGCAAGGTCGAAGGCACAGCCTTCCTTTTTTATATCTGCGGGCGCTAAATTGACGATGATCGACAGATCCGGGAAGTCAAAATCGTTATTGGTCATCGCTGCACGAACCCGCTGTTTTGCCTCTTTTACGGCGGCGTCCGGCAGACCGACAATGTCAAAAACCGGAATATCCTGGCTGGCGTTGCACTCTACGGTGACGATGTAGCCGTCGATTCCCTGGAGACTGGCGGAATAGGAAGTGGTCAGCATAACAGTTCCACACCTCGATATATCATAGGATCCAGTAATACAATGCCATTTTATCACATTTTTTTGTCGCAGACAATAGCAATAGCGATTTTTTTATGGTATACTTAAGCTGTTGTAGAATGTAGATCGTTTCCTTGGAAAGGAGCGCCCCGGTGCAGTCGGAGCAATTTTTTATGGCAGAGATTTCAGAGCGTCAGAAGCACATCCGCAATTTTTCCATCATTGCCCATATCGATCACGGCAAGTCTACCCTTGCCGATCGGATCCTGGAATTTTCCAATACAGTTTCCTCCCGGGAGATGGAGGAGCAGCTGCTGGACGACATGGATCTGGAGCGGGAGCGGGGAATTACCATCAAGGCCAGAGCGGTCCGCATCAATTATACCGATCCGTCCGGAGAGACGTATTCTCTGAATCTGATCGACACACCCGGGCATGTGGACTTTAACTATGAGGTGTCCCGTTCCCTGAACGCCTGCGAGGGAGCACTTTTGGTCGTAGATGCCACCCAGGGCATTGAAGCGCAGACACTGGCAAACGCCTACCTGGCGGTCGACGCAGATCTGGAGATCGTGCCGGTGATCAATAAGATCGATCTTGCTTCCGCTATGCCGGATCAATGCCGGGAGGAAATTGAAGATGTGATCGGAATCCCCGCCGAGGGGTGTCCCGCGGTGTCCGCAAAAACGGGACAGAATATTCAGGATGTGATGGACGCGATCATTCATCAGATCCCCTGTCCGTCCGGAGACGAAAATGCGCCCCTGCGGTGCCTGATTTTTGATTCCGCGTACAACTCCTATCTGGGCGTCGTGGTGTATATCCGTGTCATGGACGGCACAGTGCGTCCCGGGGACAAGATCCTTCTCATGAGCACCGGCGCGCAGTTTGAGGTGACGGAAGTGGGCGCGCTGGAGCCCTTTGGAATGCAAAAGCTGGATTGTCTTCAGGCGGGAGACGTGGGGTATATCACCGCGTCCATCAAAACAGTTTCCGACACCCGTGTGGGAGATACGATCACCCACGCGGATCGTCCGTGCAGCGAGGCACTGCCTGGATTCAAAAGCGTGCAGCCCATGGTGTATGCGGGGATCTATCCTGCGGACGGGGCGAAATATAACGAGACCAAGGATGCCCTGGAGAAACTGCGGCTGAACGATGCGGCGCTCACCTTTGAGCCGGAGACATCGGCGGCGCTGGGCTTCGGCTTTCGATGCGGATTTTTGGGGCTGCTCCATATGGAAATCATCGAGGAGCGGCTGGAGCGGGAATTCAATCTGGATCTGATCACCACTGCGCCCAGTGTTATTTATGAGATCACAAAACGGGACGGTACAGTCCTGCAGATCGACAACCCCAGCAATTTCCCGCCCCCGGAGGAGATCGAGTCCGCCGCGGAGCCGGTGGTTTCGGCCAGCATTATTACTCCTACAGAATATGTAGGGGGCATCATGGATCTGTGTCAGGACCGCAGAGGGGTGTACCTGGATATGAAGTACCTGGATCCCCAGCGGGTGGAGCTCCGCTACACGCTCCCTTTGAATGAAATCATCTATGACTTCTTCGATGCACTCAAGTCCAGGAGCAAGGGGTATGCGTCTCTGGATTATGAAGTAAAGGGGTATGAGCCCAGCGAACTGGTGAAGCTGGATATTCTTCTCAACGGGGAAGTCGTAGATGCGCTTACGTTCATTGTTCACAAGGATAAGGCGTATGGCCGGGCCCGAAAAATTACGGAGAAGTTGAAGGAAAACATTCCCAGACAGCTGTTTGAGATCCCGATTCAGGCGGCCATCGGTTCGAAAATCATCGCCCGGGAGACGGTAAAGGCCATGCGCAAGGATGTGCTGGCAAAGTGCTACGGGGGCGATATCACCAGGAAGAAGAAACTCTTGGAAAAGCAAAAGGAAGGGAAGAAAAAAATGCGCCAGCTGGGCAGCGTGCAAGTGTCTCCTGAAGCGTTCATGGCGGTGCTCAAACTGGATGATGAGTAATATGGAACGTGGTGTGCCTTTGGTGCTGGCGCCGATGGCCGGATTTACAGACGCCCCGTTCCGCCTGCTCTGCCGCAGACTGGGTGCGGATCGAACGGTGACGGAGATGATCTCCGCCCAGGCGATGGTGTACAGGGATCGGAAAACGGCATGGCTGGCCAGGATCCCAAAGGGAGACGACCGCTGCGCCATTCAGATCTTTGGTCACGATCCAGGGGTGATGGGAGAAGCGGCCGCCATGCTCGCCTCCGGAGAATATGCCGATTGCTTCTATGCTCACCCGCCCTATGCTATGGATATTAATATGGGATGCCCGGTGCGCAAAATCGTGGGCAGTGGCGACGGAAGTGCCTTGATGCGGGACCCGGCCCTGTGCGGACAGATCGTCGCCGCAGTCTGCCGCGCGGTACAATCGTATCATATTCCCGTCACGGTGAAGATTCGGGCCGGCTGGGACAGGGAACATGTGAATGCAGCAGAGGTGGCGTCGGTCTGTGTGGAAAACGGCGCGGCACAGGTTGCCGTGCATGGACGTACCAGAAATCAAATGTACGCGCCCGCTTCGGATAACGAGATCATTTGCGCGGTGCGCCGAGTGCTTCCGGACAGCGTGCCGGTCATTGGAAACGGAGATGTGCGCAGCGGGGCGGATGCTGTTCGGATGCTGGAGGAGACCGGCTGCGACGGGATTATGATCGGCAGAGAAGCGCTGGGCAACCCCTGGATTTTTCCTTCCGTTCGGGCGGCGCTTTCGGGGCTGCCGTATACACCTCCCGGAGAAGAAGAAATCCGCCGCACTGCGATAGAGCTGGTTTCCGACATCGTAATGGAAAAGGGTGAGGAGCGCGGTGTGCGGGAATCCCGGGGGAGAGCTGCCCACTTTATCCGCGGGCTGCGGGGATCGGCCCGGATGCGGGAAGCATTGCACCGTGCTGCGACTCTGGACGAGGTGCGGGACATTTTGCTTTCCTGATCAGGATGCACAAGAAAACCCGGCAGGCCGGGGGAAAAATTTTCGATTCTTTTCTTGAAAAACGGCAAAAAAAGCTTTATAATGATACTTGCTGAAAAATAAATCAAAGGAGATATATCTTATGAGCATCGCATATTCTGAAGAAGTTTCAAACATGTGCTGCGTTGCCCAGGGGCCCAATCACGGTCCTTCTCCCCTGCCGGAAGAGGGGAAATGGGTAAAAGCAAAACAAATTACAGACATCTCCGGTCTCACCCATGGTGTGGGCTGGTGTGCACCCCAGCAGGGGGCCTGTAAGCTGACGCTGAATGTGAAGGACGGCGTGATCGAGGAGGCGCTGGTGGAGACCATCGGCTGTTCCGGCATGACGCACTCCGCCGCAATGGCTGCGGAGATCCTTCCCGGCAAAACGCTGCTGGAGGCACTGAATACGGATCTGGTATGCGACGCCATCAACACCGCAATGCGGGAGCTGTTTTTGCAGATCGCATACGGCCGCACCCAGTCTGCATTTTCTGAAAACGGCCTTCCTGTGGGTGCCGGAATGGAAGATCTGGGGAAAGGCGCCCGCTCTCAGGTGGGTACCATGTACGGCACCAAGGCGAAGGGTGTCCGTTACTTGGAAATGGCAGAGGGTTATGTAACCCGCATGGCATTGGACAAGGACGACCAGGTGATCGGTTACGAATTTGTTTCCCTGGGTAAAATGACAGACTTTATCAAAAAGGGCGACGGCCCTGCAGAGGCTTATGAAAAGTCTATCGGTACATACGGCAGATTTGCAGACGCGGTCAAATACATTGACCCCCGTAAGCAGTAAGGAGGAAAAGTAAATGGCATTGTTTGAAAGCTACGAGAGAAGAATCGACAAAATTTCCTCTGTGCTGGCCGAGTATGGGATTTCTTCCGTTGAGGAATGCAAGGATATTACGCTGGCAAAGGGAATCGACTGCGACAAAATCGTGCGGGAAACGCAGCCGATTTGCTTTGAAAACGCGGTGTGGGCTTACACCGTAGGTGCTGCGATCGCACTGAAAAAGGGTTGTACAAAAGCGTCTGACGCCGCTGCCGCGATCGGCATTGGTTTGCAGGCTTTCTGTATTCCCGGCAGTGTTGCGGAAAACCGCAAGGTAGGTCTGGGCCACGGAAATCTGGGTGCCATGCTTCTTTCCGAAGAGACGGACTGTTTCTGCTTTCTGGCAGGACACGAGTCCTTTGCCGCTGCAGAGGGTGCGATCAAAATTGCGCTGAATGCAAATAAGGTACGCAAAAAGCCTCTGCGCGTGATCCTGAACGGATTGGGCAAGGACGCTGCTTTCATTATTTCCCGGATCAACGGATTTACCTATGTCAAGACGGAGTTTGATCCTTATACGGAGCAGGTGAAAGTGGTCAGTGAGACCCCCTATTCGGACGGACCGCGTGCTGACGTAAAGTGCTATGGCGCGGACAATGTGCCGGAGGGCGTTGCGATTATGAAGCTGGAGAAGGTAGGCGTATCCATCACCGGAAACTCCACCAATCCCACCCGTTTCCAGCATCCTGTGGCGGGCACCTATAAGAAATGGTGCGTGGAGAACGGTCAGCGCTATTTCTCCGTTGCTTCCGGCGGCGGCACCGGCAGAACCCTCCATCCGGACAACATGGCCGCGGGTCCTGCGAGCTATGGTATGACGGATACCATGGGCCGTATGCACTCTGACGCACAGTTTGCAGGGTCTTCCTCCGTTCCGGCGCATGTGGAGATGATGGGTCTCATCGGTATGGGCAACAACCCGATGGTTGGAGCTACTGTTGCGGTAGCCGTTGCAGTAGAAGAGGCTTGCAAATAAGTTCCATTTTCATTTTTATCGTAAAAAGATCCCGGCAGAACATGCCGGGATCTTTTTGACTGTTTATACAGCAATGCTTGCAGGCGGGGCCCCTTGGGTCTGCACTCATTTTCCTTCAATTTGCATTGTCATCATCTGCTCTTTTGTAATGCCGTTTTTCTTACCGTAGTTTTCCCAGTAAACAGAGGATGCTTTCAGAAACATTTTTTTGGATATGGGCATGGTGCTTTGCATGGTTTTGTACTTTGCAGTGGTTATGGAGGCAGCAAATCTCTTGATTTTTGCGCTTATAAAAATCCGCAGAGGTGTTGTGAGAATTGCCTCCCCGCTTCCAATTTTCAAGACAGAGCCGAAGGGAACCCCATTTTTTCTGCAAAATAGCCGCACGGTTTTTACAGCGACATCGTTTTGTTCCGGCTCGATAAAGCCGCAGTTTATAAGAACAGATATGACAGGTTTGTGGGAAGGTGCATTTTCCTCCAATGTTTTTAGAAAGCGTAAAAGGGGAGAGGGGATGCTGTCGACATAGAGAGGAAAAACAAATAAAACATCTGAAAACTGCTCCATTTTACGGCATAGTTCTGCGTGATTTGATTTGGATACAGGATAGTATTCTGTATCCCATTGGCAGTGTTTTGCAAACAGGGCGGCATATTTTTTGGAATTTGATTTTGCCTCTCTGGGACTTGCATTGATTATCATTACTTTCCCCATGCCAGCACCTCGTTTTGGACCGCTTCTTCCAAAGCGTCTTCTGTGGTAAAAATCACACGGTAGTTTTCAAACTGCATATTTTTGGCGTTGCGCGCAATGAGCTGGCAAAAAACGGCCTTTTCCTCGTCGGATATATCTCCGTATCCGATGATTACAGCTTGTTTGGAAGTTACATTTCGCTGAATATGATGCGTTTCTCCGTCAACCAGGCGGATAAATGCCTGCTGGATGGGAAGGGAACGCTCAAGCATTGTTTTCATGGGGGAGTCATAGCTTCCGTATTTGACTTTGCTTATATACATCACTTGATTGCTTTCAGCAATACGCGGGTAAACCTGAACAGCGTCATCCCGGATGACACACCTTCCGGGAGTTTTTACCCAGCAGCCAAAGCATCCGATGCAATTTGCGATCTTTAATTTGGACAGGTCGATGCATTCTGTATGCGCAAGCTTGCATACGTCCAGATTTAGAGGCCTGTCGCTTACGATTAGCCGCATAATGCTCTCCCCATTTCTTCCTATCAAATGTTTTGCTGGTCCTTTCCCTTATATATATTATGCCAGAAACTCTGTACAGCATCAAGATAATTTTGAAAAATCAGGCGTTTTTCAAAATGGTTCTTTCTTGTTCACCATATTGTTTTTATGGATATACCCGCTGGCAGTAAACTACATACCGCTGGGAATTGTGCCGGTAAGGATGACAGGTGATTAGCGTCACCAGATCACGTCCTTCTTGGATCAGCAAATCCTGCACATCGGTGGGAGAAATAATCCGAAGCTGGGCTACACGATAGGTCAGGGTTTGCCGAAAGTTTTCAATGTAAATTTCGTCGCCGATTTCCAGTTTTTCAATATCCCGGAACATAGCTGTATGACTGGCACCCCGGTGAGCCGCCAGTACGCAGTTGGTATTTTCCCCGCCGATAGGGTAAGAGGTTTCCGTCAGATGCACGGCGCCCGCTCGCATGTTTTCCATGTTGGCACCCAGCAAAATCGGCAGTTCCACGTTCATTTTGGGAATGGAGACAAACCCGATGATGCCTCCCTTTAGCCCATATTCGGACAGGTCGATATCCGGCTGCTGGTAGGAAAACGGATCCTTCAATTCCTTTTGCTTTTCTAAAAACAATGTTTCGTTGCGGCGTTTCAGTTCCTGATACAATTCCTCAAAGGGGAGGGAAGTGCCGAATTCTTTCGGTGTGTTTTTCGAAGTTTCTTCTGTTTGCCGTATAAAGCTTGCTTTTTGTTGCCGCACGCCTTCCCTGTAAAGAAAATCGGTGCATGCGGGAAAAAGCAGTATGGTCAGGCCGGCAAGAGACAGTACGACAGCGACGATCGTCAGCCGCCGGCAACGGCTTTTCCTTTTTGCGTTACGTTCCACGCCGTCCCTCCTTTCTTTTGCGTCTTCTGCGAACCAGCAGGACGGTGACAAAGATGATCGTCAGGAGAAGCCCACCGGATGCCGTGCCGAGAGATTGCAGCTGTACATCCCATCCCAGCACGGAGACAAGTCCTGCTGTTTGCCGGTATGCATCTGCCTCCTTTGGTATATATGGAATGCGCGTCCCCCGCACCAGGAGCCGGTGGGTGTTGACGCCGTAAGGCGTGCAGGTGATCAGAGTTATGAGATCCTGTCCCTCTACAGCTTTTAGCTTTTCTGTGTCATCCGGCAGCACGGTGTGGATCTCATCCACCGTATAAGCCAGGATTTGGTCCAATACGTGAATATAAAACTGATCTCCGATTTTCAGCTGATCCAGATCGGTAAACAAAGCGGCGCTGGGAAGGCCGCGGTGGCCGGTAAGTACCGCATGGGTAAAATCGCCTCCAATGGGAAGTGCGGTGGATTCCACGTGACCTACTCCTTTTTCCAGAACTGCTTCACTGGTTCCATGGTAAATGGGTAGCCGCACGGATATTTTTGGAATTTCAATGTACCCCATGATGCCGTTTATATTCAAACAGTCCAGATAGTTTTCCGGAAGGGCATAGCCGGTGCCGGGGATGAAAGGGTCCCGAACCGGATTCCCGACGAGGCTTTCGTTGTATTCCCGTGCACGCTGCCACTGCACCCCATAAAAATCTGCATCTGCGGCGGCCAGCTGTGTCTCATATGCTTGTATTACGCCGGACTGGTGGATCTCCGCCAGCCAGTTGCTCACCGTGGGGTACAGAAACACCGCAGCGCCGGCCAAAAAAAGCAGAATGGCAAAAACAGTGACGGCTGGATTTCCTCTGTTTTTGCCGGCTGTGTTTTTTTGCCTCATGGGATGATTCTCCTGTGAATTTGAAAAATGGAGAGGCGGGACAGTGTTGTCCCGCCCAAATGCGCCGGTGTTTTACTCGTTCAGCGCTCTGCTTTTTTCTTTTTGCGAAGGATGAAGAACAGCACGGCGCCCGCTCCCATCAATACCACACCTGCGGCGGTAAACAAAACGGTACCCATGCCTCCGGTGACGGGCAACTGGAATCCGTTGTCATTTTCCACAGTCAGCGGTACAAGGCCGGTGACAATGTCGGCATCGGTCACTTTTCCGTCCAGTGTGTTTTCTTTGGTGTCCGTAATTGTAATGGATACCGGAGCATTCAGCAGGTTGTATCCGTCCGGCGCCCGGTTTTCCACCAGATACCAGGTTGTTTCGTCCAGCCCCTTGAGTACCAGGTTTCCCTTTGTACTTCCATTTTCACCGGAACCCACTGTAAGTGCGGCCGTCCCTTCTTCATTTTCCAATGCTTTTCGATATACCCCTTCGGATTCCCGGATGAATAAGACAGGGGAATTTTTTCCTTCCGCGTTCTCCTGTGAGGTATAAAGTGAGAATTCAGCGCCTGCGAGGAAGACCGCGTTGTCGTCGCCGTCTACCTTGTCAATGTTCAGACCGTAGGTATAAATGGTGGCACTGTCGTCCTGGGATTTCCAGCTTTCCTCGGTGTAAGGGTTGTTGCTGTAATCCAAATATGCGGTGTTGACATTGCCCGTTTCCCCAAGTTCGGCACTGCCGTTTAACGTGGCGGTGTACTGGATGTGAATTTTTTCATAGGTCTGGATCTGTGTATAATCAAAGGTAAGGGTAAATGTGGAGATACTGCCGCTGCTGGGACGTGTGGTTCCCTGTGTGTAGTGCGTATTCTGTATCAGCGGACTTTCCGGTTCACCGGATTTTACGCCGTATACCAAAATGGGATCCTCCGTTCTGGTAAGTCCGGCGGGAAGAATGTCGCTGACAGCATAGTTTTTTACCAGTGCATTTGTCGGAAACTGGGGTACATCGACGAGAATATCATAGGTTATTGTGTCTCCGATATTGGCGTTGTCCGATTCCTTGCCGGTTTCTGTTCCAGGTGCCCGGACCGTTTTTTCGATCGTCAGCTCACTGGATTTGACCTCTACCTGAGCGGGCGACGTTATTTCCCATACCTCGCTTTCCGCGTTCCATTCCGGAATCAGATTTACTGCGGAGGGACGGTAAACCCGCATCCCGTTTTCAATGAGGATGAGGTAGTTTCCCATAGGGAGATTTTCTATGTCTCCGCTGCCGGTACGGTCTACAGAGTGGACGGTCAACTCTCCGCTTTTGATGGCTGCAGCCAGTGCGTCATAAAACGCTGCTATTGCATCTGTTTGTGCCGTGCTGAAGGCAGGCTGTACGCTGTTGTCGTTTTCTGCCCCGATATAGGTGGGATTGTTTTCCCGCACCCAGCCGGCTACTGCGTTTGTCCAGGTATAGACTGGCTGTACCGGCTGATCGGCCGTGTAATCGTATGTCACATCCATGAGCCGGTAGGCACTGACGGTGACATCGTCTTCTACGCCGCTTACGGTAATTGTACCTTTGTCGGTATCGTCGATGGCAGAAGTATTGGCGACAAACATACTGACCATCATCACCAGTGTCAAACAGACCACCAATACCTTGGATAGGGTTTTGTGTGTTTGCATCATGTCTTTCTCCTTTTTTCTTTTATTTAGAAGCTGTATGTTTTTTATACAACTTTCTACCGAGAATCATTCCGGCTGATGCCAGCATCAGCAGCGTGCCTGCGATCAAAAACGGATTTGTTCCAGATCCGCCAAATGAGGGGAGGTCTATCGACCGCATGTTTGGCAAAAGTAAATTGCCGTTGTCATCTGTCTTAAATGCCGGAGGCTTGTGGGTTCCGTTTGAGACTTCCTCAATGGTGATCTGGCCGTTTGCGTCTGTTGTGATCCGCCATTGCCCGGCAGGAAGCACATACCCGTTCGGAGCTTTGGTTTCTACCAGCCGGTACTGAGAATTTTCGTATAACCGGGAAAACGAAACCTTCCCCTGGCGGTCACTGATTCCCGAGCTGAAACGGATCCAGCAGTCTGTGCTGCCGTTCACCAAATCGTCTGTGTGGTCATGGTGCTTCGGATCTGTGCATTGTAGCCAGTAGAGTGTGAAGCGGGCTTTCTCCAACGGCATGTCGGTATCCTCCGCTGCTACTTTGGTAAAGGCAAATGTGCTCCGCTTGATATTGGTAAAATCAACATGCACCGTTTCATTTTCCAAGACGATACCGTCCGGATTTGTGTCATTGTCTGCGTCTCCCGGAACTGTGACGGTATAACTGGAGTTTGGAGATTCAGATACCTCATAGGTGGCATTTTGGGGAATGTCCAATATGGTAATGCACTGGCCGTGGCGAAGCGTGAAAGTCGCTGTTCCGTTATTGAGCGTTAGGGTACCATCCGCAGGAATTTCTACGCCGTTTATTGCGCTTCCCGTATAGGGATATGTGCCTTTCAGCAGCATACCGTCTTTGTCTCTCAAAGTTACCGTGAAGGAAAAATCTGTCTGTCTATCGCTTTCTGTTGCCTGTGCTCCCGTCACTGTTTTGGAAATGGAAAGTTGTCCCACCCGGCCTATATTGGTGAATTCCACCTTTTGGGTAGCGTTGGGGCGGATAATACCCCGCGCCGCCCGGTATTCTGGCATTGTCGTTTCATAGCGGTCGTCTATTGGTTCGGTTCCTTCGTTAACACCTTGGGGAACAATGTCGATTTTTGTTGTCCATTCGTTTTGAAGTTCGGTTCGTCCTTCGTCGTTCCCGCTTCCGGCAGCATATTCACAGATATAGTAAACCGTACCGCCAGAGAGATCCCCAATATGTATTTCCTGCCCTGCATACAGGGCAAACTGCCCTACGACCGCTTGCTCGTTTGTCTCGGATTGCAGATTGTATTTTAGTTTGTACCCGCCGCTGCCATCCGATACGATCGTAACATTCCGGTTCTCATCCTGTGTCACTACCCTGTCCGGGCTGCTGAGGGAACCGTTTTCTGTCTCGGTAAAGGTAACGGAAACCGCAGCATTTGCAGAAAGGTTTTGTACCTGTTCGATATTGGCAGAATTAAATCGGCTGGTAGCTTCTAACCCTTTTTGTCCTTCTGCAGGGTTGGCATAGTAGGTCATACCGTCGATCTTCACTGTTTCAATGACAAAGGCCGGGTCATGGTACAGAATACCGACGCCTTCATCAAACGTAATATCATGATGGAGCTCGATATCAAAGGCAATATGGTGGGCGGTTTCCTGTGCTGTACCACGGATGGGATCGTCCAAAGTGATACGGGTTTCTACTAATCCTACAAGGCCATGAGCCGGATGGCTTTCGTTTTCCGGGATGTAGACATGCTCTACGGCGTAGGTCGGCTCCAGATAGACCAGCCCGACGCCGTTTTGGAAATCCACTGCTACATTGGTGGCCGTCATTTGAGGAATTTCTCCCCCTGTACTCTCCCGCAGGCGTATATTCAGCGTGCCGGTAAACTCCGTATTTAGCACCGGTGTGCCGTCTTCGTTCACAAGGACAGCTCCGTTTTCGTCGGTCTCGGCCAGCACAATGCGGGTTGCGTGCTCACATACGCCGTAGACCCGGTAGAAAAAGAGTTCTTCATCCGCGTCCGAACCGGGAACGACGTCTTCCGTTGCCTTGCTGACTTCCAGATCGCCCACGCTTTGATCATATACCTGTACCAACGTTTCAATGGAAAACAGGTCGGAAAGATCCTCGTAATCCGACAGGTCTTCAACGTGAGGGGTATAGACATGATAGTCCACATTTTCTGTAAGTGTTACGCCGTTGATAACCACGCTGTCCAATGTCTGTTTCCCTTCGGGTTCGCCAGCCTTCCGCAGAAAAAAGCCCAGTGTGCCTTCCGTGGCGATCCCTTGTAAAGGATATGTATTACCGTCCTCGCTGCTTTTGTTCACTGTCACCGTGCCGCTGTAAGAGGTATACGACCCATCCAGCAGGATGACCTGGGCGGTGACGCCGCTGTTCTGCCGGATGTGAAGCTGCGGAGTACCCTCGTCGGTGAGCTGATAAAGATTACGTCCATCGGTGACATAGCGGCCAACGTCCTGTGCCAGACAGATATAGCGGTTGTTCTCGTTGCTGTATTTGTTGAGCCAGGTAATGTCTCCCTCCATTGGGGAAGCAAGGCTGCCGTCTTCATTTTGTACCTTGAGTGTGCTGCTTAAGAAGGTCAGTGTTTCGTCCACTGCACCTTCCGTGGCGAACTGGGTCATGGAGTTGAGGACCCATCCGGCGTACTGGCCTACCCGCACACCGTCGTTTACTTCACCCGCATCGGCAAATACGCCCTCGTTATTTACCGTGACGGCGATCGGCTGCTCGTTGACGAGGTAGCCATCCGATGGTACGCCGGTCTCCAAAATAACGTACTCACCTTCCTCAATATAGGTGGAGGTATCGTTTGGATGGATTTGATAATCTTTTGTCAAATGCGCGTCGCCGAAGATATATGTATCGAATGCTGTTGGAAAGATAAAAGCCCCATCCAGATCTATGCTTCCCGCTCCGGCACTGTCGCCGGATTTGGTCACTCCTTTGTCCCACGGGACTGTACCAGTGATTTCGTCTCTGCCTTTCAGGCTTCCGTCTTCGTTTACCACATCGGGATTGCGGTAAAGCTTTTTTTCTGCATCCCAGACGTACCCTTTTCGCTGCCATGTGGAGTACGTTTGATACATGCTGAATTCCGCACCCTCCAGGCGGTTGCCGTGATTGTCTAACTTTTGCACGCGCAGGCGGTTGAAGGTGTTGGATACATAGAACTGGGAAGCATACTGCCGCTGGAACATTTCTCCTTCCGGCGTTGCGGCACCAATGCGGACAAGTGTTTCGGGATCTGTAATTTCGTTGAGTGTTTGCGCATCCGGCGCAAAATAAAAGGCGATGTTATACTGGCTTTCCTCTTCTTTGCCTGTCCCCATAAGATAGGGATAGGTATACTTTACATCACCGGGGATGTTGGTAATTTCCACGTGAAAAAGCTGGCGAGCGTTGCGCTCGGCGAGAATGGTGCCGGTCTGTCTGGTTTCCCGCATCACCCGTTCCATTTCTCTGGCCGCTTTCAGTACCGACGCCTTGTCGCTGATGGGCTCACTCATTAGGGTCCAGCCGGTGTTGGCCGTGCCGTAGAGGGCGTGCTGATTGGATTCGTCGTATAGTGAACCTTCCGGGTCCATCCGTTTAATGGGAACGGCGAAGATAATTCCATCGTCCAGATATTCCGTTTCGTTTTCGTCCCTCGGCACAAGGGGCGTTTGGGCTACAGGGCGACCGTCTGCGTCCAGTTCGTATTTGTAGAGTTTTTGTGTCATTGTGACGTCCAGTTTGGCTTGGGCGTATGCACCGGTCTGCCAGTAGTTGTAGGAAAGCAGAACTCCTTCGTTGGAACTTTCATTGTAGATGCTGTAATACAGGGAGATGTCTCCTTTGGATCGATACCCCACAGGCTGCTGTGTTTCTTCCAGTACATAGTAGAAATCTCCGTTTTGCGCCCGTTCCTGAAAGCTGATGATCTTCTGCTTATCCGTCACAAAGCTTAAATGGCCGTTTTCGTCTGTAGTCGCCGTGCAGATGGGGGTACCGTCACTCTTATCAGCGACGTACAGACCGTCTTCACCAATCACCGGCGCTGGATGACCATATTCGTCTCTTTCTGTGTCACTCAGCTGCGCCGGCCAGAGGGCAAACTCCGCGCCCTCCACCGGGCGGCCGTCCTGGTCGGTCTTGGTGACACCGGAGGCAGGCACCGCCAGCATGTTAAAGGACAACACCAGATTGGAAGCGCCTGCGCCGCGCTCCAGGTAGAACATCTTTAGCTCATGCTGGGTATTTTGATCAAAGGTGTTCTCATTCATGCCGCTTTCGTCGCCCCAAGTCTGATGTGAATCGTAGCCGGCGGATGCAAAAATCTCTTTCAGTGTGGTGATCCTGATCCCATGGTCTGCGGAGAATTCGGCCCAGTATCCGCTTGTGTTTTTATTAATATTGTTGCTGCGGGTGTACCAGATGAATCGTGTCTGCCCGGGATTTCGCAATTCCTGCAGTGTAGGGATATTTTCGGAAAATGTTCCGTCCGCATTTTGAAGGATCGGTGTTCTGCCGGTGTATACCGCACCGGTTTCAAAGTCTATGACGGCAAAGCACTCATCGTGGATACCGCCCAGGTCTGCCACCAGCACATTGTCGATGAATATCCACACGTCGTCGTCTCCGGAAAAGGTGAAGGACATGGGCGTATCGGCGTCAATTTTGCCGCCTTCCGGTTGCAGAAAGACCGCCTCCATAGACATGCCCAGGTAGTGGTTGAATTGACTGGCATCTGTTCCGTTGGGGTTTTTGTCGTTGGGAACCAGTGCACCGTAGGCATCGGTTTCATATTCTCCAAGACTGTTTTGGACAAACACATCTTCCGGACCGTCAAAGGGAAAAAACTGACCGTTGGTAGAGGAGCTGCCTTTCAGCCCCCAACTGTCGTATACTTCAAAACAGCCTGCGCTGGGCTCTCCGTTTGTTCCCAGTTCTCCTGCCGCCCCCTCCCGGAAGAAGGCATAGTTTTCGTGGCTGTCGTAAACATATCCGCCGTTTCCATCGTATTTTACAAGTCCCTGTACGTTTTCGTAAACATCTTTGAAATCATTTTGTACGTCTGGATCAAACAAATAGGCAAGAGATTCCTGGGTTTTTCCGTATAGACCGTTTTCTTCAATCCATTCCTGGCCGCGATTGACATCGCTGATGCTGTTCCCAATGGCAAGGCGGGGATATCCGTCGCTCCCCAGCGTGCCTTGCACGATTCCTGTGTACTGCCCCCGGGACACTGTGCCGTAATTATGTGCACCGGTCCACCAATTCCACACGCCGCAGCCGGAGCCGTTGTTGGTAAAGATCAGCGGGTGATCGGCGTTGATTCCTCCTTGTGAGCTCCATCCGTCGTTTGCACCGCTGCTTTTTTGATTAACCCAGTAGTCAAACAGGTTAAATTTTACATGGGAAGGGCTGATGGTATCGATCACATGTGTGTTCAGACCGCTATCGTCCTCTGTAGCCGCCTGGGCGCTGAAACCGAACGGGTTGCCTGGAGACAGATATACGCCGGCAGGCAACAGAAGCGTTGCGGCCAGAAAGACGCCCGTGATACGCCTGAATAGACACATGCCTGCTTTGTCTTTTCGGAACTTTGGTCGATGTGTCATCTGCATGAACCTCTTACATACAACATAATTTTCCTTATGTTGTAGTCTGTGCTGAGACACCATATAAACGCATGTTATAGCTGTGGTAAAAAGACAACCATTTTGTTTTTTTACATTAATCTGCTGTTTCTGCAACGTGAAAAAGGACGGGGCAATTTTAGAAAAATTGTCCAGTCAGATTTTTTGCGCCAAAAAATAAAAAAAGACTTTCTTTTTGCGCTGGAATATGATATAGTTAATTAAAACATTTTATAAACCATATGTAATATTACAACATAAGGAAAATTATGTGATAACGAGCCCCATCCGTTCCATATGCCGTGCATGGGTGCGGCCGCTTTCCGCGGTATAAATGCGCGTGGTGTTTACATTGGAGTGTCCCAGGAGATCTGCCAGACGTGACAGATCTTTTTCTATAGCATAATAAGTTCGCGCAAAAAGGTGGCGCAGATTGTGGGGAAACACTTTTTCCGGTGCAACGCCGGCAAGGCGGCACAGGGATTTCATTTCCCGCCAGATATTGGAACGATCCAGCGGATTTCCTGTCCGTGTAACGAACACTGCTCCGGCAGTGCGTTTTTGTTTTTGCAGGTATTTTTTCAGGGTTTGCCGCAGCTTGTCCGGTAAGAATACAACCCGTCGCTTGCCTTTGTTTGTGATTTCTGCACGGCCGCAGGAGAGGGCGGCGGCGGTGATAAAACGGAGCTCCGACACCCGCATTCCTGTGGCGCAGAGGGTTTGGATGATCAAAGACAGTCGTTTGTTGCCCTCCCTTTCGGCGGCTTGGACCAGTCTGGCATATTCTCCGCGAGTCAGTTCCCGCTTTTCGTCGGAGAACAGGGATCGTTGTATTTTCAGCAGGCGAACAGTAAGCTGGCGGCAGCCGGCAAATGCGAGGAAGCAGTTCACAGCTGTGAGCATCGTGTTTACGGATGCTGGAGCATATACGCCAGTTAGTTCTTCTTTCCAGCGAAGAAGCATCTCCTTGGTCAGGGGGCGCCCTGCCAGATATTTTCGAAGAGCGTTGAGATCGCGAACATATTTTTGAATGGTTTGCTCTGCCCGTTCCTGTTCCCGCAGATATATGGCGTAGCGGTCAATTTTTTTCTCGGTAAGGGTACATTGTTTCTCGATCATAAGAGATCCTCCTTTGGGGGTAATGCCCTTATTGTAACGAAAAATTGTCATTTCATGTATTCTTTCCATATCAATCTGCACAGACGGACCGTTTGCATTTGTCTGTTTCAGATCGTCAGGGTTTGACAGGAAAAGGGGGAAAGGCGTATTATTCTATATTGACAAAAAAGCACGTATTTTGTAGAATAGCGGCAGGGAGCGTTTTGTAAAGGGCAGGCATAAATTTTCCATGGGACAAGTATAATGATCCAGAAGCTGCTCGACAGCTTTAGGAAGCCCAAAAGGAAAGGACCATGATACTATGAGCAAAATGGATCGAAAAACCTTTATCATTGTGACCTCAGTTTGCGGTGCATTTGTCCTTGTTTTTGCACTGGCAATTCTGCTGGTGTTTCTCACAGTGGATCGGCGTGCAAAGACCGATACAACGTGGGAGACGGAGGAGATTGACGGTGTTTGGATCGCAACAGTGACCAATATCGATTTCCCCAGCAGTCCGGGCCTGGACGCGGATGCACTGCGAAGTGAAATCGATGCAATTGTAGAAAACACGGCGAGCCTTGGACTCAACACGATTTATTTTCAAGTGCGCCCTTGCGCCGATGCACTGTATGACTCCACCCTATTTCCTGTTTCCATATTCCTGTCTGAAACGGGAGAACTCCCGTTGGATACATTAGCGTATATGATAGAGACAGCGCATGCTGCGGGGATTTCTGTCCATGCCTGGGTCAACCCCTTACGGGTCACTACGGGCGGCGTTTCCACTGAGGAGACTCTCTCGGAAGACCATCCTGCGGTACAGCATCCGGAGTGGGTGGTAGAATACGCAGACGGAAAGCTGTACTTTGACTGCGGGATCCCCGAAGTGCGGGAGCTGATTGCTGGCGGCGTGGAGGAGATTGTAAAAAATTACGACGTGGACGGCATCATTTTTGACGACTATTTTTATCCCTATCCCCAGACTGTTACCGATGAAAGCGGAGAGGACGTTGTTGCGGCATTTGCCGATGAAGATACGTTTTCCCAGTATGGAGAGGGTTATGAGGATGTGGGGGACTGGCGTCGGGACAATGTAAATCAGATGATTCATCTGGTCTATGACACAATCAAAAAAACGGATGCAGATTGCCTGTTTGGGGTTGCTCCCTTTGGAATCTGGAAAAACGGATACGGTGGAGACAGCGGCAGCGAAACCCGGGGAGCACAATCTTATTCTGATATTTACTGCGATACGCTGGCATGGGTCAAGGGAGGATACATCGATTATATCGCGCCGCAGATTTACTGGCGGACGGTGGACAGCGCGGCGCCCTATGATGTTTTGTGCGATTGGTGGGCACAGCAGGTGGAAGGAACCGATGTGCGGCTGCTCATCTGCCATGCGGCATACCGGTATGAATCAGACTGGGAAAATCCACAGGGAATCATGACTGAACAGGTGGCCTACGCAAAAGAGAAGGAGGCTTACAGCGGCAGCATTTTCTACGGATACGCGGAGCTTCGGGACAATACGAACGGAGTGGCAGATGAGTTGCGGGCGTTATACGCAACGGCCGCTGCAGAATCGGAAACATCCGATGCAAAATAAGCTGTAGATTTTGACAGGTATAAATCACCCTTGTATGGAAAAACCATATAAGGGTGATTTTATTTGAAAAAATGGAAACAATATGATATAATTGGTGTACAGAAGCCTTCTGTAACAAGCGAAACACAATCTTTTGACGAGAATTGGTCATTCCATATGCCTGCAAAGGCATATGCCGTCGTGTTTGTTGCAGGCGGTTTGTATTACTGCTTCTTGGAATTTCTTTGGAGAGGATATACTCACTGGACGATGGCGATTACTGCCGGGGCTTGTTTTCTCGGATTGTTTTTTATCAGTTCCAAAGGCGCAAAGCGCCCGCTGCTTCTTTTATGTCTGGAAGGGAGTCTGCTTATCACGGCACTGGAATTTATTGCCGGCAGTATTGTCAATCTGCTGCTTGGATGGCATGTGTGGGATTATTCCACGCTGCGGTTTCATCTGCTGGGACAGGTGAGCCTTTTGTATTCGATTGTTTGGTTTTTTATGTGTATTCCAGGGATCAAGCTGTGCTGTATTCTTCAAAATCTTCTGTCTGAAAAGGCATAGGCAGGGAAGGTGTCTGCTACATGAAATACAGGTCCGGAAAAAGAAATATAAAAAAGGCCGCTGCTCCCATAGCTACGGCTGTTTTTGTCATTGTTGCTGCTCTTTTTGTTTGGGATGTCTGGATTCGTAACGATGCACAGGAATTGTCTGCGGACTGTGAATTTCATTTTATTGATGTGGGACAAGGGGACAGTACCCTGATTGTCACAAAGGACGCTGCAGTTTTGATTGATGCCGGCCCTACAGATGCGGCAGAAACCACGGCAAGGTATATCCGCCGTTATACAGACTGTATCGATTATATGATCCTGACGCACCCCCATGAGGACCATATCGGCGGTGCGGTGAAGATCATCAACAGTCTGGAAGTGGAAAATGTGATTATGACAGATGCATCCAACGATGTAATCACGTTTTCGCGTCTTATTGGTGTAATAGAGGACAGCGGTGTCCGGGTGGTGGAAGCGCAGGCGGGCAATACATACGATGCCGGCGGCATTGCGCTGCAGATTTTGGCACCCCTTGCCGATTTGGACGATTTTAATGAATATAGTGTTGTCACTCGAGTGGAATATGGAAATGTTTCTGCGATCATAACGGGAGATGCGGAAGAGGGTTCAGAGGAACTTATGCTGCAAACATATACGTCCGGTGAACTGGACGGGGATATACTAAAGCTTGGGCACCATGGGTCTCAGACATCTTCGACATCTGCATTTCTCGCCGCTGTCAGTCCCAGGTGGGCGGTCGCTTCCTGCGGGAGGGACAATCCTTATGGACATCCCCATCAGCAGACACTGGAACGTGCCAGAGAACTGAAAATCCCCGTCCTGCGCACCGATGAAATGGGAACCATCGTTTTTGCGACAGACGGGGAGGACGTGTGGCTCAAAGATCAGTGAATTTTGTATTTTAGACGAAGGTTATCTGCGATCATGGCGATAAATTCACTGTTGGTGGGCTTGCCTCGGTTGTTTTGAATGGTGTAGCCGAAATAGGAATTGAGGGTGTCGATGTCTCCTCTGTCCCATGCTACTTCGATCGCGTGGCGGATCGCCCGTTCGACTCTGGAGGTCGTCGTGGAGTATTTTTTTGCAACAGAGGGGTAAAGTACTTTTGTAACGGAATTGATGATATCGCTGTCCCGGATGGTGAGCAGGATTGCGGTACGCAGATATTGATAGCCCTTGATGTGTGCGGGCACGCCGATTTGGTGGATAATCTTTGTCACTTGCGCCTCAATATCCGGCGGGGTGGTGCTTACCGCGCCTACAGAGATGGAGCCGTCTGCTCTGCCTCGATAAATGGAGAGTACATGCTCGGAAAGACTGGTATAATCCAGCGGCTTGGGCAGACACAGCGCTGCGCCTGCACGTGCAGCTTCTACAAAAATGTTTTGATTGGTGACGAGAGACGCAATGATAAATGCGGGAGCTTTGTCTTGTCCGTAGGGCAGGGACATCGCCTGCCGAATCAGACCGATTCCATCCAGGCGGGACAGCCATACGTCGGCGATCACTACATCGGGATGATTGCGATTTATGTAGGTCAGCGCTTCTTCTCCGTTGGAAGCTTCGTCCACAAAACGGATGCCGGCGCGCATCAATGCTTCTTTGCACATTTTTCTGCTTTCACTGTTTTCGTCTGCAATTAAAACTTTCATCTTCTCCATGGTTATTATCTCCGTAAGTGGTAATTTATGGTAATTGAATTTTACCATATATTGGTAATAATTGCAAGTATTTACCATGTAAAATAATTAACAAAATTGCCGGAAATAAATTGGTAATATTTACCAAGCTTTGTTTTTGCGCCCAAAAAGCAAATTACAGCGGGAATTGTCGCAGGTGGGGGACAGGTTGCTTTATGCTGAATTTTCAAAAAATAACGGAATCAGACTTTGCAAAACTCGACGCATATTATAAGGAATATGCTCCGTATATCTATACCGGGATCCACAGGATATGCGATTATGCACCGGGCACGGTGAAGATGTGGCATCGGGCGTATGACATGGAATATGCCGTATGGGAAGACAATTTGTATTTAAGTGCGGCATTTGCAGAAGATGCATCCCGCAGTTATTTATATCCCCTGGGACCAAAAGAGCAAATTGCCCTGCGGCGACTGCGGGAACATATTGAAGAAATGGGCCGGGGAAGATTGTCCGTGATTCCTTCAGAGCGGACCGATCAAGTTTTAGAATGTTTTCAAAAGGGAAATTTTGCACAGGGCGGTCTCCATGCAGACCGGGACTGGGCAGATTATATTTATGATAAAAAGGATTTTGAAAATCCTGCCGGGCGAAAACATCACCGGCAAAAGAATTTAATCAATCGGTTTATTCGGGAAAATCCGGAATATCACATCGAGGCGGTGGATGAAAAAAACGCATCCGAGGTCGTGCGCTACTTTCAAAAGTATGCATTGGAGAATTCTGCGACATCTTCGATAGACGGACCGGAATTTGCAGCGGTTTGCAGGGTTCTCCGCGCCTGGGATATCTATGGCATGTGCGGCGTAATTCTGCGGACAGCCGGGAAGATTTGCGGCTTCACAATGGGAGAAATTTACAAAGACACAGTATTTGTCCATGTGGAAAAGGCTGACAAAAAGCGGGACGGTGCGTTTCAGGTGCTTTCCCGGGATTTTCAGCGGAGCGTTGATGGTGCGCTTTTTGTGAATCGGGAAGAGGATTTGGGGCTGGAGGGACTGCGCCGTTCCAAACTTTCCTATGGTCCGATTCGATTGGATTACAAGTATACGATGGAAATCTCCTACGTCAAAAAAACCGATATTCCGAGGGAATTCCCTATATTTTGATTTTTTTCGCGCTTTTTTTGAAATGGTTTTTTCGCGGGAATTATTAAAATAACCTTGACAAATTTAATAATTAATGATAAAATGGCCTAAAATCTCAGAAGCAGCGGGAGGAAACGCAAGTATGAAGGATTTGCTTGGAAAATGGATACGTGCGAATTTCCGCTGCGGTCGAATGCTCAGCTCCCGGACACAGAAAGATGTGCGGGCGTTTTCTGCATTTTTTTGCAGCTGAGTATTGCATGGGCAGAAGAATATTTGCACAAAAGTGTCCGGGAGTTTGATCGACGCCCGGACTTTTCTTATTTTGGGGATGGTGTATAGAGACACCCCCTCCGTCAGCTACGCTGACACCACCCCCGGGTCTGCCACGCAGCCCCCGCACAGGGGAGGCTAAAGGAAAAAATGCCTCCTTATACGGGGGAGGCGAAAAGGAATAGAAGAGGAATGTTTGGATTAGAAAGGCCCCCTTGTGGGGAGTTGCAAGGCAACTCCGGGGGCCATGCCCGCGGAGCGGGTGGGAGATTGTCCTATTGTAAAATGAAAAAGGAGGGAGATTGTTTGATTGAACTGAAAAATGTTAGCAAAACCTTTCAAACTGCCCGCGGCGCCGTAGAAGCGGTGCAGAATGTGTCCCTGAAGATCGAGAGAGGGGATATATATGGTATTATCGGATTGTCGGGAGCCGGAAAGTCCACCCTGGTGCGCTGTATGAATTTTTTGGAACGGCCCTCCAGCGGGGAGGTGTATTTTGCGGGAGTGGATCTTGCAACTCTGCGTGCGAAAGAACTGCGGCAGACGCGCAAGGCTATATCTATGATTTTTCAGTCATTTAATTTGCTGTCTCAGCGAACGGCTTTGAAAAATGTCTGTTATCCTCTGGAAATCAGTAAGGTTCCCAAAGAGCAGGCACTCCAAAAGGCGCAGCGGCTTTTGGAATTGGTTGGACTGTCGGATCGAGCGGGAGCATATCCCTCTCAGTTGTCCGGCGGACAGCAACAGCGGGTGGCCATTGCCCGGGCGCTGGCGACAGATCCTAAGGTGCTGTTGTGCGACGAGGCGACCAGCGCACTGGATCCCAATACTACCCGTTCCATTTTGAAGCTTCTGCGGGACATCAATGAAAAGTTGGGTGTTACGATCGTTGTCATCACCCACGAGATGCAGGTGGTGGAGCAGATCTGTAACAAAGTGGCCGTAATGGAAGCGGGCAGCGTGGTGGAAAGCGGTCCCGTGCAGGAGGTATTTTTACATCCCCAGTCCGACATGGCCAAAAATCTGATTCTCCCTAAGACGCGGCCCATGGAAGTGGTAGACGGCGGGCAGATCTTCCGTTTGGTATTTGACGGACAGTCCGCTTATGCGCCGGTGCTTTCCAACTTGATTTTAGAATGCAGGGTACCGGTGAATATTCTGCGGGCAGATACAAAGAAAATCCGGGAAAAGGCGTTTGGGCAAATGGTTCTGCAATTGCCGAAAGACCCGGCTGCGGCGGCCCGTGTGCGGGCATATCTTGCAGAGCACGAAATACAATACAGCGAGGAGGATGCATATGTGGGACAGCGGGATGATCGATACCCTTCTGACAGGGATTCTTGAGACATTGTATATGGTTGTGGTCTCCACAGCGGCGTCGTATGTCATCGGCATTCCGGTGGGCGTGATTCTATATATCACGGACGAAAACGGCATTTGCCGAAATAAGCCACTGAACAAGATCCTGGGTGCTGTTGTAAATCTTTTGCGATCTGTTCCCTTTATCGTGCTGCTGGTTGCCATCATCCCTTTTACCCGGGCGATCGCGGGGACTACCATCGGGTCTACGGCGACCATTGTGCCGCTGGTGGTGGCGGCAGCGCCCTTTGTAGCGCGGATGGTGGAGTCTTCCCTGAAGGAAGTGGACGGTGGAGTTATCGAAGCGGCGGCATCGATGGGTTCCTCCCCCTTCCAGATTGTATGCAAGGTACTGTTGCCGGAGGCAAAGCCTTCCCTCATTGTGGGCAGTGCCATTGCTATCACTACGATTTTGGGGTATTCAGCCATGGCCGGATTTACCGGCGGCGGGGGATTGGGGTCCATTGCCATCAACTATGGGTATTACCGCTATGAGGACGATGTGATGCTGGTCACGGTATTGATTTTGGTTGTGATTGTGCAGATTTTTCAGGAGGTGGGCATGCGTGTCGCCTTCAAAACAGATAAGCGGATCAGAAGATAGAAAGAAATTTAATAATGTATAAAATCAGAAAGAAGGTATGATATTATGAAAAAGATTGTTTCGCTCATCACGGCTCTGTCGCTTGCGGCAGTTTCTGTTTTCGGCCTTGCGGCCTGCGGCGGTGCAAAGGATGAAAAGACCATTGTCGTCGGCGCATCTCCTGCACCCCATGCGGAAATTTTGGAGGTGGCAAAAGAGGTCTTGGAGAAGGAAGGGTACACCCTGGAGATCCGGGAGTTTAACGATTACGTATTGCCCAACACGGCTACGGAAAGCGGAGAGTTGGATGCGAACTACTTCCAGCATCTGAAATATTTGGATGATTTCAACGAGGAAAATGGGACGCACCTGGTTTCCGTTGCCGATGTACACTACGAACCCATGGGCATATATGCCGGCAAATGTGATTCTCTGGACGCCCTTCCGGAGGGGGCAACTGTGACCGTCCCCAACGATACCACCAACGAGGCGAGAGCGCTGTTTTTGCTGGAGGCCCAGGGGCTGATCACGCTGCGCGAGGATGCGGGGCTGGAGGCGACTGTGCTGGATATCGAAAAAAATGAGAAAAATCTGCAGATCCGGGAGATCGAAGCGGCGCAGCAGGTGCGTTCTCTGGAGGATGTGGATATCGCGGTGATCAACGGCAATTACGCCATCGGCGGCGGGCTGCAGATCGAGGATGCGCTGGCTGCGGAGACGGCGGATTCCGATATGGCAAGGACCTACACCAACGCGGTCGTAGTGAAAGAGGGAAATGAAAACACGGAAAAGATCCAGGCGCTGGTAAAGGCCGTGTGCAGTGAAGAAGTGCGGGCCTTTATGGAGGAGAAATACGAGGGTGCCGTAGTGCCTCAGTTTTGACGAATGGAGGGAAGAAAAATGGCGAACATCTATACTTCTGTAGAGCAGTTGATTGGGAAAACGCCTCTGCTGCGGCTGGAGCGGCTTGCACGACGGTATGGTCTGCGGGCGGAGCTGCTGGCAAAGCTGGAGTATTTCAATCCGGCGGGCAGCGTAAAGGACCGGGTGGCGCTGGCCATGCTGGACGACGCCGAGAGGCAGGGAGTTCTGGGGCCGGAAACGGTGATTATCGAGCCCACTTCCGGAAATACGGGGATCGGGCTTGCGGCGGTAGCTGCCGCACGGGGATATCGGGTTATCATTGTCATGCCGGACACCATGTCTCTGGAGCGGAGGCGGCTTGTGCAGGCATACGGCGCCCGGCTCGTGCTTACGGATGGAAAGTTGGGAATGCAGGGGGCCATTGCAAAGGCCGGAGAACTGGCAAAACAGTATCCGGACAGCTTTATTCCCGGACAGTTTGACAATCCCGCCAATGCAGATGCCCACCGGCGCACCACCGGTCCGGAGATCTGGGAGGATACGGACGGCAGCGTAGATGTGTTCGTGGCCGGTGTGGGTACCGGCGGGACCATTACCGGGGCAGGGGAATATTTGAAGTCAAAGAACCCCGATATTCAGATTGTTGCTGTGGAGCCGGACGCATCCCCGGTATTGTCGGGAGGTGCCGCGGGACCGCATAAGCTGCAAGGTATTGGTGCGGGGTTTGTGCCCCGGGTTTTGCATACATCGGTATATGATCAGGTGGTGCAGGTGTCTGCTGAAAATGCCTTTGGGGCTGCACGTGCTGCGGCCAGGGAGGAAGGGATCCTTGTGGGGATCTCCTCCGGTGCGGCACTGTGGGCAGCGATGGAATTATCCCGGCAGAGCGCGTATGCCGGAAAGCGTGTCGTAGTACTGCTTCCGGATACTGGAGAGCGGTATTTGTCGGGAGAGCTCTTCGCGCAGTGACATACGGACCGGGCGAAGCGATGCTTCGCCTTTTTCCGAAAGCGGGAGCAAAGGAAAGAATTAGGAGGAGAAACATGCGACAGGTTTTTACCTACGCGCAGCTGCACAAAGCTGCAGCGTATATGGACCCGAAGGTTTTTGACTACATAAACGAATGTGAGAGTGAGAGCTTTGAATGTCATGACGTTTTTGATCTTCTGGCCTTTGACTACTACGATGTCCACAGCGAGCGGACAGAAAGTTCCAAGATCCTCATCTATATGGACAAGGAGGATTTGTTTTTCTTCTGCAGGGACCGGGCCGGTGAAATGTGCGTCCATCGTATCTTGGAAGATTTGGAAGCGCCCGACGCCACACAGAACGAACAGTTGCTCTATGCATTTTTTGTTAGACTGCTCAGGGGGGATATGGAATATCTGCATCGGTTTGAGGCACAGATCAGTGAAGAGGAAGCAAGGGTCCTTTCCGGCAGCGGACGAGGTGTGCTTGCGCAGATTTGCAACTGGCGCAAAGAACTGTTGCGCCTGAAACGCTATTATGAACAGCTGGATTCCATTTTCGATGAGATGGATGCCAATGACAACCGACTGCTTTCCAAACAAACGCTGAAGCGTATTGCCATTTTGGGTGCACGGACGGACCGGTATCTGCGTGCCGTGCAGAATTTGCAGGAGATTGTCAATCAGATGCGGGAAGAATATCAGTCGCAGCTTTCCATACGGCAAAACGATCTCATGCGGGTGTTTACCATTGTGACAGTTTTGTTTTTGCCGCTGACGCTGATCGCCGGCTGGTATGGAATGAACTTTGTCGGTATGCCGGAGCTTCATTGGAAGCTGGGATATCCGGCGGTGATCGTTGTCAGTATTTTGATCAGTGTGATTCTCATTCTGCTGTTCAAGCGCAAAAAATGGCTTTGATAAAAATACTACGGGGCACAGCCTGCTGGCTGTGCCCCGTGTTTTAATAATTTCGCAAAATACGCGTGTACAGATTTTCCTGCATATATGCGTATACCTTGTACATCCCATAGGTAAATAGAGCCACGACCATCGCGTTCAAAATCCAAATTACCGGCGCCCAGGGTGCGATGCATGCGTACACCCCGTTGAGAAGCAACGCCGCGCCGCCTGCCACAGCGGTAAACCGCAGCCGGCTTTGCACTTCTCCCGTCAAACGGGCAATTTCTGCGGCTGCCTGTTCCTCTGTCCTGTAAAAGCGGCCTGCGTATGCGGCGATATGGGATCGAAGCAATCCCCGCAGCAGGTACAGCAATACGGCGAATGCGGAGAGGGCCAGCACTGCCTCGACCAGGGAGGAGACCATGATCCAAGGATAGAGCTCCCGGGCTCGTTGTACGCCGATTGCAAAGGATGCAGGCGTGTAATTGTTGATCCCGCCGGTATAGTTTACAAGGAGGACCTCTGTGACAATGGACGCTATGATCAGGAGAACAGACAGTACGATGCCCCAAAGCGCGTGCTTTTTATCCTCCCTTTTCAGGAATGCAAAAACAGCGATCAGAAACGCCGCGGAAAACGCATTGGGCACGATATTTACGTAGTCCACATACATACAAAAGGTAAGTCCGCAGGCGACGATTGCCAGAATCAACAGGATGCGGGTCCTTTTTGCAGCAAGATAACCCTTGTTGGGCAAAACTTCCTCTTTGTATCTTTGCCAAAGTGTTTCAGTGAGCACCGGATCCGCGCACATCCCCTTGATGTACCGACGAAAACGGAGCAGCCAGGGGATGCCCACTGCAAATCCGGCGACCCAGGCAAACGCATACAATACGCCGCTGTACTGCGCCCAGTTTACACCCGGCGCGCCCACATAGTCATTGACAAAGATTCCTGGGACAAGGGGCAGCACAGCCCCTCCGGCGCGTATAAAAAACGCTGCGTAGGTGAGCACTTGGAGGGCCGTCACGCTGGAATGCTTTTGATTTTTCCCCCGCAGAGCCCCTCTGGAGGGGACGGCATTGGGGGAGGCGGCGCCGGTGCGCAGGGAAATATAGGAAAAACCTTCAAACAAGTGGGAGACAGCTGGTACAAAGTAAATCGCACTTACGATACTGACGGAAAAGGCCATCAGCATGGTATAGGAATCGGAATTGAAGGGAAGCGTAAAAACAATCCCTGTCTGTATCAGGCTGACAATGGCCAGCTTGGCAAAGCCGTCCCGGGCGTCTCCCAGATGATCGGTCACTTCCGCGACTTTAGACAGACCGTGCATGATCATAAACAGTCCGATAAAGTCCGGCAGCACGTCCACTACGTTGATGAGTGGATTGAACAGAAAGATCATGCCGGCGCCGATCCAGGAAAGACCCAGGGGGTCTTTTTTTTGTTTATGTGTTTTCATTGGTTTTGGTACCTGCTCCGCAGCATTTTTTATATTTTTTGCCGCTGCCGCAGGGACAGGGGTCGTTGCGCCCTATTTTCTCGGCAGCCTTTTTTACCACAGGTTTTTTCTTGAGCGTTCCGTCTCCTGCGCCGGCAAATCCGGCCGATACCGGCTGAATGATCTGTTCCCGCTTCATGGTCTGCGGGCGGGGCATGACGGACAGGAGCATGCGAACGGTATCGTCCCGGATCATGGTGATCATTTCATCGAAGAGATCTGCTCCGGCAATTCTGTATTCGCTGATAGGGTTGCGCTGGGCATATGCCTGCAGTCCGATGGAATCCATGAGAGAATCCATCGCCTCCAGATGATCCATCCATTTGGAGTCCACGTTTCGCAGGAGTACCACCCGCTCTACTTCCCGGAAGACCTCTTCTCCGAAGATCTTTTGCTCCTTTTCCTCGTAGAGCTTCATGGCCCGGTCCAACAGCTGGGTGCGGATACGCTCCCGCACCTCTTCCGGCTTGCCGGACAGATCGTTGAAATCGCTTTCCTGGCAGAGCAGCCCCATATATTTGTTTTTCAGAGCGGCGATATCCCAGAGGGCCATATCGTCTTCATGCAGAAACTGGGAAATGGAATCGGAGATGGTAGACTGGATCATGGCCAGCATTTTCTCCCGCAGGGAACCACCCTCCAGCACCTCCTGCCGTTGCTGATAGATCACCTTGCGCTGCTGGTTCATGACATCGTCGTAGGCGAGGACGTTCTTTCTGCGCTCAAAGTTCTGGTCTTCCAGGCGCTTTTGTGCGCTTTCAATAGAGTTGGAAAGGATTCTGGCGTCGATGGGGTCGTCCTCGGTAATGCCCAGCCGGGATACAAGCCCCAGGATCCTCTCGCTGCCGAACAGACGCATCAAATCGTCCTCCAGGGACAGGTAGAAGCGGGATTCCCCCGGGTCGCCCTGCCGTCCGCTTCGGCCACGCAGCTGGTTGTCGATGCGGCGTGCATCGTGCCGCTCCGTACCAATGACGAACAGTCCCCCGGCCGCGACGACTTTTTCCGCCTCCGGTTTGATTTCTTCCTTATATTTGCCGTAAAGCTCGCGGTAGTGCTTTCTCGCCTCCAGCGCTTCCTCTGAAACGGACTGAGAGGAGCCGGTGGCCAGCATGACGATCTCTTCCTCATATCCTTCCTTGCGCAGCTGCTGCTTGGCAAGATACTCCGCGTTGCCGCCCAGCAGGATGTCGGTACCGCGTCCTGCCATGTTGGTGGAGATGGTCACGGCCCCCAGCTTTCCGGCCTGGGCCACGATTTCCGCTTCTTTTTCATGATATTTTGCATTGAGCACATTATGGGGGATTCCGGCAGCCTTCAGTTTTTGGGAAAGCCTTTCCGATTTTTCCACGGACACGGTACCCACCAGAACGGGCTGCCCTTTCTTGTGGCATTCCACGATCTGACGGATAACGGCGCGGTCCTTTCCTGCTACGGTAGTATAGACCACGTCGCTGTGGTCTATCCGGATCATAGGTTTATTGGTGGGCACCTCCACTACGTCCAGATTATAGATCTCCCGAAATTCATTTTCTTCAGAAAGTGCGGTACCGGTCATGCCGGACAATTTATCGTACATTCTGAAGTAGTTTTGGAAGGTGATGGTAGCGATGGTGCGGTTTTCCCTTTGAATCTCCACGCCCTCTTTTGCCTCAATGGCCTGATGCAGTCCGTCGGAGTACCGGCGGCCGGGCATGATTCGTCCGGTAAAGGTATCTACGATCATCACTTCGTTGTTGTTCACCACATAGTCCGTGTCCCGCTTCATGATGCCGTGGGCACGGATGGCCTGATAAATGTGGTGGGAGATATCCGCATTTTCCGGATCAGACAGGTTTTCAATTCCGAAAAAGGCTTCCGCTTTTTTGATACCGTTTGCGGTGAGGGTACAGGAACGGGCCTTTTCATCTACGATATAGTCCTGTTCAATCTGGTCGTTTTCCACCTTGGTATCCAGTTCTTTGATGACAAACTTGGTCATGGTGCGGGCCAGGGCCTCTGCCCGCTGATACAGCTCATCTGTTTTGGTACCGTGGCCGGATATGATCAGCGGCGTGCGGGCTTCGTCGATAAGAATGGAGTCCACCTCGTCCACGATGGCAAAAGAATGCCCCCGCTGGGTCTGATTTTCTTTATAGGTGGCCATATTGTCCCGCAGATAGTCGAACCCAAATTCATTGTTGGTGCCGTAGGTGATGTCGCAGTTATAGGCGGCCTTCTTTTCCTCCTTTGTCTGATCGTGAACGATGAGGCCGGTGGTCAGTCCCAAAAACTCATGGATGCGCCCGATTTCCTCCTGGCCCATCTTCGCAAGATATTCGTTGACGGTGACGATGTGCACTCCTTTGCCAGTGAGGGCATTCAGGTAAGCGGGCAGGGCTGCCACCAGCGTTTTTCCTTCACCGGTCTTCATTTCGGCCACTCTTCCCTGATGGAGCAGAATGCCGCACATGAGCTGTACCCGGAAGGGACGCTTGCCCAACACCCGGTCGGCCGCCTCCCGTACCAGGGCGTAGGCGTCCGGCAGGATCTCGTCCAGCGTGTGTCCCTTTTGCAGCGTTTCCCGCAGGGCGTCGGTAGTGGCGCGCATATCTGCATCGGACATCTCTTTGTATTTTGGCGCCAGGGCTTCTATTTTATCCACAATAGGAAGGATTTTTTTGATTTGATGGTCACTGTAAGTGCCGAAGATTTTTGTAATAAGGCTCATTTTCCAACACGCTTTCTTTCGCCCACCTGTCGGTGCGGCGCGGCCCAGAAATCTGAATTTGCAGCCTTGCTGCATTTCTGCCGGCCAGACAAATAAAATACACCAATCATAATTATTTTACAACAACCAGGACGGATTGTAAAGAAAAAAAGAAAAAATTTACATTGTTTCCTATAGACAAACAAAGTGCGGGATGCTATAATCCTACTAAGTAGAAGATGAAAAGACAGGATACAAAGTATGCACATCCATATTGTTTTGGTGGAGCCGGAGATTCCCCAGAATACGGGGAATATTGCCCGCACCTGTGCAGCCACCGGCGCGTCTCTCCATTTGATCGAACCCCTTGGATTTCGCATCGACGACGCAAAGCTCAAGCGTGCGGGACTGGACTACTGGCACAGCCTGGATATTTATTATTATAAGGGCCTTTCGGATTTCTTTGCAAAGCATCCAGACGCGGAATTTTTCTGTTTTTCTACAAAAGCCGAAAAAAAGTATACCGAAATACATTATCCGGATAACGTATATTTGATGTTCGGTAAAGAGACGAAGGGGCTTCCGGAGGATTTTCTCCGGCGGCATTATGCGCGTTGTGTGCGCCTGCCCATGCGGGAGGGGCAGCGAAGCTTAAATTTGTCCAATTCTGTGGCGATAGGCGTTTATGAGGTGCTGCGTCAGCGGGACTTTGCCGGGCTGCAGTGTACCGGCCGGATTCCGGGGGATGAAAATTAGGCAATCATTTATATAAAGAGGAGACGATTATGAGAATTTTGTTTCAGGGAGATTCCATTACAGACGGCGGCCGGGACCGCAGCGACTGCCATCATCTGGGAGGCGGATACGCCTATTATGCGGCAAGAGAGATCCAGAGCCGTCATCCGTATCTGGAACTGGAATTTATGAATTACGGACTCAGCGGCAGGCAAAGCGGGGATTTAGTCGCCTGCTGGAAGGAACAGTGCACGGATCTTCAGCCGGATTTTGTTTCTGTTTTAATCGGGGTAAATGACACGTGGCACCGTGCAGAAAAGCGGGAGTGGCTTCCCAATCAAAAATTTGAAGAAAACTATCAGTATATTTTGGAAGAGATCAAAAGAAAGACAAATGCGAAAATTCTCATGTTGGAGCAGTTTTTGCTTCCGGTCCAGGATAAGGAATTCTTCCGGGAGGATGTCTTCCCGAAAATATTGATCACCCGCAAGCTGGCCCGCCAGTACGCGGATGCGTTTATTCCCCTGGACGGGATCTTTGCAGCGGCCTGCGTGGAACGGGATGTGCAGTATTGGTCGGAGGATGGGGTGCATCCCACGCTGAACAGCTGCAAGCTGATCGGGACCCTGTATGCCAACGCGTTTGACCATATTTATTATAAGAAATAACAACCCCTCCGCCGCAGCATTGTTGCGGCACCACCCCGGCCTCTCCTGTGGAGCTGCACCACAGGGGAGGCTTTTGTTATTGTAGGGAAGATTCCATATAAATAAGTCCCCCTTGTGTAAGGGGGGATGTCAGCTTCGCTGACAGGGGGATTGTCAAGATGTGTTGAACGGACCGGGGCGGTATCTGGCCGTGTACGGCCGGCTGCCGGACTACTATTTGACAAGAGATGAAGCAAAATCATTGGGATGGAAACAGAAGAAAGGAAATTTGGCGATGGTGGCGCCGGGAAAGATGATCGGGGGAGATGTATATGACAATGAGGACTTGCATTTGCCGGTGAAAAGCGTCCGTAGGTGGTATGCGTGCGACGTGGACTACACCACCGGGTACAGAAACACCAAGCGCATCGTATATTCCAACGACGGATTGATCTTTTTTACAGAGGATCACTATAAAACATTTTTTGAGGTTTTGCCTTAAGAAGGGTACAAAATGGAGAAATATATCATCGACTTTACAGGGTGCAAAAATCTGGACGAGATACACGCACAATTTAAGCGGGTATTTGATTTTCCGACTATTACGGGGAAAACTGGAGTGCGTTCTGGGATTGCATGACAGATATGGTAGGAGATCCCATGTATGTAGAAATCCATGGGTTTGCAGATCTTGAGAAGCTGTCAGCGTGGAACGCAAATATTTTCAAGGAAAACATGGAGGATTTGGTAAATTTCGGAGATGGCATGTATTCGCACATAACCATTGTGAAGTATGTGGACTGAACTGCAGATGAAAACAGGACGCTTGCATGGGCAAGCGTCCTGTTTTTGGCATTTAAGCCTGTTTGGATGGTACAGGTTCTTTTTCGTAGACGATGGCGCCGTCCCGGAGAACGGCACGTACCCGATCGCCCTCCTTGATGTTTCCGGAAAGCATTTCCTCCGAGAAACTGTCCTCTATCTTCCGCACGATCTCCCGGCGCAGGGGCCTTGCACCATATACCGGATCAAAGCCTTCCTTTGCCAGCATAGCCGTCACATCGTCGTCGAAGGTGATATGGATCCCCTGAGCTTCGATACGCCCTGCGACCTCCCGAAGCATGAGGCCGGCGATTTTTTGAATGTCTTCGTCCGAGAGCTTGTTGAAGATAACGATCTCATCCACACGGTTCAAAAACTCCGGGCGGAAGGTCCGCTTCAGTGCGTCCATCACGTTTCGGCGCATGTCGTCGTCTCCGTTGTCCGAGTCCGGGGCAAAGCCCAGCTTTTTCGGCTCTACAATGCTGCCGGCGCCTACGTTGGAGGTCATGATGATGACGGTGTTTTTGAAGTCCACCCGTCTGCCCTGTGCGTCTGTGAGAATGCCGTCTTCCAGGATCTGCAGCAGGATATTGAACACATCCGGATGGGCCTTCTCGATCTCGTCGAACAAAACGACAGAATAAGGATGGCGGCGGATTTTTTCCGTCAGCTGGCCGCCTTCGTCGTACCCCACATATCCAGGAGGGGAACCGATCATCTTGGAAGTGCTGTGTTTTTCCATGTATTCGGACATGTCAATCCGGATCATGGCGTTTTCATCGCCGAACATCACTTCGGCAAGGGCTTTGCTCAGCTCCGTTTTTCCCACGCCTGTGGGACCCAGGAAAATGAAGGAGCCTACCGGACGGTTGGGATCCTTCAGACCTGTACGGCCCCTGCGGATCGCTTTGGCCACTGCCTCCACTGCGGCGTCCTGACCGATGATCCGCTCTTTCAGCAGCTGGTCCAAATGAAGCAGCCGTTCGCTTTCCTCACCGGCCAGCTTTTTCACGGGGATCCCTGTCCATGCGGTGACAATGTCTTCAATATCGCTGCGTCCTACTACGGCATCCGTTGCCTGCCCGGGATCCTTGCGGGAAGCTGCAATCTCGTCCTGCAGCTTCTTTTCATCGTCCCGGAGTCTGGCGGCCCGCTCATAGTCCTCTCCCAGGATCGCTTCCTCCTTTTCCGCAGTGACGCTGCGCAGCTTTTCCTCCAGTTCTTTTACTTCCGGCGTGGGGGTAAAGCCCTTGATCCGCAGGCGGGAAGCCGCTTCGTCAATCAAGTCGATGGCCTTGTCCGGCAGGAATCGGTCGCCGATATACCGAACGGACAACTGTACGGCTGCCTCGATGGCTTCATCGGAGATCTTCAGCTTGTGGTGCGCTTCATATTTGTCCCGCAGGCCTTTCAAAATCTGTACTGCCTCTTCCGGAGTGGGTTCGCCCACCATAACGGCCTGGAACCGACGCTCCAGCGCGGCGTCTTTTTCAATGTGCTTGCGGTATTCGTCGATGGTAGTGGCGCCGATGAGCTGCATGGTGCCTCGTGCCAGTGCCGGTTTGATGATGTTCGCCGCGTCTACGGCGCCTTCCGCACCGCCGGCGCCGATGATGGTGTGGATTTCATCCACAAAGAGGATGATCCGGGGATCCTTTGCCACCTCTTCCATGACGCCTTTCATTCGTTCCTCAAATTCTCCCCGGTATTTTGCACCGGCCACCATGGAGGAGATGTCCAAAGTTACAATGATCTTGTCCCGCAGATTCTCCGGTACGGCGCCGTCGACGATCCGCTGAGCCAGTCCCTCTACCACGGCGGTCTTGCCCACGCCGGGCTCCCCAATCAGGCAGGGGTTGTTTTTTGTCCTTCGGGACAGAATCTGGATCACACGCTCTGTTTCCTTGTCCCGTCCAATGATGGGATCGATTCGTCCCTCCTTTGCCGCCTTGCACAGATTGGTGCCGTACTTGGACAGGGTAGGTGCACCGGGAACGGCGTTCTTGTCTCCTTTGCCACCGGATTTTTGTGAGGGCTCTCCCCGCTGTTCTTCAAAGCCTGCGCCAAAATACTCAAACAGATCGTTTTTGATATCCGTAATGGATGCATTTTGGGCGCGGATCAGCTTGTTGGCAAAGCTGTCTTCTTCACTGACAATGGCCAGGAGAAGATGTTCCGTTCCGATATAGTTGTGAGACATACGGCTGGAGGCAAAGGCGCTTTCTTCAATGATTTTTTTGGTCATAGGTGTCATGTCTGCCGAAGAAACGGAAGAAGGCGTCCCCGTTCCCACAGAGGAGGCGATCAGTTCCCGCGTTGCTTCCGCACTTACGCCCCGTTCTGTAAGAATCCGTCTGGCGATGCTGTCATCTGTCAGGAGCAGTCCCATGAGAATGTGCTCAGTTCCCACATAGGTGTGCCCCATTTCCTGGGCGGTGGCCAGCGCCTTTGTGAGGGCGTGCTGGGCTTTTTGGGTAAATCTGTTGATCATCATACGATCCTTCCTTTCTTTTCACTGTTTATAACTTCTTGCGCAGCCTGCCGCATACTGGTTCGCAGAATTTCAGCCCGCGCCTTGTCGCGCTGGGTGGAGGACAGATCCTTTCCAAATTGGGAGGTGAGTGTGGCCGGCATACAACGAATGAGCAGGGCATCCAGCTGCGTGTAGGACACACCCTCGCAAATTCCCAGGGCGATTCCCAGCCGTACGTCTGCATACAGCCGGTATAATTCCTCCGTATCTATCATATAGGCGCTGCGCATGGTTCCCATGGCGCGCATCACCCGGTCGCGAAGCGCATCCTCGTTGTTTTCCAGAAGCTGCTTTCGGGTTTCCCGCTCCGCTCTGGCGATACTGCCGGCGGCTTCCCGGAGGTTGCTTAGAATTTCTTCTTCCGTGACACCCTGGGTCACGCAGTTGGAAAACTGATAGAGGCATCCCTTTGCCGCGCTGCCCTCTCCAGTGGTACCCCGAACGGTGAGCCCGATTTTGGAAAGCTGTCCCTGAATGCTCTTTATCCTGCCGGTCATAGTCAGGGCAGGGAGAAACATCATCACGGAGATACGCAGGCCTGTCCCCAGATTGGTGGGGCAATGGGTGAGGTATCCCAGCTTTTCGTCGAAAGCGATGTGCAAATGGGCATCTATGGCGGCATCTGCTTCCAGTGCAGCGTCCATGGCTTCCTTGGGATCAAAACCGGGGCGGATACACTGGATCCGGAGATGGTCTTCCTCGCACACCATTACGTATACCTGCTTTTCTTCATTTTCTATCAGGGCACAGGGTGTGTTTTTTCTTGCAAATTCGGGACTGATGAGATGTTTTTCCACCAGGGCCAGCTTTTCATTGTCCCCTGCAGCGGAGAGATCCCGGCAGGTATATCCCTGGTCTTCTCCCAGAGCCGACTTTGCTTTTTCAATGATTTCCTTTGCGCCTGCCTCACTGAGGCGGGGTTCAAAAGGGTAATCTACCAGATTTCGGGCAAGCCGTACCCGGGTGGATACGAAGACGTCTCTCTCCGGTCCTTCTGTTTCATACCAGAGCATATGGATCCTTCCTTTCTATGTGTAGTGTGGACATTACTGGGCGCGCAGATCTCGAATCTGATCCCGCAGCCGCGCCGCCTCTTCATATTCTTCCGCCTGGATGGCCTGCTTCAGGGCGCTCTCCAGTGATGCCAGCTTTTCTGCAGCAGAGCGTTTGGCTTCAAATGCTCTGGGTGCACGGCCTCTGTGCACGGCGGATCCGTGCAGTCGTTTCAAGGTCGGCGCCAGTTCTTCCCGGAAAGACGCATAGCACGCAGGACATCCTACCTTGCCGCTTTCCGCCAGCTGGCGGAAAGTAGCGCCGCACAGGGAACATTTCTTTTCTTCCTTTCTTTGCTGTATCTTTGGGGAAATGCCGGAGAACAGGCTTCCCAGCAGATTTCCCCCGAAGGGATCTGCAAAAAAGCTTCCATTTTCCTTTTCCATCGCGTTTGCGCAATCACTGCACAAGGCGTATTTGGTTTCTTTCCCGTTGACGATTTCTCTGTAGAATACCGTTGCTTCCTTTGCATTGCATCTTGTGCATTTCATAGGGGTTCTTCCTTTCTTATGACTTGTTTTTCTATCTTGTATATCTTACTGCATCAGGCACATGAGAATATGACGCAATATGTCGGAGCGCACCATGTTTCTGACCTCCGCGGGCACTCTGTCCAAAGCGGATGCACATGCCGCTGCCGTAACAATATCTGCTTCCTGCTTTGACAGGATATTGCTGTCCACAAGATTTCGAATATATGCACGCGCTTCTTCTTCAGAAACACTGTCTCCCAGCGCGTGGAAGAAATGGGTCAGATACTGGTTTTTGGACATGGGCACCCGGATGATCCGAATGTATCCGCCACCCCCGCGCCGGCTTTCGGTGATGTACCCTTTCTGGGGAGTAAACCGGGAGGAAATCACATAACTCACCTGACTGGGTACGCAGCCCAGCTTCGCAGCCAGATCATTGCGTTTTACACTGGCAGTACCTTTCCCTTCGTCGATCATTTGCTCGATCAGTTTTGCAATATGTTCCGATAATAACATGGGATCTCACCTTCTATTTTCTGTATCTTTTCGTGGCATCTAAAAAAATCTGCCGCCTTTTTTGCTGCTTTTTCATATTTCTGCCCCTCTCTTTTTCGTACTGGATGTATTATAAATTAAAAGTCAAAGAAAGTCAAAGTCAAATAAAGTCAAAAATGGCTGATTTTAACGGATGCGATGCAAAAAAACTGCTACTTTCGCGTTTTTTCTCAGAAAATTGCAATATTTCATTTTTTTACAATTTTGAAAATGGAGAGTCGTTGATTTATCCAGTTTCTGTAGTATAATATAAGGTAAAAAAGGGATTTTGAAAAAGGCGAAGGGAGGGCAGCGCGCCATGTACAAGCTTTTGATTGTAGACGATGAGGAGATGATCCGGCGGCTGATTGCGAAGTACGCGGAGTTTGAAGGATATACCGTGGCGGAGGCCGCCGACGGGATGCAGGCGATACAAATGTGCCGGCAGCAGGCGTTTGATTTGATGATCTGCGACATTATGATGCCGGAACTGGATGGGTTTTCCGCGTGCAGGGAAATTCGCAAATTTTCCAATATTCCCATCATCATGCTTTCCGCCAGAGGGGAGGAATATGACAAGATCAACGGCTTTGGTTTGGGGATCGACGACTATGTGGTAAAGCCCTTTTCTCCCAAGGAACTGATGCTGCGGGTGGAGGCAGTGCTCCACCGCTATCACGCCGCCGCTGCGCCTCAGGAGAGAGACAAAGCGTCCGACCAAATTTTTGAGCTGGAGGGGCTGCGTGTAGATCTGGCTGCGCGCATCGTATATGTGGACGGGGTACGGGTGGAATTGTCTCCCAAGGAATATGATCTGCTGTTTTATATGCTGAAAAATAAAAATATTGCCCTGTCCAGGGAACAGTTGATCACCCAGGTGTGGGGATACGATTATTATGGAGACGACCGCACGCTGGACACCCACATTAAGCTGCTGCGCAAAAGTTTGGGTCCGTATGCAAAATTTATCGTTACTCTGAGAGGAGTGGGATATCGTTTTGACACAGGAGCATAAAAAAAAGGCGCCTGCAAAGAAAACGGCCAGGCGGCCGGAGGGTATGCGGATCAAAATGTTCGGATACCTGACAATATTTACTGTGATCGTATTGGTGGTGATCTGGCTTTTGCAGGTGGTGTTTTTGGATGACATATACCGGGCGACCAAAAAGCATGAAATAAAAATCGCCACCGGCCGGGTGGCTGCGGCAGCGGGAAAGGACACTTTTGAAAAAGCTGTCTATGATATGGCCTCCCGATACAACACCTGTGTGAGTGTGTATCAGATTTCCGGAAGCACAGGTTCGCTCCTGCTGGAGGCACATACGCAGACGTACTGCATGATCCATTCCTCTCTTATGACGGACGCCACTCTCAACGCCATATATGCCGGTGCGTTGAACCGGAATCTGTATACTTCCGTGTATCAGATGGATACAAAAGAGGGACTGGAGAGTATGATTTGTGCCAAACTGGCGGAGGGGAATGGGACCGGAAAGCTTTTGATTATACTGAATGCGGAGATCCAACCCGTAACTGCCACCGTGTCTACTCTCCGGTATCAGTTGATTATGATTACAGGAATTCTGCTGGTGGTCTCGGCTGTGATGGCCTATGTGATCTCCAGTAAGGTGACGCGCCCCGTGGCCGCCATGAATCGGGAAGCGAAAAAGCTGGCGCGGGGCGATTACGATGTGAATTTTCAGGGAGGCGAATTCCGGGAAACTGCAGAGCTGGGCCGCACCCTCAATTACGCGGCACAGGAGCTCTCTAAGCTGGACGCCCTGCAAAAGGAGCTGATTGCAAATATTTCCCACGACCTGCGCACCCCTCTTACGATGATATCCGGCTATAGCGAGGTGATGCGGGACATTCCCGGTGAGGTCACGCCGGAAAATATGCAAATTATCATCGATGAGACCCGGCGGCTGTCCTCTTTGGTAAACGATATGCTGGATCTTTCCCGGATTACCTCCGGCAGCAGGCAGCCCAACAAGACGCTGTTTTCTCTCACCCAGTGTGTGCGGGATACGCTGGAACGGTTCAGTCACCTGCGGGAACGGGATGGATACTGTTTTGTCTTTGAGGCGCAGGAAGAGATCTGTGTGAAGGCGGATCAGGTGCTCATTTTGCAGGTGTTGTACAATCTGATCTGCAATGCGGTGAACTATACCGGTGCGGATAAGCGGGTGATCGTGCGGCAGACCCGGGAGGGAGAGAATTGCCGCATCTCTGTGACAGACACGGGAGAGGGGATTGCGGAGGAAAAGCTCCCACTTATCTGGGATCGGTACTACCGGGGAGGCGATTTTCACAAGCGCGGGGTCGCTGGGACCGGTTTGGGACTTTCCATTGTGAAGAACGCCCTGGTGCTGCACAATGCGCCCTTTGGCGTCTCCAGCAGGAAGGGAGAGGGCAGTACCTTTTGGTTTGAATTACAGATCGCCCGAATATCCGGGGAAGAGTAATAACTATCGCTTGAGGTTTCATCTAACAAAATTTTGGGGTTGCCTGGCAAAGCCTCCCTTGTGGAGGACTTGCGCAGCAAGTCCCGGGGTGGTGTCAGAGAGGGGTTGTAAAAGAGATCAATCCCCCGGTCTCCGCAAAAGCGGAGACAGCCCCCTTTACACAAGGGGGCCTTTTCTTGGACTGTTTCGCCAGTATGCCCCCGGAGCTGCTGCGCAGTTCCCCACAAGGGGACCTTATCCACCCTCACGCTTCCCCCTGTGCGCAGTTGCCCTGCCACTCTCCTCCAAGTGGGCCATTTTAACTTAATGCCTCCTGTTCGTAATGAAGGGGAGGTGTCAGTGCAGCTGACGGAGGGGCTGTATAAGGGAAACAATCCCCCTGTTTTTGCATACGCAAAAACATCCCCCTTTGCACAAGGGGGACTTTCGCTCCTTAGCCTCCCCTGTGGTGCAGCTCCACAGGAGATGCCGGGGTGGTGCCGCAACTGTGTTGCGGCGAAAGGGTTGAAAAAAGTACGTATCTCTTTACAGTTCTCCCAGAAAGGCCAGCACGCCGTTTGCTACTCCCTGGGCAAACAGCTCCGGTTGGTTTGCCATGAGTGCGGCGTCGTATGTGTTGGTGATGAATCCCAATTCTATGAGTGTGGCGGGCATTCTGGTGCGGCGGAGCACATACAGTGTAGGACGTGCAAATACGCCCCGGTTGGGTAGCCCGGTGGAGCGTGCAAGTTGAGTCAGGATGTTTTCCGCCAGGGCCTCCGCTGTTGTTCCCAGCTGGTAAACGAACGCTTCCGAGCCGGACGCTGTGGAAATCTCCGACGCATTTGCGTGGAGGCTGATGAAATAATCTGCGCCCCAGGCGTTGGCGTCGTTGACCCGTGCCGCCAGGGATGATGCGTTGGAAGTACCAAGCTGTGTCTGGGGTGTGGGACGGGACAGGCGCACGTCCTGTCCGGCTGCGCGGAGAATCTCCGCAGTGCGTACGCCGATCTCGTAGACGAGATCCTGCTCCCGGTATCCGTTTCCTTCAGCGCCGGAGTTGGGATTTACAGGGTTGTGTCCCTGGTCTATGTAGATTTTTGCCATCGTATAAACCATGCCTTTCCAAAAAATTTCGGCGGCGCAGCTTCCATGCTGCAGCCTGCGTACAAGAGGCAGGCGGAGATGCCCGTGCTTCTTTGATACAGTATATGCAAAGGATGAGATGTGCGACATGAAAAATTTGCAGAAGATCCTCAGCCGCGTGCGGCTGGCGGTGGAACGATATGATATGATCTGCGACGGGGACCGGATCGCCGTAGGCGTGTCCGGGGGAAAGGATTCCCTGACGCTGCTTTGTGCGCTGGCGGAATTGCGCCGATTTTTGCCCCGCTCGTTTGCACTGGTTGCGGTGACGGCAGATATGGGCTTTGAAAAGTCCGATCGCGTGCGGGCGGAGAAAAGCGACCATCGTCAGGTTCGAGAGCTTTGCAGCCGTCTGCATGTGCCATATATTGTAAGAGAGACGGAGCTGGCGCGGATTATTTTTGACGTGCGCCGTGAGTCCAATCCCTGCTCTCTCTGTGCCCGTATGCGCCGGGGCCTGCTGCATGATCTGGCGCTGGAGCAGGGCTGCAATAAAGTGGCCTTGGGACATCACTATGACGACGCAGTAGAGACCTTTATGCTGAATTTGTTCTTTGAGGGACGGGTGGGATGCTTTTCCCCTGTGACGTATTTGTCCAGAAAGGACCTCACGGTGATCCGTCCCCTGGTGCTGACAGAAGAAAAGGAGATTGGCCGCTTTGTGCGCAGTGCAGGACTGCCGGTGGAGGAAAGTCCTTGTCCGGCGGACAAGGATTCCCAGAGGGCGTACATAAAGGAGTACCTTCACGCCTTTGACCGAGGGCACAGGGGATTGTATCGGCGCATTCTGGGTGCGATGGAGCGGGGGCACATTGACGGATGGACGGATGTTTGAGAAACTTTTCGCCGTTTGCAGCTGTAAAAGGAAAAAGGAAGGGAATTCCCTTCCTTTTTATTTTGTTGACAAAAGCTTTCAGGAAAGCGGCAGCGCCATGTCACTGCAGATAATTTCTGTCTGCGCGCCGGCGATCTCTTCTGCCAGCTGTGCCAGCCGCCGGCATACCGGATGCTCTGTGTGGAAGTGGCCGGCAGTGATCACATTGATCCCCTGATCCGCACTGTCAATGCACAGGTTGTATCCGCATTCACCGGTGACGATGGTGTCTGCGCCTGCCGTAAGAGCCGGCAGCACCAGATCTCCTCCGCTTCCCCCGCAGACGGCGACACGCTTTACTGGGCGGCACAGATATGCATTCACAGCCGGCGCGTGCAGAGCGGTCTTCACATGTGCGGCAAAGGTGGCGCCGTCTGTGATGTCCGTTGTACCCATGCGTCCCAGTGCGGGACTTTCCGCATCTCCAAATGTGTTCAGGGGCCCCTTGAGGTCCAGCGCGGCGGCAAGACAGTCATTTACCCCGCCGGCTCCTGCATCCAGCCGCGTGTGCAGGGACACAACGGCGATCTTGTTTTGCAGCGCGGCGATGATGCGTCCGCCGGTGGCAGTGTCGGGGGCAATGGCTTTGGGACCCTTAAACAAAAGGGGGTGATGGGTCAGCACTGTGTCAAACCCGTTTTCAGCAGCGTAGCTCAATACTTTTCTTGTGGCATCCAGTGCTACCAGCACTTTTTGCACCGGGGCGTCCGGATCCGTGCAGCACATGAGGCCGTCATTGTCCCAGGGACAGGCCAGCGACTTGGGATACAGCTTGTCCAATTCCAGATAGAAGCGCAAAACATTCATTTTTTTCTGTTCCTCTCCTGTTTTCGGCGGTGTGTTTCAAATGCCTTTGTCTTTTGCAATTTGCAGAAGTTCTTCCAGAAGGAAGCGCGTTTGCTTTCCGTCTGCAGCGCCCCCCTGCAGCTTTCCTGTGTACTCCTGTCTCGTCTTCTGAATATATTTTTGCAGCAGAGGAGAGAAAAGAGGATCTGCCGCTCCCCGCTGCAAAATTTGCTTGCCCAGGAGAAGTTCTGCGGGGGTGCAGTTTTTGGGGATGCCGTCGTACTGTGCACAAATGCATTGATACAGTTTTCCCTTGGATGCTGCAATTCGTTCCTCCGCGATTGCAAATCCTGCGCCGGCAAGATATACCCGCAGTTTTTCCGTTGCTGACATGGGCTGCAGGATCAGGCTGATTTTTGCATTTCGCACATACGCGCTCTCTGATAAAATCCGAGCGATCCCCTCTCCCCCCATACCGCAGATCACAATATCGGTAATTCCCATATCCTGCAGGGGAATGTTTTGCAGCCCATCTGAAAGAAAAAAGCGGATTTGGTCTGCGACCCCGTACTTTTTTGCATTGGCCATGGCGTGCATAAGGGGCCCCCTGTGTATATCCGATGCGGCGGCGCGCCGGATTTTCCCCGCCCGAAGCAAAGAAATAGGCAGGTATCCGTGATCTGTTCCGACGTCGGCGATCGTGGCACCTTCCCGCACAAGGGAAGCTGCTTTAGCCATGCGGTCGTCTAATTGGGGCGTTTTTTGCATGTCATTCATAATTGCTTCCTCATGCAAACAGGGCGGCGGATACTCCGCTGCCCTGTTTCCTTTTGTCCTTATGCCTGTTTTCCGGCAAGATAGCTGTTGATCTTTTCCACCAGCTCGTCGGGGTCGGTTCCGTGAACGGAGCAGGCATCCTCGATGCTTTCCCCTCTGGAGTGTGGGCAGCCCAGACAGTGCATACCGATCTCCAGGAAAAACTGCGCAGTTTCGATATCGTAATCGAGAACGTCGCCGATTACCGTTTCTCTTGTTACTTCCATGATTTTTATTTCCTTTCTTTTGTAAGTTCTTGTATGGTGTAGCGGCTTTGCCGCAGTGTTAACATAGATCGTGTTTATACAAATGCAATTTCAATTTGCTTTTTTCATAAGCTCTGCTTCCTCCGGGTCGGGAACGCTCACTTTTTTGATGTCCGCGCCCAGATTGTGCAGCTTGCCTACCACATCGTCGTAGCCCCGTTCAATCAAATGGATATCGGAAATTTCGGTGGTCCCTTGGGCCACCAACCCGGCAATTACCATTGCAACGCCTGCACGCAGATCTACGGCGATCACCGGCGCGCCGCTCAACGGCTTTCCGCCTTCAATGACGGCGGTGCGGCCGTCTACCTTGATGGTGGCGCCCATTTTGATCAGTTCTTCCACGTAACGGAAGCGCTTTTCGTAAACGCCCTCAGACACGTAGCTGACACCATTTGCCAGGCAAAGGAGTACAGCCATCTGCGGCTGCATATCGGTGGGAAATCCCGGATAAGGATGGGTTTTCAAATTTGCTTTTCGGACGACAGGCCTGCCTGTCACTACGACCGCATCGTCGTATTCA
Source organism: Candidatus Avispirillum faecium (assembly GCA_904396155.1). GTDB lineage: Bacteria > Bacillota > Clostridia > Oscillospirales > CAG-272 > Avispirillum > Avispirillum faecium. The sequence goes on along the minus strand of CAJFOI010000048.1, from coordinate 36,411 downwards.
TCTACCGTGGCACCCGCTTCCTCCAGTTTTGCGGAAACGGATTCCAGGTGCTTAGGGATCACATTGGTAATTTTTACGCAGCCACCGGTAGCTGCTGCCGCTACCATAAAGGTGCCGGCTTCAATCATATCCGGAATAATGGCGTAACTGCAGCCGTGGAGCTGGTTTACACCTTTGATTTTGATCATATCCGTGCCGGCGCCGGTGATCTTTGCGCCGCAGGTATTCAAAAAGTTTGCAAGATCGACAATATGCGGTTCTCTTGCCGGGTTGTCAATAATCGTTGTGCCTTCTGCCAGTACGGCTGCCAGCATCACATTGATGGTAGCGCCCACAGTGACCACATCAAAGAAAATATTGCCCCCTACCGGCCCGTTTTCCGTAGCGATGTCTACGTAGCCGCTTTCTGTACTTACAATACCGCCCAGCGCTTCAAAGCCCTTGATGTGCTGGTCAATAGGCCTTCCGCCGAAATCACATCCGCCGGGGAAAGCTACATGTGCCTTTCCGAAGCGTCCCAATTCAGAGCCCAAAAGATAATAAGAAGCCCGGATTTTTTGCACCTGCTCTACTTTGGAGGTTCCCTGCCGCAGCGCAGTGCAGTCAATTTCCACCGTGTTTTTGTTGATCGTCCGCACCGAGGCTCCCATGTCCCGCAAGATATCCAGGGAAAGAGAGACATCGCGCACATTGGGGATATTTTCGATGATACATTTATCTTTTACCAAAACGCATGCATATATGATCGGGAGCGCAGCGTTTTTCATACCGCTCACTTCTACGGTTCCGCGCAGCGGTACGCCTCCGTTAATTATTATTTTATCCATTGAAGGTAAGTTCCTTTCATGAGAAGCCCCGGGGGCTCATTTTCGGCACCGGACCGATATTGTGCCGGAGATTATATCACAAATGTGAGAACATGGAAAATTCAATTATTAATCATTATACCAGAAAAGCCCATAAAAGGGAAGGGCTTTTCCGGAGAATTTACAATCTACCTTTATTGTTGTGCACAAGGTATAAATTATACGCGGCACATTCCGGCTAAAAATATGTAAAATGCATAAAATTTGCGCAAATCGGTCAAGCGCTCTTTCATAGACAGTTTATGCTATCGGACACCGAAAGGTGCCCTGCATTTTACATATTTTGCAGGGGGCACAGGTAGAATCAAAAGGTATTTTGTCAAACTACGGATCCAGATAATAAGACACCGCCAGATCTACCACCATGCCGTAGCTGGCTGCTCCTTCGGTTCCCTGAATTTGGAGGTATGTGTCATTCATTGCATCGGACACCTTGGAGGCTGTGCTGTCCCGGTATTTGTCAAAAAAGCGGCTGTAAGCGGCAAGCTCTCCTCTTGCCGGTTGTCCCAGCGCAGAGACTGCCTCCTGATACAATCCGGGGTCCGCGTAATACAGGGCAGAAGCGAGGTAATTGTACATAGAAAGATAACCGCTGTACTGAAGGTATGGATCTTCTGCGCCGGTGCATACCAGAAAGGCGATAAAGTTGGCTTCATCCTCCCGGGCGATGCCGCGCTGATGAGCCAGCTCATGGGCAGCGGAATACACGCACACATAGTCTGGATAGTTGGTGTTCAGGTTGGCTTCTCCTGTGTAAAAGGAATATACGCCGGAGATATGGGTGTAGGTCATCCACGGGCTGATCACAAGAGGTTTGATGTTGCTGCGCAGCGGGGAGAGAAAGGTGTACGCTTCATATAGAGGTTCGTAAGCGTCACAGAGCACATCGGACAGCGTGAAAAAATCCCAGGGCATACGGGAAGATCCGTCTGCCTCAAAGTCTATTTGCTCTGCCGCTGCATTCACCTTATCGATGACAATGGTAAAAGTTTCATATAGTTCCTGCGCCGTTACTGTCCGGTCTTCCAGCTCAAGTTTGTCTGCGAGGGAAGTGCCGTGATAGCCGGCGGCAAAGTTGAGTGCAAAGATGCTGTTTGCCGCGGCCAGTACAGACAGCACACCGAAAATACAGCGAACAAAATACCGGCTCTCTCCCCGGATATTTCGAAACAGCTTGACGCAAAATAAAACAAAAGGCACCGGGGCAAAATATAGGAGCGCTTCTGCCAGAGAGAAAGGAATCCAGTTGGTCGCCCAGGCCAGGATGGCGCGCAAAATGCTGCCGATATGTCGGTTGTAAAAATCGGAGAAGGTAGGAGAGAGACGAAAGGCGACTTGAAGCAGGACACAGAAAAAGAACAGGATAAAAATGCCTGTTGACAGTACGGGAATATACTTTTCACAAAAAACGCGGATTTTTTTACGTATCATCGTCTGTCCTTATATCTGCAAAATACCGGAGGGCTTCTGTTTGCACGGTTTCCTTCAGTGCGGCCTCGCTCAGGGGACAGAGCGCGGCCATGTCGGCGGGCAGCGGTGCATATAGAGAGATAAGATTGCCGCTTTGCGGGTGGGGAAAAGAGAGATATACTGCGTGCAGCGCGTGCCGTCCGATATCGGCAGCTTCTCCGCCGTACATAGTATCTCCCGCAATGGGACAGCCTACCGCGGAAAAATGTACCCGCAGCTGATGGGTGCGTCCAGTGAGAGGCGCTGCGATCACAACAGTGTATTTCTCACCGACGGACAATACACGGTATAGGGTGCACGCGTCTTTGGCTCCCGCTTCCCCGGGAGCCGCCACGCGGCGCAGGATCACGCTGCCCGGCACGCGGCAGACGGGAAGCCGGATCTTTCCCGCCGTCTCTTTCGGGGTCCCGCAGAGAATGGCGATATACAGCTTTCGAATCTTTCCCGTGGTCATGTGTTGATACATCTTAAAGGCGGCCAGCCGGCTGCGGGAGGTGAGCATCAGTCCGCTGGTATCCCGGTCCAGCCGGTTTACGGGGCGGAAAACAAAGGGTGTGTCTGCATATCGAAAGGCAAGCGCATTGGCCACGGTATCCAGTCTGTGTCCGCTGGAGGGGTGTGCCGGCATGGCGGGAGGCTTGTCCACTGCGGTGAGATATGCGTCCTCATATACGATCGGTACAGGGAGGTCCACGGGAATCATATAGGGACACGTGTCTTCCTCACGGTCTTCCGTGGAAAGCTGCAGCAAGTCTCCCTCCTGCAGCACATATCGCACAGTGACAAACGCGCCGTTTATCGTGATCCCGCCTTCCATGAATTTCAGCCGCTTCAGCATGCCTACAGAGTACCCCAGATCTTCCCGCAGGTATTCCCGGATGGTTTTTCCGGCGATGGTCTTGTCAATTTGAATCGTCATGGACTGCCTCCCGGGATTTCTTGCCGGATCCCGGCCACAAAAACAATGCGATGACGTACACACCAGCGGCAAGAATCAGAATATTGCCTGCCATCGTATAGAGCGTATTGTCGGAAATCATGTATACTTCATCCAGAATGTATCCTTCCACCAGGGGCGGCAGACTCTCCGTGACTTCACCGGTAGGCGTGATAATGGAGGAAATGCCCGTGTTGGCGGCGCGCACCACGTACCGTCCGGTCTCCACCGCCCGCAGTTTCGCATGGGCATTGTGCTCGTAAACGGCGGCTGAATCCTTAAACCAGGAGTCGTTTGTGGAAATGCAAATGAGGTTTGCGCCTTCTCGGACGCTGTCCAAAATCAGCGTTTCGTAAATGGAGTCAAAGCAGATGATGGAGCCGATCTTTCCCCACGCTGTGTCAAACAGCTCCGGGTCGGTGCCCGGTGTGATGTCGCTGTCCAGCGCGGAGAGCTGAGAGAGGGGCGGGATCAAAAACATCACCACATCCCGCATGGGAACAAATTCTCCGAAGGGGACCAGGCGGCGCTTTTTATAAAAGGTGTCGCCCATGCCCGTGTCCGGGTCTACTTTTCCGATCACGTTGTACAGCTTTTGTTCCTCATCCTGGATAAAAAAGCCTGCCAGAATGGGAACACCTGCTTCCTGCGCCAGATCTGTGAGATATTCGTCCAGCCTGCCGCCTGCACTGTACACGTAAGGAAGAGCAGTTTCCGGCCACAGAATCAGATCTGCACCGTCTGCGGCGGCATCCAGCGTCAGTTTCTCGTGTATATCCAGGGTACTGTTGGTTTTCCCTTCCCATTTTTCAGAGGAAGCAATATTCCCCTGTATGGCAGCTACCGTGACGGCCTCTCCCTCGGGCTGGTACAGATGGCAGCGAAGCACACCGTAAAGAAGGTTTCCGCCGAATACGCACAGCGCTGCTCCGGCGAAGGCGGCCGTGCGCCGGAACCCTGATTTTTTCAGATAATATATGGCGAAGGCCAGAAGTGACGAGCAGAAAATGATAAAGAAACTGATTAGATAGGAGCCCAGCAGGGAGGCGCTTTGAATCAGCGGCAGCCATCCGGTCTGGGTCAGCGCCAGCTTGCCCCAGGGAACGCCCGCCCAGGTGAGGGTCTGCATCCATTCGAAGAAGACCCAAAGGCTGGCGGCAGCAAGGGACAAAAGCACCGGGCTGCCCGGGACTTGGTGCCGGGTGCATTTGCGGGACAAAAGGTGCAGAAGCGGGAATTGGAGCGCGGCGAACACCCCTTGAAGCAGAGGAAGGCCAAACCAGGCCACCAATATAACAGCGAGAGATCCCCACTTGTCCAATCCGGCAAAGTCCAAGGGATAGAGTTCGACAAACCAGTAAAAGACCACCAGCCCGTAGCAATAGAAAAAGGAGAGTCCTCTGCCCCAGGCACGGCGCAGGGGATGTTTATTTTGTGCAGGCGCAAAAAAGGAGATAACAAAGGCGCCTGCAGGTGCAATCCAGCTGAGAATCCACAGGGGAGAGAACACCATAGGCAGAGCGGTAAATGCTCCGCAGAGAGCGTACAGCAAAAACACGGGACGGGACCGTGTTTTTTGCATTGGGTTGTTGTCTTTCGGTGGTTTCAAGGCTGTTCTCTCCATGAAAATAATTTCAAAAAGCGGATGTTTTCGCTGTCCACAGAAAAGGTTTGACCATTCAGATAGGCCAGAGGGCCATCCGGTACAGTGAAAGCAATCCGATAGGCGTACAGGGCCTGGTGGGCATATCCCAGGGCGCGGTCCTGCCTGTTTTGTCCGTATTTTCCTTCCCCCAGCAGGGGATAGCCCGCCCAGGCCATATGGGCGCGGATCTGATGGGTGCGTCCGGTTTCCAGGCGGATCTCCAAAAGGGAAAGGTCGTGTTCCCTGTTATAGGACAGAGTGCGGTATCCCGTGACGATTCGTTTTGCTCCCGGGGTGGGAGAGGATGCAACGGATACCGTTTTGGTTTTTGCATTTTTGAAAAGATACCCTTCCAGCACTGCCTGTGCCGGCGCGGGTCTGCCGTGGACGGCACAGAGGTAGCGTTTGTCCAAGCATCCTTCCCGGATCAGCCGGTTCATTTCCCGCAGGGCGACGGCATTTTTTGCGGCGATCACGATGCCGCCGGTGTTTCGGTCGATCCGGTTGCACAGGGCGGGCGCGAAGGAAGTCTCTTCCTTCGGATTATATTCCCCGCGGCGATACAGGTATGCCTGGAGGATGAAAATCAGCGTTTCCCGCTCCGGAATGGTGCCGGCTTTTTGCTCGTTTTTATCTCCCGTATGGGAGAGGACGCCGGCAGGTTTGTCGCAGATCAGAATGTTTTTGTCCTCGTATAGGATGCGCGGCATTGTGCAGATCCGTTCCAGCTCTGCCAGGTCTCCTTCATTTTTGGAAAACGCATCGGGGATATACAGTTCAATGCAGTCTCCTGCGCAGAGGATCTGGTTTTCCTTCGCCCGTTTGCCGTTTACCTTGATCCGCTTTTTGCGGATATATTTGTACATGAGCGCGGGGGGCAGCCCCTTCAGGGCTTTTTGCAGAAATTTGTCCAGTCGCTGGCCGCCGTCGTTTTGGTTTAGGGTAATGCGGAGCATATATGTTCCTTTCCAGCAGGTTTTGTAAGTGAAAGCCACCGGGCAAACCGGTGGCTTTGCTTATTTTGTACCGAACAGTCTGTCGCCGGCATCCCCCAGCCCGGGAACGATGTATTTTTGCTCGTTCAGCCGCTCGTCCATCGCGGCGATATATATATCTACGTCCGGATGCTGCTCCATGACAAGCTTTGCACCTTCCGGTGCGCCTACCAGACACATCAGCTTGATGCTGGTGCAGCCACGCTTTTTCAGCATGGAGATGGCGTCGGAAGCACTGCCGCCGGTGGCCAGCATGGGATCGGCCAGAATTACAATGCGGTTGTCGATATCCGGGGGCATTTTACAGTAGTATTCTACCGGCATGTGGGTCTCGGGATCCCGGTACAGGCCGATGTGACCAACCTTCGCCACGGGGATCAGGCTCAAAAGCCCGTCTACCATGCCCAGCCCCGCCCGCAGAATAGGAACGATGGCCAGCTTTTTGCCGGAGATTTTCTTTGCAGCCATCCGTGCCACCGGGGTTTCGATCGCCACATCCTCCATGGGGAGGTCCCGGGTGATTTCATATCCCATCAGCATGGAGATCTCACTGAGCAGCTGACGGAAATCTTTTGCTCCGGTGTCTTTGTCACGCATCAGCGTCAGTTTGTGCATGATCATCGGGTGATCAATTATATGTAGTTTTCCCATTTTTTCCTCTTTCAACATCCGTTCCAAATCCCTGCAAGGTGTTTTTTTCTATTATACACGACATATACTGTCATTGCAAGTCTCTTTTTCCACAATTTGTATGAATCTGCCCCAAGGACGCATCTTTTCTTTACAACCTCGGGGCGGCATGCTATAATGCACATAGTGCTGGGCGGGGAGGTTGTGCTTGTATGAAGGCTTCTGTCTGCACCCTCGGGTGCAGGGTCAATCAATATGAATCGGATGCCATTGCCGAGGGACTTCGGGCACGGGGCTTTACGCTGGTCCCCTATGGAGAGGCGTGTGATGTGGTCATCCTCAATACCTGTACCGTCACCGGGGAAAGCGACCGAAAATCCCGGCAGCTGATCCGCCGGACGGTGCGCACCGTGCCGGGGGCTGTAGTGATCGTCACCGGCTGCTTTTCCCAGATTTCTCCGCAGGCCGCCGCTGCCCTTGGCGCAGACGTTGTTGTGGGAAACGAAGACAAGGGGCGGATTGCGGACATCGCCTACACCCTTGTGTCTACAGGGGCGGCGGACATTCGGACGGCGGTCTGTGATGATTTGCGGATCACCACTCCCCGGCGGGCAAGGGCCTATATCAAAATTGAAGACGGCTGTGAAAACCGGTGTGCCTATTGCATTATTCCTGCGGCAAGAGGACAGGTGCGTTCCAGGCCTGCGGCGCAGGTGGTGTCGGAGGTGGCGACGGTCGCATCTGCCGGCTGCTGCGAAGTGATTTTGACAGGGATTGAGACGGGATCCTACGGAAGGGATCTGGAAAATATGCGTCTGGAGATGCTTTTGGAACAGGTGGATAAGGTCCCCGGCATCCGGCGGATCGCCCTGGGATCCCTGGATCCTGCCGTGCTGCGTCCTTCTTTTTTGGAACGTGCCAGTACCCTTTCCCATCTGCTGCCCCACTTTCATTTGTCTGTCCAGTCCGGGTGTACGAAGACCCTGCATCGGATGCGGCGCAAGTATACGGCTGAAAAGGTATTGGAGAACATGACCTGCGCCAGGAAGCGCATTCCGGGGGTGACGTTCAGCGCCGATGTGATCGTGGGATTTCCCGGGGAAACGGAAGAGGACTTTCTGGAAACGGTGGCATTTTGCAAATCGGCCCGGTTTCTCCATTTGCATATTTTCCCCTATTCCGTGCGAAAAGGGACGGAGGCGGCAGGTATGCCCGATCAAATACCCGCCCCGGAAAAGCGGCGCAGAGGAGCGTATCTTGCCGCGGTGCAAAAGGAGGTGCAGGACGCGCTGCTGGACCGATATGTTCGGGAGCATGAGACGCGTCCAGTTTATGTGCTGGGAGAGAAGTGGGAGCGGGGAATCACCCACGGGCATACGGAGCATTTTGTCCCCTGTGAAATTCCTACAGACCGGGATTGTACCGGACAGATTCTGCCGGTGTACCTCATTGGAAGAAAAGACTCTGTATTGAAAGGAAAAGTGTAACATGTTAAATGTAAGTGATGTCATCAAGCGGTACGGAAAGGTGACGGCCTGTGACCGGGTCACTTTTTCCATGGAACCGGGACAGGTCACTGTACTGCTGGGCCCCAACGGATCGGGAAAAAGCACGATCATAAAGTCCATCACCGGGTTTCTCCGATATAACGGGACCATCACGGTAGATGATCTGCCCAATAAGGGCGTAGAGGCAAAGCGGCTGCTGGGATATGTGCCGGAGATGCCGGCACTTTACCCCAATCTCACGGTGGGGGAGCATATGGAGTTTATCGCCCGGGTCTACAAGCTGCAGGATTACAAGGGGTATGCCGACGAGCTGCTCCAGCGCTTTGAAATGTCCGACAAGGTGAAGAAATTCGGGGACGAGCTTTCCAAAGGGATGCAGCAGAAGCTGAGTATTTGTCTGGGACTGCTGCCGCAGCCCAGGTATCTTTTGTTTGACGAGCCGATGGTGGGGCTGGATCCCCACGCCATCAAGGAACTGAAAATGATGATGCAGGAAATGCGAAAGGACGGCCGTGGCGTGCTGGTGAGCACCCACATGATCGACAGCGTGGATATGCTGTGGGACAGAACGGTGATCATGCAGGGAGGACAGGTGCGCGCCAATGTAACCCGCAGCGAAGTGGAAGGCGGGGACAAAAGCCTGGAGGATTTGTTCTTTGAAATTACGGAGGGCACCCGATGAAGGCGTTTTTCTATTACGCGGGCCACACGCTGAAAAACCAAATCCGCAAGCTGATGAAAACCTATGTGATCGTTCTTTTGGTCTGTGTCGTATTTGGAGCGGTTGTGGGCGGGCTTGTGGGAACCTTTGCGGAGGATTCCGCAGAAGAGTCGGTAGAAGTGGAAGAGGACGCTTCCAATGATGGGGATCCTGCCCTGGCTGCAAATCTGTTTTCCCTCTCCTGTGGCGGCGTAATTTTGGTGGTGCTTTTGTGGAATGTGGTCACTGCGGAAAAATCAGGATCCGGCATCTTTCAAATGGCGGATGTAAATCTGCTGTTTCAGGCGCCGATGAAGCCGCAGTCGGTGCTGCTGTTTCGCTTGATTTTCAAGATGGGCGGCCTCATGGTCGCAGGATTGTATTTGATCTTTCAGATTCCAAATCTGTATCTAAATATGGGACTTCCTCTCGGGGCGTGTATCGCCGCCCTGGCCGTGTGGGGTCTTACGTTGGTTACGGCACAGCTTTTGTCTGTGCTGGTGTATACGGTGACTGCTACCCATGTGCATTTGCGCAAGTATATTCTTCCGGCGGTGGTCATCCTGTGTGGAGCGGTGGCATTGGCGTTCGCCGCATATTGGAGGAGCAGAGGCGGCGATCTGCTGGAGGGCGCATTTGCCTTTTTCAACGGAAGGGCTGCGGCTTTTGTACCCATCTGGGGTTGGTTGAAGGCGGTGATCGATTTTTCCCTGGCCGGACAGTATCTGGCGGCAGCAGGTATGGGCGTGCTGTGTCTTGTCTTTATTGCAGTTTTAATTGTAGGGATATGGCGTATCCGGGCGGATTTTTATGAGGACGCTATGGCAAAATCTGAGGAGACAGCGGCGATTCTGGCCCAAACCAAAGAAAAGGGAGCAGTGGTTACCCGAAAAAAGGACCGCAGCGATCGGCTGCTGCGAGGCGGAACCATCGGCGGCAGCGGCGCTGCCACCCTGTTTTATAAGAATATGTACAACCGGAAGCGATTCGCCCGGTTTGGATTTGCCACCACTGCAATGATCGTATATTTGCTTGCGGCGGTGCTCACTGTTTTTGTGATGAAAAGAATGGATGTGTCCGGCGGGATGTACTGGGTAATTGCCGTGCTGGGAATGATGGCGTATTTCCGTTCCTTGGGCAATCCCCTGGCGGCGGAACTGAAAACCAGCTTTTTTGTGACACTGCCGGCAGGCGCCTATGAAAAGTTCTGGTGGACGATTTTATCCGGCAGTGTGTCCTGCTTTTTGGACCTGCTGCCTGCGGTGGCAATATCAGCTCTTTTGCTTGGACAGTCGGCAGTGCTGCCCGCTGTAGCGGGGATGCTTTTTATTGTTTCATTGGATTTCTTTTCTGCAAATGTGGGTGCGCTGGCGGATCTGTCTTTGCCGGTGTCTGTTTCCCAGGGCGTCAAGTCGATCATCCAGGTTGTTCTGGTGTATGTCGGAATGCTCCCCGCGGTGGCGATCCTTATCATTGGTCTGTCCTTTGACGCAGTACCTCAGGCTCTGGCCGGTGTTGCGCTGGTAGATCTGCTTCTTGGGATGGTTGCCTTTGCCGTTGCACCTCAGTTTATCAAGAACGGCCGGCGGTAGTACGTCTATTAGTAAAAAAGTCCCCACAAGAGGCCTATTCATTTATTCCTCCCCAGTGTAAGGGGTGGTGTCAGCGAAGCTGACAGAGAGGTTTCCCATATTACTAAAGCCTCCCCTGTGCAAGGGGAGGTGTCAGCGAAGCTGACGGAGGGGTTGGAAGCAGGAACAATCCCTCAGTCTGCTTACGCAGACAGCTCCCTTTACACAAGGGAGCCCACACGAAATGCAAGCCTCCCCTGTGCAGGGACTGCGCAGCAGACCCGTGGGTGGTGCCGCTTCAGTGACGGAGGGGTTGTGGAAGAGAAACAATTCCCCAGTTTTTGCATACGCAAAAACAGCCCCCTTTGCACAAGGGGGCCTATTCTTGCATTGCTTCGCGGGTATGCCCCCGGAGCTGCTGCGCAGCTCCCCACAAGGGGACCTTACTTCACCTAAAGCCTCCCCTGTGTAAGGGGAGGTGTCAGCGAAGCTGACGGAGGGGTTGTAAAAAACAAAACAATCCCCCAGTTTGCTAACGCAAACAGCCCCCTTTGCACAAGGGGGCCTTCTCATTTTATATTAAATTATTTGCGAATTTCCGGCAGACTTGCGGCTGCAACAGACTGACCAACGCGACGGCTCTTTTCGTCCGGGATGTGCAGTTCCAGCTTTTCTGCAAGGTCGGGGAATTCTTTGGAAAGCACTTCGTTTGCGCGGGCAAGGAGAATGGTGCCGCCCTCGCCGCTGGTGACACGCCCCATGATCAGCACGTGCTTGATGTCGTAGAACATGGCATAATAGGCAATGGCATAACCAAAGTACACGCCGATGGTGTCGTAGATTTTTGCGGCGCGCTCGTCGCCTGTTGCCATCAGTTCCTGTACGACCTTCAGCTTTTCCGCCGGGGACAGGCTCTCGTCCAATTCAATGCCTGCAGCGGGCGCCAGTTTGATCACGCCGTCCTGGGAAAAATACTTTACTCCGCAGCCGTAGTCGCCGCTCCATTCATCCACCATGGCGTCCTTACAGAAATCTACGGGGACAAAAGCGAGCTCGTTGAGCCATCCGGTGATATTGCCTTGGCCATCTACATATCCGCCGGCCTCACTGGTGCCCATGGCGACCCCCAGCACATTGGTATCATCCAGATCCATGGCGCCGGCAAGGGCGGTTACGTCGCCGTCGTTTGCTACCTCAACAGGTACGTTACCGATTTCCTTTGCCACATTGATGTACATGTTTTTCACATGCTTTTCAAAGTCTTCATCGGATACCTTCAAGAACAGGGAAGCGATCATGATTTTGTTGTCGATGTATACCCCTGCGGAGGATACGCCGATGGCGTCTACACGGGGCATGTGAGAAGCGGCAGTTTTCATCGCTTCCAGAATGCCCTGATAGTGGTACATGGGATCAGACTGGAGCTTGGGGAACCATACGACTTCCTCGGAATATACAGTTTCCCCATCGACCACGGCGCTGACCTTCCGGTCGCTTCCGCCGGCATCAAAGCCGATGCGGCAGCCGTCCAAATGCCGGCCTACGGGTGCGGCGGCCTGGTATGCCTTGGGCGCATCCTTTACATCTGCTACGTATTCCACAGAGAAGGGCGCCTCATATACCCGGGCCATAAAGTCTGCATCAAATGCACGGGCGCCGCCTTTCTGGTATGCAGCGGCGATCCCCTCGTAGATTTTCCGGGAACCGGAGATGGTGATCTTGTATCCCCCGTGAATCCACAGAAGGGTCTTTACGATTCGCTCCACAACGTCGTAGGTTTCCTCGTCGTGGCCAGTTCCTTCCGGATATATGTCCAGCTGGTAGGTGGAAATAAAGCCCTTGTTCCGTTCTATGGCGATTGCCAGGGGAGTGCCGCCGGCTTTGGCAACGGCTTCTTTGTATGTTTTCACCACCAGCGCCATAGGCTGGAACTGGGGGTCGAGAACTGCGTTGATCATCTTCTTTTCCCTTTCTGCTCTGTTAAACTGCTTTGTATACTTCCAGCGCGCCGGCTGCTTCTTCATCCAGGATAAAGGTCACATTGGGATGCAGCTGCAGGATGGATGCCTGACACCAGGGTGTGATCTCTCCTTCCAGCGCACCCTTGATTGCCTGTGCCTTTGCAGCACCGTTGGCTACCAGAACGATCTGTTTTGCCGTCATGATGTTGCCGATTCCCATGGACAGTGCAGCGCGGGGCACCTCGTCCTTGCTGTTGAAGAGACGAGAGTTTGCCTCGATAGTGCTTTCTGTCAGCTCTACTCTGTGCGTGCCCCAAATGAAGGTATCACCGGGTTCGTTGAATCCGATGTGGCCGTTGTTGCCGATGCCCAGCACCTGCAGATCGATGCCGCCGGCGGCTTCAATGGCCGCGTCGTACGCGCTGCATTCCTTTTCCCAGTCGGAAGCTTTTCCGTTCAGCACGTGGGTTTTGTTTATGTCGATGTTGATTTTATGGAACAAATTCTTGTTCATGAAATACCGGTAGGACTGGTCGTTCTCCGGATCGATGGGGTAGTACTCATCCAGGTTGTAGGTGGTGACGTTGGAAAAGTCTACTCTGCCCTCGTCGCAAAGCTGTGCCAGATTGCTGTAGAGCCCCAGGGGAGAGGTCCCTGTTGCCAGACCCAGCATAAAGGTGGGCTTGCTGCTGATAGCGCCTGCCACGATGGTAGCCGCCTTTTTGGACAGAGCCTCATAACTGCCCGCGACAAATACCCGCACGCCGCTTTTCTTTCCGTTGCAATAGGCTTTTACTTCATTTTCCCGCATACTGTGTTTCCTCCGATAATTGTTTTTTGTATATCAAATTGATCATCAAAAATAATGATGTCCGCACATTTTCCCGCTTCCAGGGACCCGATTTTGTCATCGACTTTTAATGCCTTTGCAGGATGCAGGCTGGCGCAGGCCACTGCCTGGGGAAGGGTGAGATCCGTATTTTCATACAGGTTGCGCACCGCCTCGTTGAGCCGCAGCACGCTGGCGGCGATGGTGCCGTCCTCCAGCAGGCACTTGATGCCCGTCTTATGCACAGGCTGTCCGCCCAGAGTGTAGGTTCCGTCGGGCATGCCGCCGGCACGCATACAGTCGGTGATCAGGCACAGCTTGTCTTTTTTGATTTTTGCGACCAGGCCGAAGAGACCCTTGTTTACGTGGAATGTGTCTGCGATCAGCTCGCAGCTTACGTTGTCGGACGACAGTGCAGCACCTACGACTCCCGGATTTCTGTGCATAAGCGGCGTCATTGCGTTGAACAGGTGGGTGGCATGGCGTACACCTGCCTGAATGCCCGCCATGGCCTCCTCATAGGTGGCACCGGTGTGTCCCATGGAAACCAATACCCGGCCGTCCTCGTACACCTTCCGGATGCACTCCAGCCCGCCGTCCATTTCCGGCGCTATGGTGAAGACGCGGACGATGTCTGCATTGTCCAGAATGAATTTCGCGTCGGGGCGCAGAATGTGCTCCTCTGCCTGGGCGCCCTTTTTCGACGGATTGATAAAGGGACCCTCACAGTTGACACCCAGCACCTTTGCACCATAGCAGTCTGTGCGTGCATGTACCTTGCGCACGGTGTCAAAGGCTGCAAGGATATCTTCTTTTGCCACGGTCATTGTGGTAGGACACCAGGATGTCACGCCGTTTTCGGCCAGTGCCCGGCACATTTTGAGCAGCCCGTTTTCATTTGCATCGGACGTGTCTTCTCCTGCGTACCCGTGGATGTGCATGTCCAGCAGTCCGGGCGCTACGTACATGCCCTGTGCATCAATTGTTTCGTATTTGCCGGTATCTACAGCAGATGCGTCTGCAATTTCCGCAATGGTATCGTCAAACAGAAGCGCCTTTCCCTCCGCGATTTTGTCCGGAAGAACAAGCTTTCCGTTTACAATGCATTTCACTTTTTCATACCTCCGTTTTGTGGAATAGCCAAAACTTCCCTTATACCCTATTATACTCACCGGGCAAGACAAAATCAATAAAAAATGAAATTTTGTCTTTATTTATTTTGTGAGGAAACCTTTCCCACAAAGGGCCTTGCGTTTCCGTTCGTCTCCCCGCAGGGAACCTTTTCATTTTCGCCCTTCCCTGTGCGGGGGCTGCGCAGCAGACCCGGGGGTGGTGGGCTTTGCGAAGCAAAACTCGGAGGGGTTGTTGCAGACAATCCCTCCGTCTCCGCATGCGCGGAGCCAGCCCCCTTTGCACAAGGGGGCCTTTCTTGGATTGTTTCGCGGAAGCTCCCTTCACACCAGGGGGCCTTTTTCTCCTTCTCCCGTATATCGTTTTGCCTGGGTGGAGAAGAGCTCCCAGTACCGTCCGTGCTTCTCCATTAGCTGGACATGATTGCCGCTTTCCACGATCCTGCCCTGCTCCAAGACCAGAATCTTGGAGGCGATGGTGGCGCTGGACAGCCGGTGAGAGACAAAGATGGTGGTTTTGTCCTTTCGCAGCCGCTCAAACTGGTTGAAGATCTCCTGCTCCGCCAGAGGGTCCAGGCTTGCTGTGGGCTCGTCCAGGATCAGCACGTCCGAATCGCTGTAGAATGCCCGGGCGACAGACAGCTTCTGCCACTGGCCGATAGACAGTTCTGTGCCGTCCGGTTCAAAATAGCGGGTCAGGGGGGTGTCCAGCCCATCCTTCAGCTTTTGGATGAAGGAATCCGCGCCCGCCGCCTGTGCTGCGGCGGAAATGTCTTCCTTTACATATCCCTTGCTGATCTGTCCGAATTCGATGTTTTCCCCTGCGCTGAAGGCGTACTTCCCAAAATCCTGGAAAATGATCCCGAACATGTCGTACAACTCGCCCACGTCATAATTTCGTATATCTGCACCGTCCAGCAGGATGACACCTTCCGTGGGGTCGTACAGCCGGGTGAGCAGCTTGATGAGCGTGGTCTTCCCAGCGCCGTTGAGCCCCACCAGAACCAGGGTTTCTCCCGGATCCAGCACGAAGCTTACATCGTCGATCACCCGGCGCGTGGTACCCGGGTAAGCAAAGCTTACGTGCTGAAACTCGATGGTGTGACCGGTGTGCCTGTGGACGTGGAGAGGCTGGGGAAGGAGGGGCAGAATTTTGGGTTTTTCTTCCATAAAGGCAATCATGTTGTCAATAAACAAAGTTCCTTCATATATGGTTGCCGTCGTGGAAATCAGGGACGATACACCTGTGGAGATGGACTCCAGCGCACCGGTATACAGGGAATAGTCGCCGATCTGCGCTTCTCCCAGCCGCACCAGATTGGCGATGTAGAGGAAAAGCGTGCAGTTGACGGCAGCGCTTACAAGAGACATGGCGCTGCTCCAGATGCCTTCCTGAACAATCAGCCTTTTCATTCCGGAGAAGTATCGGCGAAAAGTTTTCTTGTAGCAGTCGATAAAGACGTCGGAGAGGTGAAAGATCCGCACCTCCTTGGCCACATCCTTGTCTACCATCAGATCGTTGTAATAGTTCATCTGCCGCCGGTCCTTGGAGCGGTGGCGCATATATTGAAAGTTTTTCTTCCGGTAGATAAAGCTGATAATGGCTGTGGGGACAGACAGCGCGATTATGATAACCGGCGCCCAGGGACTGATGGCCACCAGAATGACAATGTAGGAAACTACGCTGATGCAAACGGAGAGGATGTTGAAGGTGGATTGGAGGATCGATACCGGACGATTGCCCGCCTCTCTGCTGGCATTTTCCATCTTTTCGTAGAATTCCGGCATGTCGAAGCTGGCCAGATCCACTTCCTTTGCCTTTTCAATAATTTTGATTTTAATATGATTGGAGACCAGCTCTCCGGAGATGCGGATGATCATATTGTACACAGTGCTGAGCAGCGTTGTGCCGAACAGATAGACAAATTTCAGGATTAAAAGCCCCAGAATGCCCCGAAGGGGGATCGGTGCCCCTGCGACTGCAGAGGTGTATGCCTGGGCCAGGTCGTTCAAAATTCCCGCGTTGATGAAGGATCCCAGCACAGGCAGCACGCCGCTGATCAGGCAATACAAAAGCATGACCGGCAAAATCCAGGGCTTTGCTTCCCACACCAGGCGGAATATGTACAGCAGACGGCGGAAGAAATTTTTTATTACCCGCCGCAGATATCCGGGGACTTCCCGGATATTCCGGGGCCTTGGTTCTCGCAGCTTTTTCAGTGCTTCCTCTCTGCCTCCCATAGGCGGCGGACCCATCATGGGATCATCTCCTTTTTTGCATTTTAATAATTGTACATCGTTTTTTTTCGCGGGGCAAGCAGATCGTGTAAAAAATGTATAAACATGGGATGGGTTTTCACAGAGATGCTTTTTGTGGCGCGGCGCCGCGCATTTTCGGCAAAACAGCCTGCTTGCGTGTTCGTATGCCCCTTCGATTCTCCTTTTTCACGGATTGACACAGGGGGACATTTTCTGTATAATATTGTCAGTAAATGAAGCAGGAAAGGGACAAAAATGCTGCAGGAAACCATTGTTACGCCGGCAGATATTCTGCTGCCGCCTTATCCGCCGGAGAGCGAAGACTGGGCCCGGTGGGCAGTTATTGCCTGTGATCAGTTCACCAGTGAGCCGGAATATTGGGAGGATGTGGAAAAGACGGTGGACGGGCATCTGTCCACACTGGATCTGATCCTCCCGGAGGTATATCTGGGAACCGCCGTGGAGCAGGAGCACAATCGGATTATTGCAAAGAATATGCAGTCGATTTGTGAAAAGCTGCGCCTTTTCCCGGACAGTATGGTGTATCTGGAACGAACGCTGCCGGACGGCAGGGTTCGCCGGGGAATGATCGGAAAGATAGATCTGGAGGCATACGATTATACGCCTGCCTCTCATTCGGCGATCCGTCCTACAGAGGCGACTGTGGTGGAGCGGATCCCTCCGCGGGTGGCAGTCCGCCGTGGAGCTGCAGTGGAACTGCCCCATGTGATGCTTCTGATGGACGATCCTAAGGATCTTGTGATTGCACCTCTGGCAGATAAAAAGCCGCAAATGGAACGGCTGTATCGCTTTCCCTTGATGCTGGGCGGCGGGTATGCGGCCGGATATCTTGTTACAGGAGACGTGCAGGAACAGCTGCTGGAGGCGCTGCGCGCCTATGAGACCCGGCGGCAGGGCAGCGTGGTATATGCGGTGGGAGACGGGAACCATTCTCTGGCCAGCGCTGCGGCATACTATCGGGAGTTAAAAGATACTTTGGGGGATGCTGTTGCAAAAGCGCATCCGGCCCGGTATGCGTTGGTGGAAATTGTAAACCTTCACGATCCCGCACTGGAATTTGAACCGATCTATCGCCTTTTGAAACACTGTGATCCAGAGGATGTTCTTGCCGCTTTGGAATCTGTGAGTGCGGGGAAGAGGAAAGCGACGGCGGTCACTGCCGCCGGAGAGCGGCACCTGACCCTGCCCGAGGGACATGCGCTGGATGTGGGCTGCCTGCAGGAATTTATTGACGGATATATCAAGACCCATCCCGGCGTGGTCTGCGACTATATCCACGGGGAGGATTCCCTGCGGACGCTGTCCGCCGGCGCGGGTTGCCTGGGCTTTTTCTGCAGCGGAGTAGACAAGGAAGCGCTTTTCTCCTATGTGGCAGAGAACGGACCGCTTCCCCGCAAGACCTTTTCCATGGGAGAGGCAAAGAGCAAGCGGTATTACCTGGAGGCGCGGAAGATCGTGTCCTGAAGCGGCCCGGCGGAATTGATTTTGCAGGGCAGATATGATATACTGGACCGGAAGATAAAAAAATCAGGGAAAGTGTGGTACGGAAATGATCCATATTGCGATTCTTGGATTCGGCGTGGTAGGCGGTGGCATCACGGAAGTTCTGGAACAAAACAGGGCGGCCGTACGGCGGATGGTCCACGATGACATCCATGTCAAATATATTTTGGACAGACTGGAGTTTCCCGACTCTCCCTATGGGGACCGGGTCGTCCACGATATGTCTGTCATAGCAGACGATCCGGAAGTTTCCATTGTGTGTGAGACCATGGGTGGTGTCGGCGCAGCTTATGACTTTACGATGCAGGCGATCCGCGGGGGCAAAAGTGTGGTGACATCCAACAAGGAACTTGTGGCAAAGCGGGGTGTGGAGATCCTTGCAGCTGCCAGAGAGATGGGCGTCTTTTATTTGTGCGAGGCCAGCGTGGGTGGCGGTATCCCGCAGATCCGGGGCATGCGCACCAGTCTTGCAGGGGATACGATTGCCGCCATTGACGGGATTATGAACGGCACCACAAACTATATCCTCACGCGAATGCGCAAGGACGGTGCGACCTTTGCGGATGCGCTGGCGGAAGCCCAGACCCTGGGATATGCCGAGGCCAATCCCGCGGCGGATGTGGATGGACTGGATGCGCAGCGGAAAATCATGATTCTCACGGCGATCGCCACCAATCGGTTGGTGGATGAAAAAGACGTTTATACGGAGACCATGACAAAGATCACGCCTGCAGATATGGACGCTGCCGCCCGATGGGGAGGCACGGTGAAACTTTTGGGAAGTGCCCGCATCGACAAATCGAATGCTTCGCTGTATGTGTGCCCGGTGTTTGTGCCTGGCTCCAGTCCGCTGGCGCATATCGACGATGTCTATAACGGAATCCGGTTTGTCAGTCCGGTGACGGCGGACGTGATGTTTTACGGACGGGGCGCGGGCCGTCTGCCCACAGCAGGCGCTGTTGTGTCCGATGTGGTGGCCGCCGCCTGCGGCCTTGCGGACCGGGAACTTCCCATGGAATGGGAAAAGGCCCCGGAAGGGTATGTGCGGCCTTTTTCGGAAAATGTGTTTTCCTACTATGTGCGGGTAAAGGCAGACGCAGTCCGGGAGACGTTGGAAAAGGCATCTTTGGTGTTTGGGGATATCCAGCCGCTTTTGGACTCGCCCGAGGGTTATGCCGAATTTATTACGCCTCCTACCCAGGAAGCAGAAGCGGCACGTGCGTTTGCAGATACGACCTTTGCCGGACTGGAATCCAGAATCCGAATCATGGCCCCCTAAGAGAGCAGAATATAAAAGCCCCCTGGCGGGGGCTTTTTTCTATACCTTGCACGGCAGTGTTTTTGGCATAAAACAAATGTTTTATTTTTTTGTCAAAATATTGCATTTTTTGCTATGAAATGCTATTATATAAGAAAACTGTTTTGGAAGATGCAGTGGAGCTTTGCTGCGGGAGAAGTCGGACTGCATATATATGGAGGACATCAAGCTTTGAACAGAACAGATCCAAAGAGATATGAACAGGCGCAGCCGCATCTGCGACCGCCTGTGCCCGGAGAACGTATTTCCGGAACGCACGTCCCACAGCGGCGCCCACCCCAGCCTGGCGTACGTCCAATATCCAGTGCGCGCCTCTATGTGAGGCGCAGCAGACGTGCAGCTCGGCGCCGCGGGATTTTTGCCGCTGCCCTTGCCGGTATGGGCCTGCTTGTTTTGACTGCATGTATTATGATTTTTGTAAAACCGAAGCTTGTGCTCAACGGGAGCCGGGCGTTGGAGGTGGAGGTGTTCTCGGATTTTTCAGACCCGGGCTGCAGTGCGTCCTTTTTATTCTTTAATCTTTCCGATACGATCCGGGGACAGGAAGACCCGTCTACGTCCAAACTTGGTGAATATGAAAAAGTGTATGAGCTTTCCTGCCTGGGCCGTACCTATACGATCACCAGGACGATCCATGTGGTGGATAATACGCCTCCCGTAATTCAGCTGAAGGGTGAGACGGAAATGACCCTTTCCTCCATGGACTTTTTTGCGGAGGCGGGATGGGAGGCTTCTGACAATTATGACGGCAATCTCACATCGGCGGTAACGGTTTCGCAGGATTATGACGAAGACACTTCTACCTGCATCGTTACATATACTGCCCAGGATTCCAGCGGGAACGAAGCCAGTGCCCAGCGCCGCATCCAGGTGCAGGACGTGGTGGCACCCACGCTGATTTTGCATGGGGATGCGGACCTCTATACCAGTGCGGCCAATTTCAAAGAACCCGGCTACAGCGCAGTAGACGATCTTGCGGGAGATTTGACGGGTCAGGTGATTGTGGAGTCTGATTACAAGCCTTGCACAGTGGGAGACTTTACCTTTACTTATAATGTCCAGGACCCTTCCGGTAATTTTGCCACGGTGCAAAGAGTGGTGCATGTCATCGACAACACGCCGCCCCGTATTTCTCTTGCAGGAGATCAAAAGATAAAGATCTATGCAGGGGATTCTTTTGCCGATCCGGGTGTGCGGGCGTCGGATGATTTTGACGGAGACGTGTCGGCGGGGGTAGTTGCCTCGGGGGAGGTGAACTGTAGCCAGGCGGGTACATATACGATTACGTATAGCGTCCAGGATGCCGCGGGCAACGCCGCGCAGGCCGCAAGGACTGTGGTGGTGGAGGCGGCGCCCGTGATATTGGACGTCCCGTATATCGATCAGCGGACCCGCTGGCCCAACGGATGCGAGAGCGTGTGCACGGTGATGGCCCTGCAGTATGCCGGTGTTGCCATTTCCGTAGATGCTTTTATAGACGATTATCTGGATATGAGCGAGCTGCCGTATTACGACGAAAGCGGACAAAGATGGGGAAACAGTCCGTGGGAGTACTTTCTGGGGGATCCCAGGGAGAGCACGGGGCTTTGCTGCTATGCTCCGGTGATCAAAAACGCCTGCGATAAATTTCTTCCCGCATACGGGCACAGCGCACAGCTGATCGAGGGCGCCACTTTGGAATCTCTGTGCAAAGACCATGTGAACAACGGCCGGCCGGTCATCGTCTGGGTGACGATCGATATGGAAAAGCCCTATTGGAATGGAAAACAGTGGACTGTGATTGGAACGGACACACTGTTTCGATGGAAGGCACCCATGCACTGCATGTTGCTGACTGGCTCCGACGATACATATTTTTATTTCAATGATCCTCTGTCCGGGAAAAATGTGAAATATGCGAGGGGCAAATCGGAGGTTGCTTTTGCAGGCATGTACAGTCAGGCGATTGTGATCCATTGAGCGCGGCCGCAATGGGAATCGTTACAAAAAAACAGCAAGGCGGGATGCCTTGCTGTTTTTGCTTTGACTTTTTATACGCAGCCGGCCAGCGCCGCACCGATGACGGTGCCAAACTGGGAATGTTTGGGGATGACAAAGTTCATATCAAACATCTGATTGAGGGACTGAAAAATTTCCTCTGCCTGCAGAACCTGTGTCAGGTTCCCGGTGAGAACGATATTCTGCAGACCGTAATTGCGGGCGGCAAAAATACTTACCATGCCTACCGTTTCAAATACCATATTGATGATTCCCAGCGCGATATCGTTTTTGGTGGCAATGTCGCTGATGTTCCCGAAATTGGAGGCGGTCATTCGGTCTGCAAAGCCCGGAATAATGTCCTGCCGGGAGATGTCGTTGATTTTCAGGTCGATGTTGTGCAGATCTCCTGTTCTGGCCAGTTCTTCGATGTGGTCTACCGTATCCATCCCCAGCAGCTTTTTGGAGAGCCCTACCAGTGTGCCGCCTCCTACGCCGGTTCCCCCCAAATATACGGGTTCCTCCCCCTTTTGCGCATAGACCAGCGCCGTGCCAGTGCCCATGCTGGTGATGATCGCCTTTTCATACTTGCACAGATAGAGGCCGCCCAGCCCGATGCACCGGAATTCCGGCAGCGTCTCGCACCGGAGGGAATAAATGCCGTTTTTAATGCAGGTGGACCCCACGCCGGTGATCATCACCTTTTCGATGTCCGACAGGGCGAGCCCGTTGAGATCGGTGAATTTGCCGAAAGCCCCGTATACGGAAGTGATCGGGTCGGTTGCCCGCACGAACAGAGGCTCTATCAGCGAATGTGTGCCGCCTTCCGTGTGGAATCCCACGATTTTGGTGGTGCTTCCGCCCACGTCGATGCCGATTACAATTTTTTTCTTCACGTTTTTGCCTTTCCGGACCGCGTTATCCCAATTTTTGCCTTTTTACAAAGGATACCATATTTTTTTCGAAAAAGCAAGCATTTAATACGCTTCATACCACTGGGCCACGTCTATCCCGCTGGCTTTGCCCAGGATATGATCTGCCAGTGCCGCGGAGAACAGTACAGCGGAGCGTTTTGCTTCCGCCAGCGTGTTGGCGCTTGTGCCTACCTCCAGCAACAGCGCGCCCTTGCGCAGGTCCTGGTAAAAGGAAGCGGTGCGCAGATTGATGGGGCGCATGAGACTGCTGTATTTGCTGTGGAGTGCTGCCTGCAGCGTGAGGGCAAAGGAAAGATTGTCCCGCCATGCTGTGTGCCCGCTGCCCCCTTCGTCTGTTCCGCATACCAGCATCAGCTGTGCAAACCGGGTGCCGTCGATCTCTGTTACACCGCTTAAATAAGCGCCGTCTTCTCCCGTGAGGGCATCTCTGTGCACGTCAAATATGTATTGGATGGACGGATATTCTTCCAGTGCCGCACGCACGGCGGCACTGCTGTTGTCATATGCACTGCTCCAGTCTTCCATATCGAACATTTCCTCCAGATGGAGAACCGGTATCCCTGCAGATGTGAGCACCTCTTCCATCACACTGCCCACGGCCACGACTGTCTCCTCCGGATCTTGAGAACGAAAGCCGGTTTCTGCCGTTACAGTTGTTCCATTCCCGTAGCTCTCTGTACCATGGGTGTGGTAAATCAAAACCATCGGTGCGTCTGCACCGTATTCAGCAGCCAGCTCGTCCGCTGTTTTGGTGCACCGCTGCGCACCGTACAGCGCCCACAGATCCGGCGTGTATTTTGTCTGGTTGCTCAGAGAAAAACCGTTTTCTGCATTTGTAGAAAGATCTTTGTCCCGGACCGAATTGCCGGCAGAGGAAGTGTTTTCTTCTGCGGGCGTGCTTTCCTCCGTTTCCTTTTGGGCAGGCGCCTGCGTTTCCTCGGGGGTCTTGTCCGACTCTGCATTTTCGTCCGGCGCATCGTCCTTTGCAATTGGCTGTGCCACATATTCCGGCAAGATCAACTGCATCAAAAGCTCCGTGGGAGACACGGTGCGCAGTTGGGTGGCTGCCATTGCAAACAGAGAAGTATGTAGCGCCAGAGAGACGGTGATCAGGACCAGAGCGGTTGCTATGACAGATATGGGCAGCGCATGTTCCCGCGTTTTTTTCTGCGGCGCTTTTTCCTGACAGGGTTCCGGTTTTGTCTCTTTTGAGATTTCCAGTGATTCGACCCGGATTTCCGGTATGGTGGGATTATTCATGGGAGAACCTCCCTCCTGGAACGCTTTTTCTTTTTGTGCTTTGCATTTTTGTCTTTCCTTTCTTTTGCATTACGTTCCATATATACGGAGGGCGTGCCTGGAATATTCCTATGCCCAGGGGGCAAAAAAAGCCTTGTTGATTCCCTTGGAGAGAAGAGAGGAGATTTCCTCTACGATGACGTCGCTGTCCCGGGGGGAAACAAAGAAATTTTTGCCTCCCTCCAGCACTTCCTGCAGCCGGGCATCGATATTTTGTATTCCCGCCTTTTCCAGGGCATCGTACACCAGTGTAGAGGAATCCACTACCGTTGGGACGCCTACGGCAATTACCGGATACCCCACCGTCTCCCGGCAGATTCCCTGCCGCCTGCCGCCGATGCCGGAGCCGGGACGGATCCCTGTGTCCGTCATCTGTATGGTGGCGGCCAGGCGCTGGGTGGAGCGAGCCGCAAGGGCATCTACTGCTACGATGATGTCCGGGCAGAGCGCAGCGGCGGCGCTTTGGATCATAGTGACGGCTTCAATTCCTGTCTGTCCTGTTACGCCGGGATGAATGGCGGCGATGCTGCAACAGCCGGTCTTTTGCAAAAGCGCGTCGTTTGCCTCCATCATATGGCTGGTGACGGTGATTTTGTCCGCCGTGCGGGGCCCCACCGCGTCTGCGGTGATCTGTCGGTTTCCCAGCCCTGCCACCAGTACCCGGGTGTCGGCTCCCACTGGCTTTCCCATGGCAGCACGGGCATAATCCCGGAGGAGTGCTCCCAAAACAGCGGCGGCCTTTTCGATTTGCGCTTCCTCCCAATAACGGATCACCGGGCAGTAAAGCGTGGTATACCGGCCGCGGGCCTGACCGGTGTGCCGCTCTCCCTCTTCATGCAGCACATGCAGGTCCGTTATTCGAAGTCCGTATTTTTCATATTCTTCAAAAACGGTGCCCGGTGCATTTTTTGCCCTGGGCCCTGCTTCGCAGGCGAGATCGGTGCGGGGATATGCCGGCAGGTCTGCTGTTTTTTCATTCCGTTTTCGGCCTTGGGAATACGAATGTGAATTTTTCATGACGGCTATTGCCTTTCTGACAAAAATAGGTATAATAATAAATAGTATCTGCATTTTTCAGTGATCCATGCGCAAAGGGATGGAAAAGGCGGAATGTGTCTGTTCAAAAGTTACGAAAGACAGATTTTCAAATTGTGCAAATAGATGAATCTTTCTGTGTTTTTGCGGCAGGCAATTGATTCCACGCTTTGTTTGTGCTATAATTCCATGGATGCGTTATGTCTGTTGATCGCTGCTGCAGCCGGTATGCCGGCGATTTGCTGGCGATTCTTAGGAGGAGTTCCAAACCATGAAGAGAGTGCTTTCTTTTGTGCTTTGTGTGGTGATGGTCGTTTGTACTTTTGCGTCTTGTTCCACTCTGGAAGAGGGAGACAGAGGTGCGATCGTTACCATGTACCTGACCGATGAAATTTATGATTACGATCCGATTCTGGCGTATACAGACGCTGCAGCGGCGAAGATCCTGTCCCTTGTATATGAGGGCCTGACCAGGTTGGACAAGGACGGTAACTGGGAAAAGGCCATGATGGACAGCTACAAGGTGATCGAGCCGGACAGCGAAGAGGACGGGTATCGGATTCAGATCAATCTGCGCAGCAACAAATGGAGCGACGGTCTGGCTGTGCAGGCCAACGATTTTGTATATGCGTGGAAGCGGATTCTGGAGCCTACGACAGCCTGTGAGGCCGCTTCTCTCCTGTATGATATAAAAAATGCCCGACAGATCAAGATGGGCGATGCTTCGGTGGACGATTTGGGCGTGTACGCCGTGGAGACGTATGTGCTGGAGATTGAGTTCGCGGAAAAGGAAGTGGATTTGGACGCGTTTTTCCGTGCCTGCGCCAGTGTGGCACTTGTCCCCCTGCGTTCCGATAAGGTAGATTCCAGCGACAGGTGGTCCAAACGGGCTTCTTCCATGGTGTGTAACGGTCCCTTTGTTGTGAGAGGCATTGACGTGGGAGAAGAACTGCGTCTGGAGCGGTCTTCCTATTATTATCGCGATACGGAATCCAATCAGGCACTGGATAAATATGTCATTCCCTACAGACTTGTTGTGAAATACGGTTATGGGGATAAGGAAGCGCAGCTGGAGCATTACAACAGCGACGATCTTTTCTATATGGGTGAGCTTCCCTTGTCCGCACGGGAGGATTACGCTTCGGAAGCGATCATCAGCGACAGCCCTGTAACACATACATACTTTTTCAACACGGAAAACGAGTTGTTTGCAGATGCACGGGTGCGCAGAGCCCTTTCCATGGCCATTGACCGGGAGGCGCTGGCAGAGCTGGTGGTTTATGCCGATCCCGCGACGGGATTGATTCCTCATACGGTGTTTGATGCCGACGGAAAGGGAGATTTCCGTGAGGAGGGCGGCGACATCCTGGCCACGACAGCCGATCTTTCTCAGGCACAGTCGCTTTTGCGAGAGGCCGGTGTGACCAGAGGTTCCTTTAGTATCACAGTGCGGGATACGGAAGTAGATTTGGCAATTGCAGAATATGTGGCAAATGTGTGGGAAGAACTGGGCTTTACGGTGCGTGTGGAAAGCCTGGCACCCGAACTGGAACCCACGGAGGAGGCCAACCAGTCGGATACTTACAAGGATCTGTTTATGGAGGCCTATGAAGCGGGAGATTTTGACGTGATCGCTTTGGATTATCAGATGCTTTCTTCCGATGCATTTTCTGCACTGGCGCCCTTTGCAGCGCAGTTCTCCGGGAACGGTGTGGATATGGAGTCCCCGGACTATGATGTGTTTTCTCATATCACCGGTTACAACAGCGAGGATTACAGCGCGGTGATCGAGGAAGCATATGCGGCCGGCAGCGACAGCAGTGCGAAGACAGAAAAGTTGCACGAGGCGGAAGCGCTCCTGATGGAAGATATGCCGGTGATGCCCCTGCTGTTCTTGCAGGATGCATATATTTACAAAGACGATGTGCTCAGCGGAATCAAGGATACTTACTGGGGCAGAGATTTCAGACGTATGAAAATGCACGATTACATGGAGTACAAGGAATCTATTGAGGCTGCAGAATCCGCTGAAGGGTAAAGCCCTCTTGCACAGTGTCTGTGTTGTGTTGCAGGTATGAAGTGGGCCCGGATCGCTTAAATAGGTTTTTTCAGGGGGAGCGCCCGGAAAAGATATTTGATAAAATGATGTGGAAAAGGCGGCTGCCTTTGCCGCTGACCACACCTTATGGCTTTCAGGAACCGCGGACGGGGATCGATATGCGTTACGTGATTCAAGGTCTCACATCGGAAAAGTAAAGCATTTCGGTAAAGCGAAGGCGGGGTATATATTCCCCGCCTTTTTATGAAGGGATTGTCGGCGGGAAAGTATAAAAAAATGAGGAAATTGGCAAGATGGCACAGCTGAAAGAAGAGAACGAGATAAAGATTTTCATATTGTACCTGCTGGACAAGATTGGATATCCCTTGGATTATCCCAGTATAGGAGCTATTATGATGCAGGACGGAATCGTCAATTTTTTCGATTTCGCCCAGTGTTTTTTTGCCCTGGTAGATGCAGGACATATACGGGAAATTGTACGGGAACCTTCAGGCGAGCCGGATACGAAGGAAGGAGTGCAGCCTGCTTTTGAAAAGGGTGAGGGAGACGACTTGGAAGACCATGAGGCAGATGCCACCATACTGTATGAGGTGACAGACACGGGAAGACAGGTGGCAGAGGCGCTTTCTGGAAACCTGATGATGTCTGTGCGGGAAAAGAGCTACCGCAGTGCCCTGCGGCATTTGTCGTTTGCCAAAAAAGGGGCATACGTGGATCATGATTACCGTCCGGACGGGGACGGATATTTGGTAAACTGTTCCATAAAGGACAAGAAAGGTGTAATTATGGATCTGACAGTGCGTGCAGACAGCGATTATCAGCTCCAGCGGATGCTCAGCAATTATTCCGAACGGCCGGAAGTAGTGTTTCGGGGCGTGATTGCTCTGCTTTGTGGCGATGTGAATTATTTGTTCGAGGACAACTGAGACGCGGGTGTGTTTTACAGGCGTTTTGTTGTCGAAAGGAAAGCGTTTTTGTAAATATGAATAAAATATTTACGAAAATTTAAGGGAAATCAAAATTCCTATTGACAAAATTTACAATTATGATATAATAGTATCGTTATAGATGGGAGTACCAAATCCATAAGTACCATAGAGAACAGAGGAATAGAATTGGAGGAGGCTTTAGCCGCGCTGCTGCGGGAAATACAAAGTGGGAGCGACGAGAGCTTTGAAAAGCTGAAAGTGCAGTATGCTCCGCTGATTGCCAGTATGGTGTCCAGTTTTTACGCCAGTGGCAGCGGTGCGAAGGACGAGCTGTTGCAGGAGGCTCGAAGTGCCCTGTTGAAGGCTGCGCTCACGTATGATCATACGCAGAGAGAGGTTACTTTTGGGCTGTACGCAAAAATCTGCATTCGCAATGCGCTGATTTCCCATCGCAGGAAAGTGCTTTGCAGAACGCAACAGGACATGCCCAGTGCGCCGGCGGAAAAGAAAGAAGCACGCCGTGTCATAGCCCGGGTGCAGGATGCGCAGCGGGTGGTGGCCAGGCTTGCGGACAGTCTTTCTCCCTATGAGTGTCAGGTGCTGGAAGAATATATGGCCGGCAAGTCTGTGCCGGAGATTGCCGCTGCAGTGGGAAAGAACCCAAAGTCGATTTACAACGCTTTGTTTCGTATCCGTCAAAAGGCAAAGCAGTTGGAACAGACTGAAGGATGAAAAGCAAGTGGATAAACACGGCCGGTGTTTCCTATATGCCCGAATAGCTTAATCAGAGCGTTGTTTACAAAGGTAACGGTGAAAGTCCGTTGAGGGCGAAATTTATTTTACCATATTAAGCGAGGTAAGAGATGTACGAGGACAAGACATTGGTTTGCAAGGATTGCGGTAATGAATTTGTATTTACTGCGGGCGAACAGGAATTTTATGCAGAGAAGGGCTTTCAAAATGAGCCTCAGCGCTGCAAGGCTTGCCGCGATGCCAGAAAGGCTGCAGCCAAGTCACAGAGAGAAATGTTCACCACCACTTGCGCACAGTGCGGCAAGGAGGCAAAGGTGCCGTTTCAGCCCACAAGCGACAGACCTGTATATTGCAGCGAGTGCTTTGCGGCAATGAAACAGCAGTGACATCGCTGCAGGT
Organism: Candidatus Avispirillum faecium; assembly: GCA_904396155.1. Lineage (GTDB taxonomy): Bacteria > Bacillota > Clostridia > Oscillospirales > CAG-272 > Avispirillum > Avispirillum faecium. The sequence continues at coordinate 7,682 of CAJFOI010000048.1, read as the reverse complement.
CTTTGCATAAACGACCAAAAGCATGTGAAAAAGAAGGCGCGAGGGGGCGCCTTCTTTTTCTGCTGCAGTTGCAGGACCGTTTCCTTTATGGAAATGCAGAATTTGACAGGACGGGTTTTTTGCCAAAAGATATGTACAAATATAGAATCCTGTGCTATAATAAAAACGAATACTGGATTTTTGTGACTTCACGGCGATGCAGCGAAAAAACTGGAATTTGTCAGAAAGGCAAGCTTTACATACATGAAGGATAACGAAACGCGGCAGAAAGCGAATTCCCGCCCGAGGAAAAGGAAGTCTCTGCCCCATAGAGACGCGGCAGGTGAAAAGAAAAATGCCGGAGATAGAGCGCAACGCACCGGTTTGCGTCCGGAGGGAAGCGCGCGGCCATCTTTTGAAAAAGGCGCTGAAGGCAAAAAGCGCGAAAAAAAGGAAGCGGCAGCCGGCAGGGGCAGGAAGGGTACCTCGGCCCAAAGTCAGAGAACCAGGGGTTCCAGAGACGCACAGCGACAGAGGAAAAGTGTGCGCAAGGGGCCGCCCAGAATTCACGACGATTATGACGATATCCGCAGTTACGGAGGCAGATATTTGAAGCTGCCGGACTATGATGAACTGGAGTCGGCTTCATTTTCCAATGCAGACTTGCTTTCCTTTTCAAAGGAAAATAAGAATCAGGATGCAGCAAAAGATGAGAAAGCGCCGACGCACACAACGTCTGCTCTCTCGGATGGGCAGGCTCCTGTAGCCGGCAGAAATGCTGTGCGGGAGCTGCTTCGCAGCGGCAGAAGCGTTGACAAGCTTTTTGTCAAGGCCGGCCGCCGGGAGGGTTCTCTGATAGCAATTGTCGCTGAGGCAAAGAAAAAGGGAATTCCCATTTCCGAGGTGGCCCAGGAAAAGCTGGATCAGCTGGCCCGCGGCGCCAACCACCAGGGTGTAGTGGCTGTGGCTGCGGAAAAGGCGTATGTGGATATCGACACGATTTTGCACATTGCGGCGCAGCGGGGAGAGTTGCCTCTTGTAGTGGTCGCGGATTCCATTGAAGACCCCCACAATCTGGGTGCGCTGATCCGCTGTGCGGAATGCGCCGGCGCGCACGGTGTAATTATTCCGAAACGGCACAGTGCCGGGCTTACGCCTGTGGTAGCGAAGGCATCCGCCGGGGCGTTGGAGCACATGGCCGTGGCAAGAGTTTCCAATATTGCGCAAGCGGTGACACAGCTGAAAGACCGGGGCCTTTGGGTGTTTGTGGCCGAAGCGGACGGCACGCCTTATTATGAAGCAGATTTTCATGTGCCTGCGGCAATTTTGTTCGGCAGTGAAGGAGCGGGTGTATCCAAAACAGTCCGAGAAAAAAGTGATTTTATCGTCTCTATTCCCATGTATGGAAAGGTCAACTCGCTGAATGTATCTACTGCGGCGTCTGTGATTTTATGCCATGCGGCCAGGATGCAGCACGTCGAATAAAAATGTATACTGTGATCGTGTTTGGTCAGAATTCCATGAGGAAGGAATCGAAAGAATGGCTGAAAAGAACGAGAAGAACAAAAAGGTGACTGCCCAGGAGCTTTTATCCCGTCTGCACAGAGCGACATCGCAGGAGGGCGAAGAGATGAAAGCGTCTCCTGCGCAGATGTCGGCGCAGAATACAGAGCAAGCGCCTGTCCAAGTCCCCAAAGACAATCTGGAACAGGCTGCATCTGTCCTTGCGGAAGAAGTATCGGCACCAGCCCCTCCGGCTGCGGATGTGGATATGCCGGGCGATGTTTTTGATGAGGACATATACCCGGAGGATGATTTTTTTGACAATGATCCCATTGAGACAGAGACTGCGCCTGTACAGACGGATGCCCCGAAAGAGGATACATACGATGAGACAGAGGATTTTGAAAACCTTGTGAATGAGGTGACGGGGGAAAGCGCGGATTCCATCGATGAGACAGACATCAGTCTGATGGTTGCCCTGGGGATGGAAGACGAGCTGGCAAAGACAGTGGGTGTGGAGACAGCCGCACAAATGACGGACGACTATGTGGCAGACCAGGAAGAATGGGTTGCCCGCAGCCGCCGCTACGGTCCTGGAGAGTATTCTGATCCCGCAGAAAACGGAGAGATTGCAGATCGGTACAGAAAGCGCAATCGCTGGGCAATCGGCAGGCTTTTGTGCGGTCTTGTGCTCACAGCACTGATACTTGTATATGAAAATCTGCCCGTGCTGGGGTATCAGCTTTCCGGAGCACTGGATCCTGCCGTATATCCTGTGATCTTTATCATGATGGATTTGCAGTTGTTTTTGCTGATGGCGGCCCTTTGCTACCGGCATATTTTCGGCGGACTGTCTGCACTCCTGCATTTGCGTCCCACCACGGATACCATTGGGGCGATTATGACGATCGCAGTGATTGCAAGCTCTATATATGAGGCTGTCACTGTAACGCCGGGCGTGGAACCGGTGCTGTTCCATTTTCCCGCGGCACTGTGTCTTTTGTTTACTACAATTCACGAGTTTCTCACGGTTCGTCGGGAAATTTTCAGCTTCAATATTGTTTCTTCCTCCAGGCCCAAGTACGTGATGCGTCGATTGTCCACACGGGATTCTGTGATGGAGAGCGAAGCACTGTCGGACAGCATTCAGGAGGATGACGGCGGTGATATTATAAAAATCCAAAAGACAGATTTTGTGGACGGATACTTTTGGAGGACCAAAAATCATGGCAGCGGGGATCGCTCCATGATCGGTGCAACATTGTTGGTAGCAGTGATCCTTGCTGTAGTGGGCGGGATTTACGCCGCTGTCAGCGGGCATGAAAGCGGGCCTTTTACCGTCGCTTTTGCGGTACTTGGGGCATCTATGCCGGCCGCGATGATCCTGGTGGGGTGTTATCCCTTTTATCGGGCCAATCGGGAGGCATATGAAAATGACAGCACCATCATCGGAGAGGGCTCTGTGGAAGAGTATTCCGGTGCCAGCGTGGTGTCCTTTGACGATATCAATGTATTTCCTTCCACCAATGTGAAGGTGCGCAATGTCAAGCTGTACAACAACAGCCGGATCGACAAGGTGCTGTATTACGCAGCCAGCGTTTTTGCAAGGACCGGCGGTCCGCTGGCAGATGTGTTTGAAGTTGCAACGATGGAGATAGGCCATTCCAATGATGTGGAAATCTTGGACGCGGATACAGGATACATCGAAGCAGTGGTAGGCGGGAAGAGCATTCTGTTTGGACGGGCGGCGGCATTGTCCGGATTTGGAATCCATATCCCGGCGGATGTGGCGGAGGAGGATGCACAGCTTCCGGGAGATTGCGCCGCGCTGTACATGATTTATCAGCGCAAGCTGGTGGCAAAGATGATTGTCCATTATCTCATCGATCCGGACTTTGAATACATTTTGCGGCAGCTTACGGGCAGCGGTATGTGCGTCTGTGTGAAGACCTTTGACCCAAGTATTGATGAAGAAATGATTTACAGGCAGATCCGCAGCGGAAAATACTCTCTGCGGGTAATCAAATATCGAAATACGGAAGAAATCACCAAGTATGCAAAACGCGCCGACGGCGGGATTGTTTCCCGCGACGGTACAAAGGCGTTGCTGCAGACGATCGCAAAATGCGATAAAATCCTCAGCGCCCGCAAAACCGGATATGTGATCAATGCGCTCTCTGCTGTATTGAGTGCTGTAGTCATGGCGATTGTGCTTATTTCCGGCATGTTTCCCCAACTGTACAGTGTGTACCTGGGAGCCAGCCAGCTGTTCTGGCTGATTCCGGCACTGATCACCACCCGGGTGATCGTCCGGTAAGACTGATATAAAGGAGAAGGGCGGAGCGGATCTCCGCCCTTGTTTGTACAATGAGAGAAGACATCAAACCGTTTATTGCAAAGGTGCAAAAGCCCGGCCGCTATGTAGGCGGGGAAGAGGGAAGTGTATATAAGGACAAAGGCGCTGTAGGGCTGCGGGTGGCCTTTTGCTTCCCGGATATTTACGACATCGGCATGTCCAACCTGGGTATGCGTATTTTGTGCGGTGTCCTCAATGAAATGGAAGATGTGTGGTGCGAGCGGGCATTTGCCCCCTGGCCGGATATGGAGGCGCAAATGCGTGCCCGGAATATTCCGGTATATACCCACGAATCGGGGGACTCCATCCGGGATTTTGCCATGGTCGCTTTTACGCTGCAGTATGAGCTTTGCTACACAACCGCGCTCAACATGCTGCAAATGAGCGGGATTCCTCTGTATAGCCGGGATCGGGACGACAGCTTTCCTATCATCCTTGCCGGAGGCCCCTGCACCTACAACCCGGAGCCCATGGCTGACTTTGTGGATATCTTTTCCATCGGCGAGGGAGAAGAAGCGCTTCCGGAGCTGGCACAGCTTTATTTGGATATGAAACGGGAGGGGCGCTACAGCAAGGATGCCTTCCTGCGAGCGGCTTCTCACCTGGAGGGCTTCTATGTGCCTTCCTTGTACAGAGTCTCCTATCGGGAGGATGGCACAATTCTGGAAATGCGTCCCAGGTATCCGGATGTGCCCCCGCGGGTGAAAAAACGGATCGTTGCCGATGTGGATCGGGCCTATTTCCCCACAAATCCGGTGATGCCTTTGGTGGAGACAGTACATGACCGGATTACGTTGGAGGTCAATCGGGGATGTATCCGCGGCTGTCGGTTCTGCCAGGCGGGATTTGTCACGAGACCGGTGCGGGAAAAGACGCCGGAAACCTTGTGTGCCCAGGCGCAGGAGTTGGCGAAGAATACAGGGTACGATGAAATTTCCATGTGCTCCCTGTCCATTTCCGATTATTCTCGGGTGAACACTTTGTGTGACCGGCTCCTTACCTGGACGGATGATGCAAAAATCAATCTGTCTCTTCCGTCCCTGCGGGCGGATAGCTTCACAAAGGAATTGATGGATCAAATCTCGACCGTGCGTTCCAGTACCCTCACCTTTGCGCCGGAGGCGGGCAGTCAGCGACTGCGGGATGTGATCAATAAAAATGTGACAGAGGAGGATATTCTTCGGGCTGCGAGTGTGGCTTTTTCCGCCGGAAAGAGTCAGGTAAAGCTGTATTTTATGAACGGACTGCCCTATGAGACATGGGAGGACATTGAAGGAATTGCGACACTTGCCAAAAACGTAGTGGAAACCTATTATAAAACGCCCGGCCGTGCAAAGGGGCGGCAGCCGAAGGTCACGATCAGCGTGGCGTGCTTTATCCCCAAGCCTTTTACACCGTTTCAATGGGAAGGGCAGGATACGGAGAAGCAGCTGGAGGAAAAACAGCAGTATCTCTTGTCCTGTATTCAGGATCGAAAGATCCGTTACAACTATCACGACGCGAAAATCTCCTGGCTGGAGGCTGTGTTTGCCAGGGGGAACCGGCGGCTTTCCGCGGCGCTGGAAGAAGCGGTCCGCAGGGGAATGCGTCTGGATGCGTGGGAGGAATTCTTTGACTATGACGCCTGGCGGCAGGTGTTTGCAGATACAGGCATCGATCCGACTTTTTATGCAAATCGGACCATGGGGGAGGAGGAAATTCTCCCATGGGATGTAATCGATTGCGGGGTCTCCAAGCAGTTTTTGCTCCGAGAGCGGCATAAGGCTATGGAGGCGGCGGTGACGCCCTCCTGTAAGGAGCACTGTTCCCGCTGTGGCGCCAATGCGATGGCGGACCCCCGCGCGTGCCGCTGGTGCCCGGGGCACCCGGAGGCTCCGGAGGAGCATTTGGAAAACCTCAGCAGAAGTCCTGCGCCGGTACGGGACGGCGCAGGAAAACGAGATGCAAAGGGCGCCGGTGCGGCAGTCCACCCCGGAAAGCGGCCGGTGCGTACCGTACGCATTTGTTATTCCAAGGGAGGAGCGATGACATTTGTGTCTCATCTGGATGTGTGCCGCGCCTTTACCCGAGCATTGGTAAAAAGCGGACTGCCGGTATATTATACCGAAGGGTTCAATCCCATTCCAAAGCTGACGTTTGCTTCCCCCCTTTCCGTGGGTGTCAGTGGAGAGGCGGAATTTGTCCAATTTAAGCTGGTACAAGAGATAGCAGATGCCCAGGTTCTGGAAGCTCTGTCCCGGGCGATCCCTTCTGACATAGAGCTTCGAGAGGCGTACACGCCCCAAACCCCTTTTCGGGAAATCGCCTGGGCGGAAAATCAAATAGACTTTTATGTATCTGCTGCAGAGGCAATGCTGCCTTCCCTTGTTTTTCAATTTGACGGTCCGGTAGTAGTCAAAAAGAGAACGAAAAGCAGCGAAAAGGAGACGGATATCCGCCCCCTGATCCGGGATATTCGGTTTTCACGCTTTGCGGGCGGTGTGCGCGCCGTTGCGATTACCCGCGCAGACAGCGCCGATTACTTAAATCCTGTATATGTCGCACGGGTATGCATGTCTGTTTTGGACCCGGAGGAAAGGGGATATTATACAATCCGGCGGAGGAGATTGCTTTTGGAAGACGGCAGTGCATTTCGGTGATCAAAAGATATTATCAAAAGAAAATCCTTCTGATTTTGATAGCCTGTGCATCAGATCCAGCAGCCGTTGTCTGGCAGCAAGGTATTTTTCTGCTTCTTCGGTACCCCGGTAAGCTTTCAGCTCTGCAAGTGCATCTGTAATTTGATCTGTTTCTCCGTGACTGACGCTGTAGTTGATTGTGGGCTCCAGTGCTTCCCATTTTTCTCGAATGCGGTCGATGTCTTGCTCACTTGCATTTTGCGGGAGCGCATCAATGGTATCTGCCAGGTCGTCTGTTTTTCTTTGCACGTATATGGCGTTTACTGTGACTATGCAGGAGAGCAGGATAAAAACGGACAGAGCGCACAGGAAGGCTTTCATTTTTTCTTCTTCTCCTTTGTAATAATAGTGATTTCTTCGGCGTCGTTGACGGAAAAGAGGAAGATTTCTTCCGCAGAGAGTTTTCGCCGTTGTAATTCCTTTGATAGTTTTTCTTTTGTCCATCCTGCCAGGGAAAGGTTGTCTTGGATAATTTTGCGGTCCAGAATCAGGGCGTGAGATATTCCCTGCTCCGGAACATTCAGACTCATTTGTGTGGGTGTGACGCTGCTGCTTGCCGCTTTGGGGAAAATGGAAAATTTTCCGTTCTGCTCCAGTATTGCATATTCTACTTCACCGATGTCCGATATACCGCTTTGACGGAGAGAACACAGCAGTTCGCTGATGCCGGTACGCTGGCGCTCCAACTCTTTTTGATCCAGAACACCTTTGTTGATAATAATGCTGGGTCTGGCTGCAAACAGAGTTTTTATTCCGGGAAGGTGCAGTGCTACATAGGACATGATTACTTCCAGCGACAAAAGCAGGAGAATGGGAATGATCGCATAAAGCAGGGGGACATTTTTGTCTGCTATGGGGATAGCTGCCAGTTCCGATAGCAAAATGGTGACAATAAGTTCTGATACTTGTAACTCTCCGATCTGCCGTTTCCCCATGAGCCGGAGAGAGACGATCAACATAAAGTAAATGAAAAGGGTTCGGATGTAAACAGATGCCATGATCTACCTCCCTTGTATAAAGCGTTCCCTGCTTTTTTCTGAAATATGCAAAAGAAAAAGTAAAAAAATATCGCTCTTTTGAAAAAAAGATAAAAAAGGTATTGACAGGGAGGGGTAAGGAGTGATATAATAAGCAAGCTGTCCCGGAGAGGGGCTGCGGGATCCTTG
>CAJFOI010000047.1 GCA_904396155.1 Candidatus Avispirillum faecium | reverse complement strand
GACATTTTTTTATAAAAAGCCTCCCCTGTGTAAGGGGAGGTGCCGCAACGTAGTTGCGGCGGAGGGGTTGTAAAAGAGAACAATCCCTCAGACTCCGCTTACGCGGAGCCAGCTCCCTTAGCGGCTCTGCAAGAGACGCCCACATGGGAGCCTGGAAACCCCCAAACAAATTTTCGTAAAGGAGACCGCCTATGCTGCTGGACACGTACGCGAATTTTTCCTATGAAAACACCACCATATCCCTGGCTGTCATCATTTGGGGCCTGTACGCCGGTATGCTCATCGGAGGGATCCTTTCCGTATACAACAAGCGATATCTGGGCAGTGCTGTGCGCGCCCTTCTGGCGGCGGGATGTCTCTCCCCGGACACGGCGCAGACGCTGCCTCAGCTGGGCATAAAAAAGCAGGGATTCCAGCGGGCGCTGCGGGAGGGGTCCGCCCTGCGCAAATGCATCTCCGTCGCCAATGAAGGGGACTGCTGTCTTCCCCCAAAGCCCGCGAAAAAATGGACCGCAGCCCTGCGCCGCTTTTTTACCGGCTCCGAGGATCCGGTAAAAAAGCTGGATTTGGACCGGGCGCTATTGTATGTACCGGAGGAAAAAAAGTACCACGCACAGGTGCGCTATGAAAAACGGGGAACTTCCCCCGTTTTGATCCTCCTGGGTGCCGTCCTGCTTTTGATCGTGGCGATCGTGGCCACGTACTTTATCCCGGAGCTTTTGCAGATGACCGATCAAATGATCACCTCCTTCAGGGAGCTGTGATCTCCCTACAAAGGAGGCCTCCATGTCCAAAGCAAAAGAAAACAAACGCAAAATGAAAACCGGCTTCCAGGCCCGCACCAACCTCATCATCATCGCCGTCTCCATTCTGGTGAGTGTGGCGCTGATTCTGGGGGTGCTGTACCTGTTTGGCATCCGGTATGTGAAATACCGCTTTGACACCGGATTTTCCGTATCCTTCGTGGGGGTGCTGAACAGCGACGGTATGCCCAAAACCGGCCGCATCTCCTATGGAGGCGACGATTCCGTCAAGGGACTCACCGCCACCTACAATGCGCAGGATAACACCCTCGAATACTCCAACGGAGATGTGTACGAGGGGGAAGTGTGGCACCTGGTGAAGCACGGCACCGGCAAACTCACCCGGGAAAACGGAGACGTGTACGAGGGAGAATTCTACGAAGACCGGGAGCACGGCTACGGGGTATGCACCTATGCCAACGGAGACGTGTACGAAGGGGAATATGAAAACGGAAACAAATCCGGCCAGGGAAAATACACCTGGGCGGACGGCAGCGTCTACGAGGGCTCCTTCAAGGACGATCTCAAGGACGGGGAAGGCGTTTATACCATGGCGGACGGCTCCTCCTACGAAGGTTCCTACGTAAAGGATGCAAAGGAAGGGACCGGCACATACAAGTATGCGGACGGCAGCGTCTACGAGGGAGAATTCCGGGCGGACCAGCGCTGGGGACAGGGAACCTACACCTGGGCGAACGGCGAAACCTATACGGGAGAATTCCAAAACAACACCCTGTGGGGACAGGGCACGTACACCTGGCCGGACGGCAGGACCTATACGGGATATTTCGAGGACGGTGTCATCGTCCAGGCGGACGAAACAACACCGGAGACCACCGCCCCGGAGGAATGAGTCCGGGGAGCGCTGGCATATACTGACAAAAAAGCGGCATGGGGGCGCAGCAATGGGAAAAATCGTAATCCAATTCAATAAAAAAGCCTGGGAGCAGTCTCTGGGCCGGCTGGGTCGGGGAATGCAGACCTTTATGCGGGAGACCCGCCGGGATATAGACGCCATCTGCGATCGGGACCCGGCAGTCAAAAGCCGCACGGAGGCCGCGCTTCTTTATTCCGGCTTCCACGCGCTTCTGGCTTATCGGGTGGCCCATCGGCTGTACCGCAAGAAGAAATACACCACTGCCCGGTTTGTGTCCCAGGCGGCCCGATTCCTCACCGGCATCGAAATCCATCCGGGAGCCACCATCGGCCACGGCCTGTTTATCGACCACGGCAGCGGTGTGGTCATCGGGGAAACCACCATTATCGGCAACGACTGCACCCTGTATCAGGGCGTGACCCTGGGAGGAACCGGCAAGGAAAGCGGCAAGCGCCATCCCACCCTGGGCAACAATGTGATGGTGGGCGCCGGCGCAAAGGTGTTGGGCAATTTCACCGTAGGGGACGGAGCAAAGATCGCCGCAGGTGCCGTGGTGCTTGGACCTGTGCCGGAAAACTGCACTGCTGTGGGCATCCCTGCCCGGGTGGTACGCAGAGGCGGCAACCGGGTGGATCCCATCGATCTGGATCAGGTACACATCCCGGACCCGGTGTCTCAGGAGCTGTGTGCCGTCCGGCACAGCCTGCAGGCGTTGGAAAAGCGCCTGGCAGAATTGGAGAAACAATAAAACTTTCGGGGATTGGATATGGATAAACAATCCCTCAGTCTTCGCATGCGCGAAGACAGCCCCCTTTACACAAGGGGGCCTAAGGAGTGCTAAAGCCTCCCCTGTGCGGGGCTGCGTAGCAGACCCGGGAGTGATGGCGCAATATTTTTATAAAGAGCCTCCCCTGAGTAAGGGGAGGTGGCACGGCATAGCCGTGTCGGAGGGGTTGTGAAGAAACAATCCCTCACCCGCTTCGCGGGAGCTCCCTTTACACAAGGGAGCCTAATAAATATAAGCCTCCCCTGTGCGTGGGCTGCGCAGCAGACCCGGGGGTGGTGGCATGGCGTAGCCGTGTCGGAGGGGTTGTAAAGGGAACAATCCCTCACCCGCTTCGCGGGAGCTCCCTTAGCGGCTCTGTAAGAGACGCCCACATGGGAGCCTTGAAGACAAAAATAATACGCCTGGCGCAGGAAGGAAAAAGTATGCGTTACACTTGTCATTACTGCGGCAATCCGCAGGTATCTTCCACAGACCGGTTTTGTGCACGCTGCGGGGCGCCCCAGCCCAAACGGGCGCCGGCAGCGAGATTTTTTCTCTCCATTCTGTATGCGTTGATCCTGTACGCCGTCATGTTTTTGGTGCAAAACGCTGTGGTGACTCTGTATGCCCTGATTCTCCAAAATCAGCTTTCCTTTTCCGCATTTTACAGTTCTTACTGGTCTGTCTTTTCCCAGTACTATCTTCCCGTTCTCATCGGTGCGGACGTCCTCCTTTTGCTCCTTTATTTTTCCTTTTACACCCTGCGGGGCAAGCATTTTGGGCAGGTGATCTCCCTTTCCAAAATGCCCATCGCGCCGGCAGCCGTGATTTTTGCCGGCGGCGCTGCGTTTCAGGTGATCGTATCGGTGACAATTTCTTTTTTGTCGCAATATCTCCCGGTAGTGGAAGAATACGGAGTGGAAAGCAGCCGCGCCTTTTCTCTCTTTGGCGACAACTTTTTGCTGCAGCTTTTTTATATTGCTGTGGCGGCGCCGATTTTGGAGGAAGTGGTTTTTCGCGGACTCATTTACACCCGCCTGCGCCGGGCAATGCCTGTACCTGCGGCGCTGATCCTCTCGTCCCTGCTTTTTGGTGTGGCCCACGGGAATTTGGTGCAATTTGTCTACGCCACCCTGTCCGGGCTTCTTCTGGGGTGGCTGTTTGAAAAATACCACTCCATCTGGGCGTCCGTTCTCTTTCACATGGCTTTCAACGGCGCCAGCCTCCTGCTTGTTTATTTCCCCTTTGATGCGCTGCTCTTTTACGCCCTCCTCTGCATCTGTGCCGCCGTCCTTTTGTTCATGTTCTACTTTGTATGCAAAAAGCCTTCCTCCGGGAGCGCCCGGGAGGAAGAAACCCAACAGGAAAGGAATCCTTTATGAAGCTCTACAACTCTCTCACCCGTGAAAAAGAAACCTTTGTCCCCCGCGAGCCGGGACGGGTGTCCATGTACACCTGCGGACCGACGGTGTACCACTACGCCCACATCGGCAATCTGCGCACCTACATCATGGAGGACGTGCTGGAAAAGTACCTTCGCTACAGTGGATATGATGTCAAGCGGGTAATGAACATTACGGATGTGGGTCATCTCACCAGCGATGCGGACACCGGAGAGGACAAGATGCTGAAAGGCGCCCGCCGGGAGAAAAAAACCGTACTGGAGATCGCCCAGTTTTATACGGACGCTTTTTTTGCCGATTGCAAAAAGCTGAATATCCGCCGTCCGGATATTGTGGAGCCCGCCACAAAGTGCATCGGCGAATTTATCAAGGTCATCAAAAAGCTGCTGGCCGACGGTCATGCGTATGAAGCCGGCGGAAACGTGTATTTTGACACCTCCACCATCCCCCAGTACAACGTCTTTCACAACTTTCAGGAGGAAGATCTCCAGGAAGGGGTCCGGGAAGGTGTGGAAAAAGACAGCAACAAGAAAAACAAGGCAGATTTTGTACTGTGGTTTACCAAATCGAAATTTGACGACCAGGAACTGAAGTGGAACAGTCCCTGGGGACTGGGATATCCCGGCTGGCATATCGAATGCTCCTGCATCTCCATGAAGCACCTGGGGGAATATCTGGACATCCACTGTGGAGGTGTGGACAACATCTTCCCCCATCACACCAACGAAATCGCCCAAAGTGAAGCGTATCTGGGGCATCCCTGGTGCAAATACTGGTTTCATGTGCTGCACCTCAACACCAGCAGCGGAAAAATGAGTAAATCCAGCGGGGAATTTCTCACTGTGTCCCTGCTGGAGGAAAAGGGATACGATCCCATGGCGTACCGGTTTTTCTGCCTTCAGTCCCACTACCGCAAATCTCTTGTCTTTACCTGGGAGAATCTGGACAACGCCGCCAGTGCCTACGACAAGCTCCTTCACAGCATTGCAAAGCTGAAGGATGAACCGGTGGATGCAAAGGCCTTTGCCTCTCTGCGGGAATCCTTTCGGGCGGCGCTGGACAACGACTTGAACACCTCTCTGGCCATTACCGCCCTGTACGACGTGCTGAAGGCGGACACAAGCGACGGGACCAAGCTGGCGCTGCTCCAAGATTTCGACGAGGTGCTTTCTCTCCATCTCTTGGAGGGCGCCGCGAAGATCCGGGAGGCCCAGGCGGTGGAAAACGCGGATCCCGCGTGGATCGCACAGATCGAGGAACAGATCGCCCGGCGTGCCCAAGCGAAACGGGAGAAGGATTTTGCCACGGCGGACGCCATCCGTGCATCTCTGCTGGAGCAGGGCGTGCTTTTGGAGGATACCCCCTCTGGAACAACATATAAGCTGAAGCGATAAACTTTATTTAGGGCTCCCTTATAATCGGGAGCCTTTTTAGAATTATAAGCCTCCCCTTCGTGGAAGCTGCGTAGCTGCCCCGGGGGTGGTGCTGCAACACTTTTATCAAAAGCCTCCCCTGTGTGGGGCTGCGTAGCAGACCCGGGGGTGGTGGATCGCCGTAGCCGTGTCGGAGGGGTTGTAAAAAGAAAACAATCCCTCAGGCGGTTTCACCGCCAGCTCCCTTTGCACAAGGGAGCCTTTGAAAATTAAATGATGCTGCCATGCTCCGGAGTTTCTGTGAATCTCCAAGGGAGCCTGCACAAACCCAAGCCTCCCCTGTGTGGGGCTGCGCAGCAGACCCGGGGGTGGTGCCGCAACTGTGTTGCGGCGGAGGGGTTGTTTTAATGTTTCACGTGAAACATTTTCACCCCCTTCCATTTTTGCCCAGTTTATGCTATACTAAATGGGGAAACGCTATTCATATAAAAACAATTTCTTACACCATATCATGGAGTCATTTATGGGAAAATACAGACAACACCGCGTGAGCGACGCCGCCCGCCAGGAAATATGCGACATTTTGCGGGATGTGAAGGATCCCCGGGTTTCCGGCGCCTTTCTCACTGTCACCTCTGTAGAGGTGACACCGGATTTGAAATATGCAAAAGTTTACTACTCCACGCTGTCCGATAATGCTACAGCGGAAGAAGAAAAGGAACTTGCCGCAGGCCTGCGCAGTGCCGCCGGGTTTATCCGCAGTCAGCTCGCCCAGCGCCTCAATCTGCGGATCACCCCGGAGCTGTCCTTTTACAAAGACGATTCTCTGCGCCGAGGCGTGGACATCTCTGCAAAAATAGGCGCCCTTGTCTTTCACGATGCGGAAGATGGGGACAGCAAGGAGGAGACATGAGCACTGCCTATCCCAAATACCATGCAGAACAGGTCTGCGATCTGCTGCTCTCCTGCGCAAAAGCGGAAAAACGCCTGCTGCTGCTCTGCCACGTCAACCCGGACGGGGACGCCGTAGGTTCCGCCTTTGCACTGAAAAAGATTTACACCCTTCTGGGGGGAGAAGCCGCCTGCGCCTGCACCTCCGACGCGCCGCAATATCTGCAGTTTCTCTTTTTTGATCAGGATTCCCTTCTGTATACCCCGGACATGGAGAAAAACTATGATCTGCTCTGGACAGTGGACGTAGCTTCTCCTTCCCAGCTTGGACGCCTCTCTCCGCTGGCGGAAAAGGTCTCCCTTTCCATCGATCATCACGGAAGATGCACCCTCTTTTCCCCCTTTTTTTTGAATCCCGACGCCAGCGCCGCCGGAGAGCTTGTCTATGAAATATACGAAAGGCTCTGCCGCCGGGGCGTGCTCCAGGAAAATGCCCACGTCTGCCGCCTGCTCTACGCCGCCATTTCTGCGGACACCGGTTCCTTTCAGTACAGCAACACCACACCGCGGACCATGGAGATCGGCGCCGCCCTTTTAACAGGCATCCAGTCCGATCCCACGGGACCGGAGGCGGCATCCATCGCCCACCGTCTCCACGGGTGCCGCACCAAAAACGAGCTGACGGCGCAAAAGCTCATCATCGAACGGCTGCGCTTCGCCTGCGGGGAAAAGCTGGCATATGTGTGTATCCCCGCAGCCCTGCCGGAAGAAAATGGCCTGTCCGACTTTGATTTCGGCGGCGCGGTGGACATTCCCCGCAGCGTCTCCGGGGCCTTGGTGGGTCTCACCATCAAGGAGAGCAAAACAGAAAAGGGAACGTATAAGGTATCCGCCCGATCCAACTGTGCCATCGATGTGGCTGCCGTCCTCGCCCAGTTTGGCGGCGGCGGTCATACCCGGGCGGCGGGCGCTACGTTTGTTGCCTCTTCCTGCGACGAAGCGGCGGAAAAAATTCTCGCCGCATTTGCCCCGGCAATCGAATCTTATGAGAAAGACGACACACAATGAAACGAAGTGAGAAACCCGATACCGTTTCCGGCGTGCTGGTGATCGACAAACACACCGGCGTCACCAGCCACCGGATCGTGCAGATTCTGCGCAAGCTGTACGACACCCCCAGAGTGGGGCACACCGGCACGCTGGATCCCCTTGCCACCGGTGTTCTGCCGGTCCTCATCGGACGGGCCGTCAAAGCGAGCGAATTTCTCCTCGCCAGCGACAAGGAATACGATGCCACGCTGCGCCTGGGGATCGCCACAGACACCCAGGACATTACCGGAACGGTTCTGTCCGTGTGCGAAGATCTTCCAAATGAAAAAGAAGTGCAGGCCGCGGCAGCAGAATTTGTGGGAGAGATTCAGCAGCTTCCCCCCATGTACAGCGCCGTCAAGATCGGCGGCCGCAAGCTTGTAGATGCGGCACGGGCGGGGGAAACCATTGAACGCAGCCCCCGTCCCGTACAGATTCATTCCATAGAGATCCAAAAAAATACCCGGGAGGAATACCGTCTCCATGTGATTTGCTCCAAGGGGACCTACATACGCACCTTGTGCGCGGATATTGGAGAGCGGCTGGGCTGCGGCGCTACACTGACCGCCCTGCGGCGAACCCGTTCCGGAATCTTTGACCTTTCCCATGCGCACACCATAGAAGAACTGGAGCAGGCAGCGCCTGCGGCCCGCGCTTCTATGGTCCTCCCATGTGACACGCTGTTCTCCCATTGTCCCGCCCTTCGTCTCAACGATTTCCAGGCGAAGCTGATCCGCGGCGGCACACAGCTGTATCAGCAAAAGCTGAAAACCGATTTTTCCCCGGGCACCCGCGTACGGCTGTATCAAAATGATGTCTTTTTTGCTTTGGGAGAAGTGCGGGAATACGGTGCGGAGGGCAGCGCGATCAAGCCCATCCGCCTGTTTGTGCTGTAAACACGGATTCCGGCGTTTATTTGAAGGGGAGGCTTTAATTTAGGCTCCCTTGTGCAAAGGGAGCTGTCTGCGACAGCAGACTGAAGGATTGTTTTCTTTTTACAACCCTTCCGTCTTGCCTCCGGCAAGCCACCACCCCCGGGTCTGCTACGCAGCCCCCACACAGGGGAGGCTTTAGCACTCCTTAGGCCCCCTGTGGGCGTCTCTTGCAGAGCCGCTGGGGGATGTCGGCGGAGCCGACTGGGGGATTGTCCTTCCAAAAATTCACCAATCACTAAAAAAAGTTTTCATTTCACCCCGTTTTCCACAGATTTTGTTGATACTTTTCCTTGAAAAAATCTCCCATTTATGCTATACTATTTTTGTATCGTATTTAATTATAATGTAGATAAAAACACGGCCGCTGTTTTTGTCGGAAGGGAGCAGACCAATGGATCCGTCTAAGGAAGAGCTTTCCATGTTCACCAATTCCATCATCGACCAGATCCGCAAGAACGCCACCATGTCTCAAACAGCCTTTGAGCTATGGTTCTCCGATCTGCACCTGACACAAATCGACACGGAAAAGATCACCCTCGCCACGGGAGACGAGCTGAAGCGCAAATTTCTCTTGAGCAAGTGTACCGATCTCATCGCAAAAAGTGTTTTTGACGCCCTGGGCTACGAGCCCTCCATTGAAATCATCTGCGACACGGTACGCAAGCGCAATCTTTGTATTCCCACCGACCGTATGATCCTGGGGCAGGAGATATCCAAAGAGGAAGAAGCGGAGGAGGAAAAGGAAGAGGAGACTCCGGTGCATGCGCACCCGGAGAGCGGTCTTCCCTCCCAGGGGCTTTGTCCGGAGTACACCTTTGAAAATTTTGTCGTGGGTTCTTCCAATCAGTTTGCCCACGCCTGCAGCGTGGCTGTGTCCAACGATCCCGGGGGACAGCACAACTACAATCCCCTGTTTATCTACGGTCCCAGCGGTCTGGGAAAAACTCACCTCATGTATGCCATCGCCAACCGGGTACACAAACTGTGGCCCCATATGAGCATCATCTGCACCAAAAGCGAAGACTTCATGAACGAGCTCATCGAAGCCATATCCAGAAAGACCACCGGCCGCTTTCGGGAAAAATACCGCAAAGCCGACATGCTGCTCATCGACGACATTCAATTCGTATCCGGAAAAACCTCCACCCAGGAGGAATTTTTCCACACCTTCAACGCCCTTTACGAAAACCGCAAGCAGATCGTCGTCACCAGCGACCGGCCCCCCAGAGAGATGTTCACCCTGGAGGAGCGGATCAAGACCCGCTTTGTCCAGGGAATGATCGCAGACGTACAGCCGCCGGAATATGAACTGCGTCTGGCAATCCTGCAGAAAAAAGCGGAAAAGAACCATTTGAATGTTCCAAACAACGTGCTCACGTTCCTGGCGGAGCGGCTGGATTCCAACATCCGGCAGATCGAGGGCGCGCTGAAGAAGATCAGTGCCGTCTCTTTTCTAAAGGGAATTCCCATCACGCTGGACATGGTCAAGACCTCCATCCCCGAATACTTCCGGGAAAACAAACCGGTATCGGAAACGGTGGACAACATCCTGGAAGTCACCGCCCGCAAGTACGACGTCACTGTGGAGCAGATTTTGGGCAAGGGACGCACAAAAAACATCCGCACGGCCAGAAATGTGTCCATGTATGTGATCCGCAAGGTGCTGGACCTGTCTTTGCCCCAGATCGGAAAGATGCTGGACCGGGACCATTCTACGGTACACAGCAACATCCAGGCGATCGAAGCGGAGATTCAAACCAATCACCGGCTCAACAATGAAATTACGGAGATTATCACAGAAGTAAAAAGCTGATTCCCAAGGGTTTTCCAAAAGGATGGAAAGCTTTGGAAAACTTTGTGGAAAATCCGGGTAAGAAAAAAGCGAGCGCCCACCCCCTGGGAAGAGAAAAATGGAAAAACATTTTTCTCCCCCTGTGGAAAAGTCATTTTTCTGTTGCAGCGTTGCAGCAAAAAATCTGTTTTCCACAAGGAATGGGCCTTCTTTTCTCCTGTGGAAAACATCGCGCAAAAAACAAGTCTCCATTGTAAGCCATTTTTCCCGCAGCAGAGGAAAGATTTCCACAGAATTCCACTGGTTTTCCCAAGGGCAAAATTGAAACATTTTGTATTTTTCCCCAGAGTGGACGGCCTCTCTCCGGTTTTCCCAAGATTCCACAGGCCCTGCTGCCGCTTCTATTTTTTTATTTATCTATTATATATTTATATGATTTATCCAAAAAACAAAACCCCAGAGGAGGATGCATCTATGAAAGTACGATTTGACAGAGATACCCTGCTTGCAGCACTGACTCCGGCGGCTTCCGTAGCGCCGGCCAGAAATACCATCAAAGCCATCGAAGGAGTGCTTTTGGAGTGCCCGGGACCACAGGAGGGTACCTGCCAGCTCACCGCATACGACATGGAAAAAGGACTGCGCACCGCTGTGGAAGCCACAACCCTGAAAGAGGGAAAATATATCATCAACAGCCAGAATCTTTTGCAGATTGTCCGCAGTCTCCCTGCGGGAGAGCTGCAAATCGAAGTGGATGAGAAAAACCGGGCGCATATTTCCAGCGGAAGCAGCACGTTTGAAATCGGCGCGCTGCCCGGAGAGAGCTTTCCCTCCCTGCCTCTCCTTTCCGGAGACCGCAATTACAAAATTCCCCAGTATCTTTTGCGGGATATGATCACAAAGACGATCTTTGCCATTTCTCAAAATGCCCAGAAGCCTATTTTTACCGGTGTGTACTTTTCCATAGAGGGAAATCTGCTGCGCTGTGTAGGCTGTGACGGAAACCGGCTGGGACTGGCGCAGACGAGCCTCGAAGAGCGGGGACCGGACGCTTCGTTTATTGTCCCCGGGAGGATCCTTTCGGAAATTTTGCGTATGATCCGGGATACGGAAGAGGAAGTCACTTTTTGTCTTGCCACACGGCATGTGATTTTCCACATTGACGGGTTTACCTATTTTTCCCGGCTCATCGACGGGGAGTATCTCGATTACGGACGCATTTTGCCGGGAGAATACAACCGCACCGCATATTTGCAGGGGCCGGCGCTGATGCACGCAATGGAGCGGGCGTCTCTGGTGACGGAAGACAAGTTGGGAGGAAGCAATTCCAAGACCTATATCAAGCTGGAGTTTGAAGAAAAGCTGCTTAAGATTTCTTCTTCTTCCGCGGGGGGAAGCGTATACGAGGAGCTTCCCGCTTCCATGACCGGGGAAAAGCTGGTGATCGCCTTCAACTGCCGGTATTTGATGGATGCACTGAAGGCCATGGGGGATGTGGAGACCATCTGCCTGCGGATGAACGGACCGCTGATGGGAATGAGTATGGAGCCGGCAGAGGGAGACAAGGAAGAGAAAAGAAAGATAGAATATACCTTGTTTATCATGCCTCTGCGGATGAACGGAAAGTAAAAAGGACAATCCCCCCGACACGGCTATGCCGTGTCACCCCCCGTGGCGGCTCGGCAAGAGACGCCCACATGGGGGGCTGTATAAATGATAGCCTCCCTACAGAGGAGTATATAAACAAAGACAGGCCTCCCTGGTCTTTTAGCCTCCCCTGTGTGGGGCTTCGTAGCAGACCCGGAGGTGGTAGCACGGCGCAGTTATCATTAAATAAAGCCTCCCCTTTGTGGGGGCTGCGTAGCAGACCCGGGGGTGGTGCCGCAACTGTGTTGCGGCGGAGGGGTGTAATTGAACAATCCCCCAGTCAGCTACGCTGACAGCCCCCTTTGCACAAGGGGGCCTAAGGAGTGGGTTAAAGCCTTCCCTGTGTGGGGCTTCGTAGCAGACCCGGAGGTGTACCACTATAAATAAAGCCTCCCCTTCTTTATGAAGGGGAGGTGTCAGCGAAGCTGACGGAGGGGTTGCAAACAGAAATCAACGAAAGGAATTAGCAATGTTCCTGTATCTCGGAGGAGACATTTGTATCAGAAAATCGGACATTATCGGTATTTTTGACATCGATAATGTCAATACACAAAAAATGACAAAAGAGTTTTTGCGCTCTGCTGAAAAAGAAGGAAAGCTGCTTCTTGCGGGAGAGAATCTGCCGAAATCCTTCCTTCTTACCGGAGAAAAGAAGAATGTGCATGCACAAAATGCAAAGGAACAGGTGATCTTGTGTCAGCTGTCGGCGCGAAGTCTGTACGGACGGGCCTCCAGAGAAAATATATACCAAAAAGAAAAAATATAAGAAGCGATATGGTGAAAGAGAGAAGAGGAGAACATGCCGGAAAATAAGACAAATGTGACATACGACGAAAATCAGATACAGGTGCTGGAGGGTCTGGAGGCGGTGCGCAAGCGCCCGGGAATGTACATCGGGACCACCTCCCTGCAGGGACTGCATCACCTGGTGTACGAGATCACAGACAACTCCCTCGACGAGGCGATGGCGGGATTTTGCACCCATATCGAAGTCACCATCATGGAAGACGGCTCCATTGCCGTGCAGGATGACGGACGTGGCGTTCCCAGCCAGATCCACCATAAAATGGGCATTTCCACACTGGAAGTGGTGTTTACTGTTCTCCACGCAGGAGGAAAATTCGGCGGGGAAGGATATAAGATCTCCGGAGGTCTTCACGGCGTAGGCGCTTCTGTAGTAAACGCACTGTCCAACTGGATGGAGGTAGACGACTGCTATGAAGGCAAGCGGTATACCATGCGGTTTGAAAAAGGCATCACAGTCCGCGGGATCCAATGCGAGGGAGACTGTGATCGGCACGGATTGTATGTCCGGTTTCAACCGGACGATACAATCTTTGAGGATACCACCTTTGATTACGATATTCTTCTCAACCGGATGCGGGAGCAGGCGTTTTTAAACGCCGGCGTAAAGATTACCTTGAAGGATCTGCGGCCGGGACAGGAGGATGAAGAGGGAAATCCCCGGTGTGCGGTGCTCCGCTATGAAGGGGGAATCCGCTCCTTTGTGGAATATCTCAACGCCAACAAGCACGCGGCGCTGCTCCACAAGGACGTGGTGTACATGAAGGCAAAAAAGGGAGATGTCACTGCGGAAGTGGCGCTCCAGTACAACGACAGCTTCAATGAGACGATCATCACCTTTGCCAACAACATGGCCACTGTAGACGGAGGCACCCACGAGGCCGGATTTAAATCCGGCCTGACGAAGGTCATCAACGAATACGCAAAGAAGTGCGGTGCCTTAAAGGACAGCGACAAGAAACTTTCCGGCGAGGACGTGCGGGAAGGGCTGTGCGCCGTAGTGTCTGTAAAGCTGCCGGACGCCCAGTTTGAAAGCCAGACCAAGTCCAAGCTGGGAAATTCGGAGCTGCGGGGCATTGTAGACGGCATCGTCACCCAGAAGCTGACAGAGTACTTTGAGGAAAATCCGGCGGCAGGCAAGCTGATCGTAGAAAAGTGCATGGCCGCCAACCGGGCCAGAGAGGCGGCCAGAAAGGCGAGAGAGCTCACCCGGCGCAAAAATGTGCTGGAGGGGACGACCCTTCCCGGCAAGCTGGCGGACTGCCAGGACCGGCGGGTGGAATTTACAGAGGTGTACCTGGTGGAGGGAGATTCCGCAGGAGGAAGTGCGAAAACAGGCCGGGACAGCCGGTTCCAGGCGATCCTTCCCCTGCGGGGAAAGGTGCTCAATGTGGAGAAATCCCGCCTGGACAAAGTGTATTCCAATCCCTCCCTGATCCCCATTATCCAGGCATTGGGCTGTGGGATCGGCGAAGATTTCGACATCACCAAGCTGCGGTACGGGAAGATCATCATCATGGCGGATGCGGATGTGGACGGCTCCCACATCCGGGTGCTGCTGCTCACCTTTTTCTTCCGCCACATGCGGCAGCTCATCGAAGACGGGCACGTGTATCTGGCGCAGCCGCCCCTGTACAAGGTGTATAAGGGAAAGAGCCAGGAGCGGTACGCCTTCTCCGACGAAGAGCGGGATCGGCTGATCGCGGAATTCGGCGGCAATGCGGAGGCGGAACGGTACAAGGGTCTTGGAGAAATGGACGCCCAGCAGCTTTGGGAGACCACCATGGATCCGGCCACGCGGACGCTGCTGCGGGTAGACATCCACGATGCGATGGCCTGCGATGAGGTCTTTTCCCTTCTCATGGGGGACAAAGTGGAACCCCGGCGGGAATTTATCGAGAAAAATGCGAAGTATGCGGAAAATATCGACATTTAACAGAGGGGTAAAAACGTGCGTGAAGAGAACAACAATATAGAATTTCCCGAGCAGAAGATCAAACCGGTGGCGATGGACCGGGAAGTGCGCAAGTCCTTTCTGGAATATTCCATGTCGGTGATCATCAGCCGGGCCCTGCCGGATGTGCGGGACGGCATGAAACCGGGACAGAGGCGGATCATGTACGCCATGTATGAGGACAATCTCACATACGACAAGCCCTTCCGCAAGTCCGCCACTACGGTGGGAAATGTGCTGGGGCGGTACCATCCCCACGGGGATGCCGCCGTGTACGGCACCATGGTGCGCATGGCCCAGGACTTTTCCCTTCGTTATCCTCTGATCCAGGGACACGGAAATTTCGGCTCCGTGGATGGGGACGGCGCCGCGGCGTACCGGTATACGGAAGCCCGCATGTCCCGGCTTGCGGGAGAGCTGATGCGGGACATCGAAAAAGACGTCGTAGACTTTATGCCCAACTTCGACAACCGGAGACGGGAGCCCACCGTTCTCCCTTCCCGGTTTCCAAACCTTTTGGTCAACGGATCCGTGGGCATCGCCGTGGGAATGGCCACCAATATTCCGCCCCACAACATGGGCGAGGTCATCGACGGCACCCTGCATCTGCTGGAGCATCCCGATTCGGATATTCCCGCCCTGATGCAATACATTAAGGGCCCGGATTTTCCCACCGCCGCCACCATTTACGGCAGCGCGGGCATCTATGAAGCCTATACCACCGGCCGGGGCCGGGTTATGGTGCGGGCCCGGGCGGAGATCGAAGAAGACAAGCATCGGATTATTGTCACGGAGATTCCCTATCAGGTGAACAAATCCATGCTGGTGGAATCCATTGCGGATTTGGTCCGGGACAAGCGGGTGGACGGCATCACCGGCATCCGGGACGAATCCGGGCGCCATGGGATGCGCATCGTGATAGAGTGCCGGCGGGATGCAAGCTGTCAGATCATTTTGAATCAGCTGTACAAATACACCCAGCTCCAGGACACCTGCGCCATCAACATGCTGGCACTGCTGAACGGGGAGCCGAAAATCCTCAATTTGAAGCAGATCCTGGAAGCATACATCGACCATCAGGAGAGTGTCATCACCCGGCGCACCCAGTTCGATTTGAACCGGGCCTTGCGGGAAGCGCACCTGTATGAGGGGTATAAAATTGCCATCGACAACATCGATGAAGTGATTTCCATCATCCGCAGCAGCCCGGACACCCCTACGGCCAAGGAAAATTTGAAGGCCCGGTTTGCAGGAGACGGAAGCCAGAATGCAGATATCTCTACAAAAGAGGGACTGCTGGAATTCGCGGGAAGCGAAAATGCGGGCCTCTCGGACGAGCAAGCCCAGGCCATAGTAAGTATGCCGCTGGGAAGGCTTTCGGGCCTGGAGCGGCAGAAAATCGAGGAAAAACTGGCAGAATTGGGAGAGACCATCAAAGAGCTGCGAGGAATTCTGGCGGATCCGGAGAAGGTCAAGGGGATCATCCGGGACGAGCTTTTGGAGATCCGGCGGAAATTTGCGGACGAGCGGCGCACAGAACTGGTGGAATCCCACGACGAAATTCAGCTGGAGGATCTCATCGAGGAGCATACCTGCATCATCACCATGACAAAGACCGGCTATATCAAGCGGCAGCATGCAGACACGTATGCAGCGCAGCGCCGGGGCGGCATGGGAAAAGCCGGCCTCACCATGAAAGAAGAGGACTATACGGAAAAGGTGATTGCGGCGAGCAGCCACTCCTACCTTTTGCTGTTTACCAGCAAGGGGAAAGTGTTTGCAAAGAAGGCATATCAGATCCCCGAGGCTTCCCGCACGGCGAAAGGGACCAACATCATCAACCTGCTGGAGCTGGAAGAGGGAGAAGCGGTCACGGCCATTATTTCCGTGGAGGGCTTTTCCAGCGAGGAATATCTGGTGATGGTGACCCGCGCCGGTGTGATCAAACGGACGGCACTGGATGAATTTGCCTACCAGCGCCGGGGCGGAAAGATCGCCATCCACCTGGACGAGGGAGACAGCCTTATTTTCGTGGACAGGACCATGGGAGACGCGGACATCCTCATCGCCACGGCCAACGGCCAGGGCTCCCGTTTTGCGGAGAGCGATGTGCGCATCATGGGAAGAACGGCCCGGGGCGTCACCGGGATCCGCCTGCGGCCCGGCGACCGGGTAGTCGGGGCTGTGATCATAGAAAATGATGCGGCGTGGCAGGAAAGCCATCATCTGGTCACCATTACGGAAAAGGGAATGGGCAAACGTGTCCCCTTCTCCTGCTTTTTGCGGAAGAATCGGCCCAACATGGGCGTGCGCTGTCAGCAGATCACGGAGAAGACGGGAAAACTCTGCGGCGTAGCCGCAGCTACGGAGGATGAGGATCTGATGTTGATCACCGACACCGGCACGCTGATCCGGATCGCCGTGTCGGAAATTTCCCTGCTGCGGGGCGGCAGCGCCACCGGTGTGCGGCTCATGCGTCTTGCGGAGGATGCAACATTGGTGAGCTTTGCCGTGACGGAAAAAGAGGAAGATACAGAAGAGGGGCAGGATTCTTAAAAGGGGACAATCCCCCACCCGCTAACGCGGGAGCCCCCTTTGCACAAGGGGGCCTAAATAAATATAAGCCTCCTCTTAGCTGCTCTGCAAGAGACGCCCACATGGGGGCCTAAGGAGTGCTGAAGCCTCCCCTTTATGGGGCTGCGCAGCAGACCCGGGGATGGTGGCGCGACATTTTTTTATAAAAGCCTCCCCTTTTTCATAAAGGGGAGGTGTCAACGAAGTTGACGGAGGGGTTGAAAGGAAACAATCCCTCAGGCGGTTTCACCGCCAGCTCCCTTTACACAAGGGAGCCTACTAATTCTAAGCCTCCCCTTCCTCGTGAAGGGGAGGTGGCACGGCGCAGCCGTGTCGGAGGGGTTGTCACAAAGGAGGAATTTCATGAGACGTTGGTTTGCCGGATTTCTGGCATTTGTGGGAATAACTGCAGGGTGTTTTTCTTCCTGCGGCATGTCTTCCTTCACGGATGAAGAAATCCGCACTGCGGCGGCAGAATTGATTGAGGCCAGCATCCCCATCAATGAAATTTATTTTGGAAAAGGACTCCCCGCCGTAGCGGAGGACAGCGACCAGGCAGAAGCTTTTTCCTCTGAGATCCGGACAGATGCCACCCTTCTCAGCTATCTGCCTGTGGCAGAGGAAGCGGGGTATGCGTCCATCGACGACATCAAGGCTGCGACGGAAGAGGTATACTCTCAGTCTTACTGCACCTATCTGTATGAGATGGCCTTCTTTGGGATTTCCACAGACGATGCAGAGGCCTCTCATGCCCGGTATCAGGAGACGGAGTCGGGGATTCTGGCAGTCTGCAAGGATCTGTCGGTACTGGATACACGCACGTACGACACAGAGGAGAACAACATCAAAGTGCAAAAAAAGAGCGGTAATACTGCCGTAGTGGAAGTCCAGTCCTATATAGAGGGAGAGGCGGACGTGAAGGTATCGGTGCAGATGCTTTACGAGGACGGCGCGTGGCGCCTGGACAGCCCCACCTATTGAAATATAAAAAAACACCCGATGGGGAGGCTTTTATTAAAGAGAATCTACAGTGCGCTCCACAGGGGTGGCTTAAGGTTTCATAGGCCCCCATGTGGGCGTCTCTTGCAGAGCCGCTAAGGGGGCTGTCTGCGTTAGCAGACTGAGGGATTGTACTCCTTTTCACAACCCTTCCGACACGGCTGTGCCGTGCCACCACCCCCGGGTCTGCTACGCAGCCCCCACACAGGGGAGGCTTTTTTATAAAAAATGTTGCGGCACTACCCCCGGACTTGCGTAGCAAGTCCTCCACTGTCGGGTGTTTTTTTATTCTGCAAAAGCCTCCAGGTAGTCTATACTGGATAAATTCACAAAAGGCAGATCTTTTTGCATTGCATAGCGTACCGTATAGGCGGTGCCGCCCTTTTGTGTATCGTTGAGATAAGCCACACAGACGGCGCTGTGGTCCACCATCCACCGGTTGCGCTTGTGCATACAGGTACTGGAATAGGCATCCTGGATATAGTGAATGGCGTCCGCTTCCTCCAAAAGCCGGTTGTACCGTTCGATGTCGGAGGGATTTTTCCAGCGGGCCGTCTGATCCCGGCAGGGAAGCGCCAGAAACAGGGTGATATGGGGATACATCCTGCGCGCTGCAAGGACGGCCTCGGCTGCCAGCATATCAAAGCCCACTGCTCCCCCGGCAATGAAATTGTTGTATTCCAACCGAATCAGGTTTTGGATGGTGCTTTCCAGACGGAAGGGCAGAATATGGATGTGCTGGGGCAGAATCTGTCTGTGACCGGTAAAGCACACACTGTGATTTTTTGAAAACTCCACGGCAGGTCTCTCCTTTGTTCTTTCATGTATTGTACCGTACAGGAGCAAATTTGTCAACGATTCACGGAAAAATAAAAACAAATAGTAGGATTTTGTCTTTTGCCGGAGGAAGCCTCAAAGAGCTTCCTTTTTTGTTTGATGAACGTTATTTTTTTGGTTTTTTGATTTTTCTCAGCAAAGTTTCCAGATCCGCTTCCTGCTGCAGCGTAAGGGAATTTTGCGGTATCCGTTTCTGGCCCACTCCGTTTGCAAGAATTTTCCCGGTTTTTTCTAAGTGTGGGCTTTGACAGACAAAATCGGCACATTTTCCTGATGAATCGATGAGAATTTCTCCTGCTGTACAGCAAGCTTCGTTGTTGTAAATGCAACGAAAGTTTTTGCAGCGCATATGGAACTCCTTATAAATAAAGTTAAATTTAGTGTTTTAACACTAACATTTTCCGTAAATAAATCCTACTATTTAGTGGAAAAACACTAATAATAGGAGAATAAAATGGACGTTAATCAAGCGACAAAAAGAAGAATTCGGGAATTGTGTGAGGAAAAGAGAATTACACCTAACGCATTGAGCTATTTATGCGGTGTGTCGCAATCTACTGTGAAAAGTATTTTGAACGATGAAACGACAAGTCCAACAATATCTACAATAAAGAAATTGTGTGATGGATTGGAGATTACGTTAGCAGAATTTTTCGACACAGAGGAATTTAACAATTTAGAACAAGAAATACGATAATTCGATAAAAAATTTAAGCTTGCTGAATAGGAACACTAACAATTATATAATACGCAAAACAACTAAAAATGTCAAGCAAAATTACATATTAAATAAAGTAATTTTGCTTCTATCTATAATGTAAAATTGTCACTAAAATAAGTGCAAATAATGTTTGTAAGGAAAAGAGATTTTTTATGTTCGATAAATATTTTTGGAAACGTGAAAAGAAAATAAAACGAAATTATGATATAGAAGACAGTCTATTTGAAAAAATGAAACAGGCGACAGAGATATATGATGCAGGGATAGCAGATATTTTTAACGCATGCGTTATGGAATTGATTCATAGCGAAAATATAAAATTATATGAAACAAAAGAAACAGATTTATATGAAGCGCATACATTTTATATTTTGGAAAGCAACGTTACAGGACTGGAAAAATTAAATGCAAAATATGGAGTGAGTATTCGGAGGTTAGTGAATATAGCAATTCGAAATGCTTTTGAAACATAATGCTTACGTTTTACGTAAGTTTGTGTTTATAAAACTTTGTAAGCCGTCCTGCAAGGGAGTTTGCGCAAATCCAAGTCTTCCCAGCATGGAAGTTTTCCTTTCATTTTTTAGCCTCCCCTGTGTGGGGCTGCATAGCAGACCCGGGGGTGGTGGCATGGCGCAGCCATGACGGAGGGGTTGTAAAGGGAACAATCCCTCAGTCTGCTGTCGCAGACAGCTCCCTTTGCACAAGGGAGCCTAATAAATATAAGCCTCCTCTTAGCGGCTCTGCAAGAGACGCCCACATGGGGGCCTCTATCCCAAAACCTCCCCTTTTTCATAAAGGGGAGGTGTCAACGAAGTTGACGGAGGGGTTGTGAAAGAGAACCATCCCTCAGGCGGCTTCGCCGCCAGCACCTTAGCGGTTCCAAAGGAACCGCCCACAAGGGGGCCTTAAGGAAAGAAGGAGATAAAAATGCAATTTTTTGACAGCAAATTTCGGAAAAAGCAAAGAAAATTGCGCAGAAATTATGATATTATAGATAGCCTATATGAGAAAATGGAAGAAATTTCAAATGAATATGATGCAACAATTCCTGATGTTTTTAATGTGTGTGTAGAAGCACTTATACAGACAGAAAGTATCATTTTTTATGATAAAGAAAAAGAGGAAATAACTGCTCCGCACACCATATTAATTTGGGAGAGTAATGTTAAAGGCTTGGAAAAGTTAAATGAGAAATACGGAATCAGTATGCGAAAACTGGTAAACATCGCCATACGGAACGCTTTTGAAAATGTATATGAAAATAAAAATAAATGATAATCATTTTAGTAAAAATATAAAAAGGCTGCGGCTTGCATCTGGGCTGACCCAAGAACAAACGGTAGCAAAAATGAACGTACTTGGATCTCCTATCAGTCGCAGTACCTATTCGTTGATCGAGATGGGAAGAGGAAATATTTTTATCAGTGATCTCGTTGCACTGCAAAAAATATTTAAAGCAGATTTTTCTCAGTTTTT
Organism: Candidatus Avispirillum faecium; assembly: GCA_904396155.1. GTDB lineage: Bacteria > Bacillota > Clostridia > Oscillospirales > CAG-272 > Avispirillum > Avispirillum faecium. The sequence continues at coordinate 20,449 of CAJFOI010000047.1, read as the reverse complement.
TGAAGGCGTTGGACCGGAGAGATAAAATCAGAAAGGTTCCCCACAAGAGAGCCTGCATAAATCCAAGTCTTCCCGACGTGGAAGTTTCCCTTTCGTCTTTTAGCCTCCCCTGTGTAGGGGCTGCGCAGCAGACCCGGGGGAGGTGGCACAATATTTTTATAAAGAGCCTCCCCTGTGCAAGGGGAGGTGTCAGCGTAGCTGACGGAGGGGTTGTGAAAGAGAACAATCCCCCGCCGACTACCGTCGGCTGCCCCCTTTACACAAGGGGGCCTTTAACACTCTAAGCCTCCTCTTAGTGGCTCTGCAAGAGATGTCCACAAGGGGGCTGTTTCATTGACATATTACAAGAAACTTGTAATGTAAGTGATAAAACAAAAATTATAAAAACCAGGATATATTACAATTTTTATAAAAAAACAGCCTCCAAAAGGAGGCTGTTCTCTTATTTTGCATAGTCGATGGCGCGACTTTCCCGGACGATGTGGACCTTGATCTGTCCCGGATACTCCAGCTCGTTCTCGATCCGCTTTACAATGTCCCGGGCCACCAGGGGCATACGGTCGTCAGAAATTACCTCAGGTTTCACCATGATCCGGATTTCGCGGCCGGCTTGGATGGCATAGGATTTTTCTACGCCCTCAAAGCTCTTTGCGATCTCTTCCAGCTTGGTGAGCCGCTTGATGTAGTTTTCCAGATTTTCCCGCCGGGCGCCGGGGCGCGCGGCGGAGATGGCATCCGCTGCCTGGACGATGACGGCCACAATGGTCTGGGGCTCCACATCTCCGTGGTGGGCTTCAATGGCGTGGATGACATCTTTGCTTTCCTTGTACTTGCGGGCAATATCCACACCCAGCTGCACATGGGAACCCTCCATTTCGGCAGTCAGAGCCTTGCCGATATCGTGAAGAAGTCCCGCCCGCTTTGCCAGTACGTTGTCCACACCCAGCTCGTCCGCGATAACGCCGGAGAGGAGGGACACCTCAATGGAGTGGTTCAATACGTTTTGCCCATAACTGGTGCGGTATTTGAGACGGCCCAGCAGGCGTACCAGCTCGCCGTTCAGTCCGTGGATACCCGTTTCAAAAGTGGCGGCTTCTCCGGCCTTCTTAATGGCCACATCCACCTCCCGTTTTGCCTTTTCCACCATTTCCTCGATGCGGGTGGGGTGGATTCTGCCGTCGGTGATCAGCCGTTCCAGCGCAATACGGGCTACTTCTCTGCGAATGGGATCAAAACTGGAAATGGTGATGGCCTCCGGTGTGTCATCGATGATCAGATCCACACCGGTGAGGGTCTCGATGGTGCGGATGTTCCGCCCCTCCCGGCCGATAATCCGGCCCTTCATGTCCTCGTTGGGCAGGGTGACGGTGGAGACGGTGATCTCAGCAACATGATCCGCCGCGCAGCGCTGAATGGCCTGGGCGATGATGTTGCGGGCTTTGTCGTCCGCTTCCTCCTTGAATTCCTGTTCCAGCTCCACCATTTTTTTCGCCTGTTCGTGGCGGACTTCCTCCACCATTTCCTCCAGCAGCTTGTCCCGCGCCTGCTGCGCGGTCATGCCGGAGATGCGCTGCAGAATCATGCGCGCTTCGGTGTGCTGGTTTTGCAGATCCTGTGCGAGGCGTTCGTTTTCTTCAATTTTCTTTGCAAGCAGCTCGTCTTTCTTTTCCAGGGCGTCGGTCTTCCGGTCCAGATTTTCTTCCTTGGACTGGACGCGCCGCTCCTGGCGGGACAGTTCGCTGCGCCGTTCCTTGATTTCCTGCTCGAATTCGTTTTTCGCCTGGAGCATTTCTTCCTTTGCTTCGATCAGGGCTTCCTTTTTTGCGGCGGCAGCGTCCGCCTTCGCCTGGTTCATCCCGTCGGCGATAATCTTCTTTGCCTGAAGTTCTGCGGAGCCGATCTGGGCTTCGGCGACCTTTTTGCGATAGGCGATGCCGATGGGAAGGCCCACGGCAATGCCCACGATCAGGGCGACGGCAGCCGCAATAATTATGTACGTTACGGGCATGCATTTCCTCCTTCTTCGATGAATTTTGCATCAAGATTGTTTTTCAAAATGATATGCATGCCGCAAACCGGGCCTGTGACCCAGCAGTTCTTTGATTTTTATATGGGAGCGGCGAGCGGCCGCACCTGACGAAAATAGTGTTTTTCTCAAAATTGCAGAGACAGCAGGTCTACTATTTTATATAAAGCCGGCAGGAGCCGGAATAGAAGCATACATATAAATTATTATATACCCTGGGGATGTCTGCGTCAAGAGTTTTTACTTCATTTGTTGGGAAAGGGAAAAGATTTTATATTTTCCAATTATGGAAAAAGGCCTGCACAAACGAAAGCCTCGCCTGTGGTGGCGCAACATTATTTTATAAAAAGCCTCTCCTTCGCAGGGGCTGCGAAGCAGACCCGGGGGTGGTGCCGCGACATTTTTTATAAAAAGCCTCCCCTGTGTAAGGGGAGGTGGCATGGCGCAGCCATGACGGAGGGGTTGTGAGAGAACAATCCCCCGCCGACTACCGTCGGCTGCCCCCTTTGCACAAGGGGGCCTTTAACACTCTAAGCTTCCTCTTAGCGGCTCTGCAAGAGATGCCCACAAGGGGGCCTCTATCCCTAAGCCTCCCCTGTGTGGGGGCTGCGAAGCAGACCCGGGGGTGGTGAAACGACATTATTTTATAAAAAGCCTCCCCTTCTTTATGAAGGGGAGGTGTCAACGAAGTTGACGGAGGGGTTGTAAAGGGAGCCTGCGAAAATTCAAGCCTCCGCACGGCACCATATTATTTCCCTACGCAAAAACGGGCAAAAATCTCCCCGACAATCTCTTCCGATACCCCTCTGCCGTCCAAAAGAGCAAGCTGCGCCAGCGCCTCCTCCGCGAGGGTGCAGGCTCCGTCCGCAGGCTCTCCCGCGTCCAGCGCGCCCGCGGCCGCATCCAAAAGGGAAATGCCCTCCTCTAAGGTAGCTTTGTGGCGGGCATCCCAGATCAGCGGCAGCGCGGCATAGGATCGATCCCGGGTCTGATACAGTGCGGCGACGGCGCCTTCCAGCCGGTCCATCCCCGCACCGGTCTTTGCGGAAAGAACGACCGCGGCGTCCACGGCGGCATGTACCTGATCCATATTTAGCTTTGGAACAGGAAATAAGTCCGCTTTATTCACAACGGCAATTTTTACGGTATCCTTCCGCCGGGACAGCGCTTCCAAAAGCTGCGCTTCCTGCCGGGTCAGGGGACGTGTGCCGTCCAAAACCAGAAAAAGGAGCTCTGCCGCATCCATGTTTTCACGGGAGCGCTCCACGCCGATTTTCTCCACCGGATCCGTCGTCTCTCCCCCCTCCCGCAGGCCGGCAGTATCCGCCAGGCGCAGGGTGATGCCGCCGAAGTCCGCGGTATCCCACAGGACGTCCCGGGTGGTGCCGGCGATGTCGGTCACAATGGCCCGGTCTTTCCCCAGGATGCGGTTGTACAGGGAGCTTTTCCCGCAGTTGGGGGCGCCGCAGATCACTGTGCACACCCCGTCCGCCACGGCGCTGCCGGTGCGGTAAGTGGCAAGGAGGGCGCGCAGCTCCTCTGCGATGGCACAAAGTCCGGCGGAGAGCTCCGCCGGACTTTGCTCCGCCAGGTCTTCCTCGGGATAGTCAATGGTGGCGTACAAAGAGGCCAGCAGCGTGGTGAGGCGGGCACAGATCCCTTCCGTCTTTTTTTTCAGGGTGCCTTGCAGGGCACCGGCGGCAAGACGCCGGCGGGAGTCGGTGTCCGCATCGATCAGAAGACCCACCGCCTGGGCCTGGGTGAGGGAGAGCTTGCCGCTAAGAAAAGCCCGGCGGGTAAATTCCCCCGCCTGGGCCGGCCGCGCACCGGCGCGAAATACCGCTTCCAAAACAGCGGCCGTCACCGCAGTGCCTCCGTGACAGCTGATTTCTGCGGACGCCTCCCCGGTAAAAGACGCACGGGGGGAAAAATAGGTGGCGATGCAGGTGTCGATCACCTCCCCGTCCCGGACGACAGAGCCGTAACAGGCGCGGCGGGGATGTTCTGCCGGGGATGGGCCGGACGTGTGAAAACATTTTCCAAGGACGGCAGCCGTGTCCTCTCCGCTGATGCGGATCACGGCGATGCCGCCTTTGCCGTGGGGGGTGGAAACAGCGGCGACGGTATCGTGCAGCATATTGGTCTGCTCCTTCATGGTGATAATTTTGAAAACAAATCCTCAGTCTGCTAACGCAGACAGCTCCCTTTACACAAGGGAGCCTTTTTAGAGTTCTAAGCCTTCCCACAAGGGAGCTTGCACAAACCTGAGCCTCCCCTGTGCGGGGGCTGCGCAGCAGACCCGGGGGTGGTGTCAGCGCAGCTGACGGAGGGGTTGCGAGGAAACAATCCCTCACCCGCTGCGCGGGAGCCCCCTTTGCACAAGGGGGCCTAAGGTAGATTAAAGCCTTCTCTTAGCGGTTCTGCAAGAGACGCCCACAAGGGGGCCTTTATCCCTAAGCCTCCCCTTCGCGGGGGCTGCGCAGCAGACCCGGGGGTGGTGTCAACGAAGTTGACGGAGGGGTTGTTTTTCTTATGTAACTTTGCCGCTGCTGCGCAGATCCAGCATGTAGTCTACAGAATCCCGCAGCGCCTGCCAGCTGGCGCGGATAATGTCCGGCGAGACGCCCACCGTCCGCCAGACGGCAACGCCGTCGGTGGATTCGATCACGACCCGCACCACCGCGGCAGTGGCGCCGCCGCCGATGACGCGCACCTTGAAGTCTGTCAGGTGCATCTGATCGATGGCGGGATAAAACCGTCCCAGCGCCTGGCGCAGTGCCTTGTCCATGGCGTTTACCGGGCCGATGCCCTCCGCTGCGCACAGCTCCTCCGCCCCGCCTACGGACACTTTGATCATGGCAGTGGAGCGCATGTCCTCCTCTTTTCCGCTGCCCTCGTCTGTCATCACCTTGAAGTGAGGCACCTGAAAATACTGCCTGCGCATACCCAGCGCCTCCCGGATGACCAGCAGCAGAGAGGCTTCCGCGTCGTCGTAGGAATAGCCCGCCGCTTCCTTTTCCCGCACCGCCTCCAGTGCTGCGGCGACTTCGGGGCTTTCCCGGTCCAGATGGGGCAGAATGCGGGCCATTTTCTCCACCATGGCGGAGCGGCCGGACAGGGAACTGAGAATCATGTTCCGCAAATTTCCCACCGCCTCGGGCGCGATGTGCTCAAAGGAGCGGGGCGCCTTGAGCACCCCGTCGATGTGGGTGCCCGCCTTGTGGGTGAAGGCATATCCGCCCACAAAGGGCTCCCGCTCGTCAAAGACGCGGTTGGCATATTCGTTGATCCGGCGGGCGGTGTCGGTGAGCAGGGACAGCCGCTCTCCGATGCAGGCAAACCCCAGCTTCAGCTGGAGCACAGGAATCAGCGTGTTCAGATTGGCGTTGCCGCAGCGCTCGCCGATCCCCGAAATGGTGCCCTGTACGTGGACGGCGCCGCTGAGCACCGCGCTGACGGAGCAGGCCTCCGCCATGCCCATGTCGTTGTGACAGTGGATCCCCACATGGCAGGGATGCCCTGTCTGTTCCTTCATTTCCCTGGCTGCGTCTGCCGCCGCTGCCGTGGCCATGCCGATCACGTCCGGCAGCATACCGCCGTTGGTATCGCAGAGCACCACCGTGTCCGCACCCGCCTCCCAGGCAGTGCGCAGCACGGACAGAGCGTATTCTGTATCGTCGGAATATCCGTCGAAAAAGTGCTCCGCGTCAAAAATCACCCGCTTGCCGGCGCTTTTCAAAAACGCGACGGAATCCCGGATCATGGAAAGATTTTCTTCCTTTGTGGTGCGCAGCACCCGTTCCACCTGATATCCCCAGCTTTTCCCAAAAATGCAGGCGATGGAAACAGGGGCCCGGGCCAGCAGCGCCAGCCCGTCACTCTCCTCCGCCGTCTCACCCACCCGCCGGGTGGAGCCGAACACGGAAAGGGAGGAATGCTCCAGGGGCAGGTTCGCCGCCTGCCGGATAAAATCCAGATCCCGCGCACTGGTGAGCATCCCCGCTTCAATGCAGGACACGCCCAGGCGGTCCAGTTCTTCGATGATTTTCAGCTTGTCCTCCCAGGTGAAAGTGACCGTTGCGCTCTGTTCCCCCTCCCGCAGGGTGGAATCGTAGATTTCCAGCTGCATAAAGCCTTATCCCTCCTGCTCTGCCTGCGCGGCGACACATTTGTTGACCGCGTTGATGTACGCTTTGATGCTGGATTTGAGAATATCCGTGGAGACGCCCCGCCCGGTAAAGGAGGCGCCGGCGGCGGAGATTTTCACCTTTGCCTCTCCCAGGGCGTCGGTCCCTTCCGTCACGGCCCGGATCTCGTAGCTTTCCAGCTTGATGTCGTCCCGTCCCGCGATGCGGTCGATGGCGTTGAATGCCGCGTCCACCGGCCCGTCTCCCGGAGCGGCTTCCGTAAAGACCTCCTCCCCGTCCCGCAGGGAGAGCAGGGCCATGGCCTTCATGTGGTTGCCGGACTGAATCTGGAAGGATTCCAGCCAGTATTTTCCGTGGATGCCGTCCAAATATTCATTCACAATGGCGCCGATGTCCTCATCGGTGACGGCGGTCTTTTTGTCCGCAATTTCCTTGAACCGGTGAAAGGTAGCGTCGATCCCCTTGTCGTCCAGGGCATACCCCAGCTGCTCCAGCCGCTGGCTGAAGGCGTGACGGCCGCTGAGCTTGCCCAGCAGCAGCATGTTTTTGTCCAGCCCGATGTCCGCCGGCCGCATGATTTCGTACGTTTCCCGGTTTGCCAGCACTCCGTGCTGGTGGATGCCCGATTCGTGGGAAAAGGCGTTCTGCCCCACAATGGCCTTTCCGGGGGGAACGGCAACGGCGGTGAGAGAGGCTGCCATCCGGCTGGTGCGGATCAGTTCCTTTGTATTTATATGGGTCTCGGCGCCCAAAACGTCCCGGCGGACATGGAGCGCCATGACGATTTCCTCCAGCGCAGCGTTGCCCGCCCGCTCCCCCAGTCCGTTGATGGTACACTCCACCCGGGACGCTCCCGCCTCCACCGCCGCCAGGCTGTTGGCTACGGCAAGGCCCAGGTCGTCGTGACAGTGAACGCTGACGACTGCGTGGGACAGGGCGGGAATCTCTTTATAAAGTCTGCGGATCAGATCGGCAAATTCCTCCGGGGTAGCATATCCCACCGTGTCGGGGATGTTGATCCCATCTGCTCCCGCAGAGAGCGCCGTTTCGATCATGCGGCACAGAAAGGAAAAATCACTGCGGGTGGCGTCCTCCGGGGAAAACTGAACCTGGGGGCAGGCCGCCTTCGCATACGCCACCGTGTCCGCCACAGCGGCAAGGGCTTCCTCCTCCGTCATTTTCAGCTTGTACTGAAGATGCAGGGGACTGGACGCCAGAAAAATATGTATGCAGGGATGCTTTGCTTCCCCCAGCGCCTCCAGCGCCGCGTCCACATCTCCCCGCACGGCCCGGCACAGCGCCTGCACGGTGCAGCCGGAGACGGCGCGGGCCACCGCTTCCACTGCCCGCCGGTCTCCGGGGGAGGAGGCAGGGAACCCCGCTTCGATCACATCGACCCCCAGCCGTTCCAGCTGGCGGGCAAATTCCACCTTTTGCTGGATTCCCAGGCGCACGCCGGGGGTCTGTTCTCCGTCCCGCATAGAGGTGTCTGTGATTTGAATGGTTCGTATTTCCATAAAAGCGCTCCGTGTGATTGTTTGAAAATTTAGATTTGTGTGCGCACCACCCGATCCCGGCCCTCCAGATCCTGGATCACCACAGGCTCCAGTCCCGCCGCCCGGGCAATGGCGCACACCGCGTCCCCCTGCTGCCAGCCGATCTCCACGGCAAGGGTGCCGCCCGGCCGCAGGAACCGGGGCATACGGGAAAAGATGCTCCGATAAAAGTGCAGCCCGTCTCCTCCGTCGGTGAGGGCGCAGGCCGGCTCCTTTTGTACCTCCGGGGAGAGGGTCTGCATTTCCTGGGCCGTCACATAGGGAGGATTGGAGACGATCCAGTCGAAGGTTCCCGGCAGGTCTGTCGTGCAAACATCCCCCTGGAGCAGCTCCAGCCGTTGCTCTACCCCGTGGAGCATGGCATTTTCCCGTGCCACTTTTAGGGTGCGCGGGTATAGTTCCACACCTACCCCGGCGGCGTCTTTCCGTTTTAGCAGGGCGGCGATGGCGATGCAGCCGCTGCCGGTGCAAAGATCGGCAAACCGGCCGCCCGTCGGCAGTTCCCGGATCAAAAGGGAACAAAGGAGCTCCGTGTCGCTCCGGGGAATCAACGTGTCCGGCGACAGATGAAAGGAATACCCCATAAAGTCCCACTCCCCCAGGATGTAGGCCAGCGGCTCCCGCCGGCACCGCCGCTCCACGGCGGCGCGCAGCGCGGGACTGGTAAAATCGCCTCCGATGCGGGCGGCAGCCCGGCTGATCCCTTCAAAGCGGGCGACCAGCTCCAGGGCGTCGAAGGAGGGACTGTCCACCCCGGCGGCAGCAAGGCGCGCTTCGATTTCAGGCAGGGTCATCGTCCGGGGGAGCCGCATCTTCTGTTTTCTCCTCCTGCGTACTTTCAGACGCCTGAGGCGGAAATTCGTCGGGAAGAGCGCCCTTCAGCGCTGTGATCGCCACCTCCAGCTGGGATGCATCCGGTTCCTTTGTGGTGATCCGCTGCATCCACAGCCCCGGCGCGGACAAGGCCCGGGTCAGAGGGTTGGGATATTTTCCCGCCAGCATGAGAAATTCAAATCCGATTCCTACGATCACGGGGATCATCAAAAGCTTTGTGCCGATGATCGCCCACTTGGGCCAGGTGTTCCAGTTGACAAAGCTGGTCACCAGAATGGAGATGATCAGGATGACAAAGATGAAGCTGGTCCCGCAGCGGGGGTGAAACCGGGTGCATTTTGCCGCATTTTCCGGCGTCAGCTCCATGCCCGCCTCATAGCAGGCCACCGATTTGTGCTCCGCGCCGTGGTATTCGAAGGTGCGCCGGATGTCCTTCATCAGAGACACCAGCAAAAGGTAAATAATAAATATGAGAATCCGCAGACCGCCGGAAATCAGATTTTGTACAAAGCTGGGCAGGGGCCCGCCGGCGTCGATGGCAAGCTCGTTGAGCCACATAGTCACCAGATTGGGCAAAAGCAGGAAAATGCCAACGCTGAGGATCACTCCCAGCACCATGCCGATGGTCATGACCACGTTCATCAGCTTGTCGCCGAACTTGTCCTGGAGCCATTTGTCGAATTTCGACTCCGCCTCCATCTCATCCAGTCCCAAAAGCTGGGTGCTGTCGTTTAAGGTGGAGAAGCTCAGCCGCAGCATTTCCACCATGTTGACGCAGCCCCGGATCAGGGGGATGTTCCAAAATTTGTGTTTCTTTCTCGCCGACACGAAGGTGCTGTTTTTTTGGGCGATGGTGCCGTCCTCCTTGCGGACGGCCAGGGAGATGTTGTCCCCGCTTTTCATCATGACCCCTTCCAGTACGGCCTGGCCGCCTACCTTGCCCAGACGGCAGTTTCTTTCTTTCTTCAATGTGCTGCTCCTTTGTTACGCGATTTCATCCTTTGGTATGTATCTGCAAAGTCCCCGGAGAGGACATGCCCCGCAGTCCGGAGACCGGGCGGTACACACGTCCCTGCCGAACAGTACCAGCCGGTGACAGAAGGCGCTTTGCTCGCTTCGCTCTATGAGCGCATCCATGACCCGTTCCGTCAGCAGGGGATCCTTCTTTCCCGCCGGGTAAAAGCCCAGCCGGCCGCAGATGCGCATGCAGTGGGTGTCCGCCACGATGCCCCCCTTGCCGTATACGTCCCCCAGGATCAGGTTGGCGATTTTGCGGCCCACCCCGGGCAGCGCCAGCAGCTCCTCCATGGTGTCGGGCACCCGGCCGCCGTACTCCTCACATAGAATGCGGGAGGCCTCCCGGATGCTTTTTGCCTTGCCCCGATAGAGTCCGCAGGGCTTTATCAGTTCTTCCACCTGTTCCTGGGACGCCTGGGCCATCGCCTGGGGCGTGGGCAGCGCGTCAAACAATTCCCGGCTGACGATATTCACCCGCTCGTCGGTACACTGGGCCGACAGCCTCGCCATGACCAGCAGCCGCCAGGGATCTGCCCCCGCTTCCAGGGAACATTCCGCGTTTGGGTAACGCTCCCGCAAAATTTCTACAATTTCGGCCGCCCGCCGGCGGGCCGCCTGTTTGGTCTCTTTCATGGATCTGCGCTTCCTTTCTTTATTCGCCTGCCCCCGGATCGCTGCTTTCCGGGAAAAAGTAGGAATTGAACAGATCCCGGATGGCAAAGCCCGCGTCCGTACCGTTGGCGCCGTGCTCGATGACGCAGGTGGCCACGATCTGGGGATCGTCGAAGGGGGCAAAGGCGATAAACGTGGCGTTGTCGGAGGAATCCTCCGATACCTGAGCCGTACCGGTCTTGCCGCCTACGGAAATGGGGTAGTTTACAAATACACGGGCGGCGGAGCCGTTTTCCGTAACGTCCTTCATGGCGTTTTGTACGGTCTCAACCACAATATCGTCCAGCTGCACGGAATCTATCACTTCCGGCTCTGCCTGGAACAGGACATTGCCGAAATAATCCTGTGTTTCCTTCAGGATGTGGGCGCCCATCCGGTCTCCGCCGTCCAGCAGCGTGGCGATGTATACGCTGAGCTGGAGAGGCGTAAACAGGTGGTCCGACTGGCCGATGGCCGCCTGCAGGGTGTCTCCGTCGAACCAGATTTTTCCGTTTTCCTCCCGGTACGCCGGCCCCGCCAGGACGCCGGTCTTTTCGCTGAGCTCAATGCCGGTGGGCTGGCCCAGTCCGTATTTTTCACAGTATTCGTCGATTTTTGTAATGGTGAGCTGCCGGCCCACCTCATAAAAGAAGTAGTTGCAGGATACCTGGATCGCCTCGGACACGTTGACATATCCGTGGGTGCGCATACCGTACCGCGGGGTGTAGATCCAGCATCTGGGCTGGTAGTCGGTGTAGTACGTGTACTGCCCCAGGTCCTGGATCTGTGTCTGGGGGGTGATGATCCCCTCCTGCAGGGCCGCGGCGGCGACTCCCGGCTTGAAGGTAGAACCGGGGGCGTAAGTGCCCTCCAGCGCCCGGTTGAACAGGGGCGCTTTTTCATCCTGCACCAGGTCCCCGTAGGTTTCGGAAAAGGTGGAAAGGTCATAGGTGGGATAAGAGGCCAGCGCCAGAACCGCGCCGGTTTTTGCATCGATCGCCGTGAGCGCGCCGGCGTCGGCGTCTTCCCCGGAAAGCGTCGTGCCGGAGGACGCACCGTTTTCCGCGATCATGGCGATGTTGTCCGCCAGAGCTTTTTCCGCCGCCTGCTGCAGTTCGATGTCGATGGTCAGATACACGTGCTGTCCCGCCACCGGTTCCTGACTCACGTACTGCTCCAAAATGTTGCCGTAGCCGTCCTCAATAATGGTCAGCTCCCCGTCTACTCCGTGGAGATATTCCTCAAAGGCCTTTTCCGCGCCTTCCACGCCCACGATGGCGTCCATAGAGTAGCCCAGTTCTTCGTAATATTCCGCATTTTCCGCGGTGATCCGGCCCACCCGGCCCAAAATGTGGGAGGCGACCCCCGGAAAATGATACACCCGCTCTGCTTCACTGCTCACCCGTACTCCGCGGGTGGAACCTTCTAAAATCTGGCTGATCAGCTCCACGGAAATGTCGGTGAGGATGGTGTAGGGTTCTGCGGCGGAAAAATTGTGCAGCTCCATGTCCAGCCGCAGGGCAAACAGCAGCGCCGCATCTTCCTTGTTGTAGAGCGCCTTTCCGTCGCCGTCGACAATGCCGTACCGGAGGCGCAGCGCGTCATAGGCGTCGGACAGGTTTTCCTCCTCCCAGGTACCGTCGTCCTCCGGGGGAAAGTTCAAATCGGTCAAAAGCTTTGTCAGCCGCCGGCCGTATACTGTTTCCATAAAGTCGCCGTCCAGTGTCACTATATCCTCTTTTTTACTGAAAGGATTTTCTGGCATGGAAAAGGCTTCCTCTGCCCCGTTTTCCCGGGCAGTTTTTACGATATTTAGAAGAATTGCATTTCTTTCTTCGGCAGCGGTAGGCAGGCTGCCGGCATCCAGATACAGATTGTAGGAAAATTCGTTGGAAACCAGCGCCGTGCCGTTCGCGTCGTAAATGTTGCCCCGCTGGGCCTGGATGATCTCCGTGCGGGTGTAGGTTTTCTCGCCGGAGGTCTCCGTATAGTAGTCCTGTCCGGCGATTTGAATGCTCACAAGTCTGGCGATAAAAAACAGACAGATGACGCAAAAGAACGCCCCAAGAAAAATATAGCGGCCCAAATGTTCTCTTTTGTGCAAGGGGAAGACCTCCTCTCGAAAATCTCACATGTTCCCGGTCGTCCTTCAATCACTCTCCCGTGCGCTGGGCTCTGGATTTGTGGAAAGGCTTAAAGGCAAAATGTACCAGCACGTAGAGAAGGGGTGCCAGCAGCGCAGTGGAGAAAAATTCCGGCAGCACGATGTCCAGAAATATTTCCCCTGCCGTGGCGTTTAGGATCGCCGCGGCAGAGATCGCCGTGACGATGCCCCGGCCTGCCCCGCAGGACAGGATATAGAGGATCCGCACAGGGATGGAATCGCTGAGATAGTATTTCGCACAGATGCCGCAGAAATATCCCGCAGGCATGTACAATAGGGGCAAGAGTGCCGGTCCTGTCGCCGCACCCCCCAGCGCCTGGGAGAGGTACGCCGCCACGAGGCCGAATACCGCCCCCCACTTTTCTCCTTCCGATATGGCGATGGCCGCCGTCAGGGAGAGAAGCAGATCCGGAACGGCGCCGAAAGGTGCAAAACGGACGAAAAATGTGGTCTGGAGCAGGAGGAAAAAGATGAGGAGCACCCCGCATAGAAATCCTTTCAGGATGCGCTCCCAGTTTTCATAAATAAAATACCAGAGGCTGTGAAAAAGGTCCTTCAGCTCTGCCGCCAGCGCCTGTCCGAAGGTGAGAGAGGGACTGCGGGGGGGCCTGCGCCGCCGGGGCGCATCGTCGCGCCGGGCGTTTTGGGGATACTGCCAGGCAGGCGGCCTTGTAGCCTGGGGACGCCGCCCGGGGGCGGTCTGCCCGCCGGGGGTCCCTTGTCCGTTCCCCCGGGGGCGGCCGTCCGGTCTCCTGCCCCTATTCTGTGTAGGTGTCATATTCTGTAATGATCATAAACCGGTCTTCGTCGGACAAGGACGCCGCCGGCTGGATGTACACGGTAATGGACTGACTGTATGGATCCTTTTCGATTTCCGTCACGTGGCCGATGACCAGGGAGCGGGGGTAGACGCTGCCGTATCCGCTGGAGAGGATTCGATCCCCTACCTCCACGTCTGCGTCCGCGCCCAGATAGGACAGCTTGCAAAGACCCTGGGACGCCAGGGAGAAATCTCCTTCCACAACGCCTACCGCCCCGCTGCGCTCCACGTAAGCGCCGATGGCCTGGCCGGATTCCAGAATGGTTACGGCTTTCGACCAGTTGCTGCCCGCCTCCGTAATGTATCCTACAATTGCATTTTTGCTGATGATGGGCATGTTTTTTTCCACCCCGTGGGCAGTTCCCTTGTCCAGGGTGAACACGGTCATGTAATTTCCGCTTTCCCGGCCTGTCACGTTGGCGCTTTCAAGCTGAAAGTCCGCGTGCTCCCGCTTGAGCTCCAGGTAGTCGTAGAGCCATTCGTTCATCTGCTCCGTCTCCAGGGCGGAGTCGATTTGGTTTTCCAGCTCCAGAATTTTTTCCCGCAGCGCATTGTTTTCCTCCACCACCCGGTCAAATTCCGTAAAATAGGAGGTAAATCCCTCCACCGCATCGGTGGCGTAGGTGCACAGATGCTGGATAGGGGAGAGCAGGGACAGCGCGGCGTCCTTTACAACGGAACGCAGTCCCATGGCGCTGAGCACCGTGGGAACGACGGTGAGCACAATTGCGATCAGCACCACGACAATAAAGAATTTCGATCCCAGAAATCTGCGCACACACGTCCCTCCCTACGAAAAAATTCTTTGCTTTACCGGGAACTTCTGCCCCGGAACTGTACAATATCGTTTGCGTCTCCCATGCTTTCGATCACATGGCCGATTCCCACGGCCACCGCATCCAGCGGCGCTTTGGCGATGGTGGCCCGAATGCCCGTGACGTGGGTGATGAGCGCGTCCAGTCCCCCCAGAAGCGCGCCGCCGCCCGCCAGTGTGATGCCGTTGTCGTATATGTCGCTGGAGAGCTCCGGCGGCGTGTTTTCCAAGGTGGTGCGAATGGCCTCCACAATGTGGAATACCTGTTCATGCATGGCTTCCCGGATGTCCGCCGAGCTTACGGTAATGATGGCGGGCAGTCCGTTGAGCAGATTGCGCCCCCGGATCTCCATCGTCCCCCGGTCCACGCCCGGGTGGACGCTGCCGATTTTTTTCTTCAGCATTTCCGCGGTGACTTCGCCGATGAGAATGTTGTACCGCTTTTTGATATAGTTTACGATCGCCTCGTCCAGCTCGTCCCCTGCGATGCGCAGGGAGGTGGAGAGCACGATGCCGCCCAGACTGGTGACGGCTACTTCCGTGGTGCCGCCGCCGATGTCCACGATCATGCTCCCCCGGGCGTCTTCCACCCGCAGACCACTGCCGATGGCGGCGGCGATGGGCTCCTCGATGAGAGCCACGCTTTGGGCACCCGCCTCCAGGGTCACATCCTCTACAGCCCGACGCTCCACTTCCGTCACCCCGTAGGGGATGCACACGATCACCCGGGGGTGGCTGAACACCGTGCTGCCTGCGGTGCGCTTGAAGAAATCCCGGAGCATGGCGGTGGTGAAATCAAATTCCGCAATTACCCCGTCTTTCATGGGCCGCATGGCGACAATGGAGCCGGGAGTCTTTCCCAGCATCAGCTTCGCCGCATTCCCTACAGCCACAACTTTTTTGCTTCTCTGTTCTACCGCAACGACGGAGGGCTCGCGCAAAACGATGCCCTTGCCCCGCACATAAACGATGGTGTTGGCGGTTCCCAGGTCGATTCCGATATTTTTACTCATGATAGAAACGATGCCCTTTCTCAAATGGATGGAAATGGGAAGGGGAGAAGATCTCCGCCTTCACCTGCTGTTTTGGTGAAAATGGGGCGTAATCCCGAAGACGTCCCGCAGGATGACCGACACGGGACACAGGGGCAGGCCCATGATACAGTAGAAATCCCCCTGGATTTCCCGCACAAACATTCCTGCCGCCTCCTGGATGCCGTACGCGCCGGCCTTGTCCAGGGGAGAGCCGGTGGCCACATATGCGTCGATCTCTTCTTTTGCAATCTCCCGCATGGTTACCTGCGCCGATGCAACCTGTGTGACGGCCCGGTCTGCACCTCGCAGGGTAAACCCCGTGTAGACGGCGTGGGTCCTGCCGGACAGCCGGGAAAGCATCGCCGCCGCAGCCCCGCGGTCTGCAGGCTTGCCCAAAATCTCTTTCTCCAGACAGACGACGGTGTCCGCGGCCAGGATTACAGCCCTCGGATCGGCCAGGGCAGCGGCAGCCGCCGCCTTGCGCCGGGACAGCTCCTGCACCAGCGCCTTCGGGGAGAGCCCCGATAGATTTTCTTCTACGTTTGGGGACAGTATGTCAAACCGATATCCCGCCATGGCCAGGATCTCCCGCCGCCGGGGGGACGCCGAGGCCAGAATGAGTTTTTTCTCCATAGTGTTTACAACCCCTCCGTCAGCTTCGCTGCCACCTCCCCTTTATAAAAAAGGGGAGGCTTCGTTTAGTGGTAATTGCGCCGTGCCACCACCCCGGCATCTCCTGCGCAGCCCCCACACAGGGGAGGCTTTAGCCCACCTTAGGCTCCCTTGTGTAAAGGGAGCTGGCTTCGCGTATGCGAAGACTGAGGGATTGTCTCACTTTTGCTATTGACAACCCCCCGTCAGCTACGCTGCCACTACCCCCGGGTCTGCTGCGCAGCCCCCGCACAGGGGAGGCTGAAGGATAGAGGCCCCCATGTGGGCGTCTCTTGCAGAGGCGCTAAGGGGCAGCCGACGACAGTCGGCGGGGGATTGTCCTTTTTACAACCCTTCCGTCATGGCTGCGCTACTGGGGAGCCTTTTTTTAAGGTCCTTTCTACTTCGTACCTGTAGAGCCGATTCCACCTCGGTCCGGCCAACCCAGACTGTCTACTGCCTCAAAGATAAGGGAGGGCTGATGCCGCATGATCCGGAACTGGCAGATCCGGCTGCCCGCCTCAATTACCGTGTCCCGCAGAGCGTATGCCGGCATGTACCATTGGTCGCCGTCGCCGCAGTAGGATTCGTCTACGACACCCATATGATTGGTTTGTATAATTCCGAAATTTTTGAAGGTGGAGGAACGGGGCACAATGTGGGCTTCATATCCCCGGGGCAGGGCAATCGCCACCCCCAGGGGAAGGAGACGAAACTCTCCCGCCTTCATGGACACCGTCTGGGCGATGCGCAGATCGATCCAGTCTGATTTGCCGGCCACATAACACAGCGGCTCCATATTCGGCTGTAAGTATTTTACCCGAAGATGTAAGTTTTTTTCCTCCATTGGCTGAAAACCTCATTTTTTTGAAATTTATGTGAGAGTTTGTGATAACCCCTCCGTCAGCTTTGCTGCCACCACCCCCGGGTCTGCTCCGCAGCCCCCCACAGGGGAGGCTTCGTTTAGTGGTAAATTTCGCTGCCGCCACTCCCGGGTCTGCTGCGCAGCCCCCACAGGGGAGGCTTTTTATAAAAAGTGTTGCGCGGCCATGTCGACATTATTTTATCTTTAAGCCTCCCCTGTGTAAGGGGAGGTGTCGACGTAGTCGACGGAGGGGTTGTACCTACTTCTTCATTCGGAGAATCTGCCCCACGGGTGCGATGCCCGCCTCATATGCGCGGATAATCCGATCACATTCGCCGCCGCTTTCTGTAGTGAATAGAAAATGCATCCGGACAATTCCCGCGGCACGCACCGCGTCCAGCCGGTCCGCCATGTAAATGGGCACGCTGTTCCAGATCACGTTCCCGCAGCCGTCCCCTCCCGTCACCGGAAAGGCCGCCCCTTTTCTGTCTGTAAGCCACCCTCCGCAGTCGCCGCAGTTCCTGCCCCCGTCGGACAGGGCACAGCGCACGGTGTACATCAGAGGGAGCCTGCCGTACACGACTGCCCCCTTGGATACGGGACTTTGCAGATCCCGCATCTGGGGCAGGGACAGCTCCGGCGAGAGATCGACTCCCACGGCGCCTGCCGCCGCAAGTACCGCCGCTGTGCGGCTGTTATATACGTTAAACCGAATCGATGCCCGTACAGGAATTTTTCGCCGTACCGCTTCCAAAAGCTGCCCCGGCGTATGCACCAGTACATAGGGCGCCCCCTCTGCCGCCTGCCATATCTTTTCAAAATCTTCTCCGAGAAGGACGGGGGGAAGTTCTGTCCCGAAGCCCGCCAGAGGGGCGGTGTGGGGCAAATAAATTTCACTGAAAAATCTTTGCGCCAGGGGTGTCACCTGTTTGGGAGACAGAAACGATGCGGTGTATAGCGGCATCTCGTTTCCACGAGAAGGGATGCCTGCGTTTTGCACGACCCTTGCCCGATCCCGCGCCGGCGGGGCCAGCAGCGCGTCTGTTGCCTTCCGGCGCAGCCGGTTCAGCATGGACAAGGTGAAGAAGGCTTTTTGGTCTGATTTGTAATGAAACGCGCCCAGGAAAAAAGGTGTGCCACCCAGCCGCCCTGCATTTTTGCGGGCCGCTGTCTCGTCGGGCGGAGGGATTTCTCCTTCCGCAAGGACCTCGTCCCCGCACACCGTGACGGTTTTCTTTGGAGAGGCGGCCGTCAGGACCGCGTGTGCGCCCGTATGAACCGTCAGGGAAATGTCCAGCGGCACACGCCGGGAGAGGCCGCCGTAGGCCGCCGGCCGCTCCCGATGGAACTCTTCCAGGGTGCGTATCCCCAGCATATTTTGATAACTGCCGGTAAAATACCCGTCGGTAAATCCGCTGCGGCTGAAGGCCGCCCGCAGCGCCTCCATCTCCTCCGGGCAGGCGGCTCGCCGCCCGTCCAGCAGCTTTCGGTAGATGGACACTGCGGTGTAGACATATTCCGGAGATTTCTGCCGCCCTTCAATCTTCAGGCTGGCCACGCCGGTATCCAGAATTTCCGGAATGTGCGCCGCGAGACACAAGTCCCGCAGGCTCAGAGGATGCCCCTTTTTCCCCCGCAGGGTGTAGGGCAGCCGGCAGGGCTGGGCACAGGAGCCCTGGTTGCCGCTTCTGCCGCCCAGTACCGCGCTCATGAGGCATTGCCCGGAGAAGGACACACAATGCGCCCCGTGGACAAACATCTCGATGGGAAGGGGAGAGAGGCTGCACAACCGCGCGAGAGAAGCCTTCGAGAGTTCTCTGGGACAGACCATTCGGGAAAAGCCCGCCGCTTTTAGCGCTGCCCCGTCGTATTCTGTGTGGCAGGACATTTGGGTGCTGGCGTGAAGCACGACATCGGGGATCTGCTCCCGCAGCGCCGCCGCCAGTCCTGCGTCCGCCACGATAAAGGCGTCTGCGCCGGCGTCCCAAAGCCGGCAGGCCAGCTTCACTGCCTCCGGCAGTTGCCGGTCGAAAAGTCGGGTATTCAGGGTGATGTAAGCCCGCACTCCAAAAGCACGGCACAATGCCAGCGCCGCTTCCGGTTCCCCCTCTCGAAAATTGTCGGCCCGCATTCTGGCGTTGAAGGCGTCCGCTCCGAAATAAACCGCGTCGGCGCCTCCGTCGATGGCGGCTTCCAGGGCGGTCATGCTCCCGGCGGGCGCCAGCAGCTCAGGAATGGCTTTGTCCATTTAGCCGTTGCTTTTGCCCCGCAGCAGGCTTTCGATCTGGCGCAGCTTGTCCCCTCTGCTGGTTGCGGGGGCCTTTTCTTTTGTCTCTTCCTTTTCTTCTTCTGCGGCAGCATCCGTTTGGGTCATGTCCAGTTGCTGTGCGTCGGACACTTCCTGCGTTTCTTCCGCCTTTTCTTCCGGGTCTTCTTGTGCTGCGGCATTTCCCTGGAGCATAGCTTCCTTCAGTTTTGTATTTTCCTCACGCAGCCGCCGCAGATTCGCGTCGTAAAGCCCGATCTGGGCCTCCAGGTTGCGGATGCGCTTGTCCGCCTTCAGTTTTTCGCCGCTGGTATCCAGCGCCACCAGAATCGCCGCGTCCAGCTTGGAGCAGCGTTTGTTGGAGAGGGTGATCTGACGGATCTTCTGGTCCAAATCGCCCACCAGACGCATTACAAAGTCCTCCCGCTCGTCGGAGAGGATCGCCATTTCCACATCTGCGATGGAGACGTCGTATTTTTTCTTGTCCATAAAACTGCCCGTCCTTTAATTTTTTACCGGATTTTCTTGAAATTTCAGCAAACCATGCTATAATAAACATGATCGCGGGACGCCGGACGCCCCGGAATACTTTGGAACTATGTATTCATACCATTATAATATATTATAGAGAAAAATTGAATACGATTTCGTAAATTTTTTTCAAAAAGGAAGATTTTTATAAGTCTATGGACAATGTGCAAAAATGCCGCCGGATCACGGTGAAGATCGGATCCTCCACCCTGACCCACGCAAAAACGGGCCGGCTCAATATCCGGCGCATGGAGACGCTGGTGCGGACCCTCTCGGACATCAAGAATTCCGGCAGGGAAGTGGTGCTGGTGTCCTCCGGCGCGGTGACGGCGGGGACGGCGAAGCTGGGGATGGAGATCTGCCCCCGTCCCCTGGAGGAAAAGCAGGCGCTGGCGGCGGTGGGGCAGACAGAGCTCATGCGCATGTACGAGCGGCTGTTTGCCATATACGGATATCCGGTAGGGCAGATCCTTATGACGCGGGATGTAGTGGATGACAAGAATCGGCTGCGGCTGATTAAAAATACCTTTACCCGGCTGCTGGAGCTTGGTTGCGTACCCATTGTCAACGAAAACGACTCCATCAGCAGCGAGGGACTGCAATTCAAGGGCAACGACACTCTGGCCGCTTATGTGGCGATTGTGTGCGAGTCAGATCTGCTGGTAAATCTCTCCGATGTAGACGGCATGTACGACAGCGACCCCAGAAAAAATCCGGGGGCAAAACTCATCTCCCGAGTGGATGAAATCACCGACGAGATCCGCCGGGCGGCTGGCGGCGCCGGAAGTGCGCTGGGGACTGGCGGGATGGAGACAAAGCTCCAGGCGGCGGAAATCGCCGGCGCGGCGGGGATTCCCATGCTGCTCCTCAGCGGGAAGGACCCGTCTGTTTTGTACAGCATCATCGACGGAAAAAAGATCGGAACGTATTTTGCGGCTGCGAAATGAGGGGATACATGCCACCCCTCCGTCACGGCAAGGGCGTAAAAGCCTCCCCTTCCTCGTGAAGGGGAGGTGTCAGCGAAGCTGACGGAGGGGTTGTTAATAACTTAGAAGAGACAATCCCTCAGTCG
>CAJFOI010000046.1 GCA_904396155.1 Candidatus Avispirillum faecium | reverse complement strand
CAAGGATCCCGCAGCCCCTCTCCGGGACAGCTTGCTTATTATATCACTCCTTACCCCTCCCTGTCAATACCTTTTTTATCTTTTTTTTGGTTTTTTGTAAATCACTAAAAAGCAATGTTATTTTTCATGCTTTACCTATAGATAATTCATTGAAACGCACAGATAAATCATCCCTGTTGACTTTTTCTCCGATCTCTTCTATACTGTGAATAATAGGAGGATTTATAATGTTTTATAGTACAATTGATCCAAGGCAATCCGAGCGATTTGCAATGATAGAATGTTGGAAAAACAATTTTCCCAAAAGGCCTGCACATCAAAATGATCGCTTCCTTCTTATTGCAGTCACAGCAGGTTCTTTGTCCTTTTCCATAGACGGAAGTTGCATCAGGGCAAGTGCCCCTACTCTTTTGTGCTTTGATGAAAAACATTCGCCCGTGTTCATAAAAAAAGAAGCCTTTCAGTACTACACGATTTATTTTCATCCTACCTTTTTGAATATAAATATGACTTTCGACCGCATCCGCTGCGGGAACTACTCCGACATTGCCAGCAATCACAATCTGTTTTTGCTCCGTCCGTTTTTGGAAGCTCCCTGCTCCGTTGTCCCAATTCCCATCGAATATCAAAGCCGGATCGAGACTTCCTGTGCAGACTTGCTCTACGAGCTTTGGGAGCAAAGAGATGCCTACTGGTCATGCAGAAGCAGATCCTGTTTTATCGAGCTCATCATCGCCTTGGAAAGGATATATAATGCGCTTTCCCTCCCAGGCACAGCGCTGTGTACAAAAAATCTTTTAGGTGTCGAAAGCAGAAAACTAAATGATGCCGTACACTACATCGAAAGCCATTATGCAAATGATATATCCCTGGCCGACATAGCACGGGCTTGCCAGATGAATCGCACGACGCTTGCCGCCCTCTTCAAAAAGGGTTTGGGCAAGACAGTTTTTACATATTTAATGGAATACCGAATCTTCATTGCAAAAAAGATACTCTCCTTCACCTCTGTTCCCTTGAAAGATATCTCTATGCGCTGCGGTTTTAAGACGGTACAGCACTTTACCCGCGTTTTCAAAAATCAAACGGGGGAAACGCCCGCCAGATATCGTGCGCGTGTCCTGAAAAAGCGCATCCGCGATTTTGCAGAAATGCAGGAAAGGCCATTCCAATGAAAAAGTATACCTTTTTTCTACTATTATGCGCAGTATTGCTGACAAGCATCGGGTGCAATAATACTCTTCCGGCAGATGAAGCGCCGCAGACATTGATATCTGATCCTGCACAGACATCTCCGGATACCGGCACCTTGGATCCTGCGGGACAACAACTGAAGTTTTCCATGGAAGACCATCGCGACGGCAACCTTGGCCCCGGCTTTTGGCATATGTTGCAAAAATTGAAAACCGGCGAGAGACCCATCGGGAAGCTGAACGCATTTGTTTTTGGCGACATGGTTATGCACATATCTTTTGAGAAGAATACCGATGCAAAAGCTACAACCTATCAGTGCCTGCTGACAGGACTGACAGTGGGCGAACAAAGCGTTGCAGTAAACCCTCCCTTGCTGCTGGACGACAGCCGCACGGTCTCTCTGTTTGCGACCGGCAGCACTTATGTGTTCTCCTCCCTTCTGTACAGTTGCGGAGACACGTATATATTCCATGATGGCGGCATTTATGAGCAGCACAACGGCTGTGATGCGTCCGGGAAGGAAAGTCGATACAACGACGACATCGTCGTCTTTTCCACCGGCAAAGACGGCACACTTCGGTATGAATGCTATCCCCGCAAATTTACCGGTCTCATCTCGGTAGGACAAGCACTGACACATTTGACAGATCGCAGCGAGCAATTTTTGGAGAGAGGATCTGTCGCCTTTGCAGGAGGGACCCCGATCTTTACAAAGGAAGAATCGCTGACTATTTCACAGGTGTGGAATCTGGAAGCAGAATTTGATGCCGCAGAGAAAATGTTTCCCACCGAATACGAAAATGTGCGCACCTTGGATGCGCTGATTGCAGTAAATGCCGGCAAATATGAGAAATACACCTGCAAGCTGGTGCGTGAATAGAAGCAAGCACTTAGCATGTTTTGCTATAATCTATTTGGGTAAGCGATTGGTTTGAATAAAACATGGGCACATACTGGTGTAACAGCTGCAAATGACATTATTTGTCCAACAAAAGTGATTGATGACCCGTCAAAGGAAAGAGAGGATCTCACTATGAAAAAACTGTTTGTATTTTTGCTGTTATGCGCGATGTGTCTTGGGAGCGTAGGATGCACCGAAAACACTCCGCAAACGCCAGACTCGCCTGCTGCGAATGCAGATACAGATCCTGTCAGTGAGTCTGACGTCTCCACTACTGAAGAATCTAAGGATGAAACCGCACCTGCTCCCGAGCAGATGGCGTTTTCTATGGAAGATATCAAAGATTACGACTCCGATTTTTGGACCACGCTGCATGAATTGGAAAGCGGCAAAACTTCTGTAGACAATTTAAGTGAATTCGTCTTTGATGATGTCACGATGCATGTTTCCTTCGAAGAACCTCCCACAGTCACGGAAGAGCGGAAATATGCATGTGTCCTGACTGGGCTGACGGCAGCAGGGCAGACTGTCAGGGTAAATCCACCCTTGACGCTTTATCAAAATCGCGAAGTCCGTTTATTCGAGGCCGACGGGATGTATGTATTTTCTTCCTTATTGTACGATGCCGGAGATACGTACATACTCCGCAAGGACGGCGTTTACGAGTTGCACAACGGCTATAATCTAACTACGGAAGAACCCCATTATAACGACGACCTTGTTGTTTTTACGAAAGGCGAAGACGGGAATCTTAAATATGAATGCCATCCGCGTAAATTCACCGGCCTTGTTTCAGTAGGGCAGGCACTGGACTATTTGACAGACCGAAACGAGCAGTTCCAGGAAAGCGGTTCTGTCACATTCCAGGATGGACAGCCCATTTTTACAGTAGAAGAATCCCGCACCATCTCTCAAGCCCGTGATTTGGAGACAGAATTTGAAGGCATAAAAGCAGATCTGGCAAGACACGCAGATGCAGATTACAGAAATGTACAAACACTGGATGCGCTGATTGCGGTAAATGCCAGCAAGTATGAAAAATATACCTGCAAGCTGGCACGCGAGTAACCGCACAACGGATGCATGTTTCACCAGAATAGCCTTACAAAATGAAGAAAGGGCTCCCGCGGGGAGTCCTTTCTTCTTCGGATCAACGATGTTATTTGGAGCCCTTGATGTCGTTTTCGTACTTTTCGATCATCTTCTTAACCATCTGTCCGCCTACAGAACCAGCCTGACGTGCGGTGATGTCACCGTTGTAACCCTGAGCGAGGTTAACGCCTACTTCGCTTGCAGCCTGCATTTTGAACTGATCCATAGCTGCCTTAGCCTCAGGAACGAGAGTTTTGTTGCTTGCCATTTTTTGTCCTTTCCCGGACACTTCCGTGTCCGTATTTTCCTTCTCTAAGGAAAATCCAATCTATATTAATTGAGAACACTCTCGCGTTCTCTGGTATTATTATTGTCGCAGATACGGAGAATATGAACGGCAATTTTTGTTATGTTCACAAATGGGTTAAAAGTGTTTTTTCATTTTTTCTACATTATTATGTGTAGATAAAATGACAAGGCGATTTATTCCCTTTTTTGCCTTGCTGCATCTTTTCGCAGGAAAAATCCTGTGTTTTGCCTCTTGCCATATTTATGAAAATATGGTATGATACTGAAAAAGGGAGTAGCTTGCGATGCAAATCGTTACAACCAGCGTCATGCCGGTGCAGTTTTGCACCCGCTGTTGTATGAAAAAGCGAGACTTTTATTGCACATGGTGATAAAAGCCTCGCTTTTGCTGCGAAAAGAAAAATGAAATGTATCCAAAAATGAAAAACAAAAGATTTTTGAAGGAGCAAGCATGGAAATTTTGTACGAAAATTTACTGAAGCTGGAATGGCAGCAGGTGGTCATGTGGGCCATCGGAGGGATCCTCATTTTCCTTGCCATCAAAAAGGATATGGAGCCTACCCTTTTGCTGCCCATCGGATTTGGAGCCATCTTAGTAAACCTGCCCTTTTCCGGCGCAGTGACACAAGTGGTGGACGGAGCAGCTGAAGAAGGCGCACTCAGCGTTCTGTTTGACGCAGGGATCGCCAACGAGCTGTTTCCCCTGATCTTGTTTATCGGCATCGGCGCCATGATCGATTTTGGACCGCTGCTGTCCAACCCCAAACTGATGATCTTCGGCGCTGCCGCCCAGTTCGGCATCTTCTTCACCCTGTGCGTGGCGTCCATGTTCTTCGACATCAACGATGCGGCCGCCATTGCTGTCATCGGCGCTGCGGACGGTCCCACCTCCATTGTGGTGGCACAAAAACTGATGTCCAAATATCTGGGTGCGATTATGGTGTCCGCCTATTCCTACATGGCGCTGGTACCCATCATCCAGCCGCCTATCATCAAGCTGCTCACCACGAAAAAAGAGCGCAGGATCCGTATGCCCTACCAGCAAAAGGAAGTATCCAAAACCACACGAATCCTCTTCCCCATTATCATCACGGTCATTGCCGGACTCATTGCGCCCGCTTCTGTATCTCTGATCGGATTTCTCATGTTCGGTAATTTGATTCGGGAATGCGGTGTGCTCAATTCTCTCTCGGAAACTGCACAAAAAGTGCTGGCCAATCTGATCACCATCTTCCTGGGCATTACCATCGCTACAAGAATGCAGGCGGACCAGTTTCTGCAGCCGGAAACACTGCTGATCCTTGGGCTTGGACTGGTTGCTTTCATCTTCGACACCGCAGGCGGCGTATTGTTTGCAAAATTCCTCAACCTCTTTTTGAAGAAAAAAATCAATCCCATGATCGGCGCCGCAGGGATTTCCGCGTTCCCTATGTCCGGACGCGTTGTCCACAAAATGGGGCAGGCAGAAGATCCCCAGAACTTTTTGCTGATGCATTCCATCGGCGTAAACGTGTCCGGTCAGATTGCCTCTGTCATCGCAGGCGGCCTGATCCTCAATTTCTTCGGTTAAACAAGGGAGGAACGATATGGAATTCAATCTTATGGCTTTTGTAGACAATTTATATTATATGGGCGTAGGGATGCTGAGCATCCTAATCGTGATCGGCATCATCATCGCAGTCACAATGGTGCTCAATAAGATCACCGGAGGAAAGAAGAAAAAATAAAAAAATCAATATAAAAACCGCCCGGATTTTCGGGCGGTTTTTCGTTTGTAAGAGAAAACTATTCCTTATGCACCCAAATTTTCATAATATCACACAATCCCCCAGCCGGCAACGCCGGCAGCCCCCTTTGCACAAGGGGGCCTTTCAATCTACTAAGCCTCCCCTGTGCTGCAGCTCCGCAGGAGATGCCGGGGTGGTGGCGCTTTAGCGGCGGAGGGGTTGTAAACAGAAACAATCCCCCAGCCGGCAATGCCGGCATGCCCCCTTTGTACAAGGGGGCCTTTCAATCTACTAAGCCTCCCCTGTGCTGCAGCTCCTCAGGAGATGCCGGGGTGGTGGCGCTTTAGCGGCGGAAGGGTTGTATAACTTTTTCTCCCTATTCCTCACACACCAAATCCACCATCTACACCAATGCACTGGCCGGTCACATAGGACGCAGCGTCCGACGCCAGAAATGCGATCACATGGGCCACCTCTTCAGGGTCCCCCATCCGGGACATGGGAATTTGCTCTGTAAGCTGCAAGGTCTCCTCCGGAGAAAAACAAGCGTTCATGTCTGTGGCAATCACCCCAGGCTCTACGCAGTTCACTGTAATTCCTGATGGTGCCAGTTCTTTTGCCAGTGCCATGGTCAGCCCGCGCACCCCAGCCTTGGATGCACTGTAGGCAACCTCGCAGGAAGCGCCCCGCCGCCCCCATACGGAGCCCACATTGACGATCCTTCCGCTGTGCTGCCTTACCATATATTTGGATGCACTGCGGCAAAGAAAAAACACAGACGAAAGGTTGGTGTCACAAATCTGCTTCCAGTCTCTGTCGCCAGTATCACAGATCTGAGCTATATGAGAGACCCCCGCGTTGCACACCAGCACGTCCAAGCCATCCAGCATCTGTATCGCCTGCTCTACGGCAGCGCACGCCGCATCTGCTTCAGCTAACTCGACGGCAATCGACATTGCACCGGTTCTGTCGCACAGACTTTTTGCCGCTGCGTGATTGCTGTGATACAAAAACACCACCCGATCCCCGGCAGCGGCAAAAACTTCCACCACCGCTGCACCGATTCCCCGGCTTCCGCCGGATACCAACACTTTTTTTCCCATATCACACCGTCAAAGGCTTTCCCGATGCCTTGCGTTCCTGACCGTGCACCGCCTGTTCTTCCATTTCTGATGGATCAATCTGCGGCAACATTCCCGCGTTTTCCGCCGCGCAGGACAGCATCAGCTTGATCCGGTTTTCCTGGTTGATCTTCGTAGCCCCCGGGTCATAGTCAATGGCCACAATATTCACGTCCGGATGGCGTGCCTTGATGGGCTTCATCATTCCCTTGCCTACGATGTGGTTGGGCAGGCAACCAAAAGGCTGGGCACAGACAATATTTTTCACTCCGGAATCGATAAGCTCCAGCATCTCCGCAGGAAGCAGCCATCCCTCGCCCATCTTCGCCCCCATCCCGATATAACCACTCACCAGCTTTCGGGTGTGTTCAATGGGCGTAGGTGGCACAAAGCTGCTGTTTTTCTGGATCGCACGGATCAGATCGTTTTGCAGCTTGCGCATCACACGGTATATGATTTTGCTTCCAATGTATTTCATTTTACCGATACCGTAGAGCTTTGTATCCACAATACCGTTGTAAATGCAATACATACAAAAGTCGATCAGGCCGGGCATGGATACCTCGGCGCCCTGGGACACAAGGAAGTCCTCTAAGTTGTTGTTTCCAAGCGGAGAAAATTTCACAAAAATCTCCCCCACAATACCCACCTTGATTTTCTGTTCCCCACGCCGGGGGAGACGTTCAAAATCCCGCACAATAGCCCGGTAATTCTTCTTTACGTCTCCATAGGTGATCTTTTTGTCAAACAGTTCATCCGCCAGACATTTCGTCCACTTATCGCACAGCGCATCAGATGCACCTGCCTCCACCTCATAAGGACGGCACTGATTGCGCAGGAGCATGAGCAGATCCCCGTACAGTACCGCATAGATCATTCCCTTTGCCAGCGGCAAAGTCAGCCGAAAGCCGGGGTTTTCTTCCAAGCCGGATATGTTCAGGGAAATGACCGGAATATATCCGTATCCCGCTTTTTCCAGCGCCTTGCGCAGCAGAGCGATATAGTTGGAAGCCCGGCACCCGCCGCCGGTCTGAGTCAGCATCAGCGCCACCTTGTGGCTGTCGTATTTTCCCGACTGGATCGCATCCAAAAACTGTCCGATCACCAAAAGTGCCGGATAGCACGTGTCGTTATGTACATATTTCAGCCCACAGTCCTTTACGTTCTGGCCACAGTTTTCCAAAAGCTCCGTTTTATATCCGTGCCGGGTGAGGATTCGTGCAATCATTTTGAAATGCATTGGCAGCATGGTGGGAATGAGTATGGTATAGTCCTTTTTCATCTCCTCTGTAAACTGCACCTTTGGTTTGATCATGCAAGCACCTCCTCTTTCTTCTTTGTGTCTCCGGCATTCTTTCGCTCTTCCATCGCGCCGATCAAGCTGCGCAACCGAATTTTGACTGCGCCCAAATTGGTGATCTCATCGATTTTCAGCTGGGTATACAGCTTCCCGCTGCGCTCCAGCATGCTCCGAATTTCATCAGTGGTAATGGCGTCTACCCCGCACCCGAAAGAGACAAGCTGCACCAGCTGGCAGTCATCGTGCTGGCACGCATAGCTTGCCGCCCGATACAGCCGGGCATGATAAGTCCACTGATTGAGCACCTCCACATCCGGTGTCTCGGAAAGATCCGATATGCTGTCCTCGCTGACCACTACAAACCCAAGAGAAGTGGCAAGACGGTCGATCCCGTGTCCCACTTCTGCATCGGCATGATACGGTCTGCCAGCCAGAATCATAATCGGATACCCCTGGCTGCGGGCAAAGGACAGCGCACGCCGGCCTTCCCTGCGTATATCCGCCATCCAGCCGTCATAGGCGTCCAGTCCGGCCTGCACCGCCCGTTCTACTTCTCCCCTGGATATACCGGGGAAGAATTTTTTCAAATACCGGTACAGTCCTCGTGTCAATTCTTTTTCATTGTTGATATTCAAATAGGGATACAGGAATTTGATATTAGCCAGCCCTTCCGTGTTTCCGGCAAGCAGTTCAGAATAATATGCCACTACCGGGCAGTTGTAATGATTGTCCCCGGAGTGCTCATCCATATTGTATGTGAGACAGGGATAAAAAATAGCGTCTACACCTGCATCCAGCAGCAGTTGGATATGTCCGTGCATCAGCTTTGCAGGATAGCAGGCTGTATCCGAGGGAATGCTGAATTGCCCCTTTTCATAAATTTCTCTGCTGGACTGGCCTGTGAGAAGTACGCGAAAGCCCAGGGAGGAAAACAGCGTGTGCCACAAGGGAGCGAGTTCATACATTCCCAGCGCCAGCGGCAGGCCGATCGTACCCCGTCTGCCGTCCCCTTCATTTTTTGCAAGAGCGGTCAGCTTATCCCGCTTGTATTGATGCAGATTGGGCAGAACAACCGTTTTTGCCGGGGATGCACCCGCTCCCCGCTCACACTGGTTGCCGGAAACAAATTTTGCCCCGGTGCTGAAGGTGTTGATGGTCAGGTTGCAGTGGTTTTCGCATTTTCCGCACCGGGCGCTGACCGTTTTGTGTTCAAACCCGGCAAGGGAGGCAGGGGCGATCAGTGTAGTTTGCGTTTCTGCATGCGCTGCGGCGTACAGCGCTGCCCCATAGGCTCCCATCAGCCCAGCGATCCCCGGGCGGGTGACGTTTCTCCCCAGCTCCATCTCAAAGCTGCGCAGTACCGCATCGTTGTAAAAGGTTCCGCCCTGCACAACAATGTTTTTTCCCAACTCATCTGCGCTCCCCGCACGAATGACCTTATAGATGGCATTTTTCACAACGCTGATGGACAGACCCGCGGAAATATCCTCCACACCGGCGCCGTCCTTTTGCGCCTGCTTTACAGAGGAATTCATAAATACCGTACAGCGGCTGCCCAAATCCACCGGCGCCTTTGCGGAAAGTCCCAGCTTTGCAAATTCCGCCACAGAATATCCCATGGATTTTGCAAACGTCTCCAAAAAGGAACCACATCCGGAAGAGCAAGCCTCGTTGAGCATAATGCTGTCAATGGATTGGTTTTTAATCTTGAAGCACTTGATATCCTGCCCGCCGATATCCAGGATAAAGTCCACCTCCGGGTCGAAATGGCGGGCCGCCGTATAGTGCGCGATCGTCTCCACAATACCTCTGTCCACTCCAAAGGCATGACAGATCAACTCCTCCCCATATCCGGTCACAGCGCTTTGCCGGATATGGATCCGATCTGCGCACAGCGCATAAATCTTTTGCAACTGCTGGCGCACGATCTCCACTGGGTTTCCTCTGTTGGAATCATAATA
Organism: Candidatus Avispirillum faecium; assembly: GCA_904396155.1. Taxonomy (GTDB): domain Bacteria; phylum Bacillota; class Clostridia; order Oscillospirales; family CAG-272; genus Avispirillum; species Avispirillum faecium. The sequence continues at coordinate 14,548 of CAJFOI010000046.1, read as the reverse complement.
TGTATAAAGGAGTCTGCCCGCCGTGTCGATCAGGGCCAGTTTCGTAGTGGTACTGCCGCAGTCAATCCCCAAATACGCATCTCCTGCATAATCTGCCGGATCCGCCGTGGGTACGCTTGCCGCATTGTGCCGGCGCACAAAGGCCTCGTATTCTTCTTTGCTTGCAAAGAGGGGGCGACTGTGTCCCGACTGTGTCTTTTGACTGGCAGCACTTTCGATTTTTTCCAGCAACGCATCTATTTCCATGGGCTCTGCCGCCTGGCCCGCATACAGCGCCGCACCCAGAGCAACGGCAAACCGGCCGTATTCCGGAAACACCGCCGCATCCTCTCCAAGCCGGAGCGTTTCCACAAACCGGCGGCGCAGTCCCTTGCAGTAATACAGCGGACCGCCCAAAAACATCACCTTCCCTTCGATCCGACGTCCCTGGGCAAGGCCGGCGATGGTCTGATTGACCACAGCCTGATAAATGCTCGCCGCAATGTCCTCCTTCCGCGCTCCCTGATTGAGCAGCGGCTGGATATCCGACTTCGCAAATACGCCGCATCGAGAGGCGATGGGGTAGATCCGCTCGCTTTGCAGAGACAGCGCGTCCAGTTCATCCGGCGTCACATCCAAAAGCGTTGCCATCTGGTCGATAAATGCCCCGGTTCCCCCGGCGCAGCTGCCATTCATCCGTTCGTCCGTGCCACCCTTGAAAAAGATAACTTTTGCGTCTTCTCCCCCAAGCTCAATCACACAGGAGGTATCCGGCTCCAGAGCCTTGATCACCTCACCGGTAGCAAACACCTCCTGCACAAAAGGAAGCCCGGCGGCCTGGGCCATTCCCAATCCTGCAGAACCAGATACAGCCACACGCACCGTATCCATGCGCACGTGCTGTCGAGCCTCCCGGAGAATTTCCAATGTTTTCTGCCGCACTTGGGACATGTGCCGCTGATATTTTTCATATATCACTTCACCGCCGACAACAACTACCACCTTCGCCGTGGTAGAACCGATGTCGATCCCAATGCGCATCTCTTCAGATCTATCCAAAATCTTCTGCATCCAATATTCCTCACTTGCTCCTTTTTATGGGATTATACGTTTCTCACTGTCCATTGCCGGCGCCGTTTTCATTTCCAAACCAATAGGGCGGCTCCGGCTGCTGCGACGGACTCGCTTCATAAGCAGAATCTGCCGTCCCCGCGCCTGCTCCGTTATATCCGCCGCCGTCCCGCCATCCGCTTCCCAGTCCGCAATAGAGCCCACTGGTACACAGGTTGATCAGCGAACACATCAGGCACATACCGATCACAGGGTTTACCCTGCAAAAGGGCATCCCGTAATCCTGCGCCTGCGAGCGGTAAATGTGACCGCCGGCTTTGATGGTCTGCATGGCCTGCCGATATACGGCGTTTCCCGGCTCCATGCGCACCGCTTGTTCGATGTGGGAAATCGCCGTCACCACATTGCCCAGCTCCTGATGGGCAATGGCACTGAGGTAATACCACCGGGCGCTGCGGTCCCGGACATTGGAAAGCACATTGAGCGCCTCTTGATAGAGGCCGGACTGAATATACCGCTGGGCAATGTCCGTATAGGAAAAACCCGCTTCATATCCGCTGCTGCCGTAACCCGCACCGCTGTATCCACGATATGCGCCCGAATACCCGGACGAACCATACGTACGTTCGCCTGCTCCTGCTGTGCCGTTTTTGATCTGCTCATAGGCGTCATTGATCGCAGACATCTTTTTGGCCGCATCCGCATCCCCCGGATTTAGATCCGGATGATACTTTTTGGCAAGGCGCCGGTATGCCTTGGTCACTTCCTCCTCACTGGCCCCCGGAGAAATGCCCAGAACCTTGTAGGGATCTTCCGCCACGACGCTTCTCCTCTCTATGCAAGGACATTTCAAATTTTGTCCAAATGCCCGAATAAATGATATTATCCAATATCCCGCGGTAAAAGTCAAGCTGCAGGTCCCGGTAGGATGCCGCACACCGATGCATCAGGGCATCCAGGATCTCCCGCCGGTCTGCATCCGGCAGAAAGCTCAGAGGGTTATACCGCTGGCGCTTCAGATCCGCCCGCAGATCTACTGCCGCATCCATCATATAAATCACCCGTCCCAGTGCATCCCCAAAAGACCGCAGCTTTTCGCTCACTTTGTCCTCCTGCCAGATGAAGAGCTCCGCAAGCAGCCGTCCAAAGGCCGCCGCTGCCGCGTCCGGGCAGGGATCTCCGCTGCGCTCAATGCGGGACAATTCCGACAGAGACGCCTCGATTCCATTGCACTGTCTGGGGTATTTGGAATAAATCGCGCGGTATTTTCCCCGCAGCATGCGCCATGCGCACAGGCCTCCTAAATTTTTGTCGTCGTTCCAGTTGTCCTGAGCGCTTTTCATTGCCAGCGCAACATTCATATCCGCCGCATAGCGGGTGAGCTCATTGGTATACAGGCACTGCTTTTTCATGGGATGCGCCGGGCAGGTATGTTCCGTCCCCTCGAAAGGGAGCTGATATACAGAAGACAAAAGCAGAGCCAGAAAAACCATATCATAATTTAAGGTGATCCGCCCGCGCAGCCCGTGATACGTACCGAGAGAATGACAGATGCCGCAGTAGATCCCCTGATATAACTGCCGGTCTCCATCACTGAGCCGGTCCGGATTTGCTATTACATATCCGAACATGCCGTCCCTCCTCTCTCGTTATACCTGCTGGCCGCCGCATCTTCGGACGACATCCTCCAACGCATCGCAGGCGCTGTTGAGCCGCTGTACGTCTTTGCTTTTCATTGCGGCGCGCACCTGCTTTTCCGCCTCCCGCAGCTCCGTTTTCTGCTCCCGGGGCAGCTTTTTCAGCCGGGACGCCGCCGCAAGAAGCGCTTCCGCACGAATCCTGCTGTCCCCCTGCTCTTTCTTCAATCGGTCTTCCTCTGCATATACGGCGGCATCCCGCATGGCCCGGGCGATTTCGTCCTGGCTTAAGTTGGATGACGCTTCAATCACGATCTGCTGCTCGTTGCCTGTTCCCAGATCCTTCGCAGACACATTGACAATCCCGTTTGCGTCAATAGAAAAAGTCACCTCGATCTGCGGAACGCCGCGGGGAGCACGCCGGATTCCACTGAGGCGAAACCGGCCCAGAGATTTGTTTCCACTGGCCATCTGCCGTTCTCCCTGAAGCACGTGGATCTCCACACTGGTCTGAAAATTGGCCGCCGTAGTAAAAATCTGGCTTTTCTTGATCGGTATGGTGGTATTGCGGTCAATGATCTTGGAAAAAACACCGCCCATGGTCTCGATCCCCAGGGACAGCGGCGTCACATCCAAGAGCAGCAATCCTTTCACTGTACCGCTGAGCACACCGCTCTGGATAGCGGCACCCATAGCCACGCACTCATCCGGATTGATGCCCTTAAAGGGCTCCTTCCCCGTGAGAGAGCGGACATAATCCTGCACAGCCGGAATGCGGGTGGAACCGCCCACTAAAATCACCTTGCCGATATCCTCCTGGGACACTCCGGCATCCTCCATCGCTTGACGGACAGGTTCTCCCGTAGCTTCTACCAAATGGCGGGTCAGGGCATTGAATGTCTGGCGGGTGATGGTCATCTCCAAATTAAGAGGTCCGCTTTTGCCCCCGGTTATAAAGGGAAGCAAAACGGTAGATGCCGTCATCACAGACAATTCCTTCTTTGCCTTTTCCGCAGCCTCCCGCACCCGCTGCATGGCGGCGCCGTCCCGGCGCAGATCCACCTTCTGCTGTTTCTTAAATTCTTTTACGATATAGTCCACCATGCAGGCGTCAAAGTCGTCTCCGCCCAGGCGATTGTTCCCGGCCGTCGCCTGTACTTCGATGATCCCTTCCGATATGGACAAAATAGATACGTCAAAGGTGCCGCCGCCCAGATCGTATACCATCACTTTTTTTATTTCTTCTTTGTCCACACCGTAGGCCAGTGCCGCGGCGGTGGGTTCATTGATAATTCGATGCACCGTAAGGCCGGCGATTTTTCCGGCATCCTTGGTTGCCTGCCGCTGGGCGTCGGTAAAGTACGCAGGAACCGTAATCACCGCATCCGTCACCGGCTCCCCCAGATACGCCTCCGCATCTGCCTTGAGCTTCTGGAGGATCATAGCAGAAATTTCCTGGGGAGAATATGCTCTCCCATCGATCTTCACCCGGTAGTCGCTGCCCATCTCCCGTTTAATGGAAAAAATCGTGCGATCCCGGTTGGCCGCCGCCTGCCGGACTGCCGCCTGGCCCACCAGACGCTCCCCGTCCTTTGTAAACGCCACCACGGAAGGCGTCGTCCGCTCTCCCTGCTCATTGGGAATGATGACACACTCGCCGCCCTCCATCACCGCCACACAAGAATTGGTCGTTCCAAGGTCAATCCCGATCAGCCGTCCCATACTGCCGTACCTCATTTCAAAATCACATTCCTTTGCAGTATACACACAAAAAATTAAATTTACATCAATCAAACATCAACCCAATATCAATTCTGTAAAAAAATTATGAAGAAGGAAAAAGCCCAGTGTTTTTGTCTCTTGCAAAAACAGGCAAAACTGTAGTATACTGTAAACAGAAAAACGCCGCCAACGCGGCGAAGGGGAGGACGTCATGTTCAACATACTTGTAGCCGAGGACGATACCGAACTCAACGTGCTGTTTTGCACCGTACTGCGCAAAAACGGATACAATCCCCTGCCCGCGCTGGACGGAGAAGAGGCACTGCGCCTGATGGAGCATTCTTATATCGATCTGATCATTTCCGATATTATGATGCCCCGCATGGACGGATTTGCCCTGACAGAAGCCATACGCCAGACGGACAAGCACACGCCCGTACTGCTGATTACTGCCAAGGAAAGCTTCGGAGACAAGCAGAAAGGTTTTTTATCCGGCGCAGATGATTATATGGTAAAGCCGGTGGATGTAAACGAGATGATCCTGCGGGTGGGCGCACTGCTCCGCCGCGCCAGAGGAATCAGCGAACACAAACAGGTCCTCGGCGAAACCGTACTGGACTACGATTCCCTCACCGTGACCTGGGATCAAAAGGAAATCGTCCTGCCGCAAAAGGAATTTTTCCTTTTATATAAGCTCGCCTCCAATCCCGGGCACATCTATACCCGCCAGCAGCTCATGGATGAGATCTGGGGAATGGAAAGCGAAACGGAGGCGCGCACCGTGGATGTGCACATCAATCGCCTGCGGGATCGATTCCGGGAAAACAAGGACTTTGAGATTATTACAGTCCGGGGCCTGGGTTATAAAATCGTAAAAAAATAAAAGGAGCGCGCCCATGAAAAAGCGCAGTTTTAAGCTGGGATTTTATTTTACGCTGGTGGTATTTGCCATTATGTCTGCATCCATTCTCCTGATCAGTCCCATTATGGCCCTCACTGCCAGTCGGGGACACTTTGCAGGAATGGATATTATGGCCACCTTCGTAGTGCTGTATCTGCTCAGCATGGTGGCCGGCGTCACTGTATCCGCCATTGTAGGGCATCGGATCCTCAAACCCATTCTGCGGTTCAGCGATGCGCTCAAGGAGGTATCCGCCGGCAATTTTCAGGTGCAGGTACCGGAGGACCGGCGCATCGAAGAACTGTCCACCATGGCAAAAAGTTTCAATCGCATGGTGCAGCAGCTGCAGAACACCGAAACGGTCCATGGAGATTTTATTGCAAATCTCTCTCATGAGTTCAAAACGCCCCTCGCCTCCATAGAAGGATACGCCGTCCTTCTGCGGGATGCGCGGCTTTCCAGAGAAGAGCACGATGAATATGTAGACCGAATCATACACGCGACCCATCGGCTCTCCACGCTTTCCGGCAACATCTTAAAAATCTCCCGGTTGGAAAGCCAGGAGATCATACCGGATCAAAAACCCTATCGTCTGGATGAGCAGCTGCGTCAGGCAGTTCTTCTGCTGGAAGGGGACTGGAGCAGAAAAAACCTGGAGATGAATATAGATCTCCAGGATGTAGTCTACTGCGGCAACGACGAGCTGCTCATGCAGGTATGGCTGAATCTGCTGTCCAATGCCATCAAATTTACGCCGGACGGCGGCACCATCACAGTAGAACTCACAAAAAGCGCCGGCACCGTCCTGGCGGTGATCCGTGACACAGGAATCGGCATGGATGCAGAAACGATAGAACACATATTCGACAAATTCTATCAGGGAGACACCTCCCGCAAAAGCGAAGGCAATGGTCTGGGGCTCGCCATCGTCAGCCGCATTGTAAAGCTCTGCGGAGGCACGGTTCAAGTGGAAGCAATGCCGGGTGCGGGTTCTTCCTTTACTGTCTCGCTCCCTCAGTGAGCCGTGAAAGCCTGCCTTATTCCAAATACAAATTAAAATAAAAGTCCTGTGGAACACCCCAGCCCATAACAGCCACATCTTTCCTTTCTGCCCCTCCGGACAAACGAACCACCCCTTGTCCTCCCAGCGCAGATGCGGCGCAAACAGCCGCACGCTCCAAAAGATGTTCCGGCGCACAAAGCTCGCATACAATCCGTTCCTGTTCCAAAAGAAACGCTGCGCATGTGCTTCCTTCCAAAGAAAAGCCCACGGCAGTATATCCGTGTCGGCACATAAATTGTATCGCCTCCGTGCTCCAAAGGCATCCAGCGGGATAATACTTACTCCGTACCTTCGCATACTCCCCCGGCGAAAGCAGTCGGTGTGAATATACCTCTCCTGTCGTCACAATTTGCACATCTTCCCAAAGCAGCGGTTCCAGGCTCAGTTTTCGGTATAGCTCTATCAAATCCCGGGCCGCCGGACGGACAAAGTATCCAGCGTTCTCTTGTCTGCAAAGGATGCGAATTTCTTCATGGAGTTTTCTGCAAATTCCTTTTCCCCGATACGCGGGATGCGTACAGACTCCGTAGCCGTAATATGCCGCTGTTCCCTCGTCCGGCTGCAGCAGCAGAGCCATGCCTACCGTTTTTTCCCCATGCAGTGCAAGCATTCCGCCATAAAGAGGCATGTCCTGACAAAATTCCCAAATATATTCCTTATCGTCACAAAAGCATTCCCTCCATAGGTTAAACACCGCTGCAAATAAGCGGTCCCGGTCCGTCCTATTGTGACAGCGCAAAAATTCTATCACTGGTTCCATATCTCCTCCAAGTAGCTATGTCACACAGATTTTATGCTTTCAGTTGTTATTTTACATGTCCAGCCACCCCATGTCAAGCAAATAAAACGACAGTCGGTAAACGGCAAACGACAGACGTAGAATTTTTCCCCAAAGACTTGACATAAATCCGGCGGATCACTATAATAATAGTATTGTACCAAAATATTTGTAGAAAGTATACGTCACCTGTTCACCCCGGCAGTCCGGAGAAATGGATGAAAGATGAGAACTTACAACAATCTGAAACCTGTACAACCTCCCAAGCATGTAGAGAATCTGCGGCAGCTTGCACAATCCAATGCAGAAGCCTACGGTGATAAGGCGTTGTACATTTTTAAGGAAAACGGAGAAACAAAAAAGACCACGTACCGGGAATTCTGGGAGGGTGTTTGTGCATTCGGCACAGGACTGTATCAGACAGGTCTGGCCGGCAAAACCATCGCCGTGGTAGGAGATACACACCCTGCCTGGGTCACGGCGTTCATCGCCACTGTTTCTACTGGCGGCGTGATTGTCCCCCTGGACCGGGAGCTGGACAGTGACCAGATGGTGGAATTTATGAAAATTGCCGAGTGCAGCGCGCTGGTCTACACTGCATCCATGGACGGAAAAATCGACTCCATTCGAGAGAATCTGTCTTTTCTGGATTATTTGATTCCTATAAATGCTTCTGAAGAAAATGCATCTGTCCTGCCCTTCCAGTCAATAGTTGCCAAGGGGCAAGAAGCCCTGGAAAAAGGAGATACTACTTTTCTGGATCATGAGATAGATATGGGGGCCATGTGCGCCATTTTGTTTACCTCCGGCACCTCCGGCACCAGCAAAGGGGTTATGCTTTCCCACGGAAATCTGACTGCCGCGGTAAATGCATCCTGTGACGCTATGCAGTATGACAGAGACGACTCTTTGGTTTCTGTCCTCCCAATTCATCACACCTATGAGCTCACCTGCGGGCAGTTTGCCGCATCCAATTTGGGAATCACCTCTTACATCTGCGACGGTCTGCGCTACGCGACACGAAACTTTAAGGACTTTAAGCCTTCCCTGCTTGTGCTGGTTCCTCTGTTTTTGGAAACGGTTCACAAACGGATCTGGGAAGAGCTGCGCCGGAAAGGCATGACGAAAAAGGTGCGTGCCGCGATGGCGATCAGCGATTCCATGCTGAAAATTGGAGTGGATTTGCGTCCCAGAATGTTTTCTCAGATCACCGCTGCGTTTGGCGGCAACTTGAAAAGTATTGTTGTAGGCGGCGCTCCCATCGATCCAAAGATCATTCGGGATTTTTACTCCTTTGGGATTACCGTTCTCCAGGGGTACGGAATTACGGAGTGTTCCCCCCTGGTGGCAGTGAATCGAGCGGGCAAGGTGAAGTTCAGCACGGTGGGACAGCCTGTAAAGGGCTGTGAAGTAAAGATTGATCCGCTCCCGGAAAGCACCAATGGAGAGGGAGAAATCCTGGTAAAAGGTGACAATGTGATGCTGGGCTATTATAAAAACGATGAAGCAAACCGCGCGGCATTCACCGAAGACGGGTGGTTTCGTACCGGCGACGTAGGCACCATGGACAAAGATGGATACATCACCATCACCGGCCGTTTGAAAAATGTGATCATCGCTTCCAACGGAAAGAACGTATATCCGGAGGAACTGGAGGAAAAGCTAAACCGCATTTCCGCTGTGCGGGAATGCGTCGTTGTAGGCCGGGAAGAAGCTTCCGGCGAAGTGGTCATTACGGCAGTCATTGTTCCCAATTACGAAACCCTTGGAGAAGGGACTACAGACACGGCCGTCAGCTTTATTCTAAAGGAAGCCATCGCACAGATCAACCGTACGCTTCCTCCCTACAAGCACATCAATCGTTTTGAAGTGCGTCATGAAGATTTTGAAAAGACGCTTTCCAAAAAAATCAAGCGTTTTTTGGTAAAATAACGTATGACGATAGGAGAATGCAATATGTTTGAAAAGCTCAAGGAAATTTTAGTAGACGAACTGAATGTAAGCCCGGAAGATATTTCCATGGACGCAGAGCTGGTAGGAGATTTGGGCATCAACTCGTTGGAACTTGCCGACCTGCTGCTTCTGTGCGAGGACCGGTTCGACGTCATTATCGGCGACGATGACGTGCACAAACTGGTAACAGTTGGAGACGTAGTTTCCTTCATGGAATCCAGCGCAAAATAAAATTGTATGCAGGCTTCAGATCTGTCGATGCACACATCTGAAGCCATTCTTATATGGGAGAAAAAATCGATGGAATTACAGAAGGTCGACGTCCGCGGCGTGCAGGTATGCAATGTTACGCTGCAGGAGGCAGTAGACTACATACAGGAAAATATGAAAAAGGCCGTTCCCACCGCCGTATATACTCCAAACGCAGAAATTGTGCAGCTGTGCATAGATGATCCCTCCTACTACCCGATCATCAATTCGGCAGAACTGGTGGTCCCCGATGGGGTGGGCGTTATCAAAGCCGCAAAAATCCTGGGCACACCTCTGAAGGAAAAAGTGGCCGGCGTGGTGCTGGGAGAGCGGGTTTTGCAGCTGGCCGCACAGGAGGGGTACCCCGTCTTTTTGTTCGGAGGAAAAGACGCCTCCCGATGCGAGGGCGGACAATCAATCGCGGACCAGTGCAAAAAAATCATGGAAGAAAAATATCCCAACCTGCGCATTGTAGGAACGAAGGATGGATATTGCAAAAAGGACGGCCCGGAAAACGACCGGACCATAGAAGCAATCAACGCCTCCGGCGCCTCCATTTTATTTGTATGTCTCGGCGCCCCCCTTCAGGAAAAATGGATCCACGACAACCGCGCCCGGCTCCCGAGCGTCCAGGTATTTTTGGGGCTGGGAGGAAGCCTGGATGTTTATTCCGGCAATACCCGACGTGCCCCGAAAATCTTTATCCGTCTCGGTCTGGAATGGTTTTACCGTCTTTGCCGGGAACCGTGGCGCATCGGACGCATGATGAAGCTGCCGAAGTTTTACTTTGGAACACATACATATAAGCGTAAGCTAAAAAAGCAAAAATAAAGGAGCAGCATATGGTTGCAGTAGCTTTTACCAGCTGTGAAAATACATATACAGCCCAACATGCAGCCGGAATCCGCCTGCGGAACCACCTGCTCTATGGTTTTGGATTGGATCCCACGGCATACGTATTTGAAAAGACGAAAGAGGGCAAACCTTACGCTGCAAACGCACCCTTTCATTTTTCCATTTCCCACAGCGGGGCGCTTTGCTGCTGTGCGGTGAGTTCCAATGCGCATTTTTCAAAGGAAGACGTTTCAAAATCTCCCGCTATTGTATTACATCCCGATCCATATATATCTGCAGCATGGGTATGGGAAAATAATATGCTTCTTTTCCCGAAAATCACGGGAAATATCGGTATTGATATTGAAAAAGTAGATTTCGATGCAGATCTCCACCGTTTGGAAAAAATCGCAAAACGCTACCTGCACAGCACGGATGCTCCCTTAAGTGCCGACGAATTCTATCGGCTTTGGACCCGCCAGGAAGCATATGGCAAGTACACCGGAGAGGGCTTTCTTGCCAGGCCTTCTTCCAGTACGATATTGACCAGTTTTCGTCTGCAGGAAGGGGAAAATACTTATTTTTTCTCTCTCGCTTACAGCGCACAAGCGGGCACAGCTTAGACCGTGCCCGCTTCTTTTCTTTTATTCATCTGCCATATTGGTATAAACACCGCCAAAGTCATCCACACCATAGACGGAAGCAATAAACTGCCCGATCTCGTTGTTTTCTATACGGCGATCCTCGAAAAACTCCGTTCCCTCTCCCATGGCAAAGATCGGTACGTCCTTCATGGTGTGCGCACCGTTGTTGGTGACGTTTCCAAGCTCGCTCAAATCGCCTGTCTCATGGTCTGCCGTGACGATCAACACCGTGTCCGGATGTGCGGCGGCAAAGGTCATGGCATACTCTACCGCGCCGTCCAACCGAGCCACTGCCTGGAGCAGCTCCATTACAGATTTTCCGGGAACAGACAGGATGTCTATATACGCTTCTTCAATCATTACGAAAAAGCCATCACTGTCCGTAGACACCGTATCCAGTACCTCTTTGGTGCATGTCAGCAGATCGTCCCCTACCTCTCCACGCAAATACGCAAGCTCTCCGCTGTCCAAAAGTGCCTGCTGCGCAGCTTCGATCCCCGTATAATCGTAACGGCTGGTATTGTGCACGGTAAAAGCCGCCGGTGTCGCCTTGAACGCCTCATCCGTCGTTAAAATACCTGTTTTGTATCCCAGATCAGAAGCGACCTCACGCACATTCAAAAGCGGCTCCCCCAGGTAATTCACACCAAGATAGGTGGAATACGTCTTCCAGCCGGTCGCCATCGCCGTGCCCGATGCTGCACTGTCCGTAATTGTCTTTTGGAATACATTTTCTGTTGGAAGCAGTTTTCCATCCAGACAATAAGTGGAAACGCTTCCCTGATGCGGCAGCTTTTGTGCGTCAAACCCGTTCCATGTCTCATCCCGCAGACCAAATTGAAGATTTGCCGCCGCAATGTGGTTGTATCCCATGCCGTCGCCGATCATCAAAATCACACCGGTCGCCGGGAGGGGCGTATAAACGGCCGGATCCGCAGCAGCGGAAATGCCTGAATTGATCACTGCCCCGTCCTTCATATACTGATAAGTAAGTGCGCCCACGGCACCGCCGATCATATAATCCGCGCCCTGCAAAACGACCTGTTTGTCCACAGACTGCAAAAGATATTCCTCTCCCTCCAACGACACACCTGTGTCGCTTGCAGCGCGGTTTGTGTCGCCAATGAGAAATTCATACTCGGTTTCCGCTGCCGTATCGTCTGTCATGGGCAATACAATGTCAAAGGCATCTTCTACAAAATCTGAAAGCAATTCCGCCGCATACATTTCATATTTCGTATATTCGCTGGGATACACGATGGTATACAGAGACAAATCTGTTTTCACTTCCGGCTCCAGAGAAATCTTACCTGCCAGATACAGGCGAAGCGCCGCCACATCCCGGATGGTAACTCTGCCATCCCCTGTCACGTCCCCGGCCGCCTGCTGTTCTTCCGTCAGCACAAGCCCTCCCGCCAGATACTGACGGATTGCCGCTACATCCCGGATGGTAACTCTACCGTCACCCGTCACATCTCCTGATACAGACTCTGCAGCGCCCGCGGAAAAAACAAGCAGGGAGAAAAACAAGGAAACAGTCATAAAAACTGCCATCATGCGTTTTTTCATATGTAGACCCCTTCCCAAATTGATACATTTGCCTTTTCGATATGTAAAGTTTACCATATGTTCAAGCTTTGTGCAAGGGATTTTGTGTATTTTCACAAAACAATTTCAAAAAAAGCGCTTGCAAGAATACTCTCCGTATTATATAATAAATGCTAAACATAGACACACAAGGAGTAAAAGCAATGATAAAAACATGTGTCAGTACATACAGCTTCGGCTGGCTGCGGGACGAAAGCCAGCTGGGAATCTATGGCGTCATCGATAAAGCCGTAGAGATGGGCTTTGACGGAATCGAATTTGTAGACGGCGGCGCCGTGACCCTGGAAAACGCCCCCAAAATCAAAAAATACTGTGAAGACGCGGGGATCGCCCTTGTCAACCTCTGCGTCGGCGCCGATTTTGCAACAGAAGACCGGGAAAAGCAAAAGGAAGAGATCCGTAAGGCAAAGGAAAATGTAGACCTCGCCGCCGCTCTGGGCGTTCCCATGATGCGCCACGACGCAGGCTACGGCCCTTTCCGGCGGAAATACAACACTGGATTTGACAGCGCCCTTCCCTATATGGCCCAGGCGATCCGGGAAGTGACGGAATATGCACAGGAAAGGGGCGTGCGCACCCTCACCGAAAACCACGGCTTTTTTTCCCAGGATGCGGCGCGGGTGGAAAAACTGATCAATGCGGTGGGCCACCCCAATTTCGGGGCCCTTGTGGATATCGGCAACTTTATGTGTGCAGATGAAGATCCAACCCGCAGCGTGGGACTTATGGCCCCCTACGCTTACCACGTCCACTGCAAGGACTTCTACTGGAAAAGCGGTATGGACATCGCCCCGGGAGACGGATGGTTCCAGACCCGGGCAGGCAACTACCTTAGAGGCGCTGTGGTGGGCTTCGGTGCGGCGAAGGCGGCACAAAGTATGCAAACCCTGCAGCGGTCCGGATACGATGGGTATTACTCCATTGAATTTGAAGGCGGGGAGGATCCTCTGTGGGGAATTCAAATCAGTCTGGCAAATCTAAAGCGGTTTTTGTCAGGACAGGAAAATGAAAAATAAGAAAGATACCCGGGAAGAGCCCCTTCCCTTCGACGGAACAATGCCGGAAGGCACACCTATCCCCGCGAAAAAGAAATCCGGAACAAAAAAACGCAAAAAAATCATCATTATCTCCGTGTTTCTGGTGCTGTGCGTGCTGGGAGGCGCCGGCTGGTATCTTTTGTATGGAAATCCTGCGCTTCTGAACCGGGCATTCCAGAACCTCCATGACCATGCGGCCGACACCGAAGAGGAATACATTTTTTATCCCGCCGATTATGATCTGGACGTCACGACCGTCCGGGAATATATGGAACTGGACCGGGATATCCACTACAAAAACGGCGCGGAAACAATTCTGATCACAGATGCAAATCTGGAATTCTACGGCCCGGATGTGCAGTTTTTCAAACAGTATTTTGCAAGTGTCATCACCGGAGATCACGAAACCTACAACAGTCTGTTCACCAGTCACTATTATGAGACAAATGATCCCCATTCCGGTTTTACCCAGCAGATGATTTACGATATTACGATTGAAAAGCTGTCCCAGGATAATACGGATGCGGGCATCGCCTACACGTACAACGTGTCCTATAAGATCCGTCAGAACAATGGAACCTTTCGCAGAGATATCGGCAGCGACGGCGCAAGAACGCAGCGCTTTGCACTTTTGGAATCCGATGGAACGGTTTTGATCGACAGCATCACCACGTACATGCAATGAGAAAGTCAATGCATATAAGAAGGAAGCCTGCATCAAATGCAGGCTTCTCCCTGTGCATGGAGCCTTACTCCGCTTTGAGCCTCCCCTGTGCGGGGGCTGCGCAGCAGACCCGGAGTGGTGACTTGCCGTAGCTACCACTAATTAAAGCCTCCCCTTCCTTGTGAAGGGGAGGTGGCTCGGCGCAGCCGTGACGGAGGGGTTGTAATAAACAATCCCTCAGTCTCCGCATACGCGGAGCCAGCCCCCTTTGCACAAGGGGGCCATATCTCACTTAAAGCCTCCCCTGTGTGGGGGCTGCGCAGCAGACCCGGGGGTGGTGCACGGCGCAGTTACCACTAAGTAAAGCCTCCCCTTCCTTGTGAAGGGGAGGTGGCTCGGCGCAGCCGT
>CAJFOI010000045.1 GCA_904396155.1 Candidatus Avispirillum faecium | reverse complement strand
TTGCTTCTCATACGTATCCGCCGGGTCGCTCTCTGCTCCGTACACACCCCACGTGAACGTCCCAAGACACAATACCGTTGCCAGCATCACCGTCATGCATGACATCAATATCTTCTTCACTTTCCTTCCCTCCTGTAAAGCATTCACAAATCCGCAAAAAACGGCATCTGTTTATAAAAATATATTACCATACTCCAAAAGATTTGTCAATAATGTATGAAAACTTCCCATGGAAAAGAATGGATTTTGTGCAGTTCCTTTTCCGTTTTTTTCAGTAAAAAAAACTTAAGAAAACCTTAAGATTTCTCCCCGTTGAACCTTAAAAGCTGTTTTTGTATGATACTTATGCAAGAAAAAATACAAAAAAGTTATTGACAACTTCCCTCCTGCGTGTTATACTAACTGTGCTATTTCAAATAGTACAGTTAGTTCGCATAATACATCTTTGTAAAAGAAAGGAACATTCCATGCTCGAGACAAAAAACCTGTGCAAAATCTACAAGCCCAAAAAAGGCGTGCCTGTCACCGCGCTGGACCATGTGTCCCTCCGGTTTCCCGACAAGGGAATGATTTTTCTTCTGGGAAAATCCGGCAGCGGAAAATCCACCCTATTGAATCTGCTGGGAGGGCTGGACCGGTACGACAGCGGAGAAATCATCATCAAGGGCGTATCCTCCAAGGACTTTAAGCAGAAGCATTTCGACTCCTACCGCAATACATACGTGGGATTTATCTTCCAGGAGTACAACGTGCTGGAGGAATTTTCCGTAGGGGCCAACATCGCGCTGGCGATTGAGCTGCAGAACAGAAAAGCCAGCGACGAGGAAATCAATGAAATCCTCCGGGAAGTGGATCTGGAGGGATACGGGAACCGCAAACCCAACGAATTGTCCGGCGGCCAAAAACAGCGGGTTGCCATCGCCCGGGCGCTGGTAAAAAAGCCGGAAATCATCATGGCGGATGAACCCACCGGCGCACTGGACTCCAACACCGGACGTCAGGTACTGGAGACGCTGAAACGGCTGTCGAAGACAAAGCTGGTGATCGTTGTTTCCCACGACCGGGAATTTGCGGAAAACTATGCGGACCGGATCATTGAACTGGCCGACGGACGGGTCATCAGCGACATGGAAGCAGACACCTGTGCATCTGTGGACAAAGAAACACAGGCCCTTACTTATGACGGGCAGGACATCCAGATCCCTGCGGGATACCATCTCACCGAAGCGGACCGCATGGCCATCAATACCTATATAGAAGATCTGCAAAAGGACGCAACGATACGCATCGGCAGAAAAAAGTCCGGCAGAAAATTTGCTCCTACCGACACCCGCAAGATCAAAGCAGCCGATTCCGCATCCTTCCATTTAATCAAATCCAAGCTGCCCATGAAAAACGCCTTCAAGATCGGATCCAGCAGCCTGGGGCACAAAAAAATCCGCCTGGTGGTCACGATTCTTCTGTCCTGCATCGCCTTTGGCCTGTTTGGACTGGCAGACACCTTCGGTGCATACAATCATGTGAAAACCTGCACAAATTCCATTTATGACACTGGAATCAAGTATGCCTCCATCATCCGTTCCCGCAAGGTAGGCAGCGGCATGAACGAATATTGGACCAACTATGGAAACCTGCTCTCCCAGGACCACATCGACACATTCGTAAAGGATACGGGGATCGACATGACCGGCGTTTTCGTGCCGATAAACACCTCCCTCTCCTTTGAATCGCAGGTTGACCCGGAAGTGGAACTGACTCAAACGGAAGTGGAGATCTACACAAAGAGCTTTACAGGATTTACAGAAATTACGGAAGAAACCCTGGAAACCATGCATGCGTCCCTGGTAGCAGGACGGCTTCCCGACGGGGACAAAAACGAAATTGCCATCAGCACTTATATCTTCCAAACCTTTCAACAGGCAAAGTATTCTGACGGAACTTACTCCGTCGGAGAGGATGGCACTTTACGTTATGACTATTCCCCCATCCAGTATTACGATGACATGATCGGCAAGACCCTGTCCCTGGATGGCACAGACTATACCATCACCGGCGTGGTGGACACCGGGCTGGATTTGGACCGATACAAATATCTGGCAAAAGAGCGGCAGAGCGTCAGCACCGCAGATCAGCTGATGGACTATGCGCTGGCAAACGAATTTGGAGTTGCCGCCACCTATAGTCTGGCGGGCCTTGCCATGGTAGGCGACGGACATATGGATACCCTCTTGGAAAACCGCACTCCCACTTACAATATCACCCAGGGCTGGCTGTATTACAACGACGCAGAAAACGAAAGAACAGTAGATCCCTCCTACCTAACCACCCTGGATCAGGTGCAGGATCAGGAAATTCTTTGGATCGACGGGGAAAAGACGGAGCTTGCCGACAACGAAATCATCGTCACCTCCGACGCCGTATATGATTACAGCGGAAACGGGATTGTAATCAATGCCGACGGCGGCATTGAAAATGAAGAAGCGCTTCTGAACGATACGATCCAAACACTGAAGGGCGCTACGTTTACAAAGGAGTTCCACCCCCTGGGGGAGATGGAATATCAGACCGAGGAAGGCTACAAAATCGTCGGCATACTGCCGATCGATGAAAACAACAGCGATCTGTCCTTTACGGCAGTGGTATCCGAAAAGGAATTCAACGCGCTTACAGACGGGAAAGACGCCGTTTATGCATTTGCCGTAGGAGAAATGCCGGAAGACAAGGATGGCATCAGCGACCTGGTATCCTACTGCTACGGTGACGAGACCAAAACAGAGCGGTTTGAACTGCAAAACTCCGTGACCTACGAACTGGATGCTGTAAACAGCGTGCTCCACGTACTGGCAGATGTGTTCCTGTATATTGGTCTGGGCTTTGCCCTGTTTGCCGCACTGATGCTGGCAAACTTCATCAGCACCAGTATCACCTACAAAAAACAGGAAATCGGGATTTTGCGGGCCATCGGTTCCAGAGGCAACGACGTATTCCGGATCTTCTTCGCAGAAAGCTTTATCATCGCCATGATCAATTTCGTCCTGTCCTCCATTGGAGTATTTGCGGCCACTACAATCATCAATTACTTTATCCGCAATGAGGCCGGCATCCTGATTACCATTCTGAACTTCGGTCCCCGTCAGCTGCTGCTGCTTTTGGCAGTCAGCCTTGTGGTGGCGGCCGCAGCAAGCTACGTGCCGGTAAAACGGATCGCCTCCAAGCGCCCCATCGACGCCATCCGCAACCGCTAATGTGTATTTGGGAATAAGCTATGAAAAACATTTTACAGTATTTGGAAAAGTCCGCCGCCCTGCATCCGGAGAAAGTCCTTTTTGCAGACGCAGATACAGCGGTGTGCTATGAATCCTTTATAAGAAAGGCAATGGCTGTAGGCACAGCCATTGCCTCTCCCCGCGGGGAGAGAAATCGCCCCATCGCCGTCATGATGCCCCGCTCCGTAGAAAACCTGATCGCCATGATGGGAGTCGTATACAGCGGAAACTTTTACGTGGTCATCGACAGCGAAATGCCCAGGGCCAGAGTGGAAAAGATCTTCCAGACCCTCTGTCCGGCTGCAGTCCTCCTGCCGGAAGCATGGAAGGAGGAGCGGCAGCAGTGGGCGCCGGAAATTCCCTTTTTTACGTATGAAGCCTGCGCCGGTACCCATATAGACAGTGCCCTGCTGGAAAACATCCGCAGGACCATGGTAGATACCGACCCGCTCTACGCTCTGTTTACCTCCGGCTCCACCGGAACCCCGAAAGGCGCAGTGCTGAGCCACAGAAATGTGATCGCCTATTCCAAATGGTTTACGGAAGCCTTTGGAATAAGCGAAAAAACAGTCTTTGCCAATCAAACGCCCTTTTACTTCAGCATGTCTGTATCGGACATCTACGCCACCCTGCGCGCAGGTGCAACACTGCACATCATCCCGAAAAGTCTCTTTTCCTTTCCGGTGAAGCTGATCGAATTTTTGAACGCACGCAGGGTAAACACCATTTACTGGGTGCCCTCTGCGCTCTGTATTGTGGCCAACTGGAAGGTGCTGGACTATGCGATGCCCGACTTTTTGGAAAAAGTTTTGTTTGCCGGAGAGGTCATGCCGGTGCGTCAGCTGAACTACTGGATAGAAAAGCTGCCGGACGCGATGTTCGCCAACCTGTTTGGCCCCACGGAAACCACAGACATCTGCACCTATTATATTGTAAACAGAAAATTTGCCGATACGGACACTCTCCCCATCGGCGGCGCGTGCGACAACTGCAACGTATTCATCATAAGGCAGGACGGCAAAGAGGCTCTTCCCGGCGAAGAAGGAGAACTGTACGTCCGGGGACCTTTTGTGGGAATGGGATACTACAACGATCCGGAAAAAACCGCAGCGGCTTTTGTGCAAAACCCGCTCCAGTCCGCCTATCCGGAATTGATCTACAAAACGGGGGATCTGGTGCGGGAAAACGAGCGGGGAGAGCTAATGTATATCTCCCGCAGGGATTTCCAGATCAAGCATATGGGATACCGGATTGAGCTCAGCGAAATTGAGGCGGCCGCCGGCGCGATCCCACAGATCACCGCCTGCGCCGCCGTATATGACAGAGAGCACGAACGGATTTTGCTTGTATATCAAGGAAGCCGGCTGGAGGCGGGAGATCTGTATCAGGCTCTGGCAAAGCGCCTGCCCGCCTATATGTTGCCCGGCAAATGCATCCGTGTGAAGGCGATGCCGTACAATCAAAACGGCAAAATCGACCGGACATGGCTGCGGGATAATCTCTCTGTCCTGGGACGCATCCCCGCCGCCGTATCCTGATTTTTATTAACTAAGATAAGAAAGGATGTAATATATCATGGAAGAACTGCTTTCTATTCTAAAAAACCTGAAGCCGGGCGTGGATTTCACGGCCCAAACCGATCTTATTGGGGACCATATTCTGGACTCCATGTCCGTCGTAATGCTGGTGGGTGAACTGAACGACACCTTTGACATTGAAATCACTCCGGTAGATGTGGTACCGGAAAATTTCAAAACCGTCGACACCATATACGCGATGATCCAACGCCTTTCCGACGATTAAACCATACTGACCAAAGGATACAGTCATGTCCTACAGTTCTATTCTTTATTTGCTGCCGTTTCTCGGCGCGGTACTCCTGTTATATAACGGAGTGCCCCGAAAATTCCGCTGGTGTATCCTGCTTCTTGCCAGCTACATATTTTACTGGATGGGCAGCCCCACCACCCTTGTTTTTCTTCTGCTGTCCACAGTGGCAGTATACTTTGCCGGAATCTTCCTAAATAAAATACAGGATGGATTTGAGCTGTCCAAAAAAGCTTTGGACAGAGAGGGAAAAAAGAGCCTGCGGAAAATCATCGGCTGGCAGAAAAAGGCGGTGTGTGCCTGTACCTTGCTGTTCATCTTCGGACTGCTGGCTTTCCTAAAATATTACCCTTTTCTCAGTGAAAACATCAACCAGTTCTTCGGGTGGATGCACCTGGCGGCACCCCTGCCAGAGTTAAAGCTCATTTTGCCGCTGGGGATCTCCTACTATACGCTCCAGGCCGCCGGATACATCATCGACGTCTACCGGGGAAAATACCCCGCATCCAGGCATATCGGCAAGGTGGCGCTGTTTCTCTCCTTTTTCCCGCAAATTGTGGAAGGCCCCATTGCCCGGTTTGATGAAACCGCCGGTCAATTGATGGAGGGGAAACGGTCTACGTACAAAAATCTCACCTTTGGCGCCCAGCTGATTCTCTGGGGGCTTTTCAAGAAAATGGTCATCGCAGACCGGGCGAATGCCTTTGTGGCAGAGGTGTTTGAAAACTATGCCAGGCAAAGCGGCGCCGTGCTGCTGATGGGCGGGATCTTATTCACCGTGCAAATTTATATGGAATTCTCCGGCTGCATGGACATTGTCACCGGCAGCGCGCAGCTGTTCGGCGTAGAGTTGCCGAAAAATTTTGCCCGCCCCTTTTTCGCCACCTCCGTCAACGATTTCTGGCGGCGCTGGCACATCACGCTGGGCGCGTGGCTGCGGGACTATGTATTTTATTCCGTATCCCTCTCCAAGGGCTTTGGGAAGCTTTCCAAGACAGCAAAAGAAAAATGCAGCCCATTCCTGGGTGCTTTGATTCCCTCCGCGGCTGCCCTGTTCTGCGTGTGGTTTTGCAACGGCATCTGGCACGGCGCAGGATGGAAATATCTGGCGTACGGCATGTATTATTATGTGATCATGCTCCTGGGCATGCTGCTGGAACCTCTCTTTGCCAGAGGGGCGGCAATGGTCCACCTGAACCGAGAGGGCGGCGCCTTCCACATCTTTCGGATCCTGCGCACCTGTGTTTTGGTGGTGGGCGGCATGATCCTGTTCCGCGCGGAAAGCGTGGGCGCCTTCGGAGAAATCGTGGGGAAAATTTTCACCTCTTTTTCTCCAAAGACTCTTTTTGACGGAACCTTGCTGCAGCTGGGAATGGACGGATGGGATTTCCTCGCCGTCGCCGCCGGCTGTGCCATCGTGTTTGTGGTCAGCCTTCTTCAGGAAAAAGGCTGGTCCCTCAGAGAGCGGATTGCCGGACAAAACATCGCGCTGCGCTGGAGCGTGTACTTTGCACTGATCCTGGCAGTCGTGATTTTCGGTGCCTACGGAACAGGATACGACCAGGTCGCCTTTATTTACGGGCAGTTTTAAGAGGAGGAAAAACAATGACAGAAATGAAAAAAGCAAGAGGACGCACCATCGCCCTGCATCTGATCAAAGGTATCACTTTCCTCCTGATTCTGGCTCTGCTCCTCATGGGACTGTCCTATGTAATGGCGCCGAAAGACAACACAAAGGAAAGCGGTATCACCAATCCCAACGCCAACGGTTTTTATTCGGAGCCGGAAAACTCCATTGACATCGCTGTCATCGGCAACAGCGACGCCTACAGCGGATTCTCTCCCATGGAACTGTGGAACAGCTTCGGCTACACTTCTTATGTAAGTGCAGAGGGCCTGCAGGTCCCCGCCGGATCCCTGGCCATGCTGAAACGGATTCTCACCTGCCAGAAACCAAAGCTGGTCATTCTGGAGACAGACGGCATGTTTACAAAAACAGATGCGTCCCAGGACATTGTCAATGTTTTCAATTCCATGATGGGAGAACCCTTCAGCGTATTCCGTTACCACAACCGATGGAAGAATCTCAAGTGGAAGGATCTGCTGCGTGCACCCAATTACACGGCCCACTGTGTAACCAAAGGACAACGGCTTTCCAACGAAGTAAAGGCATACACCGGGAAGGAATATATGGTAAAAACGGATAAACGGGCAAAAATTCCCATGGCTTCCGTCATGGCAGTAGACAAAATCATTGCGTTATGTCAGGAAAACAACATGGAACTGCTCCTTTTGGAACTGCCCTCCCAATCCTCCTGGAATTATCAGCGGCACAATGCAGTAAAAGCGTTTGCCGAGGAGCGAGGACTGCCGTTTATCGATTTGAATTTGGACCGGGACCGGTTTGCCTTCGACTGGACCACCGACTCCCGGGACGGCGGAAATCACCTGAACAGCAGCGGCGCCCGCAAAGTTACCCGCTTTATCGGAGAATATCTGAAAGAGCACTATCCTTTGCCGGACCATCGGGAAGATCCTGCCTACAGCACCTGGCACGAAGATTATAAGACCTATTTGGAACAGGTGAAAATCTGAGCGCGGTTTTGTTTTATTCTTGTATATATAATAAATGTAGGCAAAGCACCACTTAAGAAGGCCCCCATGTGAGCGTCTCTTGCAGAGCCGCCAGGGGGGCTCCCGCGATAGCAGGTGGGGATTGTTTTGCACAACCCCTCCGAGTTTTGCTCCGCAAAACCCACCTCCCCTTGCACAGGGGAGGCTTTCGTTTGTTGATTTAACGCCACCTCCCTAAGAGTCGCGTAGCGACTCCCCATATGGGAGG
>CAJFOI010000044.1 GCA_904396155.1 Candidatus Avispirillum faecium | reverse complement strand
TGAAGAACGGAGACAAGGAATATGCTCTGTCCAGGCGGGAGCATACCAGCGCGGGGAGATACGAATTTTGCTTTCTTTCCGAGGTGGCAAGCAGCTTTACCCCGTATGAGTATGTGGTGTGGTATGAGCCGGGAAACAAACTGGAAGAGGCGGAAAGCGGTTTGCAGCGGCGCAATGTGGTGAACAGTGAAGATCTTGGGGCATACGACTTTCGTCCGCCCACCACAGATTTGGTGCGGCTGTTTTTGGACATGCACACGGAGGATACGGACATACACATCACCCCGGAAGAGCGGAGCAAGTGGAATGCAGGGACGGGGGGAGGCGTAACGTACACGCTGAGCAAGACAGGATCGACGATCAAGCTTGCGGGGAATGACGGTTCAGAGCAGACGGTAACAGACGACAACACCACATATGGAGCTGCGACGACCGGTGCCGCGGGACTGATGAGTGCATCAGACAAGACGAAGCTGGACGGGATTGCAGCGGGAGCGAACAACTATGTACATCCCACCTATGCAACCAGGGAAAGCGGGCTGTATAAAATCACCGTAGACGGGACAGGGCACGTGGCGCTGGCACAGGCAGTAACCCAGTCGGATATCACGCCTCTGTTGGACATGGACGCAATCATTGCGGCATTTCCGGATGCAACGGAGGTGGAATACTGATGGCAGTGAGAAGGATCGATGACAGTGCCCTGACGGCGATTGCGAATGCAATTCGAGCGAAGACGGGGAGTACGGAGACGATGAAGGTGGGGGAGATGCCTACAGAAATCGCGGCGATTGCGGGCAGCAGCCTGCCTTCTGGGATCACGGTGGGAAGTTTTACTTGTCCTTCTCCTAATCCAGCAGCAGGGAACTTTACGGTGGCGCATGGTCTTGGGAAAGTGCCGCGGGCGGTACTTGTATGGAAGACAACGGATCTGTACAGCAAGACGCTCACCGGGATGGTGTGTCTGTCCCATGAGACTACCTGCACGCTGTACGACGGAGTTGACTGCACAGAGGTCACGGGAAGCGTGTCTTCTTCCCTGACGGACACGACCTTTCTGGTACCCTCCCCCAGTGGTTCGTCGGCCAGTTCTTCCGTTTGGATTGGTACCTACAACTGGGCTGCGATCGGGTAGAGACACATTCCAGAGTGGTGAATCATACAGCGAGAGGGCTGCCCTGCAGGGCAGCCCTCTCGTTTTTATACAGGGGACGATTGCAGCGGAGTGCTCACAGAAAGCTTCGCATATCCAGGGCCAGTTGTCCCTCCAGATGGATCAGTCTTTTGGTGATATCCTTGGACTTTTCATCGGCTGCAGCATACTGATTCAGATACTTGCTCAGAGATTTGACGCCCATGTTGCATCCATCGGTCATCAGATCGGCGATGGTATGGTCTGTTTCATGCATTTGTAGCTTCATTTCAGTTTTCATTTTTGCCATTTTTTCTGCAAGAAAGCTTGGATCCTTGCCTTCGTCTCCATACTGGCCAAGAAGCCCCTGGAGTTCATGGTCCAGCTTGTTGTGTTCTTTTTTACATGTGTCCAGCAGCTGGCGCAGGTTCGGGCTTTTTACGCGGTCCAGAACGTCGTCTATCGACTGAACACCCATTTTTATACCGGCGTCGCATTCCCGCAAAAGCCGTACGGTATCGGGTTCTATCATTTTACATCCTCCTTCATTCGGTAGTACATGTAGTATGTACCGTTTTTTTGCATTGATGCGTGGAGAAAGAAGGTACAGAGGATTTTGGCAAAAACGATTCACGGCTATGCACAGCCTGCAAAGGATTGTGGAGGCAGATCGGCAATAGACGCAAAAACAAGAATCCGGGACCTGTCCGGCCCCGGATTCTTGCCTGGTGGAGCGTAGGAGATTCGAACTCCTGACCTATTGATTGCGAACCAATCGCTCTACCAACTGAGCTAACACCCCAAGTTTTGGTGGAGACAGAGGGACTCGAACCCGCGACCTCTCGGATGTGAACCGAACGCTCTAACCAGCTGAGCTATGCCTCCGTATGGATATATAGGGGAAAGCAGGCGACCTGCTTTCAAATCTGGCTGGGATAGCAGGACTCGAACCTACAAAACGGGAGTCAAAGTCCCGTGTGTTACCGTTACACCATATCCCATCGCCGATACCGGTACAAAGTATAGCACAAATCCCTGCCGCTGTCAAGTGCTGTCTGCTCCTTGCTTGACAAATTTTTGTGTCCGGGGTAAAATACAAGAAAAAAGGATGTCGGAGGACATATGGAGCGGCAGAATACATATGAGACGGTGGGGATCATCGGCGCGATGAAAGTGGAGATCGAAGAGATCCAAAAAAAACTGCAGGACGTTTCCACAGAGACGATCAGCGGAATCGAATACGTGCAGGGGATGCTCTGCGGCAAGAAAGTGATTGCGGCAAAGTGCGGCGTAGGCAAGGTGTTTGCGGCAGTATGTGCCCAGACGATGGTTTTGCGGTATGCGCCCGACTGTATCCTGCAAACCGGCGTGGCCGGCGGACTGACGGATCCGCTGGCGCCCCTGGATCTGGTGGTCGCCACCCATGTAGTACAATACGATATGGACACCTCCGCAGTGGGAGATCCGCCGGGGATGCTCTCCGGCATCAATATTGTACAGATTCCCTGCGACGGACAGCTCATAGACGCGCTGTGCCGGGGTGCCGGCCGGCTTGGGCGGGCACCGGTAACAGGTATCGTCGCCACGGGAGACACTTTTGTATGCACGGAAGCGCAGCGCAGCCGCATCCGGGAGCAATTTGCAGCCGTCGCCTGTGAGATGGAAGGCGGCGCCGTGGGACAGGTATGCTATATCAACCGGGTGCCTTTCGGGATGCTGCGTTGCATATCGGACGGTGCCGATGCAAATTCCGCCATGGATTACACCGAATTCATCGCAGCTGCGGAAAATTCGGCGGTGCAAGTCGTCGAGTATGCATTGCAGATCCTTTGAGATTGCTCTTTGTTTTTATCTGGTAGGAATTCGACGGATAAGCAGTGCCAGGTCTGCCGCACCGCGGCCTACCTGATAGAAAAAGGATTTGTGCTCAAAGTAATCGTCCTCGTTCTGGCAGCCGTTTGTGAGCGCCCGCAGACTTCCTTCATAGATCACGCAGCTCTCCAGATGTTTTTCCAACTGAGGGATTGTGAGAAAATGCTTGATCCCCAGAATCAGCCGGATAAATTCGATGCATATGTACGCGTTGGGGATTTTTACGGACCTGTGCAGCGGATAGGCGAGCGCAGAAAAGAAGTTGTATTTCATCAGCTTTCGTTTTCTCATGAAACTGTGTACCATGGACAGGATCCATTCGTATCGTGCGTCGGATATGGATATTTTGCAGACTTTTACCGGCGTGTCTGTTCCATTGTGCAGATATCTGGAAGGCAGTTCTCGGACAAATCCTGCCACAAAGGGGGTATTGTAGTGCTGACGGGCGAAAGAATACATTTCAGACAGCTGTGGGCTTTCGGACAGGACTACATGACTGTAGCGCGTCCTGGTGAGAAGGCGGATGAATTTTCCGCTTTTGTAATTGGAGGCGAGAAAAGCGACGTAGATATTTTTCATGGCAGGTCCTCTGCGCTGATATTTTTGGTTTTCAAATCATTATATCATATTTTTTATGCAAAGACAAGAGAAGCATACATGCGCATACACGCTGAATTTTTATGGCCATTTTTTTATGTTTTGGAAGGAGCTTACAGCACAGGAAATATATTACAGCTAAAAAGATACAAAATTAATACTATTTATGTATTCCCTAAAAAACGCTCTTTATAGTATAGTTGTACTGTAAGGGAGTGGATTGATATGGGACGCAGGAAAAAAAGCAGTTATCAAAGTGTTTCGGACAGGCAGTCTGTGCCTGGGGTCGCAACGGATGCGCTGTATTCATTCAAGGTGGACTATGTGGCTGTGGGCAACAAGCTGAGGGCCCAGCGCAAACGCCTGGGCTATACGCAGGAGCAGGTTGCGGAGGCGATTGGAATTACCCCTGCGTTTATGGGGCATATTGAGCGGGGAGAGCGGGGCATGGCCCTGGATACCTTGCTGCATTTGTGCAATTTTTATCATATTACGATGGATTATCTTTGGTCGGATACGCTGCCGCCGGACGAGCAGCAGATGGCCTCCCAGATTGCAGTTATGCTGAAGGATAAAACGCCTGAGCAAAAGGCCGCAGTGATGGATATTGTGCGGACTGTGACCATACATATGTAAGAAACATCCTCTGCGTCTGCAGGGGATGTTTCATTATTGATTATAGCAATTCGACAATCCACCCGTCGACTGCGTCGACACCCTCCTTTACACAAGGAGGGCTGATAAGCCGCACCGGAGGGGTTGTTTTTTCAAATTCCAAGAATCAAATGAGACAAACAGGTACATCCTAACAGTGTGTTTCTCCAAATTTTTCATTTTATACTTCGAGGAATATTCCGCTGGGAATTGACAATTCTTTCCTCTGGATTTATAATATACTCAATTTATCTGTGGCTGCAGTGCTGCGGGACAAGGAAAGGTATCATAGGCTATGAAACGGTTGAAGGGCGTAAAGGTCCCCCATTGTAAATCCACTGCTGACAGTGTGCCGGCGCGTATGGTGGATTTGAATATTGCGATATATCCCATGGTGCAGCACATTGGTACACCTGCAAAGCCTGTGGTACAGCCCGGTGATACCGTGTGCGTAGGCACGCTGCTGGCGAAAGCCGGGGAGGCTGTTTCTTCCCCCATCTATTCCGGCGTGTCCGGTACGGTGGAAAAAATCGAAGAAGTGCTTTCCTCTGACGGCAGCTATGTGCCGGCCGTTTTTGTAAAGCCGGATGGGGCCATGTCTTTTGATCCGAAAATTGCACCGCCTGCCGTAGAGGATCTGGAGACATTTGTCGCAGCAGTGCAGGACAGCGGCGTAGTAGGGCTGGGCGGCGCAGGATTTCCCACCGGCGTGAAGCTGCATATCAAAGACACGTCCCGGCTACAGGAAATCATCATCAACGGGGCGGAATGCGAGCCCTATATCACCAGTGATACCCGTACGATGCTGGACCAAAGCCAGGATATGCTGGAGGGGATCCGCCTGCTGCAAAAGTATTTGCGGCCGGAAAAAATTATAATTGGCGTGGAAAAAAACAAGCCGAAATGTATCCGCGCCATGGAACAGATTTCCAGAGAGGGAGACGGAGTCCAAGTAAAGGCGCTGCCGTCTGTGTATCCTCAGGGAGCGGAGAAAGTCCTTATTTACCACACTACCGGCAAGGTGGTGCCGGAAGGAGGGCTTCCCATTGACGTAGGCGTGATTGTGCTCAACTGTACGACACTCGCTGCCGTCGCCCGGTACATTCGCACAGGAATGCCTCTGGTGGAAAAATGCGTCACCGTAGACGGTTCTGCTGTGGCGAAACCCCAGAATGTAATTGTGCCCATTGGGGCGACGCTGGAGGAGGTGTTCGAATTTTGCGGCGGATTCAAAAGCCAGCCGGGGAAAGTGTTGTACGGCGGGCCGATGATGGGAGTATCCGTGCCGGATCTGGGTATGCCCGTATTAAAGCAGACCAACGCGCTGCTGGCACTGGATCTGCGTGATGCGGCCCCGGTGGACGCAACCAACTGTATCCGCTGCGGCAGATGCACCAATATCTGTCCTGTGGGACTGGCGCCCGTGTCCATTGCGGCGGCATATGGCAGCGGCGACATGGAAGGACTGCAAAAAATCCACGCAAATTTGTGTATGGAATGCGGCTGCTGCAGTTACGTGTGTCCGGCGAAGCGGCCGCTGGTACAGCAGAATAAGCTGGCTAAGGCGGCCCTTGCCGCATGGCAGAAATCCAGAAACTGACTTTTACAGGATACGGAAAGGGATTGGAAAATGGATCAAAAACTCCAGATTACGGTATCTCCGCATATCAGAAGCAGCGTTACCACCGGCGCCATCATGCTGGATGTGATCATTGCACTTTGTCCGGCACTTGTCGCGTCCATTTTGCTGTTCGGTGTGCGGGCGCTGTATATTACGGCCATTTGCGTGCTTGCCTGCGTGCTTTCGGAACTTGCTTTTGAACTGATTACAAAACGCACCCCTACGATCGGGGATTTGTCCGCCATTGTCACCGGGATGCTTCTGGCATTCAATCTGCCTGTGTCTGTTCCCGAGTGGCAGGCGATTCTCGGCAGCATCGTGGCGATTGTCGTTGTCAAACAATTGTTTGGCGGTATCGGCAACAATTTTGCAAATCCCGCCATTACGGCGCGGATCGTGCTGCTTCTTTCCTTTTCCCAGTCCATGACCAACTGGACCCGGCCCGGCGGACTTTCCGACGGGGATCTGGTCAGCAGCGCCACCCCCCTGGCGATGGCGGCGGAAGGGACAGGAAAGCTTCCTTCTTTGTTTGATCTCGTTTTGGGAAAGCACGCCGGGTGCCTGGGAGAAACCTGCGCGCTGGCGCTGCTGATGGGCGGTATTTACC
Source organism: Candidatus Avispirillum faecium (assembly GCA_904396155.1). Lineage (GTDB taxonomy): Bacteria > Bacillota > Clostridia > Oscillospirales > CAG-272 > Avispirillum > Avispirillum faecium. The sequence continues at coordinate 106,051 of CAJFOI010000044.1, read as the reverse complement.
TGCTCATTCGCAGGGTTATCACCTGGCATACCCCGGTAGCTTTTATTGGAACCGTTTTTCTTGTATCCTTTTTTGCAAAGGACTTCAGCCTGGAGGCGGGGCTCTATCAGATTTTTTCCGGTGGTCTGATGCTGGGTGCCATCTTTATGGCCACCGACTACGCCACTTCTCCTCCTACGGCGGCGGGCAAGCTTGTGTTTGGAGTCGGTTGCGGACTGATCACCGCCGCCATTCGTCTGTGGGGTACCTATCCGGAGGGTGTGTCCTTTGCAATTTTGTTTATGAATCTTCTCACCCCCTATATTACCAAGCTTTGCGCGCGGCGGGTATTCGGGACCGCGCGGAGGAAAAAGGTACAAAAGGCATAATATATCAGGAAAGGAAACGGTAGTCCATATGAAGCGCGAAGGCCCAAAGAGCATTGCGGTCTTGACGGGAATCTGCCTGGTTGTAGCAGTCCTGCTGGCTGCTGTGAATTACGTCACCGCTCCCATCATAGCAAAATCGGCCCAAAGCGGCGCTGAGGCCTCTCTGTATGTTGTGCTTCCCAACGCGGCGGGTTTTGAGGAAGAGGCCCTCACGGGGGAAATCCCTGAAGCAGTTACCGGCGTGTACCGGGATACCGGCGGGAGCGGTTACGCTGTTACTCTCTCCACCATTTCTTCCTATTCTGCTTCTCCCATGACCTTTACCCTGGGTGTGAGCACAGACGGGAAGATCACCGGTGTGGAAATGACCAACTATGCGGAGTCCAAGGATTTTGGAGATTATCCCAGCTCCTATGTAGGACAGGACTCTACGCTTTCCGGTGTGGATTTGTACGCCGGCGTCACATATTCCTCCCAGGCTTTCAAGGCTGCCGTGGAGGACGCCTTTTCCGTACTGGTAGAACTGGGTGGTGTGGCCCAGGGGAACAAGACGGACGAGCAGATCATAGAAGAACTGCAGCCGCAGCTGCTGCCCGGTGCCCTGAATCGCGCAGGTGCGCCGCAGCTGAAAGAAATGACCGTGTCTGATGCATCCGTGCGGCAGGCATTGCAGGCGGAAAACGATGTGGGATATATTTACGTCATGGAGGAATCCGATGAGATATATGTCATTGCGGTAAGTACCACCGGCGGCGCTGTTTGTGTGGATTTGGAAGGGACAGATGTGACGGCGCAGCATACAGATCTGGTGCAGCGCGCCATGGAGCTGGGAGACACAGATGCCATCCACGAGAAAAACAAAACGGCGGCGGCCAGAGCGCTTCCGGAGGGGGCGGAGCTTACACCCATTTCTGCAAAGGATCAGTTTGGCACCGTATCCAGCATTTACGCTGTTTCCGGCGCGGAGAATGCCGCCTATGCCATGGTGTGCACCCCTTATGGATACCGGGAACCTATGAAGCTGGTATTTGTGCTCAACAGTGGAGGGGAGATTACCGGGTTCCGCGCATCTGGAGAATTGATCCAAAACAGCGAGTATTATTCCAATTATACCTTAGATCAGTCTGCTTATATAGCAGGACTCATCGGTCTTACGAAAAATACGGCAAGCGAGGATATTACGCTTATCTCCGGCGCCACCATGACTGGTGACGGTGTCTGGGCGGCACTGCAGGATGTGTTCCTCGCATTTGACGGGCTGACGGCGGAGTAAGGGGAAAGGAGCAAAGATCTATGTGGAAGAATTTTCTAAAAGGCATCCTCCGGGAAAATCCGGTGCTGGTGCTGGTGCTGGGAACCTGCCCCACCCTTGCCGTAACCACATCGGTGTCCAATGCCTTTGGTATGGGCATCGCGGCTACCGCGGTGCTGCTCGGCTCCAATGTGGTGATTTCCGCCATGCGTCGGGTGATTCCGGACAAGGTGCGCATTCCCTCTTATATTGTCATCATCGCCGGCTTTGTCACCATTGCTGAAATGGTGATGCATGCGTTTGTGCCGGATCTGTACGAGGCGCTGGGCGTATTTTTGTCCCTGATCGTGGTCAACTGCATTATCCTGGGACGTGCAGAAATGTACGCCAGTAAAAACCGGGTTTTAGATTCGGCAATAGACGCGCTGGGGATGGGCGTGGGCTTCACCCTTGCCCTGTTTGCCATGGCTTCCATCCGGGAGATTTTCGGCGCGGGCTCGTGGATGGGTTTTGAAATTCCCGTTTTGTCTGATTTCTCCATCCCCATTTTGGTCAACTCCCCCGGCGGATTCTTTGTGTTCGGTCTTTTGATCGCGATCGTCAACGCTGTAACAAAGCGTAAAACCGGAAGGGACTTCGGCTGCGCAGGCTGTCCCAGCGCGGCGGTGTGCGGCGCAAATGACGGAAGCCTCAAAAAGGCCGCGGAAAAAGACCACGGGGCCGGCGCCGGAAAGGGTCCTGACGACACGGCAGAGGAGGGCGGAAAATGATTCGGGATCTGATGATCATTATTTTCACCGCCATGCTGGTGAACAACTATGTGCTGGTGAAATTTCTGGGGATCTGTCCGTTTCTCGGCGTATCCAAAAAGCTGCATTCTGCGGTGGGCATGGGCCTCGCAGTGACGTTTGTCATGCTGCTTGCCACCGCGGCGACGTGGCCCATTCACACCTATCTTCTGACTGCGTTCAATTTGGAATATCTGCAGACCATTGTATTTATCTTAATTATTGCCGCGCTGGTGCAGTTGGTGGAGATTATCCTCAAGCGATACCTGCCGGCACTGCATCGCTCCCTGGGCATTTATCTTCCCCTGATCACCACAAACTGTGCTGTGCTGGGCGTGGCGAAAAACAATATCACCGAAGGATACGAGCTGTTTATAGAGGCGATGGCCAACGCGCTGGGCTGCGGGTTGGGATTTTTGCTGGCCATGGTGCTCTTTGCAGGGGTACGTATGCGGATCGAAACGGCAAAGCCGCCCAAATGCTTTGAAGGTATGCCCATTACGCTGGTATCGGCTTCTATCGTCGCCCTGGCCTTTTATGGCTTTGCCGGGGTGATCGACAACATGCTTCTGTAAAGGAGGGACGACATGCTGGAAGCAATTTTGTCCGCCGCTGCCTGCGTGGCGGGGATCGGTCTTATCTGTGCAGTTGTCCTTGTAGTCGCGGCGAAATTTATGGCGGTGCGGGAAAATGCACTGGAAAGGGCGCTGCGGGAATGCCTTCCCGGCGTCAACTGCGGTGCCTGTGGATATACCGGCTGCGACGGGTATGCAAAAGTGCTGGCAGAAGGTACAGAAAAACAGACAAATCTGTGTATTCCCGGTGGAGATGCGGTGTCCCAACAGATTTCCGAAGCTCTGGGGGTGGAGTTTCAGAATACAGTGGAGCAGGTAGCTGTGGTCCACTGCTGCGGCGACTGCGACCATGCAGTTCAAAAAGCCGATTACATGGGCGTGCAGACCTGCAGCGGCGCCCGGATGCTTTACGGCGGGCAGCAGGCATGCACATATGGCTGCCTGGGAAAGGGCGACTGCGCTGCGATCTGCCCTTATGACGCGATTTATATGGAAAAGGGGATCGCGCACGTATGTGCCCCCAAATGTGTTGGATGCGGTCTGTGCGTCAAAACTTGTCCCAACGGGATCATTTCCCTGATTCCGGATACAAAACGGGAAGTGATTGCCTGCAGCAACGAGGAACGGGGTGCACGCGCCCGGAAAAAATGTACCAATGCGTGCATCGCCTGCGGCAAGTGTGAAAAAATCTGTCCTACCGGGGCCATTGCGGTGGAGGAAAATCTCGCCCGCATCGATTACGACAAATGTATTGCATGCGGCAAATGTGCGCAGGTCTGTCCGGTGGGATGTATCCTCAGCGCAGACCGGTCCGGAAGACACCGGTTTTCGGAGGTACAGTAATGGCGCTGGACTCCAGGCGCCGCCGGGACCTTTTGTTGATTTTCGGACTGTTGGTGTGTTCCGGAATTGCCCTTTTTCTCGTTCTCTTTTTTCGCACGCCCGGCGGCCAGGTGGTAGTGGAAGTAGACGGTGCCGTTTACGGAAAGTATGATTTGTACAAGGACGCCACGGTGCGTATTGAGACGGAAGACGGGGGCTATAATCTCTTGCAGATCGCAGACGGATGTGCCTGTGTGACGCAGGCAAACTGTCCGGACAAGCTGTGTGTGCATCAGCCCAAGATTTCGCAGACGGGAGAAAACATCGTTTGCCTGCCGCACCGGGTCGTGGTGTTTATCGAGGAGACGCCCTCTTGAGCGGCGTTTATGGAAAAAGGAAAAGGGGCGTGCGTATGAAGCAGAAATCAAAAAAGCTTGCCCTGCTGGGACTCTGTACGGCTGCCGCCATGGTCCTGTCGTATGTGGAAAGTCTCATTCCACTTTTCCTTCCCGGACTGAAGATTGGCCTGCCCAATGTAGTGATTGTCTTTGTGCTCTATCAGGCGGGGTGGTTGTCTGCCGCAGGCGTGTCTCTCGTCCGCGTGGGACTGGTGGCCGTGCTGTTTGGAAATACCCTCAGTCTGGCGTACAGTTTTGCAGGCGCCGTGCTCAGCCTTTTGGTGATGGGACTTTTGAAAAAGGTCGGTTTTTTTTCTGCGGTAGGGGTCAGCGTGGCCGGGGGCGTCTCTCACAATGGGGCGCAGATTGCAGTAGCTGCGGCGGTGATGCGCACCAGTCAGCTTTTATATTACCTTCCGGCTTTGATTATAGGCGGTACTATCGCCGGGGTTCTGATAGGCATTGCCGGTGGAATTTTGCTCAGACGACTTCCGGCTGCGGATTTACTGGAGAGACACTGATGCGAAAGGATTCGACTGTGTCTGGCAGAATATGTAAAATTGACTGTGCAATTTGAAGGAAACATAGCAATTTTATATAAAAAACCTTGACAAGAATGTGGGTTTGTGATATGCTAAACACATAGAAGGTAGATCGTGGGGCAGTGTCTGCGGATAGCAGGACGCCGCTCCATTTCGTCCGGTCTTGCTGTGCGGCTCTTTGTTGCGTGCTGCGGCGCATTTCCCGATAGGTATCTGCCGCGATTTGTGATTTTTTTACAGTCAGAAAGGATTCAAAAAGATGAAAAAACTGATTGCATGTGTGCTTGCGACGGTCGTGCTGCTCAGCGGCGTGGTGCTGACGACAGGTGCGGCTGACGAGGAGCGTCCTTCCGTAGATCAGGGCCCCCTTACAAGCGAAGATGTAGACAGCGGTATCATTGCGGAGTGGTACCCGGCAAGCGGAAGCACGCCGTTTCAGATCGGAGAAAATGTTTACTGCATGGTTTATTGCTATGCGGTCACTCTGAATGGTGATTTGTATTATGAAGCATCGATCACCGGAAGTGGCCCCATGGATGACTACACTGCAGGAAAAACAATGCTGGGCACCTATAACCAGCAGGTAGATCGGGTTTACATAGAAGAGGGCGTTACCTCCATCGGGGACTATGTGTTTAATGGAGCACGCAATCTGTCTTATGTACAGCTGCCCAGCACGTTGGAATCCATTGGAGATCATTCCTTTTACGGCACTGCGCTCACAGATGTGACGATTCCCGACAGTGTTGCTTCTATCGGAAGTTATGGCTTTGCATATATGCCCTCGCTGACCAATGTGACTCTGCCGGCGGATCTCACCACGATAGGGGAGTATGCGTTTTTCCGTTGCCCGGAGCTGACTACGGTGGCCGCGGGCGATAAGATTGAGACCATTGGGGAGAGAGCTTTTGCTTATACCACAAAGTTGGGTGCTTTTGATATTCCTGATTCCGTGACGGAGATGGGGGACTATGTATTCCTCAGCTCCGGGGTGAAGGAATTGCGTGTTCCTGCCGGAATGTCCTATGTACCGGAAAAGACATTCAGCGGCAACCGTTCCATGACGAGCATTACGTTCCATGACGGCGTGACGGAAATTAGAGATACCGCGTTCTTTATGTGTACTTCTCTGGAGAGTGTTGATATTCCTGATTCCGTTACTTCGATCGGCGATTCTGCTTTCGGCAGCTGCGAATCCCTGCAGAGTGTTCGTTTGCCTGCTACGATGGAGGCGATCGGTGACAATGCATTCTATGGCTGCAAATCCTTGGAGACAATTGCATATCCTTCCGGTGTGGGCGCCATTGGGGACAATGCATTTTTCGAATGTGAAAAACTGACGTCTATCACAATTCCCGCGGATGTGACCTCCATTGGAAATGCCGCTTTCCGGGGTTGTACAGTTCTCACAGATGTAGTGCTTCCTGACGGATTGACAACGCTGGATAAGTCTGCATTCAGAGAATGTGCTGCAATTACAGAGATCACAGTCCCCGCAGGTGTGACAGTTCTGGAGGATTATGTATTCATGGGCTGTGAGGCGCTGACTTCTGTAAATGTTTCCGATAATGTTACAGATATCGGCAGAAGAGCATTTGACGGCACGGCGCTGCAAAGCTTTACAATCCCTGCTTCGACCAGATCTATTGGATACGGTGCGTTCTATGCATGCGAGGATCTTGCAGAAGTTACGATTCCGGATACGGTTGTAACCATTGGAAATTATGCATTTGCCCGCTGCAGCGCATTGGATCTGCTGCAGATTCCCGATTCTGTACAAAAGATCGGTAAAGGAGCATATGGATACCAGGCTTCCCTGGCAGAGGGGGCTGTGGTTTTGAGTGACGCTACTATCTGTGCTTCCAGAACTTCTGCTGCACAGCGGTATGCGGAAGAGATGGGCCTGCAATTTGTAGATGCTTCTACGATGGTGCGTACTGCATATGCAGCGAACGACGCCTATTATCTGGGAGACGTCAACAACGACCAGCTTGTAGATGCGACAGATACACAGCAGTTGCGGTATGCACTTTCAAACGGAACTTCCGTTGCAGAGGAGATTACCGATGTGAACGGCGACGGCGTGGTTGATGCGGCAGATGCTCTGGCACTGCAGCAGATGATCGCAGGTTGATCTGTTGGAATAAGGTAAAAAAGTGAAAAGAACCCCGCGGAAAATATCCGCGGGGTTCTTTTACACATATACATATTTTTGACTGATTATTGTGCTGCAGTGACGATAGCGTCAAATTTCTCCGGCACCAGGGATGCACCGCCGATTAATCCGCCGTCTACATGATACATTGCCAGAAGCTCTGCTGCGTTGCCGTCATTCATGCTTCCGCCGTATTGGATTGTTACGGATTCTGCTGTCTTCTCGTCGTAAAGCTGTGTCAGCACGCTTCGGATGCAGCCGCAGGCTGCATCTGCCTGCTGAGGCGTTGCTGTCAATCCTGTGCCGATTGCCCATACGGGTTCGTAGGCGATGATCACGTTTTGCATATCCTCTTTGCTGACCCCTGCAAGATCCAGTTTGGTCTGCATAGAAAGAATTTCGTCAGTAATATTGCTCTGCCGTTCTTCCAGCACCTCTCCCACACACAGGATGACCTTGAGTCCTGCAGCGAGCGCCGCTTTGGTGCGCTGATTCACCGTTTTATCGGTTTCTCCAAAGTATTGTCTGCGCTCGCTGTGTCCGATGATCACATATTCTGCACCGGCTTCCAGAAGCATGGCGGCGGATATTTCACCGGTGTAAGCGCCGCTTTCGGCAAAGTGTACGTTTTGTGCTCCAATCCTTATGTTTGTGCCTTTTGCAGCTGCTGCAGCTGTTCCAATGTCCACAAAAGGTACGCACAGAACGATGTCACATCCATTCTTATCCTTTACAAGCGCAGCAGTTTTTTCCACTGCTTCTTTTGTCTGGGAGGGTGTCATGTTCATTTTCCAGTTGCCGGCGATGACGGCCTTGCGTGTTGCTTTGTTCATGTCAAATACAATTTCCTTTCTGCTATATAAAAACGATCCTGTGTTAAACGTGCCTGCGCGCAGCCTGTGTGTAGGGCTGCGCGCAAATGAAAATTTATTATTTGTCCTGCAGGCAGGAGATTCCTGGCAAATCCAAGCCTTCCAGGAATTCCAGGGATGCACCGCCGCCGGTGGAGATGTGGGTCATCTTGTCGGCAAAGCCCAGGTTCTCCACCGCCGCTGCGGAGTCGCCGCCGCCAATAATGGAGATCGCGCCGGAGTCCGCTACAGCTTTTGCTACATCCATTGTACCTGCCGCAAAGTGCTCCCACTCGGAAACGCCCATGGGGCCGTTCCACACGACTGTTCCAGCCCCGGCAATGGTTTTCGAAAACAACTCCCGGGTGACAGGGCCAATGTCCAGGCCCATCCATCCGTCCGGAATACAGTCGGATGTAATGGTCATATAAATGGTGTCTTCCTTATATTCCCGTCCAATGACGTTGTCCACGGGAAGCAAAAAGTTCACGCCTTTTTCCTTTGCCTTCTGCATCAGACTGGTGGCAAGCTCGATTTTATCATCCTCGCAGATGGAAGTGCCGATGTTGTAACCCTGTGCCTTGAAGAAGGTGTAGGCCATGCCGCCGCCGATGATCAGGGTATCGCACTTCTCAATCAAATTATTGATTACACCGATCTTGTCAGACACCTTTGCACCGCCCAAAATCGCCACGAATGGGCGGGCAGGATCTGCCAGCGCCTTGCCCATGATCTCCACTTCCTTTTGAATGAGGAAACCGCAGACTGCAGGAAGGTAATCTGCAACGCCGGCCGTAGAAGCATGTGCGCGGTGCGCGGTACCAAATGCGTCATTTACAAAAATATCTGCCATGGAAGCCAGCTCTTTTGCAAAAGCGGGGTCGTTTTTCTCTTCTTCCTTATGGAAGCGGACATTTTCCAGGAGCAAAACATCGCCGTCGCCCAAAGCGGCAGCCTTGGCCTTTGCATCGGGACCGATGACATCCTTTGCCAGCGCTACTTCTTTGCCGAGAAGCTGGGAGAGACGTTTTGCGACAGGTGCCAGGGAATATTTGGGGTTAACCTCTCCCTTGGGTCTGCCCATATGGGAGCAGAGAATGACTTTTGCACCGTGTTCTATCAGATATTGAATGGTAGGCAGCGCCCCTACGATACGCTTGTCATCCGTGATTTCGCCATCCTTCATGGGCACATTAAAATCACATCTTACAAGTACACGCTTGCCGGATACATCGATGTCTTTTACTGATTTTTTGTTGTAAGTCATCTTCAAAATCCTTTCTTCTATATACAAACTTTTACATACGCATACAAATTTAATATAACACAATTTTGGGTATAATACAATGATTTTACAAAAAAAAACCAATTGTCTTGTAAAAAAAATGAGAGAAATTTGTAAATGAAAAATGAATGCAAAAAGTGCATCGTCGGCCTGCGGCGTACCGATCTGTTTGTATAAAAATCCCCATGCGAAGGATACGCATGGGGATAATCGGTGCGGCTATTTATTGCTCTTAAAATTTTTCTTCCGTGTCCAGCGTGGTAAATTTGGTGTACTGTCCCAGCCAACCCATTTCTACCTTCCCAGTAGAGCCGTGGCGATTTTTAGCGATGATAACTTCCGCCGTGCTTTGGGGGTTTTCCTTGTCCTTGTAATATTCCTCGCGGTACAGAAACAGCACGATATCCGCATCCTGCTCAATGGCGCCGGAATCGCGGAGATCAGACAGCATGGGCCGTTTATCCGTTCGGGATTCCGGTCCACGGGACAACTGTGCGCAGCAAATCACAGGAACCTGAAACTCTTTTGCCATCATCTTCAGGTTTCGGGAGATCTCCGAGACCTCCTGAACCCGGTTTTCGTTGCGATGCTCCGACTGCATCAGCCCCAGGTAATCGATGACAACCAATCCCAGGTTTTTTACCCGGCGCAGTTTTGCCATCATGCCGGCCACGGTCAGACCTGTTGTATCGTCGATGAGAATCTGGCAGTCGGACAAAATAGAAGCTGCATGTGCCAGATCCTGCCAGTCCTTGTCGGTTAGCTCTCCGGAGCGCAGACGGTAGCTGTCTACCAGCGCTTCACTGGACAAAAGCCGCGTCACCAACTGCTCGGCAGACATTTCCAGGGAGAATATGCAAATCGTTTTTTGGGACCGCTTTGCTGCCGCCGCTGCCACATTCAGCGCAAAAGCGGTCTTTCCCATGCCGGGCCGGGCACCTACCAGCACCAGGTCGGATTTTCCCATGCCTACCAGTTTTTCATCAAGGCCGGAAAAGCCGGTCTTCATTCCCTGAATTTCTTCTTTGTTGGTGATTAACTGTTGGAGATGACCGTATACGTGCAAAAGGGCGTCTTTAATATGAACAAAGTTTTTGTTGTCTTTTTGTTCGGCAATGGCATAGATCTTGCTTTCTGCCATTTCCACCAGCCGTTCTACCTCTTCCTCTTCGGCATATGCGGCCTGCGTCACTTCTTCACACGCGCTGATCAGGGCGCGCAGCGTGCTTTTGTCCCGGACGATCGCGGCGTAATCTTTTACATTGGCGGCGGTAGGGACAGTTTCGGCGATCAGACGGATGTACTCTTTTCCGCCGGCGTCGTCGTATACCCCTTCTTTTACAAGCTCGTTTACCAGCGTGACCACATCGATATTTTTGCTTTCCAAATACATGTGCCGCATAGCGGTGTAAATGCTCTGGTGTTCTTCCAAATAAAAGTCACTGCTGGAAACGATGGGTGTGATAATATCCAGACAGGCGGGATCAATCAGGATAGATCCCAGTACCGACTGCTCTGCCTCCAGGGAGAAAGGCATTTTTCGATCCAATTGCATGTCCACAGCGGTTCCCTCAATCGCAGACAATCAGATTCAGTTTACCCTGAATTTCCGGATACAATTTGACTGTCAGTGTGTAGGATCCGTATGCCTTGATCGCGCCGTCTGTTACAATTTTTCGTTTGTCCAACTGAATGCCGGATTGTTCTTCCAGCGCTGCAGCAATGTCGGCGGTGGTGATACTGCCGTACAGACGCCCGTCTGCCCCGGCAGTTGCCTTGATTTTCACTACGACGCCCTCCAGCTTTTCGGCAAGCGCCCTTGCAGCGGCCTTGTCCTGGGCGATCTTGTATTCTTTTGCCTCTTCCTTGTTTTTTGCATCTGCCAGTGCTTTTGCATCGGCTTCTACTGCCAGCTTTTTGGGAAACAAAAAGTTGCGGGCGTATCCGTCTGATACGCTTACAATTTGATCCTTTTTCCCTTTTCCTTTTACATCTGTCAGTAACAATACCTTCATAAGTTTATCCAGCCTTTCATTTATGTTGCGTGTTTATTGTTTGCCGGCGCCGCTCTGGGGAAGAGAGACGCGTTCCTTTTCTCCGGCAATGCTGTCCAGATATTGATCCAAGGCTTCCTTCAAAAGCCGCACGGTTTCTTCCACGGACACGCCTTCCATGCGCGCCCCTGCCGAATCAAAGTGTCCGCCGCCTTTGAGTTTTTCCAAGATAAGCTGCACGTTGATCGTTCCCAGAGAACGGGCGGAGATATGGATTTCGTCTCCAATGGGGACGATGGCGAAGGAAGCTTTTACTCCTTCCACTGTGAGAAGACGGTCGGCTGCTTTGGCAGCCGGGACTTTGTCCCGGAGTGTACATTCTTCTCTGGGGCAGGCGATGGCGGCAATGCCCCGGTAAATTTCCACGTGCGCATGAAATTTCAGCTCACGCTGGAATTCATCCAGCTCTGTTTTGAAAAATTCCTGTACCTCACTTACATCCGCGCCCCTGCTGCGCAGGTAAAGCGCGGCGGAGAAAGTGCGGGTGCCGGTATTTTTGGTAAAGTGGTTTGTATCCAGCAAAATACCTGCCAGCAGCAGGTCAGCCTCATGGGCCAGCAGCATTTCTCCCGGGAGGACCTGCTCCAGCATTTCCGCTACCAGTTCACTGGATGCTGCCGCCGAGGGTTCAATGTAGGTGATGAGCAGCGGCCGGTCGAAGTCGATGGTTTTTCTGTGATGATCAATGACTACAATGTTTTTACAATGTTCTGCCAGAACAGGGGATTCAAACTGAGTGGGGTTGTTCACATCGGTGATGATCAGCAGCGTATCCGATCGAACAAGATCCAACGCCTCCTGCGCGCTGACAAACATGCTTCCATATTCCTGTTCATCGGAAAGCCATTCCCGGCAGCGGTCCAAATTGCTGTCGTCCGGGTCTGTGACGATATTGACCTGTACCCCGCAAAAGAGCGCGATCCGGGCAAGTCCTACAGAAGCACCGAAGGCGTCAAAGTCTGCATACCTGTGCGCCATAATCAATACGTTGGAGGAGATGGAAATGCGGGAGATCAACTCATTTGCAATGACTCTGGCGCGCACCTTGGTTCGCTTTTGGGGGATTTTTGTTTTGCCTCCATAGATGTCCAGTGTGCCGTCTCCCCGGACCACCGCCTGATCCCCGCCCCGCTGCAGAGCCGTGTCCAGCGCCACTTGTGCGCTTTTTTCCTTCTCCGCAAGTGTGGCGCCCACGGCGCAGATCCCCATGGACACCGTCACGGAAATGCTGGATTCCCCAATGCGGATGTCCCGGATGTCGTCCAAAATGGAAAACCCGGAGTCCATAAAGGACTGCAGGTGGGATTTTTCAAACAGGAAAATATAGCGGTCTTGCTGATATTCCTTCAATACGCCGCCTGCGGCTGTGGCCCAGCTGCGCAGCAGCTGCTCTGTCTGCCCGGAGGCAGTGCGGTAATCTTCCTGCTCGTAGTTGAGCAATTCGTCCAAGTTGTCTACCACCACATATCCCACAGCACATTCCTTGCCCCGCAGCGCGCGCTCTGCCTCTACTTCCAGTGTAACATCATGGAGGAGCGTGATGCGGTACAGTTTGCCGTCCTTTCCCTGTGCAGTGACACTGCTGGGCTGAAAAATGTGATTTTTACAGGTGAGCCGCCGCTCTCCGCCTGCGTCTGCCGCCGGATCGGTATCCGGCAGATGAAAGAACAGCTGTCCAAAATGGGCTTCCTGCTTTGTGCCGGTGAACAAAAAATCAGCGGCCTTGTTGTGCCAGATAATACGGTCTGCCCCTGCAGGACAGATCACGGCGGGGATGTCCATTTGAAGAACGGCATCGGAGAGGACACTTGCCACCTTTGTGAGGGAATCGTCTCCCCGGAGTGTTTCAGAAGGACGACGTCGAAGATACAGGAACAAAAACACCCCTGCGGCATAGATGGCAAGGAGAAAAATACCTACGGCTACCGGCTTTCCAAACAGGGAAGAGAGCAGCATCTGTACTGCTACCGCTGCAAGTGCAAATATGGTACAAAAAAGAATGTCCGCAAGACCAAACCGATACGTATGCTTTGCGTTCATCAGGGGAGGCTCCTTTCCTTACGAGTCATGACCATTGCGCTTTTTCAGCCATCCGCGCAAGGCAATGGTGAAGGTGCGGACCGCTCCGAAAAAGGCCATCAGAATAAACAGCGCTACCGGAGACAAATTGAAAAGAATTACGCACAGGACAATCAGCACAATACGGCTGCCCCTGCGTCCTCTGTCGGACAGTTTTCCGCTGGTGCTGAACAGGGCGTGAAAGCCTGCAATAGCCGTGACCGGCAGAAAGATATACAAAAGATTGACCGCCGCATAGCTGACAACGGAGGTGTTTTGGGAAAACAAAGAGAAGAAATAGCTGGCGACAAAGACAATATACGCCGGCACGCTTGCCGTGACAGGCCACTTCTTTTTTTCAAAGAGAAACTCTCCATGAAGTGCCAGGGCAAGCAGACGGTATATTTTGGCGGTAAGATATGCAAAAAGCTGGCAGGCCAGTACTCCCATGGCAGGCAGCAGCATGACCACCGACTGGACCATGGACTGCACTTCCTTTTCCGTGTACACGTAGATCACACCGTCTTCTCCGGGAAGCCCGATCGAGGAAAGCATTTGTGTGAGCCCATCTTCAAATTGACTTAGCAGAGCGGCAAAGCCTTCCCGCAGGTCTCCGTATTGGAGCAGCACCTGCGCTCCTGCCACCGATGCAAGAATGACGCCGAAGGTGACAGATAAAACCGTTACGGTGATCGTCAGGCTTTTCCCGCTGTAAATACAGGCGGAAAGAACAAATCCTACAGGGATATATAAAAGCGCGGCCAGGACCCAGAGGGGGCTGGTGCCCTCTGCTGCAAATAAAACATATGTCAAATAGGCTATGCCGGCCACGCCGGGAACGGACAATACCCACAGGGGACTGCGGTCTGCAGTGAGCAGCAGGGCAAGGAGCGCGCCGGCGACAGTCAAATAAAATGTGCCGAAGACGCCGCCGGGCAGCAGAAAAGCGGCGGCGACAATGATGCAAAGGAGGAGGACGCTCGTCCTTTTGCGTATGGTAGGGAGGGTATGCCGCTTTTTCCAAAGAAAAAATGCGGAATTTTTTTGTGTCTCCACTTTGCCGCCTCCTTTCATTTACTGCGATGTTGCAGGCGTGGGCTCTGGGAATATAACGACATTGTATCAAAAATTTTTGTTTTTGTAAAGATGAACCGGTCAAGTTGCAGGAGTTTGTTGCATATTTTTTACAATCGGTATATAATAGTAAAAAAGCCTGTCGGTGGAGGAGAAGCCTATGAATTTTGATTTTCAAAAGATGTTTTTTGGAAAAACCGTAGTGCTTTTGGGAGCGGGCGTATCCAATATGCCTCTGGCAGAGGTCCTTGCAAACAGCGGCGCCCGCCTTGTCGTCCGGGATCGGAAAACGCTGGATGCGCTGGGAGAGTCAGGCAGACGTCTGCAGGTCCTGGGAGCTTCGATGATTTTGGGAGAGGACTACCTGGAAAACGTACAGGGAGATTTTTTGTTTCGCTCTCCTGGATTTCGGCCGGATCTGCCTCAACTGCTTGCGGCAAAGAAGGCCGGCTGCGTGATCACTTCGGAGATGGAGCTGTTTTTGAAGTATGCGCCCTGCCCTGTGATAGGCGTAACGGGCAGCGACGGAAAAAGTACGACCACGACCCTAATCAGCAAAATTCTGGAGCAGCTTGTCTCCGGTGATGGCCGGGTGTTTCTCGGTGGAAATATCGGCGAGCCGCTGCTTTACCGGATCAACGACATGACAGCAGACGACGCCGTGGCGGCGGAGCTGTCCAGCTTTCAGCTGATGAGCATCGACACGCCTCCCGCAGTGGGTGTCATCAAGAACGTCACGCCCAATCACTTGAACTGGCATACGGATATGGACGAATACATCGGGGCGAAGGCAAAAATTCTTGCCGGGTGCCGGGCGGCAGTGTTGAATTATGACGACGGCGTGTGCCGCACTTTGGGGGAACGGTGCACCGCCCCGGTAACGTGGTTTTCCCGCAGCCCGATCCCGGTGGACTTTTTAAGGGTCCAGGCGGGAGGTGTGTACCCGAAGAATGGGTATGTCACGTTATATGACAGTGCGTCCGGGACAGAACAGCCTTTGTTTGCCGCAAGTGAAATTCTGCTTCCAGGCGCCCACAATCTGGAAAATTACAGCACAGCGGTGGCTGCCGTCTGGGCGTTGGGCAAATTTGTGCGAAAGAACACGGCGGCTGTATCTGTATCCCTGGCGCAGGCGGCGCAGACGGTCGCCAGCACCTTCGGTGGCGTGCAGCATCGAATGGAACTGGTGCGGGAGATAAACGGCGTGCGGTACTACAATTCCTCTATCGATTCTTCCCCTACGCGGACGGCGGCGGCAATTTCTGCACACACCTGCCCCATCCGCATCATCTGCGGGGGATATGACAAGAAGATCCCTTTTGCACCCCTTGCAAAGGCACTGATCGAACATGGAAATGTGAAAACGGTGGTATTGACCGGCGCAACCATGGAAAAGATAAAACAGGCCCTTTTGGAAGCACCTGGGTTTGCGGAAAGTGGGATAGAACTTCTTTGCCGCCCGGATTTTGAAGGGGCGGTGCGTGCAGCGGCAGAGAGCGCACAGCCAGGCGATGCGGTGCTCCTGTCTCCGGCCTGCGCCAGCTTTGATGCCTTTGAAAACTTTGAAAAGCGCGGGGAGCGCTTTCGCGAGATCGTAAATTCTCTTTGATTGGAGTCTGTACATGTATCCGGATACCAAAGAATTGGTGGCGGCCCTTGCTTCGATTATGTCCGTTTCCGGGCAGGAAGAGCAGGGACGGGAAAAACTTTGTGCTCTGGCGGGATCTTATTTTGACGCGTATCTTCCGGATCCCTCCGGTACCCACGTATTTGTAAAGCGCTGTGGCAGAGAAGGGGCGCCGAAGCTCCTTTTGGACGCACACTTTGACGAAATCGGTATGCTGGTCAGCGATATTACAGAAGAGGGCTTCCTTCGGGTGGTTTCCGTAGGAGGGCTGGACCGGCGGATTTTGCCGGCTGCGGAGGTGCTGATTTACGGAAAAGAGACACTGTATGGAGTGATCGCTGCCGTTCCGCCCCATCTGCAAAAGGCGGGGGATCACAAAACCGCACCGGAAATCGGAGATCTGCTGATCGATACGGGATATGACGGAGAAACGCTGCGGCGCCTTGTGGATATCGGCACGCCCGTAGGTTTTTATGAAAAAACTGCTTCCTTGCTGGGAAGCAGGATCTGCGGACGGAGTATGGACAACAAGGCCTGCTGCGCCGCTGCGATCCTTGGGGCGGCGATGCTGTCTTCGGAGCAGATGGCGTGGGATTTGTACGTCACATTGTCTGCCAGAGAGGAGACGGGACTGGCATCCGGCTGCAGTGCCGCGGCGTATCGGATCCGGCCGGATGCGGCAATTGTGACCGATGTGACCTTTGCCGTCTCTCCCGGTGTGCGAGAGGATGAGGGGGGCAAGATGGGAGGCGGACCGGTGGTCTCTCTGTCTGCGGTGACAGACCGGGGACTGACCAGGCAGCTGCTCAGGCTTGCACAGGAAAGGGAAATTCCCTGTCAGACCTGTGTGGATGCCTGCGATACAGGCACCAATGCGACCATGCTCTCCCTTGTGGGAGAGGGAATCCCTACGGCGGTGGTCAGCGTTCCCATTACGTCGATGCACACGTATAACGAAATCGCAGATACCTCGGATATAGAATATGCGGCAAGGCTGTTTGCCGCAGCTGCGGAAAAGGGGGGCTTGCGTTTATGAACCAGGACTGGACAACCCTGTCCCTTTTGGAAACCTTGTCCTGTACATTCGGTCCTTCCGGATGTGAGGATGCGGTGGCGGATGTGATCCGCACCCATGTTGAAAGGTACTGCGATGAAATACTTCCGGATTCCATGGGAGGTGTCATCGCCTACGTCAGGGGAGACGGCACGCCTTTGGATGGACCGGTATGTCCCCGAAGACTGATGTTTTCCAGCCATATGGATGAAGTGGGATTTATGATACGCTCCATTACGGAAGAAGGGCTTTTGAAAATCTCCTCCATGTGCGGCGGCGACACGCGGGTGCTGGCCGGCCGCCGGGTCTGGGTCGGCAACGAATCCTCCCAGGTACAGGGGGTATTTGGAGTCAAACCCCTGCATTTGGTCAAAAGCGAGGACCGGGGACAGGCGGTCGAGCTGGAAGAACTGTACATAGATATCGGCGCCTCCACCCGCGAGGATGCGGAGGGTGTGGTGCACGTGGGGGACTATGGCACCTTTGCCAGTGATTTTGTAATATTTGGGAAGGATAAAGAATACATCAAGGGAAAGGCGTTGGACGACCGGGTGGGTTGTGCCATTTTGTGCAGCGCGCTGCGGCAGATATACGCGGCGGGACTGCGGCCTGCCTGCGACTTGTATTTTGCCTTCACCTGCCGGGAAGAACTGGGGATCTCCGGTGCCCGCACGGCGGCTTACAAAATCGATCCCGACTTTGCCATTGTGCTGGAAGCCACGGCTGCCGGGGATATCACCGGTACGGCGGACTACCGGCAGGTGGCGCATCTGGGCAGAGGCGGCGCGGTGTCCCTCATGGACAGGAGCACCATATACGACCGGCCGTTTACCGACTGGATTCTCAAAGCGGCAGAGGAAGAGCAGATTCCCTGCCAAATCAAACAGTACGTCTCCGGGGGAAACGATGCAGGGCACATCCACAAGTCCCGCGCCGGTGTGCGGTGCGCCGCTGTCAGTGCACCTGCACGATATATTCATACAGCATCCAATGTGGTGGCGAAACGCGATATAGAATCTATGGAACAGCTGGTCATGGCGGTGATCCGGCGACTGTGTTCCAAAAAGGAAGGCAGGATATTAAGATGCGAAATATCTTAAGGCAGCTGATCAAAATTCCCTCCGTCTCCGGCAGGGAGGAACGTCTTGCCGCATACATTGCAAAAGAGATGCGGCCGTATTTTGATACGGTGGAAAGAGATGCCCTGGGCAATGTAATTTGCCGCAAAACGGGAGCGGGCAAAAAGCTTTTGTTCTGTGCGCACATGGATGAAATCGGGTTTATTGTGACTTTCATCGAAGAGGATGGGTTTCTCCGCTGTGCTCCCGTAGGCGGGATTGATTTTCCCGCGGCGGCGTATTCCCGGGTGGTGTTTGAAAGCGGCCGGTCCGGTGTGCTGATCCCTGAGGAAGGAACCAAGCCGAAGGATTATAAGGGAGATGCCTTTGTGGTGGATATCGGCGCGAAAAGCAGAGCGGAAGCGGCGCGCCTTGTGAAAATCGGGGAGTGCTTTTCTCTGGAGGGCCGGCTGTTTTCTCTGGCGGGGAGCAGAATCTGCGGCCGTCCTTTGGACGACAAACTGGGGTGTGCCGTTTTGATGTCCGCAGCCAGAGAAGCGGATACGTTCCAAAATGACGTCACTTTTGTATTTTCCGTGCAGGAGGAGGTGGGCCTGCGGGGCGCCCGTACGGCAGCTTTTGCCGCAGCGCCCGATTTCGGCATCGCCGTAGATGTCACCTTGACCGGAGACACAAAGGGGGCGAAGCCCATGGCTGTATCCCTTGGAAAGGGCGCAGCAGTAAAGCTGAAGGATGCCAGTGTGATTTGCGATGGATATCTTGCAAAAAAAATGGCAAGCATTGCAGAGAAACAGAAAATTCCCAGCCAGAAGGAAATTTTGACGTCGGGCGGTTCCGATACGGCGGCGCTCCAACTGGCGGGAGCCGGCTGCCGTGCCGGCTGCATCTCTATTCCCCTGCGGTATTGCCACTCCGGCGTGGAGACGGCGGACATGCGGGATGTACAGGCGTGCCGGGATTTGGTGTGTGCCGTGGCACAGGCGGATTTTGCAGATTTCTAATAAAATTAGAAAAAATATGAGCAAAAATCGTCTGTTTTTTGAATCTTTGTGAACAAGGCGGGCAATTTGCACAAAGGCACAAAAGGAATTTTGGATGAAAACCCTCTTTTCATTTGGGAAAAATGCTGATATAATATAGCTTAGGAATTCGCGGCGTGGCCGCTCCAACCTGCCAAGGAGGAAGAATAAATGGCAAGCTTATCCCTGAAACATATCTATAAAAAATACCCCGGCGGTGTAACAGCCGTATCCGATTTTTGCCTGGATATCAAGGACAAGGAATTCTTGATTCTGGTCGGACCTTCCGGATGCGGAAAGACGACGACGCTTCGTATGATCGCCGGTCTGGAGGAAATCACGGAGGGCGAATTGTTTATCGGTGAAAAACTGGTCAACGATGTCGCGCCCAAAGACAGAGACATTGCGATGGTGTTCCAGAACTACGCGCTGTATCCCCATATGACCGTGTTTGACAACATGGCGTTCGGTCTGAAGCTGCGCAAGACGCCCAAGGAAGAAATCAAGCGCCGCGTAGAAGAGGCTGCCCGCATTTTGGAGATTACCCACCTTTTGGACAGAAAGCCCAAGGCGCTGTCCGGTGGTCAGAAACAGCGTGTTGCCCTGGGACGTGCAATCGTGCGTAAGCCCATGGTGTTCCTGCTGGACGAGCCGCTGTCCAACCTGGACGCGAAGCTTCGTGCAACCATGAGAACGGAGCTTACAAAGATCCATCAGAGAATCGCTACCACGTTCGTATACGTAACCCACGACCAGACAGAGGCTATGACCATGGCAACCCGTATCGTGGTCATGAAGGACGGTCTGATCCAGCAGGTAGATACGCCGCAGAATCTGTATGATTACCCTGTCAACCTGTTTGTTGCCGGCTTTATCGGAACCCCGCAGATGAACTTCATCGAGTGTGTGCTGGAAGAGGAAAAGGGACAGTATTTCCTGTCCTTCGGCCCCAACACCATCAAGCTGCCTGCGGAAAAGGCAAACAATCCCATTTTGAAGGATTATATCGGCCAGGAAGTGATCATGGGGATCCGTCCCGAGGACATTCACGACGAGGAGAGCTTTTTGGAAGCGATGTCGGACAGCATCGTAGAAACAGACGTGGAGGTTACGGAGCTGATGGGTGCGGAAATTTATCTGTACCTGGTGAGCGAGGAACAGAATCTGGTGGCGCGCGTTTCCAGCCGTTCCAAGGCACGGGCAGGCGATGTGATCCGCGTTGCCTTTGATGCTTCCAGAATCCATTTGTTTGACAGGGATACGGAGCACTTTATCATTCACTGATTGTGTAAAAAGCCCGCCGATGCTCGGCGGGCTTTTTTGTAATATGGTCTCCCCGGTACAAGGGGGCCTTATTCCAATTTCTTTAGCCTCCCCTGTGTAAGGGGAGGTGAGCGTTGCGAAGCAAAGCTCGGAGGGGTTGTAAAGAGGAACAATCCCTCAGTCTTCGCATACGCGAAGCCAGCTCCCTTTACACAAGGGAGCCTTTTTAATGTATGCCTCTCCACAAAAGAGGAACTTTTTATTTTGTATCCCTACAAGACGCTTAATAATAAAAGCCTCCCCTGGGAGGGGCTGCGTAGCAGACCCGGGGGTGGTGTCAGCGCAGCTGACGGAGGGGTTGTTATAGAAAATCATTCTCCAATAAAACATCCCTGCCGAATTTTTCAGCAAGGATGTTTAATTTTATTCTTCTTCTGCCTGGGCTTTTGCTTCGGCGATGATCTTTTGCGCTTCCGTGGCGGGCACTTCTTCGTATCGTACAAACCGATAGGTAAAGGCTCCTCGCCCCTGGGTCATGGCGCGCAGGACAATGGTGTAGTCTCGAAGTTCTGCCTGGGGGGCTTCCGCTTCCACTACAGTGTAGCCCTTTCTCTCTTCGTCTGGAGACATGCCCATCACGCGGCCCCGGCGCTTGTTCAAATCTCCCATGACATCTCCCACCATGGAATCGGGGACGGAGATTTTCAGCTCTCCCACCGGCTCCAGCAAAACGGGGTTTGCCTGGGGCAGCCCGTTTTTGTATGCAAGTCTGGCCGCCAGCTTGAAGGAGATCTCGTTGGAGTCCACCGCGTGGTAAGAGCCGTCGTACAGATCTGCTGCAAGATTGACCACGGGGTATCCCGCCAGCACGCCTTTCTGCATGGCCTCCAGCAGTCCCTTTTCCACGGCGGGGTAGAATCCCTTGGGCACAGTGCCGCCCACTACGGATTGCGTAAAGGTGAGGCCTTCTTCCGTGCCGGGAGAGAAAGTGATCTTTACATGGCCGTACTGGCCGGAACCGCCGGACTGCTTTTTGTGCTTTCCTTCCGCCTGTACCGATTTTTTGATGGTTTCCCGGTAGGGGATCCTGGGATCTGTATAAACGACCTTTGTGCCGTACCGGTTTTTCAGCCGGGAACGGACAACGTCCAAATGGATGTCCGATATGCCAGACAGGGTGAGCTGCTTGGTCTCTGCATTGTTCACATACCGCAGGGTGGGATCCTCTTCCAGTAGCCGTGCAATCCCTGTGGAAATTTTGTCCTCGTCCCCTTTGGCTTCTGCAGAAAGGGCCTTTGTCATGTAGGGCTCCGGGAATTTGGTCCCTTCATACTGCACTTTGACTTTACTGTACAGCGTATCGTTGGTAGCCGTACCTGTCAGTTTGGACAGCATACCGATATCTCCGCAGCAAAGACTGTCCACCTCTGTTTGCTTTTTGCCCCGCAGGGTATAAATATGGGCGGCTTTTTCCACTGCGCCGCTGCGGGCATTGGTGAGCGCAGCGTCCTTTTGAAGGGTTCCGCTCATTACCTTAAACAGGGACATCTTTCCAAACTGGTCCGCCACAGTTTTGAAGATAAAGAGAGAGCAGTCGCCTTCCGGGTCGATGGGGTAGGGTTTTACTTCGTCCCCTTCGATTACCCGCTCCGTCTTTTTTGCGGTGACTCTGGGGAAGGAATCCTTGATAGAGGTCATCAGCGCGCGCACACCCCACAGCTTGGTGACGGAACCGCTGTACACGGGAACGATGCTGCCGGAGATGATCCCTTCGTGGAGCGCTTCCGCCGCTTCCTCTTTTGTGATTTCTTCCTCGGCAAAAAACTTTTCCATCAGCGCGTCGCTGGTTTCGGCAATGGCTTCGTTGAACTGCTGGCTGTACTGATCTACAATGGCGGAAAGCTCGCTGTCCATGGGCATTTCCGTCCGCTTCCCCCGCTCGTCATAGATATAGGCGATGCGGTCCACCAGGCTGACAAACACCATGTCTTTGCCTTTTTTCACTGGGATCAGCACCGGGCAGACCCGAATTCCAAAGGTAGCGCGCAGTTGGTCAAACACTCTGGAAAAATCTGCTTCCGAATCGTCGAATTTATTGATAAAAAACACTCTGGGGATATTTTCCCTGCAGGCATATTCCCAGGCCAGTTCCGTTCCCACTTCCAGGCCGGCTTTCCCGTCTACCAGAATAACGGCGGCGTCGGCGGCGCGGATCCCTTCCAGCTCTTCCCCTACAAAATCCGGGTACCCCGGCGTATCCAGCAGATTTACCTTTATGTCGTGGTATGTAAAATTTGCAGTGGAAAGAGAAACAGAATAGTGGCGGGAGATCTCTTCCGGATCGTAGTCGGTGACAGTGTTTCCGTCCGTGACCTTTCCCATGCGGTCGATGGCGCCTGCGCAGAAAAGCATGGCTTCTGCAAGGGAGGTTTTGCCGCTGCTGCCGTGTCCCAGCAGGCAGACATTTCGGATATTTTTTGTGGTAATTTCGGGCATAAATACAGTGCTCCTTTTTTATAGTTTCATGCATAACAGCATTGGAATACAAAAGAAATGGATTTGTTTGTGACAGATCCATAAAAATGGCGCATATTTTTCTGCCGGTATTATAAATATTATATAACAGATTTTGTGGTTATGCAAGGAGCGTCCTGTAGAATCCCATCCTTGATTTTTGTATATTTTGCACAATATTTGCCGGTTTACAACAACTTTGTGATGAAATATGCCAGTAGAAAACATCCGGGGAAGGTAGTGATCCAGGCGAGGATCACTTGCAGAATCACCTGCCTGTCTGTTTTTCTTCCCGCACCTCCTGCAGCGCAGGCCACAGCTGTCATCTTTACATGGGTGGTGCTCACGGGCAGACCGGCCAGGGTCATGGCAAGCAGGGATACGGCACTTCCCATATCTGCGCAAGCCGCGGTAAACGTGTCCACGTCTGCCATTTCCCGCCCCATTTTTTTTACGATGTGTCCCCCGCCCAGCAGGGTGCCGCACAGCATTAGGATGGCACAGCAGAACACGGCGCCCCTGCTCCGGGTCAACAGTCCTGCCGCGCCCATCAGTCCCAGAAATTTTTGCCCGTCCTGGGCCCCGTGAAGAAATGCGGTTCCTGCACAACCGATAATCGTGGCCCCTTTCCAGTGATGTACCTTTGCATGAGACCGCAGGCTGCGTGCAGTGATGTATCCAGAAAGGCCGCCGCCCAGAACGGAGAAAAGCAGTCCCGCGGCTACTTTTGCCCATTGAATCTTGTCCGGAACCGGTGCACCCAATGCAAACGCGGTCCCTGCCAGCGCGGCAAACAGGCCGTGGCTTTCGCTGGTGGGGATGCCGAAGATCCACGCCGCGCCGGCCCAAATGACGACTGCGGAAAGGGAAGCTGTCACCGCAATCCCTCCAGTCCCCGGCGAAAAGCTGGCCAGCCCGGATACGGTTTCATAGACACCGGGAAACAAGGTGGAAAAAAGCAGCATACCCAGCAGATTCATACAGGCGGCAAGCAGTGCGGCATGGGACAGCTTCATGGCGCCGCAGGCCACAGGGCCGGTGAGGGCGTTGGCAGCATCGGTGGCCCCGTTGATAAAGACTGCTGCTGAAAAGGCCAAAAATACTAAAAACACGTTTCCTCCGATTTCTGCCGCAGTTGACAAATGGCTGTAAAATAGGTATTATATACTTATGAAAAAATTACATTTTCATGCAGGGAAAGGTCGCCCCTTCCTATCTGTGCAGGCAGACCATCCGGCGATGCGGAATATGCTTGCCGCTGTGCTGGAGCCTTATTTTTCTGTTACGGAGAGTATGGCACCGCTTACGGTCCTGTGTCCGGAAGACGGGCTGCTTCCGAGCTTGCCCCGGCGGGGCAGGTATTTGGTGGTCTGTGATGCTTTGTCCAACCGGGAACAGGTAGTCACGATGTCCCGCCCGCTGGATTTGGAGCAGTTTTTGCAGACGGTCCTGACGTTGTATTCTATGGACCAATATACCGGTGCAGAGGATTACCGGTGTGACGACCGGCGCAGAACAGTGGCTTGCGGGGATCGGGAGGTGACACTCACAGAAAAAGAATACGCACTGTTTCAGATTTTGCATGCACATATGGGTTATCCGGTAGCGAAGGATGAGCTGATTGCACTTCTTTGGAGAGGAAAAGGCAGCAACGCCTGTCAGGTGTGCGCCGCGTACCTGCGCAAAAAGCTGACGTCGATTGCCGGTACAGGGGTGCTGACGTCGGTGCGGGGTGAGGGATATATTTTGCATCCGCCTCGCCAAAGG
This sequence comes from Candidatus Avispirillum faecium, assembly GCA_904396155.1. Lineage (GTDB taxonomy): Bacteria > Bacillota > Clostridia > Oscillospirales > CAG-272 > Avispirillum > Avispirillum faecium. The sequence goes on along the minus strand of CAJFOI010000044.1, from coordinate 81,506 downwards.
GACACAGAAAGGGAAAAATCATGAAGGAAGTCATTCTTTGCAAATACGGGGAATTGATTTTGAAAGGGGCGAACCGTTCCCGATTTGAAAGCCAGCTGATTCGGGAACTGCGCCGCCGGGCGGCCCATGTGGGCAAATTTCAGGTCCGATGGGCTCAGTCTACCGTCTATGTGGAACCCGAGACAGAGGAAGAAGACATAGATGAAATGTACGAGCAGGTAAAAAAAGTCTTTGGATTTGCCTCTGTGACCAGAGCCGCTGCCTGTGAAAAGGATATGGAGGCGATTTTTGCGGCAGCGCGGACGTATCTTCCGCAAAGGCTGCAGGGATACGAAACTTTTCGATGTGAGGCAAAGCGCAGTGACAAGGCATTTCCCTTGAAAAGCCCCGCCATTGCCGCCCAGGTGGGCGGCGTGATTTTGGAGATGCTGCCCCGGCTGAAGGTGGATTTGACCCACCCCGATATCACGGTTCGGGTGGAAATCCGGGACCGGATGGCATATATCCACGCCGGACAGGAGAGAGGGGCCGGGGGGATCCCCTTGGGCTCCGGGGGCAGGGGATTGCTTCTTTTGTCCGGGGGGATCGACAGTCCGGTGGCCGGGTATATGATGGCAAAACGGGGGCTTTTGATCGATGCGCTTCATTTTGAGAGCTATCCCTACACCAGCGTGCAAGCCAGGCAGAAGGTATTGGAGCTGGCGCATGAACTCTGCGAATACTGCCGGGAGATCCATGTGCATATTCTTTCTCTGACCCACATTCAGGAGGTGCTGCGGGACAAGTGCGAGGAGGAATATTTTACGCTGCTGCTGCGCCGGTTTATGATGGAACTGGCAGGGCGCGTAGCGGAGGAAAAGGGATGTACGGCGCTGATCACGGGGGAAAGCCTTGGGCAGGTAGCCAGTCAGACGCTGTCCGCCATATGCGTGACGGATCCGGTGGCAGAACTTCCCGTATTGCGTCCCTGTATCGGCCTGGATAAGGACGAGATCGTAGAACGGGCCCGCCAAATCGGCACTTTTGATACTTCCATTCTTCCGTATGAGGATTGCTGTACTGTTTTTACGCCCCGGCATCCCAAGACGCGGCCGCAGCTTTCCAGAGTGCTTCAGCAGGAGCAGCGGCTGGACCGGGAGGCATTGCTGCAGGAGGCGTGGGACAGCCGGTATACGGTAACGGTGCGCCAGTTTGAGGAGACGCCGCAAATTTTGGATCCCATGTGAGCGGACAGGAAGGAAAGTATGGAAAAGTGTGAAGGAATTCTTACAGAGGCGATAGGCAGGCTTGTAGGGGACATTACCTGCGTGCGTATGCGCACGCAGACAGATGTGGAAGTCTCCAGGGAGAAGGGAATCCGTCCGCTGCTTTTGTGGCTGGAAGAGGACGGAGATGCACTGCGCGGCGCTGTGATCGCCGACCGGATTGTGGGCCGGGCCGCCGCTTTTCTGGCGGTGTTCGGCGGTGCCTCAGCGGTGTACGGAGAGGTGATGAGCAGCGGTGCCGTATCTGTTTTGGAAGAAGCGGGGCTTCTGTATTCCTACGGAACGTGTACGGAAAGGATTATCAATCGCAAGGGGGACGGCCCCTGTCCCATGGAACAGGCGGTGGCGGATGTCACCGATCCGGCGCAGGCCGTCCGGATTCTGCATGCAAAGGTTTTGGGCTGACTTTCAAAAGCTGAGGTGAACTTGTGTGAATGTAACAGTTGTTTGCGACGTGCTTGGCGAAGAAAACAACGGGACGACCATCGCCGCAATGAATTTGATTCGCAGTCTTCGGGCGAAGGGGCACACGGTGCGTGCTTTGTGTACTGGGACGAAACACGCGGGAGAGGAAGGGTTTTATATTGTCCCTTCCATCAATTTTGGGCCTTTCAACGGATATGTTGCGAAAAACGGTGTGGCGCTGGCGCGGCCGGTGCGCCGCATTATGGAAGAAGCTATCGAAGGCGCCGATGTGGTGCATATTATGATCCCTTTTATGCTGGGCGTGTCGGCAGCCAAAATCGCCTGGGCAAGAGGCATTCCCGTGACTGCCGGATTCCATTGCCAGGCGGAAAATCTGTCCAACCACTTATTTCTCATGAATTCCCGTCATTTCAATCGCTGGCTGTATAAGATGTTTTATCAGACTCTGTACGGACGCTGCGACTGCGTCCATTATCCCACCCGCTTTATCTGCGACACCTTTGAGGCGGTTGCGGGCCCCACCAATCACTATATTATCTCCAACGGGGTGAACGCCTCCTTTGTCAAAAAGGACGTTCCAAAGCCCGCTGCCTTTCAGGACAAATTTGTGATCCTGTTTACCGGGCGCTACAGCCGGGAAAAATCTCATAAGGTTTTGCTGGATGCTGCGGCACTCTCCCGGCATAAAGAGGAGATCCAGTTGATTTTTGCGGGAACCGGTCCCCAAAGAAAAAATTTGGAGGCCCACGCCCGGCGTCTTGGGATTGCGATGCCTGTGATGCAGTTCTACTCCCGCCGGGACCTGGTGGATGTGATTAACTATGCAGATCTGTATGTACATCCGGCGGAAATCGAGATAGAGGCCATCGCCTGTCTGGAGGCGATCGCCTGCGGAAAGGTGCCGGTGATCGCCGATTCTCCCAGAAGCGCCACCCGTTATTTTGCGCTGACACCGGAGAATCTGTTCCGGGTAAACGATCCGAAAAGTCTTGCACAGCGTATCGACTACTGGATCGAACATCCGGCGGCGCGGGCAGCCTGCAGCGAGCAATATTTGGGGTATGCAGAGACATTTGCCTTTGACCAGTGCATGGACCGATTGGAAGGAATGCTTGCCGATGCCACGAAAAAAGAAGCGTAGAACCATCGTATATACGGATCCCCTTCGAGACGATTTTGCAGGGATGCATATCAGACGAGAAGAAGTGGGCGGGGATTTTCCCTATATACGTACGTCGCTGTTCTGGCGGGCAGGCAGCTGGCTTTTGTACTACGGAATTGCCGTTCCAATTGTATTTGTCGTTAGCAAACTGTATTTGGGAATGCGCTTTGAAAATCGAAAGGTGCTGAAAAAGCTTCCCCCGGGCGGATATTTCCTCTACTGCAATCACACCCATATTTTGGATGTATTTGTGCCTCCGCTGGCGGCATTCCCCAGGCGGGTGTATACGGTTGCCGGCGCAGACGCAATTTCCATTCCGGGATTGCGGCGGCTGGTGATGCTGCTGGGGTGCCTGCCGATCCCCACAAAGAATTCCGCACTGCCGGTTTTGCGGGAAGCTATCGAAATGCGATGCAGAGAGGGCGGTTGTGTCGCCGTGTTCCCGGAGGCGCATATCTGGCCCTATTATACGAAGATCCGGCCCTTTGGCCCAGCATCCTTTACGTACCCTGCCAGGCTGGGTGCCCCTGTGGTGGCGGCTGTGGTGACATACCGGCGGCGCCGGGGACTGTTTCGACTTTGCCGGCGGCCGGGAATGACGGTGCATCTGCGTGATCCCATCTACGGGGACGCCGAAGCATCTCTTCGGGAGCGCAAGGATTTTTTGCGGGACCAAGTATATACCTTTATGTGTAAAACGGCTGCGGAGGAGGAAAATATGGAATATATCCGATATGTGCCGGCTGGGGAGGAAGATGGGCCCGTCGAGGGGGATTCACTTTCCAAGCTGCAGTAGGGTGAAGTGATTTTTGTGATATGCAAGCAGTCCTTCCCGCCGCATGCGGGATAGTTCTCTGGAGAGGGCGCTGCGGTCCAGATTCAAATAATCTGCCATCTGCTGCCGATCAAAGGGAAGGGTGATATCCGTGGAACCCTGCTGCACTGCCTGCGCGGACAGATAGGTCAGTACGCGGCCGCGCACGCTTTTTGCCCCGGTACAGAAAATGCGGGCGGATAGAGCAAGATTGTTTCGGGCGGACATACACAGCAGGTTTTGCAGCAGCGTAACGTACCAGTCAAAGTTGCGGCTTGCGGAATTTTGCAGCTGCTGCAGATCTAAAAACAGGATTTCCGTCTTTTCGGCGGCGACCACATCTACCAGGATAGGCTCTTTGCACAGGGCGTAGGTCTCGGCAAAGATTTTTCCGGTGTCCAGGCTGCTCAGGATGCTTTTGTTTCCCCAGACGTCGATCGTTTCGATGTGTACGCTGCCCGAAAGAAGGACGCCGATCTCGCGGACAGATGTGCCGGCGCGCAGGATGTACGCTCCCCTTGGAAAGGTCTGTCTGCGCATACAGCGGTATGTCTGCATCTGGGAAAAGGAATTTTCCGATATGCCGGAAAACAGCGGTATTTGTAAAATATCCATAAAAACCTCCCGTTTTGTTGCTGTGGCAACCGAATGCTTTTCTTGATTGTACTATAATGCATTTGCAAAATCAAGAAAAGAGGGATATTCTATGATTCGGAAAATCATTCACATAGATGAAGAAAAATGCAACGGCTGCGGCGCCTGCGCTGCCGCGTGTCATGAGGGCGCCATCGGCATGGTGGAGGGAAAGGCACGGCTGCTGCGGGACGACTACTGCGACGGATTGGGCGACTGTCTGCCGGCGTGCCCCACGGGAGCGATCACCTTTGTAGAGCGGGAAGCGGCGGCATATGATGAGGCGGCCGTGCTGGCAAATAAGAAAAGGAAGGCTCCTGTGGTTGGATGTGCCGGTCACCAGCTGCGACAGTTTGAAAGGCAGCAAGAGGACAATGGTGCTGCATCTTCAGATTCTGGCAGATCCAGGCTTGCACAATGGCCGGTGCAGATCCGTCTTGTGCCGGCAAATGCGCCGTATTTTGATGGGGCAAAGCTGCTCATTGCCGCAGACTGTACGGCGTTTGCCTATGCCGGCATACATGAAACCTTTATGAAGGGAAAAATCACCCTGATCGGATGTCCCAAGCTGGACGATGTGGATTACAGGGAAAAGCTGACGCAGATCATTCGGAGCAACAACATACAAAGCGTGACCATTGTAAAAATGGAGGTGCCCTGCTGCGGCGGCCTGGAGGCGGCTGCAAGGGATGCCCTGCAGGCCAGCGGGAAGTTTATTCCCTGGCAGGTGGTTACGATTTCCCTGGATGGGAACATTATAGAGTAAGCAATTTATAAAAACATATAGAAATGCAACAGAAAGGAAAGACGCAATGAAAAGACACATCAAAAACAATGTAAGCTGGGTGGGGTACATCGACTGGGAGCTTCAAAAATTCCATGGGGAAGATTATACCATTGCCAGTGGCTCCAGTCAGAACGCTTACCTGATAGAGGAAGAAAAAACGGTATTGATCGACACCGTATGGGCGCCCCATCGGTTTGAATTTGTGGAAAATCTGAAGAAGGAAATCGATCTGAAAAAAATTGACTATATCATCGCAAATCACGGAGAAGTGGATCACTCCGGCGCGTTGACTGCACTGATGGAGGAGATCCCGGACACACCCATCTACTGTACTGCCAATGCGGTAAAGAGCCTGGAAGGGCAGTACGGCAAACGGGGCTGGAATTTCCGTGTGGTAAAAACCGGGGATACGCTGGACATCGGCGGCGGAAAGCAGCTGATCTTTATTGAAATGCGGATGTTGCACTGGCCGGATTCCATGGCTACGTATATGACCGGCGACAATATCCTCTTTTCCAATGATGCATTCGGCCAGCACTTTGCCGTAGAAGAGCTTTTCAACGACAAAGCGGATCAGTGCCTCTTAATGCGGGAGGCTATGAAGTATTATGCGAACATTCTGCAGCCCTATTCTCCGCTGGTGGCGAAGAAGATACCGGAAATTCAGGGATTAAATCTGCCGATTGAAATAATCGCACCCAGCCATGGGGCGATCTGGCGGGAGAATCCCATGCAGATCGTGGAGAAGTATGCTGCCTGGGCAGACGCGTATCAGGAAAATCAAATTACCGTTTGCTACGACACCATGTGGGATGGAACTGCCAAGATTGCGCACGAGATCGCGAAGGAAATTTCCCGTCAGAGTCCCGATACAGTGGTAAAGGTATACAATATAGCAAAATCGGATAAAACAGAAGTGATGACGGAAATTTTCAAATCCAAGGCCATTGCTGTAGGCTCTCCCACGGAAGGCAACGACATTCTTTGTACCGTTGCCGGGTGGCTGTCCTTTTTGAAATCCCTGAAATTCAAAAATAAAAAAGCAGCCGCTTTCGGCTGCTACGGCTGGAGCGGAGAGAGCGTAAAGATCTTGAAGGAAAAGCTGGCGGACGCAGGCTTTGCCGTAGTGGAGGAGGAAGTACGGTCTCTCTGGAATCCAGACGAGGAAGACTTTGCAAAGATCCCGGCGCTGGTGAAAAGCCTTCTGGGATAACGATTGATTCAAAAGAGACGGAGGGGTGTTTGCTACACCCCTCCGTCGCAGTTTCGTTTCGCTGTGCCGCCACCCCAGGACTTGCGCAGCAAGTCCTCCACAGAGGAGGCTGAGCCGGGCATAGGCTCCCTTGTGTAAAGGGAGCTCCCGCGAAGCGGGTGAGGGATTGTCAGAAATAACCGACTGAAAAATCAGTATTCAAAATATGTGGAGATTCCCTCTTCTGTATAGTTGTAGCCATAAACCGGCTGGCCGTCTTCATAATATATGTCTCTGTAATGGACGCCTGCGTCGTTGTACAAAGACTCCATATACCCGAGCAGTGTCTCGGCGTCGTCGTAGAACAGGGTTCTGTAAACTTCCCCTGCACTGTTGTACTGATATTCCGTATGAGACAAAAGGGTGTCCTCTCTGTCGTAAAAGGTGACAGAGGCAATCTTTCCGTTTTCATAGGCATTTGTCCAGTACCGGGCAAGACTGCCGTATTCGTAATAATATCCCGCCTGGGTGGTGCCATCCTCGTTGAAGGTGTATTCCGTGTAGTTGATTACATTGTCCCCCGGGTCTGTCTGACAGCTGTAAGACACTTCTCCGTCTTCATTGTAGGTGTACTGATAGCTGCCGCAGTACACATCTTCCTCATAGGTGGACATTTTCAAAAGCTTGCCTGCTTCGTCGTAATCGTATATATCGGAGCAGGAAAGGCCATCCTCTGTGTACTCCCGTACTCTGCGGCGCACGGTGACATCGTCGTCTCCATAAATAAAATTCCAGGATTCTACGGTCTCATCTCCTTCTAAAAACGCAATGGCGCGCACGCCGCCCTCGGGCCAGTAATCGTACTCGATGCGGCTTACTTCCTTGCCGCCCTCATAGGTGACGGCGGATAGAACCTTTCCCCCTGCGCTGTATTCATAAGCGACGCCGTCTGTTGTCACCGCTTCTGTCTCCTCAGTTTTGGAGTTCTCGGATTTGCAGGAAACAAGACCGAGAAGGCAAAGCAGAACGGCCAGGGCACACTGAAATTTACGGGGCATCGGTTTCCTCCCCTTCCTCTGTAGGTGCGCTGTCTGCGATCTCCCCGTTTGCATCGTATGTGTAGGTGATGTCGCTGACGGTGTTTCCGTCTTCATAGGTACATTTGCGCGTCAGGCGCCCTTCCTCGTCGTAGTATTCCTTTTCGGCATACTCGATCCCGTCGGTATAGGTTTTTGTGGTCTTTTTCTGCAGGGTGGCGAGGTCGTCATAGTAATCGTATTCAATAGACTCTACGAGGGTGCCCCCCTCGTTTTTTATGTATTTTGTAGGATTTTGCAGCGCATTGTGATAGGTCTGCTCATATCCCGTCTGCTGGTTGTCTCCATCGAAGTAGACGATGCAGGTATAATCGTCCATGTATACATAATCGGTGCTTCCCTGAAGCACATCGTTCTCGTAGTACAAAATCTGAGAGACTTGTCCGTCCTCGTTGTATTTGTACTCTGTACTTTCATGCACGGTTTCCACTGCAGAGGATTCTGTATCGGCGGACGGGGGATCCGACCGTGTCGTAAAAAGAAAGACTGCACAGAAGGCGGCAGCCCCAATCAACAAAACCGCCAGGACGGCGAGAAGAATCATCGTGCTTTTTTTCATACAGGTCACGGTCCTTTCCAGGCAATGCCGCACAATTTCTTTATGGTCATTATACCCCGGCCGGCTTTCTTTGTCAATATCGGACCGGCCATGCACGGGGGGAGATTTTTTGGAATATGATGATATCGGGGCGTGAGAAAGGAAAGAAACGGGACAGACCGTATTGCGGCTTGCTGCCGGTAATACGAAAGAAAAATTTCTCCGTTTATGATTAAAACCGCGCCCTATGCGGAAATACTAAAAACAGAAATGCAAGGAAGTTTATGATAACGGAGAGTGATAACGTGACAGTCAAACGCGGGGATATATATTATGCGGATCTCAGCCCGGTGGTAGGAAGTGAGCAGGGCGGGCTTCGCCCTGTCCTGATTGTACAGAACGATGTGGGAAACAAGTACAGCCCCACCGTGATAGCCGCCGCGATCACCAGTAAGCTGGGGAAGACCCGGCTGCCTACGCATATCGATGTGTACGGGGAAAAAGCTGGTCTGCAGCGGGATTCCGTCGTGCTGCTGGAGCAGATCCGTACCATAGACAAGCGTAGGCTGAAGGAAAAAATGGGACATTTGGACGACCATATGATGCAGGCTGTAGATGCGGCCATCTCCGTCAGTTTTGGACTGAACGTCAACGGCGGCGTAGGGGCGGACACTGCACCTGTGGAAATTACAGGCTGAGCCCCGCGCCTGTACGGGTAAAGCCCCGCTGCATAATTGCAGCGGGGCTTTCATGCATCTGTTTGTACAAAAGAGGTGACGGTAAGGGAAAGATCGCGTCCCCCCGCCGTGGCGGTAATGCTTGTGGGAAGCCCTTCCGCATCCGTGGAAACCTCCCAGTGATCCTGGCCTCTGACAAGACGGATGATCGTTTCTCCGGCCTCCCCCTTTTGGATTTCTGTAATGTCCTCTTCCCGCAGAGAGAACAGATCTGCCGGGGCAAAAAGCTTTCCGGCCGCGTCTGTCGAGAGAGGAATCTCCACCGTGTCGTAAACGGCAAAGATCTCTTCCCCGCGCAGACGAAAAACCATGCCTGCCAGTTCTTCCGGCTCCTGGTAAGTCAACGTGACATCTCGCGTGCCGTCTGTTTTTCTTCGCTCCAAAGAAAGGGTGATTGTATACGTGCCGCTTTCTCCCTGGAGTGTGCCGCAAATTTCCGCCGGACCTTCCTGATACCAGAGCACCGCATCGCTGTCTTTGCTGCTGCAGGCACTTAGAAACAGCGCGGCAAACAGCAAGATGACAAGTGGGCACATGTGCCTTTTCAAAACAGTTCACCCCCGCATATATTTCAAAGGAATATATGCGGGGGTGATGTGTGTTTAGAACTGGATCAATAATGAAGCGTGTCTGTAGCGACGGTATTTTCTTTGTTGTATTTTTCAAAAATTTTCAGCGCTTTGTTGGTGCACTGGAACAGGATCCGGTGCTTTTCTCCCTTTTCATCAAATACGGCGAAATACACGTCTTCCGTCTGCTTGACACTTTTGCGGAAATCGTATGTTTTCGCAATGACGGGATATTTGTCTGTATATTCGCTGGTGTAGGGAGCGATCAGCTCCATGTCTTTGATTTTCTTTTCCAAAACCAGCTTGCGCTTTTTTCCGCCGTAGATTTTGGTAAACTGGAGATCGCCGGAGGCGGTGGTGTACTCATACTCGATGTTGACGTACGGCCAGGTGAAAAACCAAACGATTGCGACGATCACGGCACTGAGCGCTCCGGCATACCAGAGCCACATGAAAAACCCTACGATAACTGCAATGTACAGTACGATCAATCCGATTTTGGTTAGGAGAAGCGCACCTTCCGCTTTCTTTTTTACAGTAAATTCTGTGTAATTGATCGAATTTACCGAGCGGTCGATCTCCGCCCCATCATGGTATGTAGCCATAATATAATTTCCACGCCTTTCTTCGAATTTGCGGGCATCTCCGTTCAGTCCCCGCTTTTTGTGATTCTAAATAGTAGTATAGCATAAAGTGTAGTCTTTTGCAAGATGTAACGAAAAATTTGTCCCAGCCGTCCGGGGCAGTTGATTCGGTGGACAATATATTGTATAATAAAATAAGTACAAAAGGAGGGGCGGCCGTGACGGAATTTGTGTTCGGGCTGGGGCCGGGGGAAAAAAGCGAATATGTGCTGCAAAGGATGCGCCGCTCCCTGAAGCAGGGTCGTCGTGTGGTTTTGATCGTACCGGAGCAGCAGGTGCTCACATGGGACCGCCGGTGTGCGCAGTCCCTGCCTGCCTGTGCCATGCTTCAGGCAGAGGTCGTCAGCTTCACCCGTCTTGCGGACAGCGTTTTTCGCCGATTTGGCGGTGTGGCAAAACGCTACATTACAGATGCAAAAAAGACGCTTGTCATGTGGAATGCACTGGCCGCACTTCGGGGCAGTTTGCACATATACAGGAGAGGAGATCGGGAGGATCGATATATCCCGCTGCTTTTGCGAACGGTCAGTGAACTGAAGACCTATTCGATCACGCCGGCGATGCTGGAAGATGGTGCCAGGCAGCTGGATACAGAAGGAAAAAACAAGGGACTGGCAGAAAAACTGCGGGATCTTGCGGCAATCTTTGCCGCTTATGATGTCCTGCTTCATACCGCTTATGACGATCCTCTGGAGATCCCCGATGCCCTGGTACGGACCCTGGAAGGGCACGATTTCTTTGGGGGCTGTGATGTGTATGTAGATTCCTTTTATACTTTTACGCCGGGGGAAAAGAGGATCACGGAGCAGATTCTCCGCCAGGCGGAGGACTTTACCATGACCTTTGCCTGCCCCCTGGAAAAGAGCGCCGGTGGAGAGATGCACCTGGAGCACATCCGAAAGTTCGTCCATGACATGGCCAGATTGTGTGCCGTCAGCGGCAGAGAGGTACAGACCAGGGAGATTCCCTGCAAGGTTGCCGGCCCGCTGGGGGTTTTGACGCGCAGCCTGTGGGATCATACGGCGCAGCCGTATGAGGGATCTGCGGAGAACGTGCAAATTTTTCGCTGCAAAGACGTCTACGACGAAGCATATGCCGCCGGCAGCGTGATCCAGCAGCTTGTACAGACGGGCGCATCTTACGGGAAAATTGCAGTGGTTGCCGCCGATATAGAGACACGTCGGGGCATCACGGATACGATTCTTTCCAGTCTTGGAATCCCCGTCTATCTCTCCGGGAAAAAAACAGCGGTGATGCAGCCTGCCGTGCGGCTTTTGCTTTCTGCGGCGTCTGTTGTGGCAGGAGGTTGGAAACGCGAAGATGTGATTGCCTGCGCAAAGACGGGATTTGCGGGGATCCCTGCGGACGCCTGTGACGCGCTGGAACAGTATACGGAGACATGGCAGATTCGGGGCCGCCGGAGATTTTGCGATCCGGACGGGTGGAACATGAACCCGGACGGATATGCGCAGACGGTCAGCGACTGGGGCCGGGAAATGCTGTCCATGGCAAACCAGGCCAGGGCGCAGATCGCTCCGGTATTGGACGCGTTTGCCGACGCTTTTCCCGGTACGGCACAGACGGTCTGTACCGCGGCCTATCATCTGTTGTGTGATTTTGACGTATATGCCCAGCTGGAGACGGAGGCGCAGCGCCTGGAGCAGAGCGGAGATGCGGCTGCCGCACAGGAGGTGCGTCAGGTCCGGGGTGTTTTGTGCGATATTTTGGATACGATCGCTGAAGGCGCAGGAACAGATGCCGCGTCCGATGCTTCCATGGATGCTGCACGATTCTACGGACTGGTCCGACGCACGGCGGAAGCTTGCAGCATCGGGACGATTCCCGACGGAATCGACCGCGTAGTACTGGGCAGTGGGGACAATATCCGACTGGACAATGCAGATCATGTGATCCTGCTCGGCGCAGTTTACGGAGAATTTCCGGCGACGCCCAGTGCGGGCGGCTTTTTTCAGGACATGGACAAGGAGACGCTTGCCGCGCTGGGGATTCAGCTTTCTCCTGATTCAGCGGCCCGGCAGGGAGAGGCGCTGTTCCATTTTTACCGGGCCGTATGTGCTCCGCGCCTGTCGCTTGCGGTGATGGTTCCCTGTGTGGACGGTGCCTGGCGCCCTTCCTCAGGCGTTGCAAGAATCCTGCATCTTTTGCCTTCCTCCCAGATAATAGATGTCACCCGGCCGGATGCATTGGAGATGGTCTGGTGCAGGGAGGCGGCGCGCCAGCTGCTTCCCGTTTTGTCGGACACGCCGGCCGGCGGTGTGCTGGAGGCGCTGCTGGAAGACGTACACATCCCCGCCGGGGATCTGTCTGCGGACAGGGAACAGGTGCAGAAGGATACAGCGCTGGCGCTGTTCGGGGGAAAGCTTTCCATGACCCAATCCCGTCTGGAAACCTTTGGGGACTGCCCGTTTTCCTACTACTGCCGGTATGTTCTTCATTTGCATGAGGACAAGACAGCAAAGATACGTCCCGTGGATGTGGGCAATTTCGTACATAAGATTTTAGAAGATTTTATGGGGGAGTCGATGGAGGATGGATTTCCCCTTCCAAAGGAAAAGATCGTCGGCCGCGCCCAGCGGCTGATCCGGCAGTATATCGACGGGGTATGTCAGGGGCTGCCCACCAGCCGGCGGACGGATTATCTTTTCCGCCGCCTTCAGCGAAGTGTGATTTTATACGGCCAGTCGCTCAGTGAAGAATTTGCCCAGTCCCAGTTTGTTCCCTATGCTTTTGAGCTGCCGGTAGGCTTTGATGAGACGCTTCCTGCGCTGCAAATTCCTCTGAAGGGGGCAGATACGATGATCATGCGGGGTATCGTAGACCGGTTGGATATACTGCGTCGGGACGGGAAAGTGTATGTTCGGGTAGCTGACTATAAGACTGGGAGCAAGAATTTTTCCCTGGAGGAAGTTCTGGCAGGACACAATGTGCAGCTGCTTTTGTATCTTTTTTCCATATGTGCCAGTAATGGCAGTCCATTTTATCAGAAACTGGCTCCTTTCGGAGAAGAACTTGTGCCGGCAGGCGCGGTGTATTTCAGCGCTCGCCCGGGAGAAGCATCTTCCCCTGTGCCGCTGGACGAAGCGGCGGCCCGGGAGGAAGCGAAGCAGAGTATTTCCCGCCGCGGAATCATCCTGCGGGACGACGACGTCATTCGTGCGATGGACAAGGATGTGTCCGGCAGATTTATCCCGGTGACAAAGAATAAGGATGGGAGCTACTCCAAGCACAGCAGTCTTGCCACGCGGGAGGAATTTCAGGAGATTTACCGGGGCCTGATCGGTGCTCTGCAGCAGGCGGCAGGCCGGCTCAAAAGCGGGCAGGCTTGTTCCCGACCAGTGCGGCGGGGCAGTCGGCTTCCCTGCGACAGTTGTCCCATGCGGGCGGTGTGCAGGCATATGGAGTAAAAAGGAGAGGAGGAGCAATAATGGCACAGCGGACTTGGACTGCATCGCAACAGGCGGCCATCGATTTTTCGGGAGGCAACCTTATTTTGTCCGCCGCTGCGGGAAGCGGAAAAACGGCGACCCTGACCCAGCGGATCATCCGTCTTTTGACAGATCCGGCGACAGCGGCCAGCCTCTCCCGGATGCTGATCGTCACCTTTACCAATGCTGCTGCAGGGGAGCTGCGCAGTCGCATCGGGGATGCGCTGACGGCGGCTCTGGCGGAAGATCCCGGAAACCGCCGGCTGCTGCGGGAGCTGACGATGCTGCCGGGGGCCAGGATCACCACCATACACAGCTTTCTTCTCTCTGCCCTGCAGCCCTATTATGCCGCACTCGGTCTGCCGCCGGATTTTTCCGTTATGGAGCAGGCGCAGGCGGTGGTGTTGCAGAAGGAAGCCATGCAGGAGACCGTGAGTGATTTTTTTGACGCGCCTCCTGCGGCAGGACAGGATGAAGCAGGATTTGAGGGGCTGGCGGACTGCTTTTCCGGCGGGCGGGATGAGGCGTCCCTGGATGAGACGCTTCTCTCTTTGCGAAATACGGTTGTTTCCGAAGGTTTTTGCGCAGCCGATCTGCACCGATGGGCAGAAGAGACCCAGGCGGGAGCAGGAGATTTTCTTACCTCTCTGTTCGGTGCGCCGGTCCGGCGGCAGATGAAGCGGGCAGGCGCCCATTTCCAAGGGGCTTTTCGTATGCTTGCGGGAGAGCTGACCGGCTGTCCGGATACAGAAAAATACGGCGCTGTGGCGCTGGAGGAGGCGGCATTTTCGGCGGCACTTTCCGGCGCTGCCGAAAAAGAATATGGAGAGGCGCGGGCCTTTCTGAAAAACCTTGTCCGGCCGCGTCTCTCCCCCCTGAAGGCGGAAAAGCAAACGGACGCGTATAAACGCTTTAAGGAAACCCGGCAGGCCTTTGGTGAGGAGATCCGAAGCCTTGTGCAGTCGTTTTTTCTGCCGGACGAAAACGGCATGACAGGGCTGATGGAGCAGAACGCCGCTGTTGCCCGTGCGGCGGCGCGGGTGCTGGCTGCGTTTGAAGACAGCTATACTGCCAAAAAGCGGGAATTGGGACGGGTGGACTTTGCAGATTTGGAGGTCCTTGCAAAAAAGATCTTCTGTGCTCCCGACGGCACGCCTACCCAGGCGGCACTGGAGACGGGCGCCGGTTTTGATTATGTTTTCATCGATGAATATCAGGATACCAATCGGATCCAGGATCAGATCTTTTCCGCATTGTCCGTTCGCAGCCGCCGGTTTATGGTGGGAGACGTAAAGCAGTCTATCTACGGCTTTCGGGGCGCCTGCCCGGAGGTGTTCACGGATTACCGCACACAATATGAAGCGGGCGTGGGCGGGCAGGCGATCTTTATGCGGGAAAATTTTCGTTCCGGCGGTACTGTGATCGATTTTGCCAACAAAATCTCCCGATATATATTTTCTGCCGGCGGCACGCCTTTTGACACAAAAGACGAGCTGATTTGTGCAAAGGCGGAGGGAGGTTTGCAGGATCTGCCGGTGGAGATCTGTCTGGTTCCCTCTCCGGAGGAAGAAGCGATGGGCGCAGCCAATCCCGAGGCGGAGTATGTGGCTGGCCGAATCCAGTCGATTCTTCAGACAGAGACACTGGCCGGCGGAAATCCGGTACGGCCGGGAGATATTGCCATCCTTCTGCGTTCCGGGAAAGAGGCGGCGGCTTTTGCAGACGCGCTCTCCCGCAGAGGCATTGCCGTGGCCAACAGCGCTTCGGACCCCTTTTTTGCCTGCAGCGAGGTGATTTTGATGCTGTGTCTTCTGAACACGGCGGACAATCCTTTGCGGGATATTTACCTTGCGGGCGCAATGAAAAGTCCGTTGTTTGGATTTTCTCTGGATGATTTGATCCATATACGGGGCCTGGATCAGGGACCGCTTTGGTACAGTGTACGGCGCTGTGCCGGGAAAGCCACTCCTTTGGGCACGCGGTGTGCTGCCTTTGTGGCGCAGGTGGAGCGCTGGCGAGAGGCGTCCCGGTATATGCGGGCGGACGAAATTTTGCAGCAGATCATCCGGGATACGGGTTTTTTGTATTATCGAGGAGACGAAAAGCGCAGCAACACGCAGATCCGGCATTCCTTAAAGCAGCTTATGTCCCATGGAGCGGCCTGCGGCAGGCAGGGAGGCGGTTTACACGACTTTATCCGGCTGCTCAGCGGACTGATGGAACAAAAGGACACAGGGGGGCAGCCCCCTGTGGAGGACGCAGTGACCATCACAACCATCCATCGGTCCAAGGGGTTGGAATATCCCATCTGTTTTCTCTCGGATACGGCGCGAAGGTTCAATACGCGCGGGGCTGGAGAGCGGGTACTGTTTTCTCCGGATATGGGGCTTTCCGTAAAACTGTATGATCCGGGGGGATTGGTGCGGTGCGACACGCCGCTGCGGCAGGCCGCCTCCATGGATCTGCGGGAACGAATGCTGCAGGAGGAGATGCGGGTGCTGTATGTGGCGCTCACCCGGCCCAGAGAGCGGCTGTATATCACCTGCAGGGCGCAGGATCCGGAGCGCCTGTTGGAGCAGACGCGTATCCGCGCAAAAGAAGAGGCGGATGCGTATCGATTGCTTTCCTCTACATGTCTTGCCTCATGGATCCTGGACGGTGCAGCACGCCATGTGGGAACAGGGTGCTTCCGGTTTGTCACAGAGGGGCAGGCGGTATCATTGGGCACGGGCCGGCAGGCCAATACGGCGTCGGTGGCCCCGGCTGCAGACCAGCGGGCGTGGCGGGACACATTTGCCCGGCGGTTTGCCTTTGTATATCCTCAAAGGCACCTGGAGAATATTCCCGCAAAGCTTACGGTGTCTGCACTGAAGCCCGATATACTAAACAGGCAGGAGGAGGCTTCTCTCACCATTGACCCGGCGGCCCATTCAGCTTCTCCCTCGGCTTCAAAGGAGGCGCCCCTGCCTGCCTTTCTCGCCGGGGCCAAGCAGTCCGGTGCGGCGGAAGCGGGGATCGCCACCCATATGTATATGCAGTTTTGCAATTTGGAAAGGCTTATGCAGGCCGGACCCCAGGCAGAGCTGGAACACCTGTTGGAGGATGCCTTTCTCACAAGGGAGCAGGCAAAGCTGGTACGGCTGGACGAAATCGACGCCTTTGTTCGGTCTGCAATCTTTTCTCGTATGGTGCACGCCCGCCGGCTGTACCGGGAGTTTCGCTTCAATGCGGTACTTCCGGCGGCCCGGTTTACAACCGATCCTGTTTTGCGGGAAAAGCTTGCGGCATCGGGGACGGACATTACAGTACAGGGCGTTGTAGACTGCATGTTTGTGGACGAAGAAGAACGCGCGGTGCTGCTGGACTATAAAACAGACCGTCTGACGGCAGAGGAGCGGGGGGATCCTGCCCGCGCCGCACAAAAGCTTTTGCCTCGTCACCAACGGCAGATCAACCTTTACAGAGAATTGTGCGCAGATATGCTGGGACGGCCCTTTGACGAAGTATATTTGTATTCCCTGGCATTGGGAGACTGCATTCCGGTGCCCCAGGAAATACGGGAGGAGAGCAAAGTGACATGAAAAAGACCATACTGATCATAGACGGCCAGGGAGGCCGGTTGGGAGTGCTGCTTACAGAGCGGATCCGGGCGGCACTTCCCGGATATTCTATTACGGCAATCGGGACAAATACCATTGCCACTGCTGCGATGCTCCGCGCCGGCGCCGATCGCGGTGCGACAGGGGAATATCCCATCCTGTGTGCGGCGGCACATGCGGCGTATATTGCAGGCCCGGTGGGAATTGCGATTCCCGGTGCTCTCACCGGAGAGGTAACGCCTGCCATGGCAGAGGCAGTGGGGCGGAGTATTGCGGAAAAAATCCTTATTCCGGGAGATAAGTGCGCCATCCACATAGTGGGTACGCAGAAACTGACGTTAGGAGAATATGCAGATATGGCCGTGAAAAAGATTTTGGAGCTGGAAGCTGCTGAGAACGCCTAAGTGGGAAAGAACAGAAAAGGAGATTGAGAATTATGTATGAAGAACTGAAAGAACAGGCCAGAGATGCGGCTGCACAGCTTGCAGAGGCTGCACGCCTGAAAGAGGGACAGATTGCAGTGGTGGGGTGTTCCACCAGCGAGGTGTGCGGGGAGCGCATCGGAACGGCGTCTGTACCCCAGGCGGCGCAGGCGATATACGAGGGATTGATGTCTGTGTTTGCCCCTATGGGAGTTTTCCTTGCGGCCCAATGCTGCGAGCATCTCAACCGGGCAATTGTAGTGGAGCGCGCCGCCGTACCGGGAGTGCCGATTGTAAATGTGGTCCCGCAACCGAAGGCGGGAGGTTCTTTTGCGACGGCCGCATACCTGGGAGCTGCGGACCCTGTGGTGGTAGAAGAGATTGCGGCAGATGCAGGGCTGGATATCGGGCTTACCCTGATCGGGATGCACCTGAAAAAGGTGGCGGTACCGCTGCGCCTGTCCATCAAGAAAATCGGTGCGGCAACATTGAACGCGGCCAGAACCAGGCCGAAATTTATCGGTGGAGAACGGGCACATTATGATGGGGATCTTTTGTAAAAAACCTGCATAGAACCTCTTTTCTTTTGGAAAAAGATGTGCTACAATAACAAAAAGTGCAGACGCCTTGAGATGCCATTCTCTTTGTGCGTGCTTGAAACTCGTATAACTTTTTTCCTTGGAGACGGTTATGGTATTTTCATCCCTTGAGTTTTTGTTTTTGTATTTTGCGGTAACGATTATGATCTACTTCATCGTGCCGCTGGCTTTCCGCAACGTGGTGCTGTTAATCGTAAGCCTGGCTTTTTACGGCTGGGGCGAACCGATTTACGTGACGATTATGCTGGTTTCCATTATTATCGACTACATCTGCGGCTATTTTGCAGGCAAATATCGGGAAACAAACAAAAAGAAAGCGCGAAGGTTCGTGATTATCAGCGCGGTGCTCAATCTGAGCATACTGTGCTTCTTCAAGTACTACACGTTTATCGTGTCCAATCTGCAGCTGCTGCCCTTTGATTTTCTCCAAAAGATTCCGCTGCTGGAGAACATGGAACTGCCGATCGGGATCTCCTTCTACACGTTCCAGACCATGTCTTATACCATCGATATTTACCGCGGAGATGCGAGAGTACAGCGAAATATCGCTTCCTTTGGCGCATATGTTACCCTGTTCCCTCAGCTAATCGCCGGCCCCATCGTCCGGTATCAGGATGTGGACGATCAGCTCCGTTCCCGCCCGCACAATATTGAGCTGTTTGCCTCCGGTATGCGGACCTTTATCTGCGGCATGGCAAAGAAAATTCTGCTTGCCAACTGTGCTGGCGCCATGTGGGAAGGCTTCCAGGAGCTTTCCGCCACGGACGCAACTGTGGTGGGCGCCTGGCTGGGACTGCTGTTTTACGCCTTCCAGATTTATTTTGACTTTTCCGGCTATTCTGACATGGCGATCGGTCTTGGCAAAATGCTGGGCTTTCAGTTTAAGGAAAATTTCTTCTATCCGTATGTGTCCAAAAGCATTACGGATTTCTGGCGGCGCTGGCACATCTCCATGGGTACCTGGTTTCGGGAATATGTATACATTCCCCTGGGGGGCAACCGCTGTTCCAAACTGAAGAATTACCGAAACATTATCATCGTCTGGCTGCTCACGGGCTTCTGGCACGGAGCCAGCTGGAACTACGTGCTGTGGGGGATATATTACTGTATTTTCCTGGTGATGGAAAAACTGTTCCTGCTCAAGGTCTTTCAGCGGCTGCCCAGCTTTGTGGGTCATGTGTATACATTGATTGTGGTGTTCTTCGGCTGGTGGCTGTTTGTCTTTGAGGACCTCAGCGCCGGTGTCACGTATCTCGGGTACATGTTCGGGCAGGGTGTCGTCGCCTTTACCGAACCGGGCGCTACGTTTGATCTTTTGCGCAGCGCACTGTTTTTGGTTATTTTGTGTATTGCCTCGACGCCGTATCCCAAAAAGCTGTTCTATAAGCTGTATGAAAAGGGGAAAGCCGCCCGGGTGGCCATCAGCGCATGCTGTGCGGGTATGCTGGTGCTGTGTACTGCATATCTGGTAGATTCCTCTTACAATCCGTTTTTGTATTTCCGGTTTTAAGAGAGAGGCGGTGAATCGTTATGGACGATAAGACGAAAAACGTACAGCCCATTCCTGCGGGCGTGCCGGCGAAAAAAGAGCGGATCACTGCAGACGGCGAGGCGGAAAAGTATCTGCAGCTGCAGATGCGTATGAAAAAGGAAAGCCGCGGTGCAGATATTCTGCTGATTCTGCTGACCCTTGGATTTATTTATGTGATGGCGATTTTGTTTTGGGTGTTGCCGGATTCTGACTTCTCTGCCCAGGAAAACCGCGTTCTTGCCACGGCGCCGGAGGTTTCTGCGGAAAACTTCTTTTCCGGAAAGCTGACAGAAGAAGTGTCCAAGTATATGGCGGACCAGTTTCCCTTCCGGGATTTCTTTGTGGGGATGAAGGCCTTTTCGGAGACCGTGCAGCTGAAGGGGCAGAACAATGGGGTTATTTTCGGCAGCGACGGATATCTCACCGCCAGGGCGGACTATCCCAATGAGGAGTATCTGGAAACCAATCTGGATGCCGCTGCGGCATTCCAGCAGGCGGCGGAAGAACGGGGGATCCGGTGTGTGGCTGCTTTTGCGGGGCGCAAACAGGACGTGTGTGACACATATCTGCCTGCCGTATACGGCTCCTATTACTCCGACCGCATCTGGGGGATTTTGGACGATATTGCCGGGGAGGACGGACTTTCCTACCTGAATCTGCGGGACCCCCTGCGCAGCCGGGCGGCAGACGGAGAAGCGGTATATTACAGAACAGACCACCACTGGACGTCTCTGGGCGCGTATTATGCCTATGCCCAGGTGATGGAGTCTTTGGGCAGCGCGCCGCTGGCACTGGGCGCCTTCACGGTAGAAGAGGCTTCAGATGACTTTTACGGCACTACCTGGTCTGCTTCCGGGGCAAAGTGGGTAGCCCCGGATACAATCGAATACTATCACTTTGGAGACGAGGACTTCACTATGGAGATCCAGGACAGCAGCGGCCAGTTTGAAGGCTATGAAGGCTGTACTTATGAGGAGAGGGACGGCGTACAGTATGCCGTTTTTGACAGCATGTACGTGCGGGAGTTCTTGGAGGAAAAAGATCAGTACGCTTCCTTTATGGGCGGCAACTTTGGGTATACGCGCATCACGAAGAACGGAGACGAAGATCGGGAGACCCTGCTGGTACTCAAGGACTCCTTTGCCCACAGCATGGTGCCGTTCCTGGCGCAGCATTACGATTTGATCCTGATCGATCTGCGGTATTACCGGGAATCGATGATTCGGTTCTGTGAAGAGAATGACATCGATCAGGTATTGATGCTGTACAATATGGAGACCCTGACGGAGGGAGAATATCTGCGGACGCTGGAAGCAGGGCTTGGGAGCAGCTTCGGCGAATGAGAGGAGGCTTGTATATGAAACAGAAAATTTTTTCTGCCTTTTTGCTGGTGCTGGTGCTTTCTATGGGTGCCTGCACCGTGCAGCAGGCGGAGGAAGAGGTAACGGCTACGTCCACGCAAGTAGAGGAGACGACGGCCGAGAAGGACACGCAGCCGCAGACAGCGGCAGAGACTACAACAGCGGATACTACGGCCGATAGCAGTGCGGGAGCCGAAAGCGGGCAGATCACCGAGGAGGCAGCGCTGGCTGCTGCAAAAGCATATCTTGGAGAAGAAGACCCGGACACGGGATACAAGTATTCCTATGTATCCGATGGAATCATGGAAGACACGGATGCAGGTGTGCAGTATTATAAAATACGGGTTTCCTGGTACTTACCGGAAGACGACCGGTATGCGCTATGCGGATATCTTTTGGTGTCCATGGACGGAGAGAGCGTATCAAAATTCGACTGGTAAGTTTGCCGGTCCAAGGGAAGGGTTAAAAATACATGACGAAAAAAAAGGAAACGGCACAGTACAACGACCAGTCTATCGAAAAGCTGGAAGGCGCGGACCGAGTGCGGCTGCGTCCGGCGGTTATTTTCGGTTCGGACGGACTGGAGGGCTGTGAGCACGCCTTTTTTGAAATACTGTCCAACTCTGTGGACGAGGCGAGAGAAGGATATGGTTCTACCATCACTGTCACCGTCTACCGGGACCATTCCATCGAGGTGGACGACCGGGGACGAGGGATCCCCATGGGGTACAATGAAAAATACAATTGCTACAACTGGGAGCTGATCTACTGCGAACTGTACGCCGGGGGAAAGTATAAAAACAATTCCGGTATGGGGGGATATGAATTCTCCCTGGGGCTCAACGGGCTGGGGGCATGTGCCACCCAGTATGCCTCGGAATTTTTTGAGGTCCATTCCTTTGACGGAAAGCATCTTTCTCATATGTCCTTTCGCAAGGGAAATCCTGTGGGGGAACTGGAGGTTCGGGAACTGGAGAAAGGGGAGCGGCGTACCGGAACAGTGACCTACTGGCGGCCGGATCTGGAGGTGTTCACCGATATTGCCATCCCCAGGGAATATTATGAAGACACGCTGGAAAAGCAGGCGGTGGTCAATGCGGGGCTGCGGTTCATCCTTCGGTATGAAGATGCGAACGGAGCGTTTGAGGAAAAGGAGTTTTTGTATCCCAACGGGATCTCCGACTATGTGGCCCGTCTGGCGGGAGATACGGCTCTGACCCAGCCGGTGCTGTGGAAGATGCCGGAGACCCGGGGGCGTGACCGTGCGGACAAGGAGGAATACCGCCTCATTGCGGAGGTTTCTTTTTGTGTGTCCAATACGGTAAACGTGCTGGAGTATTATCACAATTCCAGTTTCCTGGAGCATGGCGGCTCACCCGAGCGGGCGGTCAAAACGGCCTTTGTATATGCCATCGACCGGAAGCTGAAGGCTCTGGGCAAATACAACAAAAACGAATCCAAGATCACCTTTGCCGACGTCCAGGATTGTCTGGTGTTGGTGACCAACTCTTTTTCTACCCAGACCTCCTATGCCAACCAGACGAAAAAGGCGATCACCAATTCCTTTATCGCAGAGGCGATGACGGATTTTCTCAAGGAACAGCTGGAGATATATTTTCTGGAAAACGCTATGGAGGCGGACAAGCTGCTGACGCAGGTTCTGGTGAACAAGCGCTCCAGGGAAACGGCGGAATCCACCCGTCTGAATATCAAGAAGAAGTTGGCGACTACCAATGACGTGGCCAGCCGCGTGGAAAAATTTGTCTCCTGCCGCTCCCGGGATCCCCTGCGCCGGGAGTTGTATATTGTAGAGGGAGATTCTGCGATGACCAGCTGCAAGCTGGGACGGGACGCGGAATTTCAGGCGATCATTCCCGTGCGGGGGAAGACCCTGAACTGTCTGAAAAGCACCTATGACAAGATTTTCAAAAACGATATTATTGTGGATCTTTTGCGGGTCATCGGCTGCGGCGTGGAAATCAAGGGAAAGGTAAAGGGAGATTTTGTCCCCTTCGACCTGGCCTCCCTGCGCTGGTCCAAAATTATCATTTGCACCGACGCCGACGAGGACGGTTTTCAGATCCGCACCCTGCTCTTGACGATGTTCTACCGGCTGCTGCCCAGCCTGATTTTAGAGGGGAAGGTATACATTGCCGAATCTCCGCTGTATGAGATCACTGCAAAAGATAAAATATACTTTGCCTATAACGAACCGGAGAAGGAGCAGATCCTGCAACAGCTGGGGGATGTGAAATACACGCTGCAGCGTTCCAAGGGGTTGGGGGAAAACGAGCCGGATATGATGTGGCAGACGACCATGAATCCCGCCACCCGCCGTCTCATACGGGTGTCTGAAGCGGACGCAAAGGCGACAGAAGAAATTTTCGACACGCTTCTGGGGGATAATTTGCCCGCAAGAAAGGAATTTATCGCCCGCTTTGCTGCCATGTACGCAGAAAAGGCGGATGTTTGAGTGGTGTTTTTACGGGGGATGTGTATGCTGGGACGAAGATGTTTCTGTCTCTTGCTGGTTTTGGGACTTGCGCTGAGCTTTGCCGGCTGCAAAAAGGAGGCGTCCGGCGGGCATACCTATGATTCGGCCGCAGATTTTCGAGAGGAGGAAGGGGAGCTGTTTTCAGATGTTCCCACCGGCAGCTACGACGGCCATACCTTTACCATCCTCAATGCACGCACCGGATCCTCCGCTTCCCGTATGGATACGGAAACGCTGGAAGGGGATACCCTCAATACGGCCCTCTATCTGCGCAACAGCCATGTGGAGGAGCGGCTGGATATTGTCATCGAGGAGGTGCGGGATACACCGGAGAATGTACACGATCTCGCCGTGGCCGCTGTGCTTGCAGATGAAGATGCATACGGCGCCGTGTGGAACAGCGCCTCCTGTCTTTCGGAAATGGCGGTGTCCGGATATTTGGTCACAGACAGGTATCTTTCAGAGATGGACCTGTCCAAGCCCTGGTGGAAGGCAGATAGGATCGAAGAGGCGGCGCTGGCCGGCGCACAGTTTCTCTTTTTCGGGGATATCCACTTGTCCTATTATGATGCCCATAGCATGGTAGGGGTCAATATGAGCCTTCTTTCCGATTACGATGGACTGCCGGACCCTTATGCGCTGGTGGACAGCGGCCGATGGACTTTGGATACCATGCTTGCCATGATGGATGCCGTAGATACAGATCTGGACGGAAACGGGGAGATGACCTGGGAGGATCTGTACGGTACGGCGCTGTCTTCTTCGGACGTGTTTGAACTGCTGTACGGTGCCGGGGTGCGCATCAGCGAGGAGGACGAGGCAGGCCTGCCGTCCCTTGCAGGCAGTACCAGCGCGTCCTTCTACAATATCTTTGCAAAGATAGCGGAACAGCTGTACGGCGACAATCCGTATGTGTACGATGTGGAAGAGAATGCTGCGGATATTATGGACGCCGCGCATATGTTTCTGGAGCGGCATACGCTGTTTTACATTACAGATGTGGGATCCCTGGAGGAAATGCGGGATATGGACGACGAGTTCGGGGTGCTCCCCGTGCCGAAGGCAGGGGAATATCAAAAGGCGTATGTTTCTTATTTGCCCGGAGATGTGCCGGCGCTGGGGGTTCCCGTCACCGGACGCAATCTGCTGCGCACGGGCGTGATTCTGGAAAATCTTGCTGCGGAGAGCTATCGGCCCGGCGGGATGCGGGACTGTTATGTGGATTCGGTGCTTTCCTTCAAGTATGTAGACGATGAAAAGTCCAGAGAAAATCTGTACCGCATCTTCGACAGCGGGACGATAGACCCTGCCGCCATATATAACTGGGGCGGAATCGTGGACACATTGCAGGAGCTGACACATGAGCCGGGTGTGTTTTCCTCCAGGCTTGCTTCTATCCGGCGGGCTGCAGAGGCAGAACTGTATGATGCGATACAGGCTGCGGAAGAATACAGATAGCGGAGAAAGCGGGGGTGGACCGTGCGGGTTTTGATAGCCGAGGATGAGCGGGATTTGAACCGGATTATCGCGCAAAAGCTCACGCAGGAGGGGTACAGTGTAGATACCTGCTACGATGGAAAAGAGGCCATGGACATCCTTTCCTATACAGATTACGATGCCATTATTTTGGATATTATGATGCCCGGCGCAGACGGCTTTGCCGTCCTGCGCAGTTTGCGCGACCGGGGAAAGGCCATGCCGGTGCTGTTTCTCACTGCCAGGGACAGTGTGCAGGATCGGGTGCGGGGCCTGGACAGCGGGGCAAACGACTATATGATCAAGCCCTTTTCCATGGAAGAACTTGCCGCCCGTCTGCGTGCTATGACCCGGATGTCCTTTGGGGGGATCTGCAGTGTTTTAACAGTGGGAGATCTGACCATGGACACCGCGTCCCACGTGGTGCGGCGGGGCGGCAGAGAGATTTCGCTGTCCGCCAGGGAATATGCTGTGCTGGAGTATTTGATGCACAACAAGGGAGTGGTGCTGTCCCGGGAAAAAATCGAGGACCACGTGTGGAACTTCGACTATGAGGGAGGCACCAATGTGGTGGATGTGTACATCCGCTATTTGCGGAAAAAGATTGACGAGGGACAAAAGAAAAAGCTGATCCACACAGTGCGGGGCAGCGGCTACGTACTGCGGGAGGAGACGGACGGATGAAGAACTGGTCCATACGGGCGAAGATCACCCTGTGGTTTGCCGCGATCCTTTTGGTGATGGTGGGGATTTCGATCTTTACGGTACTTTTTGTGAGCAACCAGGTGATCCAGAAGACCATTCGGGATGGCCTGGTGAACACAGTCGAGCGCAATGTGGACGAAATTGAATATTACGCAGACCTGGAAGAGCTGCAGGCGTCTGCCGATGTGAATCATTTCCTCAGCTATGCGGGGGGCTTTCTCAAAATAGACGACGATTTTTTGGATCAGGTCAACGAGGTGTATACCGCTCTGTATCAAAGCAGCGGCGGCCTGCTGTACGGTGAGGACCCCGTTGCTGGGGCGCTGGCTCAGCTGCGGTTTATTGACGGACAGATTCAGAGCGTCAAGATAAACGGTCTGACATACTATGTCTTTGACAGAGAATTGTCAAGACAAGGACTGGAACATCTCTGGCTTCGGGGCGTGGTGGCGGAAACCCAGGGCTCCAGGCAAATGTCCGATATTTCCCATTTGTCCCTGATCGTTTTGCCGTCCCTGTTCTTGCTTGCCCTTGCCGGTGGTTATATCCTTGCGGGAAAAATGCTGCGCCCGGTGCAAAAGATATCCGACGCTGCGGCAAGGATCGAAAGCGGTGGGGATTTGAAACAGCGGATCCAGTTGGGTCCAGGAAAGGATGAACTGCATCAGCTGGCAGACCGCTTCAACGAGATGTTTTCCCGGCTGGATAAAGCCTTTGCAGCCCAGCGGCAGTTTACTTCCGATGCCTCTCACGAGTTGCGCACGCCGGCGGCGGTCATTCTTGCCCAATGTGAGCTCTCGCTGGAGGCGGAACGGACGCCGGAGGAATATGCGGATGCGTTGCGGGTCATTCAGCGGCAGGGGAAAAGGATGTCCAAGCTGATTGGCGACATGCTGGATTTTGCCCGGCTGGAGCAGCAGGCGGAAAGCTATACGCGGGAGCCGGTAGATTTCTCCGAGTTGGTATCCGATCTGTGTGACGATATGGCGCTGATCGGGGAGCGGGGCATCTGTCTGGAACACAGGGAGATTTCGCATGTGCAAGTTCTTGGAAACCGGGCGCTTTTGAGCCGACTGCTGACCAATCTGATCAGCAACGCCTATCGATATGGGAAGGAAAACGGGCACATTTGGGTGGAGCTGAAGGCGGAAGGCGGCGAGGTTGTTTTGACTGTTGCGGACGACGGGATCGGAATTCCGGAGGCAGAGCAGGAAAAGATATTCCGGCGCTTTTATCAGGTGGACAGCTCCCGGACCAATGCCGGAATCGGACTGGGGTTGTCCATGGCCCGGGAGATCGCCCGGTTCCACGGGGGCACACTCACGGTGCAAAGCGGGGACGGAAGGACTGTTTTTACCCTTCGCCTGCTAAGTCAATAAAAATTTTTTCGTTTTAATGTTCTTTTAATGTTTTGCCGGTATCCTTGTAGCAGATGATACGAAAGGAGTGTCAGATTATGAAAGTGAAGAAATTTTTTGATACGCCGCTGAAGGCTGTGGCGTCTGTTGCATGTATTCTTGCTGTTCTTGCAATTTTGGGGGTGGGGACTGCATTTGCTGTGAGTACCGTGGCGGAAAACACCTCCATCGGGGTGCGGGGCGCACAGGATGCCGCCTTTGCCGATGCCGGCGTCGATCCTGCCGGTGTGGTTCTTTCCCGTACGGAGTTTGAGTTTGAGCGGGGGCACTTCGTATACGAAGTGGACTTTACCGCAGACGGAATGGACTATGATTACCTGGTGCGCGCATCCGACGGAACGATCCTGAGCAGGGAGCGGGAGCCGTCGGACGATGAGAACGTTATCCCATATACTACAGGGGAAACGACGGCGCCTTTGGTGACGGATACGCCTGGGGCGACAGACACGTCGCCCGCCACCCAGCCTGCTGCGCCGACGACTACATCTTCTGCCGGTCAGATCAGTCTGGATGAGGCAAAGGCGCTTG
This sequence comes from Candidatus Avispirillum faecium, assembly GCA_904396155.1. Lineage (GTDB taxonomy): Bacteria > Bacillota > Clostridia > Oscillospirales > CAG-272 > Avispirillum > Avispirillum faecium. The sequence goes on along the minus strand of CAJFOI010000044.1, from coordinate 54,063 downwards.
CACTGGCCGACGCCGGTGTAGACGCACAGCAGACGCAGGTGGAATTTATTCAGGAGAAGCAGGACTGGGATGACGGCAGATCTGTTTACGACATCGACTTTATCGTGGCTGCACAAAACAGCGTATACGAGTATGAAATAGACGCGGGCACTGGTGCGGTGCTGAGCAAAAGCGTGGAAAATATCCAGGGCGGCGGAGCCTCCGGCACCGGCGGCACGCTGCTCAGCTTGGACGAGGCAAAGGAGATCGCCGTGGGCCATGCGGGCCTTACATTGGCCGATGTACACTTTTCCAAGGCAAAGCTGGAGCACGACGACGGGCGCACGGTGTATGAGATCGAGTTTTATCAGGGATATGTGGAATATGAATGCACCATCGACGCCACTACAGGTGCCGTGCTGGAATATGATATGGATCGATAAGTGAAAAGAAAAAAGCGGGTATTTGGTTTCGTACCGAATACCCGCTTTTTTGCCCATTTGAAAAAACAAGGCAGATCTATGGTATAATTTATAAAAAAGTTTGTTGCTGCATGTAGTATTTGAAGAGAAAACCGTAGTATATAGATGAAGCCGGAAAGGAGGCGGTGCGGAACATGGAGGATGAAAAAATCGTTGCATTGTTTTTTCAGCGTTCAGAACAGGCCATACGAGAGCTGGACATAAAATACGGCAAAGTGCTTCATAAGCTCTCCTACAATATTGTGAACGACAGAGAGGATGCGGAGGAATGCGTCAGCGACGCTTATTTGGGCGCATGGAATGCCATTTCCCCAGAGAAGCCGAGCCCGCTGCTTACATATGTCTGTAAAATTGTTCGCAATCTTTCACTGAAGCTCTATAACAAAAAGACGGCTGCCAAGCGAAACAGCATTTACACTGTTGCTGTGCAGGAAATAGAAGACTGCCTGTCGGACGGGAATACAGTAGAAGATGAGATGGAGCCCAAGGAGCTTGCCCGTATCATCGAAGGCTTTTTAGATACGCTGAGCGCAGAAAACCGCGTTATTTTCATGCGCCGCTATTGGTTCTCTGACAGCTGTAAGGATATAGCCCGGCGCGTAGGGCTTACCGAGAAAAACATATCCGTTCGGCTGTCCCGCATACGTCAGAAGATGAAGGAATATTTGATGGAAAAAGAGGTATTTGTATGAATGCAGAAAAACTTTTTGGTGCGGTGGACCAAATCGACAGCAAGTATATTGAAGAAGCGATCCATTACAAGGCAGGAAAAAAGAAAGGATGGATGAGGTGGTGCGCTGCGGCTGCGTGCCTGTGCATTGCCGCGGGAGGCGTTCTTTTGTGGAAATGTCTGCCGTCTCCAAATAGCGAAAGCGGAAAAATAGAAAATCCGCAAATGAATGAAGCAACAATAGGACAGGAAGGGGTAACGATTCCCCCGGCGCAGTTTTCTCTGGAATTAATATCGGATCCCGCGGTACAGTCGGATATGATAGGATTTTTTATCTATCAGGGACGGACATATATATATTATGAGTGGATAGAGGACAATGGGATGACTCTTGGAGAGTATCTTGGTACAGCAACGGGACTGATTGACGAATGGACGCCCAGCGACGGTTATGTGGAACTGGCGGGGAGTGTCAGCGGGGATTTTTATTCGGTACAAGGCTTCGATCCGACATTTATGCTGTGTATGAAACGAGGGGCCGGACAAATCGATCTCTTTATTTGCAATACCGGCATTACCCTTCAGTATGGCTCCGAGCTGTATGAGGACCGGCTGCATCTTTCTGATAATTACCTTTCTGTGCAATATGAAGTTCGAAAATCATGGCATTATTCAAATAGGAAAGCGTGTATATTGGATGAGAAAGGAACAAAGATTATCAATAACTTTATCAGCGCGCTGAACGCCGCAGAGTTTATGCTGTCCGATGACATTCCCCTGGATGAGGAAGAGTATTCCATATATGACAAAGAAATTTGCCACATGTATTTCCAAATGCAAAACGGCATGACGGTGGAACTCCGCCTGTTTGAAGGGGGATATGTTTCCTTCCGGGGAATTCTCGATGTTTGTGTGCAAATACCAGAGGAAACATTTGCGTCTCTTGTCAGCCTATTTGAAAACTAAAGATTGCCAAAGAGCGCAGCTGCTTTGTATTCAGCTGCGCTCTTTTTCCGTGTGTATTTTCTTTTCTTTGTTGTACCGGGCAACTGCGGACAGATAATCCTCCATTTTTTCAGAGGGCTCAATGATCAGCCGCACGTCCTCCAGTTCCCGACTGGAAAACAGCAGCATACACTGGTGGGCGCCCACCATGTTTTTGAGATAGCGATAGGTTTTGGCTTTTTTGTACAGACGGATGGTTCTCCTGCGGTCTTTGGGTTTGTCCGGCAGGGATATGCACGCAGTAAGGGTCCCCAGGGACAGAACACACTCCGCACAGGGAATGCGTTTCCCTTGGGCCTTTTCTACTACAAATTCCAGCTCTTCCGGGGGCAGACGCAATGCGCCGTTTCCAACATTATCGGGCGGGGCTCCCTCTGTCACGGCTTCTTTTTCCGTATTTTCTGTCTTCTTGTCTCCGCCGTTTTCCCGGACGATATAGCGAACCCGGGAGAATTTATATCGGACCAAAATGTAAATCATGGCGCAGAAAAACAGCATCCCCAGGCCCTGAAGGAACCCTTTTCCTGCGATCTGGTCAAAAGATGCGGACACAAAACTCACGGCGGCACAGAGAAAAAGAGCCAGCACGGCAGCTTCCGGTGTCCGGTTTATTTGTCTGGGCTCATGGATCATGTAGGCAACCTTTCTCTTTTTATAATGAAAAGGCCGCCGAGGCCGATACAGGCACCAGGCGGTCTTTCCATGTCTTAAGCTTCCTTTTTTGCAATTACTTGCTTCCCGTTGTAATAACCGCATGCACTGCATACTCTGTGCGACAGGTTATATTCACCGCAGTTGGAACACTTTACCATGCCGGGCATGGACAGCTTCCATACGTTGGAGCGTCTTTTGTCTCTGCGCGCTTTGGACACTTTCCTCTTCGGTACTGCCATTGGAATCCCCCCTTTGTAACGTTAAAAAGGATCATTTCAATCCATTATACTCCTATTTTTCCATTTTATCAAGTAGTTTTTGAAATATTTCCATGCGCGGATCGATTTCTTTTTTCTCACCGCAGGTGCACTCCCGGCCGCGCTTCTTTCCGCAGATGTCACAAAGTCCGGGACAGTCCTCACTGCACAGGTGATAGGCTGGCAGTTCCAAAGATACGGCCTCCAGGATTTCCCGGTCAAAATCGATACCGCCTTCCTGAATCCAGAGAATATCGTCCTCGTCGATATTTTCCACAGCTGCAGCGCCTGCAGTGACAATCCGATCCAGGGGAAAAGACAGGGCATTCTCCAGCGGATCCAGGCACCGATCGCATACGGTGGCGTACGTTACGCTGACTTGCGCATGCAGCGCCATGTATCCGTCATTGTCTACGATCTGCCCTGCAACATGCACCGGAGTGCGCAGTGTAATATCTCCCGGAAGCGCTGGCGCATCCGCCACATCCTCCGGGCGCAGGGAAAAATCAAAAGACAGAGAGGGGATGCGCTTATTCATCAGCTGTGTGAGATCCAGTTTCATAAAAGGCCCCCTTCTTTGCGGTCACGGCGTGATTGCTCCTGTGAAAGTATATTATATTCGCTCTTGCCTGTTTTGTCAAGTATAAAAACGGCAAATAGCATTGCAAGGCCCCTGGTTGTGTGGTAAAATAAAATCAAAGTTTATTATGGAGCCATGATGGCGTTGGAGTTTATATGAGACCTGGAAAAATCATAGGAAGGATTTTCCTTTTTATATTTATAGCGGGCTTGCTTGTCATCCTGGGACGGATCTTTATGCTGGAAGACGAGGGAAGCCTGACGGAGTTGATTCCTACGCAGGCAGCCAGGGATGCTTATGCATCTCTTGGGGAGGATGCGTTTTTTACACACAAATTCCGCACCTCCCTGTCTGCCGACGGATATTTTTCTGCGCACTCCCTGGTCTACAATCGGGAAGATGGAGAACTGCAGCTTACGGGGCGCTATAATGAAAGTATTTTTGCAAATCTTGGCGTAGAGAACGGAGACAATTTTTACTGGGAACTGCGGGACGGGGACGGAAATACCATTGCCACAGCGGAGGTGGCGGACTGGGAGGAAAAGTATTTTTACTGCCATTTTCGGCTGATTTTTTCCGGCGTGCATATTGGTGAGGAGGACACGCTGCTGCTGTATCTGTGCTGTGACGCGGCGGAATATCCCGGGGAGGATACCCAGGGGTTCCCGGTACATCGGCCGGGGCAGGAATGGAAGACGTACAAGCTGGACCGAGAGGAGCGGCAGGCACTGGAAGAATAAAAAAGAGGGGATTTTCCCCTCTTTTTTATTCTTCTTCTTGTAGAGCAACTTTCTGCGGCCGGCTGTTCTTCCATTGTTTTCGCTTTTCTTTGCTGAATACGCCGAAGATATCCCGCAGCTTTACATTGTATTGTATTACAGTGAGGTAATAAATATATGCCAGAATAACGGACACATAAATCGAAGCATTGGGCCGGCGCAGGACATTTCCGGAAAACTGCGACGCACCCATAGCCAGTCCAAAGGTGATCCCCACCATCGCTGTTTCCAGCGTGATTAGTTTTCCGCCTCTGGTCAGCACACCTACGATGGCCAGACCTGCAAAATACAGAAGGAACAAAATGTAAATGGCAAAACCGATATATCCACTGTAGTAAAAAACAGATGGGAAATCGTTTTCCAGGTCGTAGATCATTTCCATTTCCTGGAATTCCCCTTCCTCTACCTCCAGGGAATATCGCTCAACCAGCGTGATATATTCATATCCGAAACAGCGGGTAAAAAGATCGGAGTCCTCCCAGGCGAGTTCTGCAAAGAACCGTTTTTGCTGGCGCTGCTCCGTCAGATCGGAGACGTCCAGAGAATAGTCGTATTTTTCGATTACTCTCTCAAATCCGAACCGGTTGATCATGGGGTGAAGATATAGATCGTACACCTCAAAGATCATGTCCTGCATTCGGTCGTCCAAAGCTGCATAGCTTTCTGCATCCAGATCTTTTGGAAGATGGAGCCCCAGTACATTTTGACTGGGATCGTCCTCTTCTTCTGGTCTGCTGAGCAGATTGTTTACGTAATTTTGTTTATATCCCATTGCCACAGTGTGATCTGTCCATATGTCGTGCGCCACGGAAGTATTATAGCACAGCAGGCAGGTGACAGTGACACACAGCAGCGTAACGTAATAAAACGGGCTGCGCTCTCCCTGGATAAACAAAAAGATCATAAGGGCGGGCGCAATGATGAAGATCGCATAATAATCTACTTTGGTGCCGGAAAAGAACAAAAGGCCAAAGCAAACGATGGTAGCGGCATAAAAAAGGCCCTTGTGTTTCTTTTTATACACGTACAAAAGGAGGAGCGGGATGACAAAGGTGAGGATAGCGCTTTGTGCGTTGTGTACTGTCGCCCATCCCATAAGCCCCTTTTGGGAGTCTACATACATGTACACCTGTGTGCCGGTCATGTAGGAGAAAAGAATGGAATGGATCATAATGACCATATTTGCAAAAAAGGCACACTGGATTCTGGAGGGAACAAGATCGCTTTTCTTAAAAAAGGTCATAAAACTCAGCGCAAACAGGGGCAGCTGAACCGTGCGCAGCAGATTGTTCAGGTCTGTAAAGGGGGAAAGATAGCCGCCCTCCGAACGCAGGCAGGCGACTACATGCAGGATCCAGTATAGTGCAATAACGCCGCCGAAGAGGAAATAGATCCCCTTTCTGTCCGACAGAATAAAGCTGTACAGCAGCACTCCGGCAAACATGAGAAAGCGGAAAATGGTGGTATAGGTGGTGATTTCCCATTCCGTTGCCCAATAGGAAATAATATCCAGCACCGGCTGGACCAGCAGCAAAACAAAAACAATCTCCGGCACAATGCTTGTAAGCCGCTGTTTCGTTTTTGCAAAAACGGAAACACTCGTGTTCATATAGTGTATCTACCTCGTAAATCAGGAATTGTATCGGTGCAGGATCGCATCTGCGATGCGAACGGAAGCTTGTCCGTCGCCATATGGATTTTCCGCTTTGCACATGGCGTCGTATTGCGCTTTGTCACAGAGCAGTTCGTCGATGATGCGGTAAATGGTTTCTTCCTCTGTTCCCGCCAGGCGCAGGGTACCGGCTTGTACGCCCTCCGGCCGTTCGGTGGTGTCCCGCAGTACAACGACGGGTTTGTGCAGAGAAGGTGCCTCCTCCTGGATTCCACCGCTGTCTGTAAGGATCATGTAGGACTTTGCCAGCAGGTTGTGGAATTCCACAACCTCCAAAGGGGGAATTAGGCGCACATTTTCCATGCTGCCGAAGATCTCCTTTGCAGCGTCGGACACCATCGGGTTGAGGTGAACAGGATAGACGACCTTTACATCCGGATTTTTTTCACAGATCCGACGAATGGCGCGAAACATCCCCCGCATGGGTTCCCCAAGATTTTCCCGTCGGTGGGCGGTGAGTACGATCAGGCGGCTTCCCTTTGCCCACCGGGTGATTTCATCTTCGTAATCCGGGCGTACGGTGAGCTGCAGGGCGTCGATGGCGGTATTGCCGGTCACGTAGATCGTATCGGGATCCTTTCCTTCGCGCAGAAGATTCTCCCGGCTTTTTTCTGTGGGGGCAAAATTCATGTCTGCCACCAGGCTGATAAACTGCCGATTGATTTCCTCGGGATAGGGAGAATACTTGTTGTAGGTGCGCAGCCCGGCTTCCACATGGCCCACGGGAATTTTGTGATAGTATCCGCAAAGGGCGCCGGCAAAGGCTGAGGTAGTATCTCCGTGTACCAGCAGCATGTCCGGTGCAGTCTGTGCAAGCACACGGTCCAGTTTTTCCAAAATCGCCTGGGTGATGCCGGAGAGAGTCTGTCCCTGCTTCATAATATGGAGATCATAATCCGGATGGATCGCAAAGGCTTTCAGAACCTGATCCAGCATTTCCCGGTGCTGCCCGGTTACACACACAATGCTTTCGATCTCGCTTCGCCGCTCCAGCTCCTTCAGCAAGGGCGCCATTTTGATCGTTTCCGGGCGGGTGCCGAAAACAGACAAAACCTTGACCATAATGATCCTTCCTTCGTGTCAGTTTTCCAATAAGTTTACAATGCTCTCTTGGATTTCTCGATTGTATGCCGAAAGAGAATTCGGGTGCTTTTCTGTTTTTTCTGCAGATACCATAGCTGCTTCCATATCCGCATAACCATGCAGGCCGTCGATGTACTTTTCAAGATTCTTTGTGCAATATACGGGCAGACCCACCGCCATGGCCTCCATGATATTCATTCCCTGTCCCTCGTAGCGGGAAGTAGAAATAAATGCGTCCATTTGCTGCATATAACAATAAGGATTTTCCTGATTGCCCAATAGGAACACCTTGTTTGTCAGATCGGATCGGGAGATCTGCGCCTTCAATGCTTCCCGGTCCGGTCCGTCTCCGATGATATACAAACGCAGATCGTTTCGTTTTGCACATGCTCTGGAAAAGATATCCAGCATGATGTCATAGCCCTTCTGATGGCACAGACGTCCCAGTGCGACAAAATTGAGGCAGGCGGGATCGATGGATAGATTCTGCGGCTTTTCCAGAACCTTTCGGGCGATTTCCTCTGTATCAATAAAATTGGGAATGACGTAAAATTTTTTGTCCTGTACTCCGGACATTTTCAAAAAGGGTTCGATGAGCCCACGGGAAACGCCTACAAACGCATCGTAGTATGCAAATTTTCCCTTAAAAAGACTCCACAGCAGACGGTATTTCCACTCGTTTTGCAGCTTGATTTCCACGTCGTTGTGAATCCACATCACCCGCTTTTTTGCGGGGATCTTGATGGCGCCTACGGCACAGCTGTTTTGATAGGAGTTGAAATCAATGGCCACATCGTATTCTCCGCATTCTCCAAAATCCGGGCGGATGCGGCCCTTTGCAATCTCGAAGGGAACAAAAGAATAAATTTTTGAAACCGGCCGGAGATATTTCACGTGCAGTTGGGGAGGAAAATCCACATTCCAAAAAGTGTTTTGTGCAAACAGATACAGATCTATGGAAAAGCGGGTGTAATCGATGCTGTGGAGCAGATTGATCAAAGATTTTTGAATGCCGCCTACACTGAGATCGTTTTGGAAGATGGCCACCCTTTTCATTTTCCTGTGAGACTCCCTTCCCTGGACGGATTTTATACAATAATGTTAATATTCTACCACAACAAACAGAAAATGTCAATTTCCTTGGTGACTTTTCCTGTTTTGGATAATCCCCCTGTCTTCACTACGTGAAGTCAATCCTGGGGAAAGGGGGACTGGTTTGCTGAGAACCCTCTCACAATAATAAAAGCCTCCCCAGTGCAGGAGTTGCGTGGCAACTCTGGGGAGGTGCCGCGGGAAGGCCGCGGCGGAGGGGTTGTGCTTTTTACCAAAACCATTTTTTCTTCGGCGGCGGCGGGCAGCCGCATTCCGGCGCGTGGGGTGGCACGTCTACTAAAATTGCATCTTCTCCAATTTTTTGAATTTTGTCCCAGGGGATGCGCAGATCATTGCTGCGCCCGAATCCAAAATGCCCGCCTTCCCCGGGGACAAACACTGCAGTGATGCGTCCGCAGCAGAGATCCAGCTCATAATTGCAGATATGCCCCAGCTTTCTGCCATCGCAAACGCTGATCACAATTTTGTTGCTGAGGCTGTTCGTGTTGCAGGCCATAGCCGTACTTCCTTTCTGAGGGCCTGAGAATTGGTGGCCGTTTTTTTCTCAGTATATGCAGAGGGATTTGTCCCCTATTCCTGAAAGCAATCAGAAAAAAGACAGCTGATTGGTCATCGACATACCCTGGAACACGCCGTTTGCGTCCAGCACCTCTACTACGGTTTTGGAAAGCTTGGCTGCGAGACGCAGATCCTCTACGGAAAAAATGTCTGCCTCATCTCTGGCCCGCATGATGTTTTCCGCCGCTGTGTCCCCCAGTCCGCCGATGGAGTTGAAGGGAAGGCGAATCCCCTCCTCCTGGGGCAGAAATTTTTTTGCATGAGACTGGCGCAGATCGACCGGCAGAAAACGGATTCCCCGTGCCATGGCTTCATTGATCAGCTGCAGGGCGCTGAAGGTTTCATTGTCCTTTGCAGTGGCTTCCTTGCCCATGGCAGAAATTTCATCCATTTTTGCTTTTACCGCCTGCCTGCCGCCGCACACCACACTGGCCTCCACCCCTCCGGGCGCGGCAGTGAAATAAGCGGCGTAAAACTCCTTGGGATAATAGATTTTATACCAGCCCAGCCGCAGCGCGTCGATGACGTAGGCTGCCGCGTGAGCTTTTGGAAACATGTACTTGATTTTTTTGCAGGAGTCGATGTACCAGTCCGGCACGCCGGCAGCGATCATGGCTTCTTCGTATTCCGGTTTCAGTCCCTTTCCCTTGCGCACGTCCTCCATTATGGCAAAGGACATGGCTTTTTCCATATGGTGATTTTGGATCAGGTACAGCATAATATCGTCCCGGCATCCGATCACGTCCGATATGGTGCAGGTGCCCGCCTCGATCAGCGCATCTGCGTTCCCCAGCCAGACGCCGGTGCCGTGGGTGAGGCCGGAAATCTGCAAAAGGTCGGAGAAGCTTTTGGGCTTCGCCTGGGTGAGCACCCCCCGCACAAATTTTGTGTTCATTTCGGGAAGGCCCAGTGTCCCCGTTTCCACACCAAGAAGGTCTTCCTTTGTCACGCCCAGGGGAGCGGGGGTGGTGAAGAGCTGATAGAGCTTGGGATCGCTGAGATTGCAGTCCAGCACATTGGTTTTTGTGTACTCTTCCAGCCGTTTGTACTTGGTGGGAATATCGTGTCCCAGAATGTCCAGTTTGAGGATCGTATCGTGGAGATATTTGAATTCGAAATGGGTGGTAACGGTGTCGGAATTGGGATCGTCCGCCGGATGCTGCACCGGGCAGAAGTCGTAGATTTCATAGCCCTGGGGCACGATGATGATGCCGCCGGGATGCTGGCCGGTGGTCCGCTTGACGCCGACGCAGCCGCAGATCAGCCGTTCCAGCTCTGCCCGGCAGACGGAAATCCCCTTGCCTTCCAAATATTTCGCCGCGTATCCAAAAGCGGTTTTTTCCGCCAGCGTACCGATGGTCCCCGCTCGGAAGGCGTGGCCCTTACCGAATAGTACTTCTGTATACCTGTGAGCGTCCCCCTGGACGTCGCCGGAAAAGTTCAAATCGATGTCCGGCGTCTTGTCACCGTAGAAGCCGAGGAAGGTTTCAAAGGGGATGTTGTGCCCGTCCCGGATCATGTCCGGCGTGCCGCAGACGGGGCAGTCCTTTGCCGGCAGGTCAAAGCCGGATTTGACCGATCCGTCTTCGATCCACTCGCTGTGCCGGCATACGGGACAACGGTAGTGGGGGGGCAGGGGATTTACCTTGGTGATTCCCGCCATGGTGGCGGCAAAGGAGGATCCTACAGAGCCTCTGGAGCCCACCTGATACCCTTTGGATTCGCTGTTTTCCACCAGCCTGCGGGCGATGATGTACATAATGGCAAAGCCATTTTTGATGATGGAATCCAACTCCCGCTCCAGCCGGGATTGCACCTGGGGGGGCAGGGGATCGCCGTACATAGAGGCGGCCATCTCATGGCATTTGCCGGTAAGTTCTTCTTCGCTTCCTTCAATATGAGGGGGATAGGATCCGGCGGGGATGGGATCGATTTTCTCCACCATATCCGCAATTTTGTTGGTATTGGTGACGACTACCTCATAGGCCTTTTCTGCACCCAGGTAGGAGAATTCCTCCAGCATTTCTTCCGTAGTGCGCATATGCAGGTGGGTCACCTTATCTGCATCCGGATATTTCATGCCGGTGAGCAGGATCCGGCGGTAAATCTCATCCTCGGGGTCGATATAGTGGGCGTCGCAGGTGGCGCACACCGGCTTGTTCAGCTTTTCTCCCAGGGCGACGATCTTTCGGTTCAGCTCCTGCAGCTCTTCTACGTCTGCGACCTTGCCGCCCTCGATCAGAAACAGGTTGTTGGAGACAGGCTGGATTTCCAGATAATCGTAAAAGGAAGCGATTTCTTCGATGACTGCCTGGGGCTTGTTTTCCAAAATTGCGCGAAACAACTCACCCGCCTCGCAGGCTGAGCCGATGATCAATCCTTCCCGCAGTTCCATAAGACGGGTTTTGGGAATGCGCGGTGTTCGCCGGTAGTAGGTGAGATAGGATTCGGAAATCAGCCGATACAGATTTTTCAGTCCGACAAGGTTTTTGGCAATAATGATTTGATGATAGGTGCGCAGCCGGAGCGGGTCCGCGTGTTCGCTCATGGCGTCGGTCATTTGCGTAAAGTCGGTGATCCCCTCGGCCTGGAGCTTGTCGATCATTTTGAAGAAAATATATGCCAGCATTTCCGCGTCATCTGACGCACGGTGGTGATTGAAATCCCCCAGATGAAAGTATTCCGCCAGCGTGTCCAGCCGGTGACGTTTTAGCTCCGGATTGACATATCTGGACATGGATACTGTGTCCAGATAGGGATTTTCAAAGGGAAGACCACATTCCTCCGCGGCGTGACGGATAAAGCTGGTGTCAAAACCGGCATTGTGCGCAATCAGCAGCCGGTCTTTCGTAAATGCGAAGAAAGCGCGTAGTGCTTCATCTACGGAAGGTGCGTCTTCGACCATTTCATCGGTGATGCCGGTGAGCTCGGTGATGTTTTCCGGAATGTGAACGCCGGGGTTGACAAAGGTGTTGAAGGTGTCCAGCACCTGCCCTTTTTGGACCAGCACGGCGCCGATTTCCGTGATTTTGCAGTTCTGTACGGAAAGACCGGTGGTTTCAATATCAAAAACGATCATTTCCTCATCGAAGTGGATGTCCGTCCGCCCGTATAAAGCCCTGGCGGTGTCGTCTACAAAGTAAGCCTCGATTCCGTAGAGCACCTTGAAATCTTCCAGCTTTTTTGCGGCGAGCATGGCGGTGGGAAAGGCCTGGGCAGAACCGTGGTCCGTGATGGCGATGGCCTTCTGTCCCCACGCTGCCGCACGTTTGATGATGTCCTCCGGTTTTGCCGTGGCGTCCATGGCAGACAGATTTGTATGCATGTGCAGTTCCACACGTTTTTGTTCTGCGTTGTCCGGTCGGATATGTATTTTGATTTTTTTTGCGGATTTCAGGGTGATGTTGTATTCTCCAAATTTGTCCTGCCGTACGCTGCCGCAGGCAACAAGACAGGTTCCGGGCTTCGCGGCTCCTGCCAGCGCAGCCGCCTCTCCCTCATCCAATGTGGTGCGCAAAAATACGGAGCTGTCTTTGTCGGTGATACCAATGGTTACAGAAAATTTGTCGCCTCCCCGCAGTTCGTTGGTCTTCACCTCAAAAACCTGTCCCAGTACGGTTACATGGCGTGCGGGCCGGTTGATATCCCGCAGCGGCGTGGGATCATCGTGTGCGAAGTCCTCTCCGAAAATCACTTCGCTGCCGGAGACGTCAAAGGTCATTTTCCCGGCCTGGATCAGAAAATCCCCTACCGCTTCTATCTGCGCATCTCCGTCGAAAAGAGACTCTACCCGCTGATATACAGGCTGTGTTTCTGCTTCTTCCTGGGCTTTTTTCTCCTGATGGGCCTGATACTGCGCCGCCTGGGCGGCGGCACGTTCCCGGATTTCCCGGTCCTGTTGCTGCTGGAATGCCGCAAGATGGTCCAGGTAGTCCTCACTTTGCAGAATTTCTACCTGATAGGAGAGGGAAAATTCGCTGCGGATGATCCCCGCAATGATGTCTCCGGTGTGTCCCAGATCGAGAAGCTCTACACCGCCGGCGGTGAAGGGGACGAAAAGCGTGATTTTGTCCCCTTCGATTTTAATATCACAGTCGTTGAAAAAACCGTTGGATACGGCACCTACCCGCTTGGATTCCAGAAGCACCTGGGGCAGGTAGTCTTTGGAGAAAAGTTCCGACGGAAAGCTGGGCAGCAGCCGCAGCAGCCGCAGACCGTACAGCTGGCAGAGCTGATCTTCCATGGCATACAGATCCGTTTTGTCACAAAGGAAGGGGAGAAAGAAAGTTACCTGATACATGCTTTTTTCCTTGTCTCCGGTGAGGACCGCGTCTGTGGCAGCGTCAAAAATCTCCCGCTGCCGCTGGGTCTGCGGTACAAATCGGGAGAATATGGTCTTCAGTGTGCGCTTTTTTGCTTCTGCCATATTGATTTTTGTCTCCTTACAATTTTGCCTTGCTTTTGTCCTCCAGCATCCGGCGGGTTTCTTCCAAAAGCACTTCCAAAAGCCGCTCCTCGTCGATACGGCAAATTTGCTCTCCCTTTCGAAACAAAACTGCGCAGCCGTCTCCGCCGGCCACGCCGAAATCCGCTTCCCTGGCTTCTCCCGGGCCGTTGACTGCACACCCCATGATGGCGGCGGTGATGGTTTTGTCGCCGGTATCCAGGTTTGCAACAGCTTTTTTGTATGCTTCTGCAAGAGAGATTAAATCGATTTTTGTTCTGCCGCAGGTGGGACAGGAAATGACCGTGATCCCGGCTTTGCGCACGCCTGCAGCGGCAAGGATTTCCTTTGCCGCTTCGACTTCCGCAGCGGGGTCTGCGGTCAGCGTCACCCGGATGGTGTCGCCGATGCCGTCGCACAGCAGAGCACCGATCCCCATGGCGTTTTTGACGATGCCGCTGTACTGGGTGCCCGCTTCCGTTACACCCAGGTGCAAAGGGTAGTCCGACTGTGCGGCGACGGCGCGGCACGCCTGGATCATTGTGTCTACCCGCGAGGATTTGATGGAGATGACAATGTCACGAAAGTTCATATCTTCCAGCATCTCCGCCTGTCGCAGGGCGCTTTCCGCGAGGGCATCCGCTGTGGGACCGCCGTATTTTTCAAGGAGGGATTTTTCCAGGGACCCTCCGTTTACACCGATGCGGATGGGCACACCTGCACTTTTGCATGCGTCTGCAACAATACGCACCCGCTGGCGGCTGCCGATATTTCCCGGATTGATCCGGATCTTGTCCGCTCCCTGCCGGAGGGCCTCCAGAGCGATCCGGTAGTCGAAGTGGATATCTGCCACCAGGGGTACCTGTACCCCGGCCTGCTTTGCCTTTGCAAATACGGCGGCTGTTTCCGTATCAGGTACGGCAATGCGCACGATTTCACATCCTGCTGCTGCGAGGGATTGGATTTGCGCGATGGTTCCTTCAAAGTCTCGTGCCGGCCGGTTGGTCATCGACTGGATGCTTACCGGAGACGTTCCCCCGATGGCCATATCTCCCACGTGAACGGTACGCGTTTTTCTTCTCATAAGTTTGTTTACCCCTAAAAGAGCCCAATGATATCTTTTGCGCAGATCACCAGCATCAGTACCATTAGTACGGCCAGCCCCGCAAAATGGATGTATCCTTCGATTTCCGGTTTCACCGGCTTTCTGCGAATGCCTTCGATGATCAGGAACACCAGACGTCCTCCGTCCAGCGCAGGCAGAGGAAGCAAATTCACGACGCCCAGGTTGATGGTGATGACTGCTACGATGGTTAGAAAATCAAAGCTGCCGGCCTGTGCGGCTTCTGTAAGTGTCTCCGTGACGCCTACCGGACCGGATACTGCCTGGATCCCGTACCTGCCAGTCACCAGATCGTACAGGGATTCCCAGATCATCCGGACGGTAAAGGTGCTTCGGTAAAAACAGTGCTTTGCGATATTTCCGATGGTGGGCCTTTCCGGATATACCTTGAAATCTGCATCGCCGAAGGCGGTGCCGGATTCCGATATAATTGGAAATTCCACATCCTCAATGACTACGGTTTCTCCGTCCCGGATTACGGTAAGGTCTATGGGCTCGATGCCAAAGCGCATGATTTCATACAGCAAATCGTTGGCGATGTGCACCCGCTGGCCGTTTACCTCGACGATCTCGTCGTCGATCTGCAGTCCTGCCTCCTGTGAGGCGGATCCTGTAAATTCTCCCACGACAGTGGATCCAAGTTGGGGATTGGTACATACCAGTACAGACATGAGGATTACGCCCAGCAAAATATTGATCAGGGCTCCGGCGGAGACAATAATGAGCCGCTGCCATACTTTTTTCTTATTGAATGCATTGGGGTCATCTGTTTCCTCATCCTCTCCCACCATATTGACAAACCCGCCGATGGGAAAAAGGCGGAGGGAATAGGCGATACCTGTTTTCTTGGAAGTGCGGGTGAGGATCTTCGGTCCCATGCCGATGGCAAATTCCCGAATGGATACGTGGAACAGCCGGGCGAACAGAAAATGCCCGCCTTCGTGGACGAAAATCAACACGCCGAAAATAAAGATGGCAAGTAAAACATATAATACGGTAGAAATAGGAATCACGCCCTTTCCTTTGCTGGAGGTATTTATGTCCGAATCAGGGACTGCGCCGCCGCTCTTGCGGTGCGGTCTGCTGCCCAGACGTCTTCTTCCGTGCAGATGGGATAGGCCGAACACTTGGACAGTGTCTCCTCTACCAGCGCGGGGATGTCTGTAAAGGAGATTTTTTTGCCCAGGAAAGCTTCAACTGCCACTTCATCTGCGGCGATGAGCACGCCGGGGGCAGAGCCTCCTGTATGCCATGCCTCTCTGGCGATCTTTAAGGAGGGAAAAGCTTCCTCGTCCGGAGTATAGAAGGTCAGGGAACCTACAGCGGCAAAGTCCAGGCTTGCCCCTGCAAAGGGGGCACGGTTCGGATAATGGAGCGCATAGCGGATACAGTCTGCCATATCCGGATAGGCAAGCTGCGCCAGCACCGATGTGTCAATATATTCCACCATGGAATGGATAATGCTTTGCGGATGAATCACGATTTCGACCTGCTCCCCTGCTACACCAAACAGACGGCAGGCTTCAATCCACTCAAACCCTTTGTTCATCAGAGTAGCACTGTCTATGGTGATTTTTCTCCCCATTTTCCAGGTGGGATGGGCCAGTGCCATTTCCGGCGTCACGGCGGAAAGCTCTGCTGCCGTCTTGCCGAAAAAGGGCCCGCCGGAGGCAGTGAGAATGATCCTGCGGATTCTTTCCGGGTTTGCAGGACCGTGCAGATTTGCCGCACCGTCGGCGGCAAGACATTGAAAGATGGCGCTGTGTTCGCTGTCTACTGGGATCAGCTCTCCGCCAGATTTTGCCAGACGCGCATAAATCAAGTGCCCTGCACAGATGATCGCTTCCTTGTTGGCCATGGCGATCCTGGCGCCGGTGTCTGCGGCGGCCAGCGCAGCCGGGACCCCTGCCATGCCGGAGACGGCGTGCACAATAACATCTGCACCGCATTCCCGGACTGCCTCGCATACCGCATCTTTCCCACCATAAATCCGTGTGCTGCCGGATACCAGTTCCCGCAGGCGCGCTGCGCCTTCCTCGGTGGGTACTGCCGCCATGGCCGGACGAAAAGCCTTAATCTGCTGCGCCAGAAGAGAAATATTTTGTCCGCCTGTGAGAAGTACAAGCTCTGTGCCGGTATTCTTCAATGCCGCCAGCGCCTGGGTCCCCACAGAGCCCGTAGAGCCCAGTACGGCGATTCTTTTCTTTGTGTCCATAGGATCATTATCACATAAAGTGAAGTCTTGCCAGAGATTCGCAGGCAATGAGAATCAGAGGAGCGGTGGCGATGACGCTGTCAAACCGGTCCAGCACGCCGCCGTGACCGGGGAAGATAAATCCATAGTCCTTGATGTCGTACCGCCGCTTGATCAGAGAGAAGATCAGATCTCCCACCTGGGATACCACGGAGATGATCAGTCCCAACAGTGCCAGGAAGGCTACGTGGATCTCGGCTTCTCCGCCGGAGACAGCTTTAATGACATATCCGTATACAATACAGCCGATAATGCAGAAAAAAATTCCCCCAAGGCTTCCTTCGATGGTCTTTTTGGGACTGACCGAAGGGATCAGCTTGTGCTTTCCAAAGAGCATACCGACAAAATAGGCAAAGGTGTCGGACACCCAGGGCCCTACAAAGGCCAGCAGATAAATATACTTGCCCAGCGGCATGTCCCGCAGCAGGATAATGGAGACAAAGCCGGTGATCACATAGGAACAAGTAGTAAAGGCAATACACACCTTGTCCACAGGCACCTGCCCTTCTGAAAATACCGCGGAGGCAAGAAGGATCAGCAGCACACAAAACAGAACACCGGCGTAGGTGGTGATATACATGGAATGGCGGCTTGTGGTGTGTACCAGCACTACGGATAAAATTGTCAGAGCGTACATGCACAGTGCAATGGCAAAATTGCGGCGCGCACCGATACAGCCCAGCATTTCATAGACGCCGAGCAGTGCCAGCAGACCGAAAACAACGGAAAATACAATGTCATTGGCAAATATGCACACCAGGGCCAGCAGGGCCGCGGCGATGACACCGGTGATCATGCGTTTTAACATAGCGTTTCATTCGGACCGTTTTGTCCAGGAACGGAAAAGTTGGATTTGGAGGGGCATGGGCCGCTCCCGCTTGTGCCGTCCCGCGTAGATCATATGCCGCCAAAGCGGCGTTTGCGTTTGGAAAATGCCAAGATTGCCCGCCGCAGCTCCGCGTCGTTGTAATCCGGCCAGAGGCAGTCTGTAAAATACAGTTCCGCATAAGCCGCCTGCCAGAGCAAAAAGTTGGACAGACGCCACTCCCCTCCCGTGCGCACGATCAAATCCGGATCCGGGCTTTCCCAGGTGTACAGATGCGCGGATATGTCCGCTTCTGTGAGGGGACTGCCTTTTTGGATGAGCGCGTTGCACGCATGTACGATTTCGCTTCTGCCGCCGTAATTGAGGGCGATGTTGAGCGTGAGGGGATTGTCGTGGGTGAGCGTTTCCAAGTATACGCATTTTTCCTGAATGCGGGGGTCCAGACGGGATTTGTCGCCCAGAAAAATATAGCGGATCCGATTCTTCTCGTTATCGTCCTGTGCTTCCTTGATATAGGTGTCCAAAAGGCGCATAATCTCCCGAATTTCGCCTTCCGGCCGCTTCCAATTCTCTGTGGAAAACGCGTAGGTAGTCACCGTTTTGATACCGTAATCCCGGCAGAGGGACACCGTCTTTTTGAAGGTCTTTACACCTACGCTGTGTCCCGCTTCTCTGGGAAGGCCGCGGGCGGTGGCCCAACGTCCGTTTCCGTCCATAATAAAGGCGATGTGTCGTAGTCCGCTGTCCTGTACGACTTGGTTTATGTCGGCGGAGTGCACACCTTCGTTTTTCTGCTTTCTCTGAAAGAACATATGCAGGGGGCCGGGCAGAGTATGCCGGCTGTCTCCTTTTTTCATTGTGACATCTCGCAACAAGAATCCCCCGACGCCCCGGGGCCCGCGGTGTCGGGGGAGGTTGTATCCGCCGGATCAGATGTCCATAATTTCCGCGTCTTTTTTCGCGGTTACTGCGTCCACTTCCTTGATGTATTTGTCTGTCAGCTCCTGGATCGCTTTTTCAGACTGCTTTTGTTCGTCCTCCGTCATCTCTCCGCTCTTCTTCAAGTCCTTCGCCTTGTCCATGGCCTCCCGGCGGATGTTGCGAACAGACACTTTGGTCTCTTCGCCCATTTTTGCCACCTGCTTGGTCATTTCTCTGCGGCGCTCCTCGGTAGGCTGGGGAAACAGCAGACGGATCACCTTTCCATCAGACTGGGGCGTGATCCCCAAATCAGAGGCCAGGATGGCCTTTTCGATGCTTTTCACAGTGGTTGCGTCCCAGGGGGTGATGGCGATGGTGCGTGCGTCTGTCACCTTCACCTCTGCCATCTGATTGATAGCGGTGGGCGTGCCGTAATATTCCACGTCGATGCCGTTGAGCACGGCAGTATTGGCTCTGCCTGCCCGGACGGTGTCCAGCTGACTCTGGTATACGGCGAGGGTCTTCTTCATTTTTTCCTCATAGGGCTTGTTGTCCAGTTTCATTTTGCTGTCTCCTTTACCTCATTCTTTACAATCGTTCCCAGCTTCTCACCTTTGATTACCTGATAGATGTTTTCCGGATCATCTAAACCAAATAAATACAGGGGCAAATCGTTGTCCATGGCCAGGCTTGCCGCCGTCATGTCGATTACGCCCAGATGATGGGATAAAATGTAGTCGTAGCTGGTGCTTTCCAGTTTCTTTGCCGTGGGATCTTTCCGCGGATCCGCAGTGTACACGCCGTCGATGTTTTTTGCCATCAGCACTACGTCTGCCTGGATTTCCACAGCGCGGAGCACCGCGCCGGTGTCAGTGGAAAAGAAGGGATTCCCGGTGCCGCAACCCAGCACTGCCACCTTGCCGGATTCCAGGGCACGGATTGCATCCCCCTGTGTATAGAACTGTGCAAACGATGGCATGGCGTTGGCGGTAAATGCGGTGGTATCTACCCCTGCAGAGAGAAACGCATCCTGAATGGCCAGGGCATTGATGACAGTAGCCAGCATTCCCATCTGATCGGCCCGCACCCGATCCATGTCCAGCCCCTGACGGCCTCTCCAGATGTTGCCTGCACCGACCACAATGGCGACCTGCGTGCCTTCTGCCACGCACCGGCCCACTACGCGGCCGATCTTTTGGATGTATTCGTAATCGATGATCCTGTCTTCTGCTGCCAGCGCTTCACCGGACAGCTTCAAAAGGACACGCTTGAACGCTGCGTTCATAGGGACCCCTTTCCTCTATATCCATCTTTATTATACGCTTCCTATTTTACTGCAAAATATAGGATTTGTAAATAGTTTTTTTCCAGTTTTGACTGCGTGCCCTAAGAAAAAGTCCAGTGCTTCTAAGCACAAAGCCAGTCGTTGCGGGGGAAAAAGGAATTATTAAAATAAAACGGGAAAATTTAATAATTCGCGAGAAAAAATGCTTTTTAATATATTTGCAAAAAAAGACCCCCCTGGGGAATTGTACAGCAACTCTCCAGGGGGAATCGTATCCAACAGTTTGCTCTTGGTCTTCAAAAGCGCAAAACAAGGACACATACATGGTCTGCAAGAACTGCAGGCTGCAATTATGTGCCAGGGTAAATAAAATATGTTTGGTACTTCTTATTTCTTTTTATTTCTTTTGGATGGATTCGATGTGTTTTTTCAAAACCAAATTCACATAGGAAGAAAAGGAGCGATCATTTTCCTCTGATAATTCCTTTACCGCTTTGATTACATTTTCATCCAATGTCAAACTGACTTTTTCTTTCAACGGTTTCATCATGCATCACCTCGTAAAAATTTTACTATTTTTTGCGCCGGGTATTTGAATATCGCTTAAAATCATATAAATTCGTTCTAAATCTTACACATCCATGCTGCCAGGCCCTTCTAAAAATTCCTTGTAGTCCAGTTTTAAGACTTTCGCAAAGGCCTGTATTTCCTTTGCCTGTAAATGCCGAATGCCCACCTCGATTTTCGCAAGTGTGCCTCTGGATATATCACAATCTGCGAGCTGCAGCTGTGCAGCAGTTTCTTCCTGCGTCAGGCCCAGTCTTTTTCTTGCATATTTTATTCTTTTTCCAATCAATTCGTCTTTATCCATTTTATGCCTTTTCGCTTTGAAACAGAGCATTTTTCTTGATTGTAACAGGAATATCCTGTCCTCTGTGCTCTTTTTTAGAGCAAGCCGCGAAAAAGCGGTAAAAATTTCCTTCATTTTGCCGAATTTCCTAAATTCTGCCTTTTTTACGTCCACTTTGCTGGAGACGGCAATCATAATCCGGATAAGGGTCTGTTTTTTGACAGGGTTTGCATTTCTTCTGCAGTATCCGTGCTTTGCATGACACAAACTTGTCTTTACTGCTTGCGCATTTTTGCGACTTTTCAGATATCCGGCGCGTCCTTGTTTGGAGTCAGCCCTTCAAAGAACGCTTCATAGGGCACGCCGAGGATTTCCTGGATCATGATCAGGTCGCTTACATACAGATTCTGCCGACCTTGTTCAATATGCGCATAACCGGATATGGAAATCATTCTGCCCTGCAAATTCATTCGGATGGTCATATCTTTTTGAGACAGGTTGCGTGCTTTTCTTAATTTTTGTATGTTCTTACCGATACTCAAATCTTGCTTGAGCTTGTCCATAATAAATCATCCCCTTTCCTGTATTGTGTGATACATGCATTATGATTATAGGGAAGATTTAATACTATTTATGTATTAGGTAATACATAATTGTTAGAAAAGCGCAAATAACATTTGGGGCAAAAAAGAAAAGGACCAGGAGACTCCTGGTCCTCAGCCGAATATTTTTGCTTATTTGTTCAACATTTCGGCGATCTCGTCGCCGAAGTGATCCTCTTTTTTCTCCAGGCCTTCGCCCTTTTCATAGAGATAAAAGCTGTCTACAGCGATGGCGCCGCCCAACTCTTTTGCGGTGGCATCTACATACTGACCCACGGAAAGGCTGTCGTCCTTGACATAGCTCTGTTCTACCAGACATTCTCTCTGGTAAAACTTTCCGATTCTGCCAGTCACCATTTTTTCAATGATTGCGTCCGGCTTGTTTGCGTTCTTTTCATCGTTTTTGATCTGGGCGATGAGTACCTGCTTCTCTTCCTCAACAGCGGCTGCGGGGACCTGATCCCGGGTCACATAAGAAGGGGGAGAACCTGCGGCGATCTGCAACGCAATATTCTTGGCAAATTCCGCAAAACCCGGCTTTGCCGCAGTGTCGGCATCCGTGTTAAACTTTACAATAACACCTGTGGTTCCTGCGCCGTGGATGTATGTGGAGAAGATGCCCTCAACGATGACAAAACGGCGAATATTCATATTTTCTCCGATGGTGAAAATCATATCCTTCAGCTTTGCATCTACCGTGAAGTTGTCGTCGTACGGCAGGGAGAGCAGTGCCTCGATGGAAGCAGGGCTGCCTTTCAGGATTGCCTTTTCGATCCCCCGGACAAATTCTTTGAAGGTTTCGTTTTTTGCGACGAAATCCGTTTCTGCATTCACCTCGATCATTACGGCGCGGTTTCCTTCTACCATAATGTCGACGATTCCTTCTGCGGCGATTCTGCCGGCCTTTTTCGCTGCTACGGACAAACCTTTTTCACGGAGAAGTTTTGTGGCCTCTTCAAAGTCTCCGTTTGCTTCGCTCAAGGCTTTTTTGCATTCCATCATTCCCACGCCGGTCTTGGCGCGAAGGTCTGCTACCATTTTTGCAGTAATAGCTGCCATGATTTATATCATTCCTTTCATTGACTCAAAATTTGAATACCCGCGACGATCACTCGGCTGCGGCCGCCTCTGCCTCTTCTGCTTCTTCAGCTTCTTCTTTTTCAACGGCTGCTTCTTCTGTCTGTTCGCCCTGTTTTCCTTCGATCACGGCGTCCGCCAGAACAGAGGAGATCAGACGAATTGCACGGATTGCGTCGTCATTTCCGGGAATTACGTAGTCTGCATCGTCGGGATCGCAGTTGGTATCTACGATGGCGACTACGGGGATGCCCAGCTTCTTTGCTTCCAGCACAGCGTTGTGCTCTTTGCGGGGATCGACAATGAAAATTGCGTCCGGCAGTCCGTCCATGGTTTTGATACCGCCCAGGTTGCGCTCCAAAATCATCATTTCTTTTTGCAGTTTTGCGACTTCCTTTTTGGGCAGCATGTCAAAGGTGCCGTCCTCCTGCATCTTTTCCAGGCTGTTCAGCCTTGCGATGCTGGAGCGGATGGTTTTGTAGTTGGTGAGCATGCCTCCCAGCCAGCGTACGTTGACATAGTACTGGCCGCAACGCTCCGCTTCCTCGCGGATCGTATCGGATGCCTGCTTTTTCGTGCCGACAAACAGCACTTTTCCGCCTTCTTCCGATACCTGACGGATAAACATGTACGCTTCATCGAACTTCTTGATGGTCTTCTGCAGGTCGATGATGTAAATGCCGTTTCTTTCGGTGAAGATATATTCGGCCATTTTGGGGTTCCAGCGTCTTGTGTGATGGCCGAAGTGTACACCTGCTTCAAGAAGCTGTTTGATGGTTACAACAGACATAAAGATGTCCTCCTTTGGTTTTTTCCACCATGGGCAACGAACTGCAGCCTTCAGAAGTATTTCTAAAGGCAACCGGCAGTTTCATCCAGCCACATGTGTGTTTTTATATGCTTTGCGCATGTTTACATATTTTAGCATAAATTAAAAGCTTGTGCGAGAAGGATGGTTTTGTTTACAAAAAATTTACAATTGCAGGTTTGTCTTTGTACTAATGGAGTAGTACAGTGCTGTTTTTGACAGGAAAAGCCTCCCCTGTGGTGCAACTCCGTAAGAGATGCCGGGGAGGTGCTGCGGTGAACCCGCGGGGGGTTGTTTGAAGTTGTGGCAGATTATTCCTTTCGTATTGTATACAGCTGATTGAGGACGGCCCATACCTGGGGGAACCAGCGCATGATATTCCATATTCCCGCCCCATTCAGACCGTATTCCTGTACCAGACGCAAAAGGGCATCCGCGCTCCTGGCATCCTGAAACCATACAATGTGCTCCCGGGGGATGCCGTTTGGATCCCGCTGCCAGTATGTGTAATAGGGCGCCTGTGCCAGCGTGTCATACTGGATCTGTGCTTTTTTGTCATAGGCTCTGGCGACTGCTTCCTGGGAGGAGAGGGGCTCGGCCGCACTTCCCCTTTCAAAGGGCAGGGTCCAATCGTAGCCGTAAGTGGGAATTCCTATGGAAATCTTCTCAGCCGGGATCTCGGTCAGGGCATATTCAATTACACGGCGTACCTGGTCGATGGGGGAGACGGGCAGTGGAGGTCCAAACTGGTATCCCCATTCGTAGGTCATCAGCAGTACGTCGTCCGCCGCCTGTCCCAGGGCGGCATAATTGTGCCCTGCGTACAGCAGTTCCGGCTGATCGGCAGAGGTTTTCGGCGCCAGATCGGTGAGGACGGTATATTCTTCGCCCAGCGCACTTTTCAAGTCACGGACAAAGTCCGCATAGGCCTGCGCATATTGGGGAGAGATATATTCAAAGTCCACATCTACACCGCCGTATCCCATGCGCTTTACTGTTTCTACCGTGTTTGCGATCACCTTTTGCTGCAGCGCGGGATCCGCGAGGATTGTATTGATCAGCTCATTGGAGAAAGTCCCGTCGGCGGTGAGGGAAGTGAGCACCAAGAGGGGGACCACGCCGCCGTCTACCGCTGCATCTACCAGCTGCTGGTCTCCGCCGCCTTCCGGAGGAACCAGCGTTCCGTCGGGATTGAGGCCATAGGAAAAAATAGATAGATAAGTGAGGTAGGGCAGGGTACGGTATAAGACATCATCAGATATGTAGGGGTAGGCAAAGCCGGTCACACGGATCTCTCCCAAGGGGGGCTGTCCGTAGGAGATCACCAGCGTCTGTCCGGGATAGATGGTTTCCCGCCCCTTTAGCTGGGGATTGTTTCGCTGCAGCGCGTCTACGGTGGTGCTAAATCCTCTGGCGATCCATTGCAGCGTGTCTCCTTCTTCGACGGTGTAGGTCTGCTCGGGAAATTGGATTATCAGAGACTGGCCTACGCTGAGTTTTTCCGGATCCTTTAAATCGTTGGTAGTAACGATAAGGGATTGGGGGACTTCGAATCTTTCTGCGATGGAGCCGACGGTGTCCCCCGGCTGAACCGTATAAATTGTCATCATAGATCTGTATTCCTCTCTTTGCGCCTTGTTGTATGCACAGGCGTTCTTTCAATGCAGTATATGCCTTTTCTTTTGCATTTGTCACCAAATAAGGAATAAATTTGTGTTGGTCAGGGCATACTTAGGAAAAGCAGGCCCAAATGCATAAGGCGGCTACAGCAAAAGAAAGGCGGATGATAAAATGGCGTTTCCGGTAAAAATCAGGAGCGTGTGTGCAGAGGAAATATTGGATTCCAGAGGAAATCCCACGGTAGAAGCGGCAGTATTGCTGGAGGACGGAACAGGAGGTTCTGCCGCCGTACCCTCCGGAGCCTCTACGGGAAAGTATGAAGCCCTGGAATTGCGGGATGGAGATCCAAAGCGTTATGGGGGGAAGGGGACGCTTCATGCGGCAGATCATGTAAACAGTGTCATTTCTCCGGCACTTTCCGGATGTGCATTGAACCAGTGTGGATTGGACCGCAGACTGCTGCAGCTGGACGATACGGAGGACAAGTCCAATTTAGGGGCCAATGCGATGCTTGCAGTTTCTCTGGCCGCGGCAAAGGCGGGAGCACAGGCGGCAAGGCTGCCTCTTTATCGGTACATCGGCGGCATACAGGCGGTACGTCTGCCGGTTCCTATGATGAATGTGCTCAATGGAGGCGCGCACGCATCCAACAATTTGGATGTACAGGAATTCATGATTGTGCCTCAGGGATTTTGCAGTTTTTCTCAGGCGCTGTGTGCGGGAAGTGAGATCTACCACGCTCTTGGAGACATCCTGAAAAAAGACGGCAAGTCGGTGGGCGTAGGTGACGAGGGAGGATATGCACCGGATCTGTCCGGGGAAGAAGAGGCGTTGGATTACCTGATCGCGGCAATTGAAAAAGCCGGGTATACGACAGAACAGGTAAAGATTGCGCTGGATGCGGCGGCAAGCGAGTGGGCGGACAAAGACGGGTATGCCCTTCCCAAGGCTGGAATCCGAATGACCGGGGAACAACTCATCGATAAATGGAATGCACTCGGCGAAAAATACCCCATTGTTTCCCTGGAGGACGGTCTTGGAGAAGATGACTTTGCAGGGTGGATCCAGATGACGTTGCGCCTGGGCGGCCGTATGGCACTTGTAGGGGACGATTTGTTTGTGACAAGCAAAAAGCGTCTGTGTCAGGGAATCCTCCAGGGTGCGGGGAATGCGATATTGATCAAGCCCAATCAGATCGGGACTTTGTCGGAGACATTGGAGGTCATTCGCATAGCGCAGGAAAATGGGTATCGAACGATCCTTTCTCACCGGTCCGGGGAAACGGAGGACACCAGCATCGCAGACATTGCGGTGGGCGTGAACGCGGGCTATATCAAGTGCGGCGCTCCTTGCCGCAGTGAGCGTGTGGCGAAATACAATCGTCTCTTGCGCATAGAGGCACAGTTGGGCAGTGCGGCGGTGTACGGCAGCGAGGAAAAATAGAAAAAAGGTCTCCCTGAGGAGACCTTTTCTTTTCTCGCATTACGCTTTATTTACAGAACCAAAGAGTTCCATTTTTTCCTTCACAGTGTCTTTGATTGCCTGGGTGCCGGGCGCCAGGAGCTTTCTTGGATCGAATCCCTTGCCTTGGAGATCCTTGCCTTCCTCAATGTACTTGCGTACAGCAGCCGTAAAGGCGATCTGACATTCCGTGTTCACATTGATCTTTGCAACACCCAGAGAAATAGCCTTTTTGATCATGTCTGCGGGGATTCCTGTGCCGCCGTGAAGCACCAGAGGCATGTCCCCGGTTTTCTGCTGGATGGCGTCCAGGGTTTCAAAGGAAAGGCCCGCCCAGTTTGCAGGATATTTCCCGTGGATGTTGCCGATGCCAGCAGCAAGCATCGTCACGCCCAGATCGGCGATCATTTTACACTCGTCAGGGTTTGCGCATTCACCCATTCCCACGACACCGTCTTCCTCGCCGCCGATGGCGCCCACTTCTGCTTCCAGAGAAAGGCCTTTCTGTGCGCAAACGTCTACCAGTTCCTTTGTTTTGGCGATGTTTTCCTCAATAGGATAGTGAGAGCCATCAAACATGATGGAGGAGAATCCGGCTTCGATACACTTGTAGCAGTCCTCATAGGTGCCGTGATCCAAGTGGAGCGCAACAGGCACTGTAATTCCCAGACTGTCCACCATTGCGTCTACCATCGCTGCCACCGTTTTGAACCCGCACATATACTTGCCGGCACCGGCGGATACGCCGAGGATCACAGGACTGCTCAGCTCCTGTGCTGTTTCCAGGACAGCCTTTGTCCATTCCAGGTTGTTGATATTGAACTGACCTACCGCATATTTGCCGGCCTTTGCCTTTACCAGCATTTCTTTCGCATTGACTAACATTTGCACACTCCTTTTCGCACATATATATTTCTTTCCTCATTATATACCGGGCTCGCTGCAAAATCAAGCCTTTCGGACAGAAAAATCCCCCGGGGGAGCCGATCTTTGCAAAAAGCATAAGGGAAAATTTAACTTTGCCGAAAAATTGAGACAAAAATACAATTGACAAGCGGGATTTCTTGTAATACTATATTAAACGGGAAAATTTGGATCTTTCAGGTTTGCGATGAGAAAGGCAGGGCAAAAAATGCGGAAAACGAAAATCGTATGTACGCTGGGACCGGCAAGCAATAACGAAAAAACCATGCGGAAAATGCTGCGTGCAGGCATGAATGTGGCGCGGCTGAACTTTTCCCATGGATCTCATGAGGAGCACAAAAAAACCATAGAGCGATTTCGCGCTGTGCGGGATCAAATGCATATGTCCGCTGCAGTGATGCTGGATACAAAGGGACCGGAGATACGGATCAAAACACTGAAGAACGGAAGTGCCGTGGTGCATGCCGGGGACACCTATGTTTTTACCTCCAGAGAGGTGGAGGGAGATGAAAAAGAGGTGTCCATCACGTATCCTCCTCTGCCCGGGCAATTGACACCAGGCACACGGATCCTTTTGGACGACGGGCGCATCTCCTTTACGGTGATGGAAACCACGGAGACAGATATCATCTGCCGTGTGGACACAGACGGGGCCATCAAAAACAGAAAATCGATCAACATTCCCAACTTCCCCATCGATATGCCGTATCTGAGTGAAGCAGACAAGGCAGATGTGATTTTCGGGATTGAAAACGATGTGGATTTCGTAGCGGCTTCCTTTGTGCGCAGTCGGGAAGACGTGATCGCGCTGCGGAAATTTTTGGATTACAACGGGGGCCACAGGATTAAGATCATTTCCAAAATTGAAAATATGCAGGGGGTGCAAAACTTCGACCGGATTCTGGAGGTCTCTGACGGGATCATGGTCGCCAGAGGCGACATGGGTGTAGAAGTGGATTTTGAAAAACTGCCCGGCATACAAAAACAGTTTATCAAAAAATGTTATCGGGCGGGCAAAATTGTCATCACCGCTACGCAGATGCTGGAGTCTATGATCAGCAGCATGACGCCTACCCGTGCGGAGATTTCAGATGTGGCCAATGCGGTGTTTGACGGCACCAGCGCGGTAATGCTTTCCGGAGAGACGGCTATGGGGATCGACCCGCCGCATGTGGTTGAGGTCATGTCCAAGATCGCGCAGCAGGCGGAGCAGGATGCGTTTGACATGCATGTATATTCCAATATCAACTATGAGGTGGATGA
Organism: Candidatus Avispirillum faecium; assembly: GCA_904396155.1. Taxonomy (GTDB): domain Bacteria; phylum Bacillota; class Clostridia; order Oscillospirales; family CAG-272; genus Avispirillum; species Avispirillum faecium. The sequence goes on along the minus strand of CAJFOI010000044.1, from coordinate 25,773 downwards.
CGAAGATACCACAAATGCCATTTGTGACGCCGCCTGCACAACAGCGCGGGATCTGCATGCCAAGGCGATCATCGCCGTGACTCAGTCCGGTTATACCGCAAGGCTGGTGTCCAAATTCCGCCCACTGGAGACCATTGTGGCTGCAACTCCCGAGGAGAAGACCTATCAGCAGCTCTCCATGTCCTGGGGCGTCCATCCGGTGATCGCGCTGGATCAGAAGGATACGGACAGCCTGTTCCGTCATGCCATCGACTGTGCAAAGCAGATCGATGCGGTGGCAAAAGGAGACACAGTGGTGATCACCGGCGGTGTGCCGCTGAATGTGAACGGCACGACAAATACGCTGAAGGTCGTTACGATTTGATGTGATTTTGAATGGGAGGGGTGTGTTTTACAACCCCTCCGAGTTTTGCAAAGCAAAACTCACCTCCCCTTACACAGGGGAGGCAAAAAGAGAAATCAAAAAGCTCCTGTGAAAGGGGCTTTTATCATAAGACAAATAAAAAGGCTCCCCTGTGTAAGGGGAGCTGTCAGCGTAAGCTGACTGAGGGGTTGTTCTTCTCTTATCTGAGCAGATCGTCTAACCGTTTTCCGATTTCCTCCAAGAATTCTTCCGTATATACCTTGCGTTTGTTTTCCAACGTGGACAACACGTACAGATCTCCGGTCATTACACCGTCCTCAATGGTGGCGAGGGTGGCCTTTTCCAGCTTGTCCGCATAGTTGCAAAGCGCGGGCAGTCCGTCCAGCTCTCCCCGCTTGCGCAGTGCGCCGGACCAGGCAAAGATGGTAGCTACACTGTTGGTGGAGGTCTTCTCTCCCTTCAGATGTTTGTAGTAGTGCCGCTGTACCGTGCCATGTGCCGCCTCATATTCGTATGCGCCATCGGGAGACACCAGCACACTGGTCATCATGCCCAGGCTGCCGTAGGCGGTGGCGATCATGTCGCTCATCACGTCGCCGTCATAGTTTTTGCACGCCCAGATGTATCCGCCGCTGCTGCGGATGACGCGGGACACTGCGTCGTCAATGAGAGTGTAGAAATATTCAATTCCCAGTGCGTCAAATTTTTCTTTGTATTCTTTTTCAAAGATTTCTGCAAAAATATCCTTGAACCGGTGATCGTATTTCTTGGAAATGGTATCCTTTGTGGCAAACCACAGGTCCTGCTTTGTGTCCAGCGCGTAGTTGAAACAGCTGCGGGCAAAGCTGGAGATGGACCGGTCGGTGTTGTGCGTGCCCTGTACGACGCCTGCTCCGTCAAAGGTATGGATCAGCTGCCGTGTTTCCTTGCCCTGAGTATCCGTACACACCAGCTCGCACTTGCTTCCCGCGGCTACCTGCATTTCTGTGTTCTTATATACGTCCCCATATGCATGACGGGCAATGGTGATGGGCTTGGTCCAGGTGGGTATGTAGGGGTGAATGCCCTTTGCCAGAATGGGCGCACGGAACACCGTGCCGTCCAAAATCGCACGGATGGTTCCGTTTGGGCTTTTCCACATTTCTTTCAGATTGTACTCCGGCATCCGGGCCGCATTGGGCGTAATGGTGGCGCATTTTACTGCAACACCGTACTTTTTGGTTGCCTGGGCAGCATCGATGGTAACCTGGTCGTTCGTGTCGTTTCTGCATACCAGACCCAGGTCGTAGTATTCGCTTTTCAAATCCACGTGAGGGCAGATCAGGATGTCCTTGATCATCTGCCAGATCACACGGGTCATCTCGTCTCCGTCCATCTCCACCAGGGGAGTCTTCATCTTGATTTTTGCCATAGCTTGCCTCCGTATATTTAATGCTCTGTGCTTTTTGTGCTGTCCATACTGTATCGGCCTTCAATAGCCCGCCGCAGGGTGATCTCGTCTGCATATTCCAGATCCCCTCCCACAGGCATACCGTTTGCAATTCGGGTCACGCGCACACCCAGCGGAGCGATCAGCCGGGACAGATACATCGCCGTCGTTTCTCCTTCCGGGGTGGGGTTGGTAGCCAGGATCACCTCCGACACGCTTCCATCCAGACGGACGATGAGCTCCCGGATCTTCAGTTTTTCCGGCCCGATTCCCTTCATGGGAGAGATCACTCCGTGGAGCACGTGATACAGCCCGTTGTATTCCTTCATTTTTTCCAGTGCCATGGCGGCCCGGAAATCCTCTACCACGCAGATGGTGCTTCTGTCACGATCCGGTGCGGCGCAGATGGGACACAGTTCTGTGGCGGAAATATTCTGGCAGCACTTGCAAAAGCCCACTTCCGTCTTTGCTGCCACCAGCGCCTGGGCAAAGGCTTCTACGTCCTCTGCCGGTAGATCCAGCACACTCAGCGTCAGCCGCATGGCGGTTTTTCTGCCGATGCCGTCCAGCCGCCGGAACATGTCGCAAAGCCGTTCAATCTGTTCGGGATAGATCGCCATATCACATCATTCCCGGCAGCCCCATGCTGCCCAGTGCACCGGTGACTTTTCCCATTTCTTCGTTGTTGGTGTCCGTCACCGTTTTGATCGCTTCATTCACCGCGGCGGTCAGAATATCCTGCAGTGTCTCCACATCGTCCGGGTCTACGATTTCCGGATCGATCTCAATGCTGCGCACTTCCATCTTTCCGCTGATCTTTACCTTTACCACACCGCCGCCGGCGCTGATGTCGTATTCCTTTGCATCCAGCTCCTCCTGCAGAGCAGCCATATCCTCCTGCATTTTCTGCGCCTGCTTCAGCATGTCCTGCATATTGCCCATGCCGCCGCCCCGGCCCTGGGGAAGTCTTGCTTTCATAAATATACCTCCAAGTTTAGAGAAGTTTTCCGATTTCGTCTGCCGGCGCGCCTTCTTTTGCACCCGGGGCCTTTGTTTCTATCACTACAGCGGCCTTTCCATCTGTAATTTTGGCCAGCGCAAAGGCTTGCGCCACGGCCTCCTTTGCATCTGCCTTACCCAGCAATGCGGCGGCAAAGCCGTCGGCGGCGATATATAGGGTTTTCCCGTCGGGGGAAGTGCAGATATCCGCCTGTGCAAGAAATCCGGCGAGTCCCTTGTGGGGATCGCCCAGCCGCGCCAGCGCTTCGCTGATGTCCTGCACGCGCTCCCTTATATCTTCTTTCGCCGTGGCAGGCTTAGGATCCTCCTTGGGCGGTTTCAAGATGGGCGTTTTTTCTTTCGCTTTTTCTGTTTTCGGCTCTGCCTTTTGCTGGAAAGCAGATGTGCCGATGTCTGCAAGGGCCAGCTTGTCCTCCAGTGCGGAGATCCTTGCGGCCAGTGCTTCTGCAGAAACATCCAGCTGGGGTTGACACATTTTCAGCAGCGTCAGTTCTGCTGTCATACGTTTGGTAGCCGGGCTCCGGGCCATTTTTGCCGCACCTTCATCCAAAAGGCTGCACAGGTGGATCAGTCTGGGCATGGAAAACAGCGCAGCCGTATCCGAGAGAATTTCTGACTCCTGACTGGTGAGATTCAGGTAAGCGGCTGCGCTTTGCGCGTATTTGCAGATCAGCATATCCCGCGTAAAGGATAAAAGCTCCTGCCAGTAAACGGAAATGTCTTTTGCGGAAGACACCACGTCGGCCACTGCTGCAAACAAGCCGCTCATGTCCCCTTGGGCGATGAGTCGAAATGTTTTTGCCGCTGCATCATAGCCGGACATCCCCAGTACTTCCCGCACATGCGCGCCGGTGATGCAGGCCCCGCCGGCGCTGCAGAGCTCCATCAGGCCAATGGCGTCCCGCATCCCTCCCTGCGCCTGACGGGCCAGAAGAACGGCGGCATCCTCAGCAAGACTTATGCTTTCCTTTTCAGCGATATGGTGGAGGCGATCGGCGATCACCTTTACGTCAATTCGATAAAAATCAAACCGCTGGCAGCGGGAGATGATGGTCGCAGGCAGCTTTTGCAGCTCCGTGGTGGCAAGGATAAAAATCACGTGCTCCGGCGGTTCCTCAATGGTTTTCAGCAGCGCATTGAATGCCCCCTGGGAGAGCATATGCACCTCGTCGATGATGTACACCTTTCGCCGCAGTGCCGCAGGCGTATAGGACACCTCCTCGCAGAGCTGCCGAATGGCGTCTACTCCATTGTTGGAGGCGGCATCCATTTCGATCACGTCTGTGGCGCTCCCCGCCGCGATTTCCCGGCAGGCGGCGCACTTGCCGCAGGGGTTGCCCCGCTGGGGATCTTCACAGTTTACGGCTTTGGCGAGGATTTTGGCACAGGTGGTCTTTCCAGTCCCCCGGGAACCGCAGAACAAATAGGCATGGGATACGCTCTCATGCTCCACCTCATACCGAAGCACGTCGGTGACGTGGCCTTGCCCGCAGACGTCGTCAAAAGTCTGCGGCCGGTATTTGCGATAGAGTGCCTGGTGCATGATAGCGCCCCCTTTCATAAAAAAATACGAGCCCCAAAGCAAGGCCATACACCTGTCATTCGAAAGACTCTTTCGCGCGACATCACACATACTGCTCAGGACAGGCACCCCGGCGGCACATCGGGTAAACTGCTGAATGCTGCTTGGTTCCCCACCTGACATGGTTCACAGCCGCCGATTGCGCCGGGACCCGTCCCTCAACACAGAAAAGTGTGATACAGGCCGCAAAAGGGCCGCCCTCCAAACAGGATGCCACCCCTGCTACAGCGGATTTCAGGTACAGGGGTCCGCTACTCCCCCGGCTGGTATGGCCTTGCTTTGAGGCTTGTATGGGTTCCTGCCGTGTCGGCAGGCAACGATATTATGATACCATAAAAATAAAGGCATTGCAATGATTTTTGCTGGAAAAGCAGTTACAAATTTGTGAAATTGGTTTTGGGCATGGGACAACCCCTCCTCCGCGATATAATCGCGGCACCACCCGGCATCTCCTGCGGAGCTGCACCACAGGGGGAGGCTAAAGGGAAGGCTCCCTTGTGCAAAGGGAGCTGTCTGCGACAGCAGACTGAGGGATTGTCTTTTTTTTAACAACCCTTCCGACTCGCCTGCGGCGAGCCACTACCCCCGGGTCTGCTGCGCAGCCCCCGCACAGGGGGAGGCTTGGCGCAAAGTCCCCTTGTATATGGGATATTTTTGAAAGAAAGCTGTGTATCCCCTACCTGTACAACTCGCCCTGGAAAAACTGCTCCTGAAAGTGAATTTTTCCCAGTATATATTCATTGGAAAAATCTGAACCTATTGGCGCGACAATCCACTTGTCTTCTACATCATTGTATCTGTGGTATATGGCAATTACCTGTCCTCTGAATTCTTTTACCGGTTTATCGACCCCCAGAAGATACACATCCTGTTCTTTTCCGTCGCCTCCTACAATATCCTTCACGTAGCCATAATTTATGGGGTAAATAATATTGGAATATTTCGGATGACGCGAGCCCAGAGGGCGGTCTATTTTCACAAAAACGATTTTGCCGATAATGTTCTGATTTTCAGGAATTTTTCTGTTTTCTTCTCCTAAAGTTTCATCCCCCGCTTTCATCCATTTGCACCTGGTTCCAGGTTCATCTGATTTTTCAGTTTTTCGTCAAATTCCTTGGCGGTATTGACGCCCATGCGTTTCTGCCGGTTGTTCATGGCGGCGATCTCCAGAATGACCGCCAGATTTCGACCCGGTTTTACCGGAACGATCAAAGAGGGAATGCGGATGCCCATAATGTCTACAAAGGTGTCGTCGATGCCCAGCCGTTCGTACAGTTTGCCCTGTTCCCATGGCTCGAATTGTACTACAAGGTCCACCTTTTCCGATTCCTTGACTGCGCCCATACCGAACAGCTGCCGCACATCCACAATACCGATGCCTCGCAGCTCTATATAGTGGCGGATCAGCGGCGGCGCGGTTCCCACAATGGATTTGGCAGAAACCCGGCGCAGTTCCACAGCATCGTCGGCGATGAGCCGATGCCCACGCTTGATCAGCTCAATGGCCGTTTCGCTCTTTCCTACGCCGGAGTCCCCTACAATGAGGATTCCCTCTCCGTATACCTCTACCAAAACGCCGTGCCGCATGATGGTGGGCGCCAGCTGTACGTTCAGAAAGGCGATCAGCGCCGCCATAAATTCGCTGGTATTGACATCGGTCCACAAAAGCGGGACTTTGTGTTTTTTTGCCGCTTCCAGGACAATATCGTCCACTGGGTTGTTGTGGGTAAAGACGATCGCAGACGGATGGCAGGACAGAAGGGCATCGATCCGCTCTCTTCTGTCCTCTTCCGAGAGGTTCTTTAAGTAGGCATATTCCGTAGTTCCCACCACCTGGATGCGGTCTGCTTCAAAACAGTCGTAAAAGCCTACCAGCGGCAGGGCGGGGCGGTTGATCTCCGTCCGGTAAATGGGAATTTCCGCGGGATCGCACGGGGTATAAAATACATTGAGCTGCAGCTCCTTGATAATCGTCTGCAGGGGCACTGATTTTTTCATGGCTGAACGGTACCTTTCCATATATGTTTTACTTGCAAACCTACACATAAATATGGTATCATAAATAAAAAAAGAATGCAAGCGGTAAAAGAGGATCCGCCGTGCATGATGTTCAAACGGGGTTCATATATATTTGGTACGGTAAAGACATCACTACGGAAGGGTTGGAAAAGAGGATCGGTATGAAAGCCTGGAAGCACATACAAAAAAACGGACTGCGTGCTGCCGCACTGTTTCTTGCGCTTACGCTTATGCTGGGGCTCTGCGCCTGCAAGGACGCTCTGGAGCCTACGGAAGAAGAGATGCAGACGGTACTGACTGTCGATGGCATGGATGTGCCCTATGCGTTTTACCGCGCCCTTGTGCTCAGCTGCCGGGACCGGCTGGCAGAGGAGGATGACGTCTGGGAGGATGCGCAGCAGGCTGCGGCACTGGAGGAGGAAATTCGTGGGGAGGTGCTCCAGGCGCTCCGGGATTTTTATGCGGTTTTTTCTCTTTGCAGGGATTATGATATTGACATAGACGACGACTATATTATGGAGCAGGTGGATCAGGCGCTGGAGGAACAAATGGCCCAGTATGACGATACGGAGGATTACGCTGCGGCGCTGGAAAAGGAATATATGAACCACAGTGTCAACCGGCTGCTGGAGCAGCGGGAAGTTTGCAATAGCACGCTGTATTATGCCATGCTGGAAAACGGTGTCATTGAAACGGATCCGGACGCGCTGCGGGAGATCATCGACAGCGACGCCTTCATTCGTGTAAAGCAGATTTTGATTGTAGGAGAGCAGACGTCCGTGGCGGATGACGGAAGCTTTTTTGCTCCGCCGGAGCAGCATACCAATGAAGAGGCACGGCAACTTGCCCAGCAGGCCAGAGAGGAGTATCTTGCGGGAGCGGATTTTGACAGTCTGGTGGAAAAATACGGTGAGTCGCTGTATATGACCTCCAATGAGGATGGATACTATTTGTGCCGGGGTATGTGGGATCCGGTGAATGAGGAGGCGGTTTTCGGCCTGGTGGTGGATCAGGTGAGCCCGGTGATCGAGTCGGAACAGGGCTACAGCGTGTTTTTGCGCTGTGAAAAGGAAGCGGCTTATATTGACAGTCATTTTGAAGAGCTGTGCCAGGATTATTACGAAGCTTCTTTTACACTGGCACTGGAGGAGAAAAGTGCGTCTCTCCAGATAGAGACCACCGAGTTGTATGACACTCTCAGTATGCGGGATATGAAGTAGCAGAACGGGGAAAGGCGCAGAAATGAAATATTACAGGAATTATAAAGCGAAAAAGTTCAAATTTCCAAAGCGGCTGGTCTTTGTACTTATATTTGCCCTGGTTGTAATCGGCCTCACTTTGCTTCTCGGAAATTATTTGAAGCGGCGTCTGGAGAATGCGGCCATTGATACGTCCGAGGTACCTGCTGTGGATACCACAGGAGAGGATACACCCCAGGACACCCTGCCCCAGGCATCTCACGATGAAGCATTGCTCCATGTCAGCGCGGGAATGTTGGATCTTACAGACTGTGCCGATGCGGCGGAGATGCAAACCCGGGTGGCAGCGTTGAAGACGGCGGGTTATAACGGGTTTTCCTTTGTTGTCACGGACGGGGATGGGCGGCTTACCTATGCCTCTCCCGCAGCGCAAAAGCTGTCCCGCCTGCCGGGGAAGGAAACGCTGATTTCTCTGGAACTGCTCACCGAGGCCGTGTCATATGGGAAAGAGATCGGCCTGCGTGCCTGTGCGGTTTTTGCGGGGGATCCCGATCAGCTGCAAACGGACATGGCCGTTGCTGCTGAGCTTGCGGCGGCCGGCTTTGATGAGCTGCTCATCCGCGGTTTTGAATCCTTTGAGGAACTGGACAACGCGGCGGTGGAGACGATTCTCTCCTATGTGCGCCGGCTGCAGGAGGGGGCGGACATGGATATGGGTGTATGTTTGTCTTCTGCGATTTATACAGCGGCGTATCACGCGCCTTACATTGAGGATCTGTTTTGGGAGTTGGAATTTCTTTCTATTGACCTTACGGACGCCGACGCCGCATCTGCCGCCGATGTGGCGGGAAAGCTTCAGGGAAGTTTTACCGCTTATTTGCTGCGTGCGGTGTTGGATGGAAGCGATGCGGAGAAAAGTGCTGCGGTGCGGACTGCACTGGAAGAAGCGGGGGTTCACAGCCTTTTGTATATTTCCGCACCACCTGTTCCTGCTTCGGATGATACCACGGACGACACCACAGAAGCGTAAACTGTAGAAACTGGTACAGCGTGCCCGCGTTAGCCCATTTTATTATGTCATATTGTCATGATGAGGAATATGCCTCCGTGTCATAATAAAATGGGTGATAGATTTTGGAGAACTTGAAGAAAATCCGCAAGGAGAATAATCTGACACAGTTGGCGTTGCAGCTCAAAACCGGTATCGATCAGGCGATGTTGTCCAAATATGAAACTGGCGAACGAATTCCTACGGTGGAGAACCTTTGTATTTTAGCAAATTATTTTGGGACAAGTCTGGATTTTATGATGGATCGAACCGAGGAGAGAACGCCTTATGCGCCTGCAAAGAAGCCTTGACATTACGGTAAAAAGTGCGGCTGAAGGAAAGGATAGATGCCGCTTGGGAAAAGTAAAAGAAAGGGGGAGTGCTTGTGCTATACAATGTGATTGAGACGTATTTTTCTGACATACCGATGCTTTTGTGTGCGGATGGAGCGTATATTGCCGAGGGAAATCCGGCGGCGCGTTCCTGCCTGAAGCATTTGTCGGAAGGGCAATCTTTGTATGATTATATGATCCCGTACGACGCAATGCGTTTTGAAACTGCTTATAGTTGTGTTTCCAGTGAAATTCTCACATTTCCCCTGCAGGGCTATTACGGCTATCACTATGCCGCCGCTATTTTTCAAAAACTGATGGGACGCAAGTTTGCCGCCGTATATTTGTTTCACACGCAAAAGGAGTGTAGAATTTTCAAGGAATACTGTGAAAACAGAAAGCAGGTTGGCGTCCAGAAACAGGAACAAGTTTCCGCTTTTGTGGCTGCAATTACGGGGATTGACAGCAGCCGATTTTCCAAGCCGGAGGAAGACGGCCTGTTTGATTTGAAGGCCGTCACTGTTCGCACACTGGACGACATGGTAGCGGTTTGTGATTTTCTGGACTGCGATGTGTGTCTTTCCCAGAATGAGGAAGCGGAGGAAAAGCCTTGCATTCCCTCCGCTGTTGGCACCGGCAACTATATCAAGATGCTGATGTGTATGATCTATGTACTCAATCATTTAACTACGAATAGAAAAATAGATGTGCGGCTGTGCAGCTACGGCGAAGAGACCGAAGTACGCATGACCACAAAAGCCGAAAGACTGCCGGCAGGTATTAGCGATCTGGAAGGGCTCATGGACAGTGTACCCGGCTGCGCGGCCAAGCTTTCTCTGTGTGAGTATATCGCCGGCCGCTGCGGTGGCCGATTACAGGCCCGTACGATGCACGATGTGGGGCAGATTACTTTGGTGCTTACGTTGACGCCCAATGTTCCAGACGATGTAGACCTAAAAAGCAGAGACCAATTTGCCGGGTATCAGCATTTGTTCGACGATGCGGTACGTTGGCTTCGCCAGGTGGTATAGCCGTCTATTTTGTAATCAGAAGCAGGGCGAGCAGCAGTAGAATATCACCGGCGTGCATGTCTTTGTCTCCGCTCAGCAGGAGGATCAGTCCGATCAGGAGAAGGTCCTCACGTTCCAGACCGTGCAGGATCCCGGCAAGGGGCTCCGGCAGAGACAAGCCTGCAGATTTGCCCTTGCGCTCTGCCGGCGGTTCTTTTCGTTCTGGGGCTTTCTGCTCTTCCTCGCAGGAGGATTCTGTGTCTGTCGGCTGTGGATCATCCCAGTCGTCTTCGTCCAAAAAGGCTTCCACCCCCGGAAAGGCAGGGTATTGTGCAGGCTGCTCTTCCTCACATATAGCTTGCGTGGGTGTGCTGCTGTATTCTTCCGGATACTGAGTGTCTGTATCTGCATCGGCTGCTTCGGCCTTGCCGCGTCCACGGTATATGGGGCGTGTGTGTGCCACGAAATTCTCGTCTCGGCCGTCGCTGCGTTCCCGCCTTGTAAACAGGCGGCTGCCGTTATATCCGGGAGGCGGTGTCAAGTCATAACCACCTCGGGATATACTTTTGTTTTTGGAATACATATCTTCACCTCCTGGGGCCGGTGCCGAAAAGCTTGGTCAAATCGCCCAGCTGCAGCATGCTGTCCACGACAGACCTCCTTTTGGGATTCAAGTAGGGGCGAAGTGCGCGCAGCAGTGCCTTTCGATGGGCGTCGTCGCTGGCGGTGTCCGGAAGCGGTTTTGCTGTGTCGTCTTCGTTTTGCTGCCCCGAGTCTGCTGCTGACGTGCCTGCACCTATCCCGGACAGTACGGACAAAACAGCCGGCAGTTTTGCCAGCATTTCCGGAGAAAGAGAGGGCACCGCCTGCTGCGCGGCCTCTTCCGATTCTGCGTTTTCTGTTTCGGTGTGTGTTTCGCTTTCCGGGGACTGGCTTGCATCGGTATCGGTATCTGATATGGATTTTTGTGTATCACTCTTCAGGGTTGACAGCAGATTGGATATCTCGGGATTTTCCAGCAGTTGCTGCAATATCTGGGAGAGATCCCCATTGAATGCACTGTCCGGCATAGTATCCTCCTTTATTTGTCCTTGCAGGCGTCCAGGATCTCCATAGCGCGAACGATGTCTTCGTCTGTCATCTGGGTGAGGGCTGCGCGGATCTTATCCAGTTCTGCAGAGGATACTCTGACACTTGAGAGATCCAGTCCTTTCGAGGCTCCCAGAGACAGGATCATTTTCCAAAGCCTGTCGTCCGGCATCCCGGCGATTTTATCTACGGTTTTTTTATCGATTCTCATAGTAACCCTTTCCTTTCTCGGTGAAACCGGACAGCGTCCGTTTTCACAATTTTGAAGTATTACGGTATTCCGTTGCTATAGTATATGAGAGAGACGCTTGTGTGGTTCAAAGCAGGCGTACTTTTTATAAGAGATTTGCAGGAGGAAAAGAAACAATCTTGAAGATCCTTGTTTTTTCAGATGCTCACGGTGTGGTCCGTGGGATGGAGCAGGCGATACGCGCTCATGAACGGGATATGGATGCGGTGATTTTTTTGGGGGATGGAATTCGGGAGGCGGAGACGCTGTTTTCCCGCTTTCCGAATTTGATGCATACTGCAGTTTTGGGAAACAACGATTTTGGCTGTGCCGGCGTGGATGAGTGCGTGCTGGAACTGGAGGGCGTACGTGTTTTTTGCACGCACGGGCACAGGTACGGAGTAAAAAGCGGGATAGGGCGGCTGCTTGCAGCGGCGCAGGCCAGGGATGCAGGGTTGGTGTTGTATGGACATACCCATATGCCGGAAGACCGCGTTTTGAATGGAATCCGCCTCTTCAATCCGGGTACGGTGGGATGCGGCAGAGACAGGACCTATGGGGTCGTGCATATAGAGGATGGGCGCATTGTTGCCGGAGTTGGGACAATTTCGCTGGCATAAGGCGAGAAGAAACTTTTGCGGATATTTCCGGAAGGAATGATGCACATGAAAAAACAGTTTGGAATTTCCCGGCGCGGGCTTGGGCGGAGCGGAGCAGTACTGGGCGGCATATTGTTTTCCATCGGCGCCGCTTTTTTGTATCAGAAGCTGACGGCGCTGCAGGTGGGTGCAGACGCGGGCACCTATTCGCTGTCCTTTACCGTCCTGGTCGTACTGTGTGCTGCGGCCGCATATATCTTTGCGGCGCTGTGGATCATACGTTTTTTGGAAAGCCGCAGGGATCCTGCAGTGCCGCAGGAAGAACCCCTGGAGACAGAGCAGGTGCAGGCGGCGGACTGCCTTCCGGATGAGGGACCCGACGAGGCGTATGTGCTGCCGGACCCTCCAGCTGAAGATTTGGAGGAGACAGCCGCCGGGCTGCGGGCTCGGCGCATTGCTTCGGCATTAGCATCCCAGCGGGGAGCGCAGGAGGACTTGCCGGTACAGGAGGAGCGGTTTTCCAAAGATGCGGATGGTTGGGATACACTCTATGCGCCTTCTGCTTTTGGCAGTGAGGAAGATGCCGCAGAAAAGTTATATGCGGACCTGCCCACCCAGCTTCCGCCGGGGTATACGCTGCCCCCGGAGCTTTCCGAGGAAGAGGAGGCTCCCTTGGAGGAGGAAGCAGAAGACGAAGAAGAGGAGATCGCAGATGCTGCTCCCGCTCCTTCTTTATGGATGCTGTTGCCCGCTGTGTGTACAATATTTGTATTTGCGGCCGTCCTTGTGGTTGCCGCTTCTTTTTGGACATGTGCAGGAGCAGACGGCATTCGGGTGGCACGTTTGGGCGGTGTGCAGCAGTACGGTTGGGATCAGATTGTATCCTATACGGTGGATGCTGAGCTTTCCGACGGGGAAATCCTGTTGACATTTCAAATGGAAGACGGCCGGCAGATAAAGATCGCACCTGCTTCCTATGTGGAGACCGGTGCGTTTTCTCGCCAGTACAAGAGCATTTACCAGTACTGGCTTTATGTGGATCATCTGTTGACTGCCCGGGGGGCGGATAAAACTGTCTCACGTGCGGAGTATCTGGCGGACACATACAGAACCAGGGAGGATGAATCCTGGGAATATGTGCGGCAGATAATCGGCTATGAGGACGATTTCGCATAGGAACAGAAAAAGTGTCCTGTCCGCATTTGCGGACAGGGCACTTTTTCTATCAATTATTCAATTTCCAGCTTTTTGGATGCCGGCAGCGGTTTTTGCTCTTTTTTCGGCAGGGTGAGTTTCAACACACCGTTGTCATATTTTGCTTTGATGTTTTCCGTATCGATCCCCGAAACATCAAACTGTCTGCTATAGGAACCATAGGAACGCTCCATGCGGACAATCTTGTCTTTTTTGTCCTTTTCCTCCACCTTGCTGTGGCGCTCTGCCTGCACGGTCAGCGTGTCACCGCTGATATCCAGATGGATGTCTTTCTTGTCAAAGCCCGGGAGATCGGCTTCCAGAAGGTAATGATCTCCTTCGTCGGTTACATCGGTTTTGAATTCAGCGAGATCCTGCATTCCGAAGAAGCTGTTCCATGGACTGGAAAAGAAATTCCTTTCAAATTCTTCCATTTCCCGGAAGGGATTGTACGTGTTTACCTGATGATTGTTTCTGCGTGTAAGATCGAACATAATGCATACCTCCAAATGTTTTGAGATTCATATTTATTATGTCGCCCTGTTGCATTTTCATCCGGCAAGGTCGGCTGTCAGTCGGAACTCTCCAAGCGGCCCATTGTTACCATCTCTTTTCTTCTATGTCTGTCTTTTCCTTTTGACAACTATAGTATAGCCGCAATTTTCCGATAAATCGTTGTATTTGTGTGAACAAATTGTAAATGTTAGCACTTTCATATGGAGAGTGCTAATCGGAGAAAAATCACCCTTCCAGGGCATCCAGTTTTTGCCGAATGGCTTTCATATCCCGGTACATGTCCTCATTTTTGCGGGGATCCCGGAGCAGGGCGGCGGGGTGATAAACCGCTGTAATGAGGTATTCTCCCCGCTGGTGGAAGACCCCGTGGTCCCGGGTGATCTTAAAATCCGGGGTGATCAGACGCATGGCGGCGATCCGCCCAAGACATGCGATGATTTTGGGCTGGATCAGTTTGACCTGTGTGCGCAGGTAGTCGATGCAGCAGTCCTGCTCCTGGGGAAGGGGATCCCGGTTGCGGGGCGGACGGCATTTTAATATGTTGGTGATGTACACCCGTTTGCGATCGATCCCCACCGCTTCCAGAAATTTGTCCAGGTGTTTTCCGGCGGGCCCTACAAAGGGAATCCCCGACAGATCCTCCTTTTCTCCGGGGGCTTCCCCCACGAACATGAGAACGGCATCCCTGCTGCCCTGGCCGAATACGCAATTTGTCCGGCTCTGGTGAAGGGGACATTTTGTGCAGCTGCGGCAGGCCTCCTCCAGTGTTTCCCAATCCATGGCATACTCCTCTGTTTGTAAGATCCTATTTTGTACAGTATACAACATTTTTCGAAAAAAGAAAACCCCCCTTCTTGACCTGCCTCTGGGAAAAGGGTATAATAACCCTGCAGGTACGTGCAAGCTATACTTGTCAATATATAGGAGAGGCTGTAAGAAATGAATGCAGTGATATTTGGAGCCGGAAATATCGGACGGGGCTTTATCGGTCCTCTGTTTGCCGACGCCGGAGCGAAAGTAACTTTTATCGACGTGTCTCCCGTGATTGTGCAGAGGATACGGGCAGACGGGGAATATCCCCTGGAGATCGTGGGAGAAGAGCCTGTAACCAGGCAGATTCGGAACATCTTCGTGGCAGACGGAAACGACAGAGAGGCGGCGGTCGCAGCGATTTTGGAAGCAGATATTGCCGCCACCTGCGTAGGCGCCAAAGCGATCCAGTATATCATTCCCAATCTGGCTGCAGGCGTCCGTGCCCGGGCAGAGCAGGGCCGGCCGCCACTGAATCTTTTGATTTGTGAAAATTTGATGGATGCGGATGCATACATTCGAGAACTCTTACAAAAGGAGCTTACGGAGAAACAACTGGAGCAGATCGGTCTTGTGGAGACTTCTGTGGGGAGAATGGTTCCTTCCCTGAAGCAGAATGGGGACGGAGAAGAAATCAATCCTTTGCGCATCGCCGTGGAGGAATATTGTGTACTGCCGGTGGACCAGGCTGCCTTTAAGGGAGAAATCCCGCAAATTCCCAATATGGTGCCGTTTACACCCTTTCATTATTACATAGAGCGCAAGCTGTTCATCCACAATATGGGGCACGCAGTCTGTGCGTATTTGGGGCAGCTTTTGGGGTATACCTATATTTGGGAGAGCATCGGGGATCCTTTTATCCGCCTGCTGGCGCAAAACGCCATGCTGGAATCTGCCGGCGCACTGAGCAGAAAATATCGTGTGGACTGCGTGCCGCTGCTGGAGCACATCGGCGATCTGCTTCGCCGTTTCGGCAATCGAGCTCTGGGAGATACCTGCGCCCGGGTAGGTGCAGATATTCCCCGCAAGCTTGCCCGCATGGATCGGCTTACCGGCGCAGCGTGTACGGTATGGGAGCAGGGCGCTTTTCCGGTGTACATTTGTACGGGAAGTGCCGCAGCGCTCTCCTGCTACCTTCGGGAGGGGGGAGAAAGTGGAGCAGACGCGGAAAAGGCGTTGCTTTCCCTGACAGGGCTTTCCCTGGACCATCCGCTTACAAAATGCACGCTGGAGATGTACGCACATTTTGCAGCAGGGGAGGGACTGGATAAAATTTTCACAGCTGCAGAGAAAAAGCTTCATGAAACGCTTGGTATGATCGTATAAACGCAGCAAGATAAAGCCCCATAGATGCCTCACCGGCATCTATGGGGCTTTGGGTATACGCCAAAATATTTAGAGGGGGCGGGGCGAAAATTCCCGGCAAGCTTCCAGAATGATCTCCCGCTCTATAAAGGGCTCTTTTTTTCCATATATGAGCTGAAAGGTCTCGTGTCCTTTTCCTGCAAAAAGCACAATGTCCTCTTTTTGGGACATTTCCACAGCCCGGAAAATTGCTTCTCTCCGGTCCAGAATGCATTCGTAGTCGCAGTCTGCAGACATGTAGGAGGCAATCTCGTTGACGATGTCTTCCGGAGGCTCGAAATCCGGATTGTCGCTGGTGATGATGCAGTAATCTGCCAGTGCGGAAGCCGCTTCTGCCAGTTCCCGCCGCCTGCCCTTTGTGCGGCCGCCGATGGACCCAAATACGCAGATGAGGCGGTTCGGCTTGTATTCCCGCAAGGTCATCAGCGCACTGGTAAGGCTGAGTCCGTTATGGGCGTAGTCGATGATAAAGGTGCGTTCGGGGATCCCCGGCACAATTTCAAAACGTCCCTGGATAGGAGTCTTCTCCAGCACACCGGCGGCGAAATCCCGGCTGACGCCGAAAATCTCACAGACGGCGATGGCAGCGAGCCCATTGTATACGCTGAATATACCCGGAGACATCAGCTGTACATGCTCGCTTCGGCTGCCGCTGAAAAAATCAAATTCTACACCCAATGCTGTGGATGTGCGGTACTGGGCAAGATTGTAAGCGTTGTAATCTGCTTCCTTGCGGATCCCATAGGAGATCTCTTTTCCATGAAACCCTTGCAGCATATATGCCGCCGCCGGATCATCTGCATTATAGACGGCATATTTTGCCCTGTGGGATGTGAACAGCCGCCGCTTGCTGTCCCGGTAGTCTGCAAAATCCGGATGCTCTCCGGGGCCGATGTGATCCTCTGACAAATTGGTGAAGACCACTGTCTCAAAAGGAATCCCATCTACCCGATGGTGCGCCAGCGCCTGCGAAGAGACCTCCAGGACTGCATACCGAACACTTGCATCGGTCATCAAATTGAAATAATGGTGCAGATCCCGGCTCTCCGGTGTGGTGTTTACCGTTTCTGTGTGTTTTCCATTGATGATCACGCCGTTGGAGCCGATATAAGCACAGTTTTTCCCGGCGGCATTGAGCACTGCTGCAATCAGCAGTGCAGTGGTGGTTTTTCCCTTCGTTCCCGTAATTCCGATCAGATGCAGCCGATCTGCCGGATGGTCGTAGAAATCTGCCGAGATCACTGCCAGTGCCGCCCGTGTATCCGGTGTGATGACCTGGACTGCGTCCTCTGGCAGTTCCAGCTTTTTCTGACACAAGAACATCCTGCAGCCGTTTTCATAAGCCTGGGGTGCATAATCGTGCCCGTCCCGCTGCCCGCCGGGAAGACACACAAACAAATCTCCGGGGCATGCCTTGCGGGAATCGTATTCGATCCGCCTTACCCAGTCTTCTGAGCCGCCTGTATGCTCAATATTTTGTACTACGTCAAACAGCTTCATTGCAGCCCTCCCTCGAAAGAAGTCCCACGGACTTCGCCCCGCACAGCTCAATGGCCCGGTGGGCGAGGATTTTCAATGCGTCGGCAAAGGGGATCTCCATCCCGTCTGTCTCCCGGATGAGAGACAGCTCCGTACAGCCCAGGATCAACACATCGCAGCCTTTTTTTTGCAAATCTTCCACAACTGCAGAAAAAAGAGATATATCCGGATCTTTTCCGCTTTTGATGTCATTGTAAATCAGTCGGTGGAGATATTCCTGCTCTGTCTCTCCGGGAATTTCCCAGTCGATCCCCAGCTGCTCCAGCTTCTGCTGATAGGATCCGGAGACCACGGTACCCTGCGTAGCCATAATGCCGGCTTTTTTATAACCACACTGTTTTATATACGCTGCAGTCTCTTCAATTATGCTCGGTACGGGAACCTGTACGCTTCGGCGTACCTCATCGATAAAATAATGGGCTGTGTTGCAGGGAATTACGATCAGGTCTGCTCCATACGCTTCCAGGCGCAGGGCATCCTCTACCATGTACGGCAGGGGGCTTTCCTTGCTTTTCCCCATAATGTAATCTGTTCGGTCCGGGGTGGACGCCCGGGAGGACAAAATGATGTCGATATGCTCCTGATCCCTTGCAGCTTGTGTGTGTGCAGTGATCAGTTTATAAAAATATACGCTGGACATGGGACCCAGCCCGCCCAAAATACCAAGCATCGGTTTTTTCTTTGGCTGCATGGTTGTGCCCCCTTATCATGTCGTTTTGGGATAATACTTTCGAAATTTTCCTCTCTGTCGGCGCAGCTGCTCCAGCACGCACAGCCGGCGCAAAATATTCCGGCGCAGATCATACGGATATTTGAGGGAACAGGTGGACTTCCCCGCTTTTTTCAGCGCCTTTGCCCGAGCTGCCAGCGCTTTGTCTTCCGTGTACCGGTACGCAACACCTGCCGGGACGTGATGCCAGAAGCTGGAGGTCTCCTGCAGCCAGCAGTCTGTCCCCCCGTCCTGCCATTTTTCCACGGCGAGTCGGGCGATGTTCATCCCGCTGCCGGTCACGTAATAATTGCTTCGCCCCTGGCGCAAATTGATTTCAAATATGCGAAAATCTCCTTTGCCGGCGTGTTTGATGTCAAAATTGGAAAAGCCCGTATACCCTACAGCTTCCAGCATGTCTTTGATATTTTTGGCAATGCCCAGCCCGGAGATCGGTTCCGTGACGATCGCGGCGTGATTTCCCAGCCCCTTGGGGGTATGCTCTTCGATCATGGTGTGACCCAGGCACATGGCCCGCACTTTTCCACTTTCGTCGGAAAAGGCTGTGAGCACCCGCATTTCGCTGTCTCCCCCCGGGATCCGCTTTTGCAGGATGATTTTGTCCGGGTAGCCGGAGGCGTAGATCTGCCGGACAATCTCTACTGTCTGTGCGGGATCTTCTGCCGTATAAACCTTTTTCATTCCTGCAAAGGGATATTTCCAATATTCCACGCTGGAGGAGGGCTTGACGATGATGGGATAAGGAAATCCCAGTACTGCTTCCGTCACCTGCTCTTCTGCAGGAACGTCCTCCAGCACTACCGTGTCCGGATAAGGAATATGATAGCGGTCACAGACTTTGTAAAAGTCGGCTTTTTTTTGCAGGGATCCGTACAGCGCAGCATCCGGAGACGGCGCGATATACTGGGGCAAATCTTTTTTTCGCCGGATGATCATCGCCGCGTAGTCGTCCGTACAGCCGAATAAATACAGCCGTGCGCCCGCGTGTTTTCCGGCGAATTCTATGAGCACCCGCAGCATCACCGCTTCGTCGTCCAGATCCGGTACAGTGGTAAAGCGGACGATTTTGGAATATTTTGTGGCGGAAATCTCATACCGTCCAAAGGCGTAGGAGGCGACTCCATACGCTTCATGAAAGGCTCTGGCCATATTGTAACAGTTCAGGTCTGCACCCAGCAGCACCGGAACAATCTCTTCACTTCTGTTCAAAATCAAGCACTTCCTTTACCTGGCATAGCGTGGACTGTCGAAAAACTGCTGGTGCCACACAAGAAATGTGTACGCCGTCCAGATTTTGCGCCGGTTGCGGGCAGGATCCTCCAGTAAGGCACACAGCTTGTCCGGCTGAAAATATTGGGCCGCCACATCGGAGGTAAAGCTTTGTTTTACAATTGCAGAAAAGTTTTTGTCCTCCAGCCATTTGGCGATGGGCACCGGGAATCCCTTTTTCTTCCGGTTTGCCCATTCGTCCGGCAAAGTCCGGTTTGCGGCGGCGCGGAGCACCGCCTTGGTATCTCCTGCAATTTTATAGGATGCGGGATACGTTGCCGCTTCTTCCATCACCATTCGGTCCAGATAGGGCACGCGCAGTTCGATGGAATGGGCCATGCTCATCTTGTCCGCCTTGAGCAGGATATCTCCAGGGAGCCACAAATTCAGATCCAGATATTGTTTTTTCTCCAGTTCTGAAAGTCCCTGCGCCCGATCATATATAGGTGCGGCGACCTCTCTTGCAGCAGGCCCGACCCGATAAGCGGGGCGCAAAATATCATACGCTTCCCCCTCCGGAAATACCAGCGCCTGTCCAATGAACCAGTCCTCCGGCCGTCCGCTTCCCTTGATGAGAAATTCCCGGCCCCGGAAGTAGGGCAGGCGGGCAGCGATCCCCGCAGCCCCCCGGCGCAAAAAGCCGGGGAGCTTTTTATATTTCTTCATGACGCCCGCTTCGTCGTACCACTCGTACCCTCCGTATATTTCGTCTGCGCCCTCCCCGGACAGCACGACCGTCACATGCTGTCTGGCAAGACGGGCCAGAAAATACAGGGGTACGGAAGAAGGATTGGATTGGGGCTCGTCCATATGATACTGAATATCGGCAAATGCCGCGAGACATTGCTCCCCTTCCAGCATCTCCCGCCAGTTTTGGACTCTGAGGCGTTTTGACAGTTCTTGTGCTTCGCTGGTCTCGTCAAATTTTGCCGCGTCTACTCCTTCTGGCCGAAATCCCACAGAGAAAGTGTCGTCGGGCATGAGACATGCGGTGATGTAGCTGGAGTCTACGCCGCCAGAGAGGAAAGCGCCCACCTTTACGTCACTGATTCGGTGGGCATCTACCGATTCCCGCACCCGGGCGTCAATTTCTTCTGCACATGCCGAAAAAGACTTGTCCGTCTTTTTGGAAAAATCTACGTCCCAGTAGCGTTCCATATGCATTTTGCCCTGCCGGAAGGTAAACCAGTGGGCGGCGGGCAGCTTGTAGGTTCCTTTGAAAAAGGTTTCCTCCATTGCGCTGTACTGAAAGGTGAGATACGGGCGCAGCGCGTCGGGATTGACTTCCCTGCGAAAGGCGGGATGCTCCAGGAAACTTTTGATCTCCGACCCGAAGAGAAGGTCTCCTCCCGGCAGGAGAGAATAGTAATAGGGCTTGATCCCGAAGGGGTCTCTGGCGCCGTACAGGGTGTTTGTCTTCCTGTCCCACACGGCAAAGGCAAACATCCCCCGCAGGCGGGACGCAAGACGTTCGCCGTATTCCTCGTACCCGTGGAGGAGCACCTCCGTGTCGCACCGGGTCTGGAATATGTGCCCCCGGGCGATCAGCTCCTGGCGCAGTTCCATAAAGTTGTATATTTCGCCGTTGTATACTGCTACGACGGTTCCGTCCTCGTTGTACATGGGCTGGGCACCATCGGCCAGGTCGATGATGCTGAGCCGTCGAAATCCCAGGGCGATGCTGTCCTGATCATTGCTGCCGCTGATATGAAAGCCCTCCATGTCCGGGCCCCGGTGGATGATCCGATCCGCCATTCTCTGCAGGATCTGCGCTCTGTTTTCCAACTGGCCGGTAAAGCCGATAAATCCGCACATATGTTTCCCCTTCCAGTGCAGGTCATTTGTAATATTGTAGCACAAACCCGCGGAAAAAGAAAGGGACTTTCCGCGTTTCGCTTGTACTGCCGACATGTCTTTTTCAAAGAAATCTTTGGACCTATTCCATTTTGCTTCCGAAACGATGAGAGGAATACTCTCTGTCCACTGTGATCACGCTGTTGTAGCTGGGATCGATTTTTTTGATTTCCCGCTGGATCTCCCCGCACAGCGTCTCATCCTTTACCGGAAAGTCGTCGGTGACTTCCACGTCGAAGATCAAATTGGAGTGGGTGACGCCCGACACGATACGAAAGTCGTGCATGGAGACGGGGGAGGAATACTGGGCGGACATCTGCTCGATGATCCCCGCGACCCGGGTGCGGATCTCATTGACATGGGCGTCCTTATATTGAATCGGATCCATATGGATCACCATGTGAATTCCTTGTTCCCGGCGGAAATCTTCTTCAATATTGTCGATCAGGTCGTGGGCGCGCATTACGTCCTCTTCCGCATCTACCTCCACGTGGACGGAGACAAAATATCGGTTGGCGCCATAGCTGTGAATCACCAGATCGTGGATGCCCAAAACGCCGTCGTATTCCCGGATTTTCTGGACGATCTGCGCGGTGAAATTTTGATCCGGCGCTTTGCCCAGCAGGGTGTCGGAGGCTTCCTTTGTGAGCTTGATCCCCAAAATGAGGATGTATACGGCGATCCCGCAGCCCAGCACGGCATCTGTGAGAGGGCCGGTGAATTTGGAAAGAAACATGGCGACCACCACCGCACCGGTGGCACACATGTCGCCGATGCTGTCTACGGCAGAGGCGCGCAGTGCCTGGGAATCGATGCGGCGCGCTGTCACATGATAGTACAGGGCCATTCCGCCTTTGACCCCCACTGCAATGCACATGACCGCAATAGAGGCGGGGCGAAAGACTGCGCCGCTGCCTCCCGTGAACAGCTGCTCTACGGAGCTGCGCAGCAGCTCAATTCCAAGGACGCATACAATGATGGAAATAAACAGCCCGCACAGGTATTCCGCCCGGGCATGGCCATAGGGATGCTCCTTGTCCGCGGGCCGGGCGGAGAGCACGTACCCCACCAGGACGAAGACGGAACTGCCGGCGTCGGACAGATTGTTGACCGCATCGGCGATGATCGACATGCTTCCGGAAAGCACACCGGTGACGATTTTGATGGCAAACAGCACAAGGTTGCAGAGAATTCCTACGATTCCTGCCCTGCGGCCGGCTCCCAGCCGGTCCCTGGATGCATCCCGATCCATAGTCCCAGATCCTTTCTTTTGGTAAAAATTATTCTGCGCTGCCTTCTTCCTTTTTTATAAGAATCAGATCCCGGGCATAGGGCAGCGTTTCGATCCAATGACAAAAGGCGTGCCATTCCTGCAGTTTGTGATTGCGTCTGGCATAATATATGTTGATGAGATTTTCATAATTCATGGTACAGGTACGCATTTGATTGTAAGATGCGGGCAGCAGCTGGATCATATCGTCCCAGTACGTCCGCTCCTTTGTTTCGTTGTAGCGCAGCCGGGCCTTTTCCAAACAGGCGATCACACCGTCCAGGCAGGCAAGTGCCTCCTCGCTCATGCGCTCGCAGCTGAAATCTTCCCGGGAAAAGGGCGCAGCGTGGATTTTATGCATGGTGCTGGTGGAATTGGCTACAGTGCCCACCTTGTAAGTGTCGTATTCCTTCCACCAGTATAAGGGCGCGGTGATATCTACCGATACGAACACCATGCGCAGGTATTTGCGGTGATCCGAACCGGAAACGGCCAGCCGGCGGGCCAGATCCAAATCGTTGGGCCCCAGGTTGAAGGTGCCGTCTGCGCCGTAGGTGCTGTCGCTCCGGCTCCAGCTGTTCATGGGATTTCTTGCGCCGCGGATGGCGTTGTCCAGATTCATGACACGGTATCTTTCCAGTTTGATCATAGCCCTTCTCCTGCTTTTTTATCGGTTTTATATTGGGAATATTTTAGCACAAAGGCGGATTTGTGTCAACTGAGGACAAAAATGAAGGAATTGTGAAAAAGAAGAAATTCCTGTATAAAATTTCCCGCCGTGGCTACAATACCATCGAAACCTATAACCGAAAGGATGCAGGAGAAAATGAACAATAACAGCAAGGAAACCCGCAGAGCGAATTTATATGTGACGCTGCTGGTCATTCTGATGATGGTCGCCGTGGTGGTGGCCATTGCCGGCGCCGTTGTACGGAATGTGAACACGGATACGCCGGGGGTCGTGGAGACAACAGACAAAGAGGAAGAACGTACCGGGGACCAGACCACGGCGGATGATGCTCTCGCCCAGAGGGAGGACGAGACGACGGATGAACCGGACGAGCTCGCAGAAAAAGACGGAGAGACAAAGGCGGACGTCTCCGCAGACACGACGGTCAATGTAGATGCACAGCCGGAGGAAGAACTGCCTACGTTTGTCAACCCCACCGGAGGCGTGATCCTGCAGGCGTACAGCATGGAAGTGCCGGTGTTTTCCATCACCATGAACGATTACCGCACCCATGACGGCGTGGACATCAGCGTAGGCGCGGGGGAAGCTGTCTGCGCGGCGGCAGACGGCGTGATCCAGGAAATTTGGGATGACCCCATGATGGGCAAGTGCCTGTCTGTTTCCCATGCGGGCGGCGCCTTGAGCACTTATGCAAACTTAAGCGAGGAACTGCCTGCAGGCATCACTGCTGGCACAAGCGTAAAGGCGGGAGATGTCATTGGGGCGGCCGGGGAAAGCGCGCTGGCGGAAATCGCCCAGGAACCGCATTTGCATTTTGCGCTGGAGGTAGACGGCGTCTGTGTGGATCCGGCGGCGTATATTGATTTTTCCACCGGTACGGACCAGTACGAGGATCAATAAAAAAGAGGCCCTGCGGCCTCTTTTTTAATTATTTTCCACCCCTCAGGGTCTGCAGCTCTTTCATAAAAGTTTCTACATCCTTAAATTCCCGGTGTACCGACGCAAAGCGTACGTAAGCCACGGCATCCAACGCCCGCAGCTTTTCCATGGCCATTTCTCCGATTTCCGAGGAGGAAATCTCTCTGCGCAGGGAGTTTTGGACTTCGATTTCAATCTCATTTGCCACTGCTTCCGCATTTACCGGCCGCTTCTGGCAGGCCTTCATCAGCCCGGACAAAAGCTTGTTTTTATCAAACAGTTCCTTGGAGCCGTCCTTCTTTATGACCACCGGCTGAAATGCATCGATAATTTCATATGTGGTGAATCTTGCGTGGCACCGCAGGCATTCCCTGCGTCTGCGAATGGAATTATTTTCCTCCACCGGGCGGGAATCCACCACTTTGGTATCCTCAAAGCCGCATGACGGACATTTCATATAACAATCTGCCTTTCCCCAAAATTGGGCAATCCTGGAAATCTTGTACCTTTTATTATATATGATCTTTTCCGCTTTTGCAAGGGTCTGCCTAAAAAAACGCAAGAGACCTTTTTGGGTCTTGCGTTTTAGTTGTTCATATCGGGGTTGTCTGTCCGGTTCAAGAGATAGTCTACGGAAACCTTGTGAAAATCCGCCAGTTTGATCAGGATTTGTGTGGGGATGTCTATATCGCCGCGCTCATAGTTGCTATAAACCCGCTGACTGCAGGACAGGATCTTCCCCATCTGCACCTGCGTCAGATCCTTGTCTTCACGCAGATTGCGAATTCTTCTGTAAAAAGGCATGGCACATCCCTTTTTCTTCATTTGTTGATTATAATTATACTGGAACGGGTCATTGCCTATTGACTTTTAGCGGAAAATTCGCTATAATCTTACATGGTAAGAGAGGGGGAGGGATTTGCATCTGCGTTTCCATAAGACCTGCGTATAGAGACCCCAACGGAGAAGATTTTTGCAGATGCGTGTCGTCTTCAAATGCTTGCCGCAATCAGTTTTATCGAAATGGAGGAACGGAAAATGACAAGCACAAAAAGATCTCTTGTCTGGAGCATCCTTTCTTTGCTTTTGTGCGTGGCGATGCTCGCCGGGACCACATTCGCGTGGTTTACGGACAGCGTGACTTCGGGCAAGAACCAGATCGTTTCAGGAGATCTGGACGTGGAGCTGTACCACGGAGACAATCTGGACGAAAGTGTAAGCGAGGCGACGGATCTGTTTACCCAGGCGGACGGAAGCGCCATTCTGTGGGAGCCCGGTGCGATGGCCTACGAGAACTTCAAGGTGGCAAACGTGGGGACCCTGGCACTGAAATATTATCTCTCCATGAACATTGCCGACCATAACACGGTGCAGGGTACGAACAAGTCCCTGGCGGACGTGCTGAAGGTGGCAGTGCTGGATGGGGAATTTAACGGAGACAGAGCAGCCGCGCAGGCGCTGACCTTTGAAAGCACTTTGTCCGACTTTGTGAAGGAAGGGAACCTGCTGCCCGAGGAGGCAGATACATATGCAGTAGTGATCTACTGGGAGCCGGGAGCAAACGACAATGATTACAACCTGAACAATGGGAAGACCTCCAGCGACGGGGAGCCGCTCTACATCGATCTGGGGATCACGCTGACTGCCGCCCAGGATACGGTGGAATCCGACAGCTTTGACAATCAGTATGATGCGGA
>CAJFOI010000043.1 GCA_904396155.1 Candidatus Avispirillum faecium | reverse complement strand
TGCAAACTAAAGCCTCCCCTTACAAGGGAAGCAACGCAAACCAAAGTCACAGGGAAAACACTGCAAACTAAAGCCTCCCCTTGCAAGGAAAGCAACGCAAACCAAAGCCTCCCCTTACAAGGGAAGCAACGCAAACCAAAGTCACAGGGAAAGCACTACAAACTAAAGCCTCCCCTTACAAGGGAAGCAGCACAAACCAAAGTCACAGGGAAAGCACTGCATACTAAAATCTTCTGTTGTAAGGGAGACATCTCAAACCAAAGCTACAAGGAAAGCACTACAAACCAAAGCCTCCCCTGATAAGGGGAGGGGGACCGCGTGAGCGGTGGAGGGGTAGCTCTTGGATCTTCCCTTTGTTTACAGCAACAGAGTCACACAAAAAAGGATGGCGTGCCATGGACAAAAAAGACGAAATCATCGCCCGGCAGATGGAAATCATCCGCTCCATGACGGAGCAGAATCTGCGTCGGGTGGGGTCCGATCTGTGGGGCAGCGGCGCTCCTGCACCCCGCCCGCCCGCGGAGTCTGGAGAGAAAACGGAAAAAGAAACACAGGAAATCTCTGCCGCTGAAAAAACACCGGCAGCGACCGCGCCTGCAAAAGAAGATATAAAAGCGCTCCAAAAGGAGCTGGACGGCTATATCGGGCTGGAAAACGTGAAAGGGGAAGTGCGCAGTCTCATCAACATGGCCCAGGTATATCAAAAGCGCCGGGAAAACGACCTGCCTGTGGCGGACATGTCCCTTCACATGGTGTTTTCCGGCAATCCCGGCACGGGAAAGACCATGATCGCCCGTCTGATGGCCCGGGTGTATCACTCCCTGGGGATCCTGTCCAAGGGACATCTTGTAGAGGTGGACCGCAGCGGCCTTGTGGCCGGATACGTGGGGCAAACCGCCATCAAGACCTCGAAAGTTCTGGAACAGGCGGCAGGGGGTGTACTGTTTATAGACGAGGCGTATACGCTCACCTTTGGTACCGCAGAAAACGATTTCGGGCAGGAAGCGGTGGACACCATTCTCAAGGCAATGGAGGACAACCGGGAGGATCTTGTGGTGATCGTGGCGGGCTATACTGAACGGATGCACGATTTTATCGAATCCAACCCCGGCCTGCGTTCCCGGTTCAACCGATATCTGGAATTTCCGGATTATACGCCGGAGGAAATGCTGGAAATTTTCCGCGAAAACTGCAAAAAAAGCTGCTATGAACCGAGCAAGGCGGCGCTGGACGCCCTGCGCTCCTATTTTGAAAAAATGCCGGCCAGCCGCCGGCGCACCTTTGGCAACGCCAGAGGGGTGCGCAACGTGTTTGAACGCATCCTTTCCTGTCAGGCAAATCGACTTGCAGAAAAGGAACAGGTCAGCCGGGAGGACCTGATGCAGCTTCTCCCCGCGGACGTAGAGGCAGCGACTCGGGATTCGTGAAAAAGTATCAAAAAAATCCCTGTCTTTTTTACAAATATTCATAATTTCCTTATTTACAAAGCATGGGAAAGGATGTATAATGAATTTTGAGCGGCTGCGCTCCATAAGTTGCTTACAATATTAACTATATATACGGAGGAATCCACATGGCAAGAAGAAAAGTTTCCATGGACGGCAACACCGCCGCGGCGCATGTTTCCTATGCGTTCACGGAAGTTGCCGCGATCTATCCCATTACGCCTTCCTCTCCGATGGCGGAAATCACGGACACCTGGTCTGCGACGGACAAAAATATTTTCGGAGAGCCCGCCCGCAACATTTTCGGCGAACGGGTACACGTGATGGAAATGCAGTCTGAGGCAGGTGCTGCAGGTGCCGTGCACGGCTCTCTTGCCGCAGGTGCGCTGACCACCACCTATACTGCTTCCCAGGGACTTCTTTTGATGATCCCCAACATGTACAAGATCGCAGGCGAGCTGCTTCCCAGCGTCATTCATGTCTCTGCACGCTGCGTAGCTTCCCACGCGCTGAATATTTTCGGGGACCATTCCGACATTTACGCATGTCGGCAGACCGGTTATGCCATGCTGGCAGAAACCAATCCTCAGGAAGTAATGGATCTGGGCGCCGTTGCCCACCTGGCGACCATCGAAAGCCGCATTCCTTTCCTGAACTTCTTCGACGGCTTCCGCACTTCTCATGAAATTCAGAAGATCGAAGCCTGGGATTATGAGGACCTGAAGGAAATGGTGGATATGGACGCCATCCAGGCGTTCCGCAGCCGTTCCCTCAATCCGGAGCATCCCGTACTGCGGGGCTCCGCTGAAAACGGCGACATCTTCTTCCAGCACCGGGAAGCATGCAACCGGTACTACGATGCGCTGCCTGCTATCGTAGATAAATATTTCGATAAAGTAAACAAAAAGCTGGGTACCAATTACCAGGCATTTAACTACTACGGCGCGCCGGATGCAGACCGGGTGATTATCGCCATGGGTTCCGTTTGCGACGTAGCAGAAGAAGTGATCGATTACCTCACCGCCGCCGGTGAAAAGGTCGGCCTTGTAAAGGTGCGTCTGTACAGACCCTTCGTAGCGGACAAGCTGCTGGCCGCCATCCCGCAGACGGCAAAGAAGATCGCCGTTCTGGACAGAACAAAGGAGCCCGGCGCACTGGGCGAGCCGCTGTATCTGGACGTTATGACCGCGCTTGCTTCCAAAGGGGTTTCCGACAAGACGGTGGTAGGCGGACGTTATGGTCTGGGTTCCAAGGATACCACACCTGCTTCCATTTTCGCCGTATATGAGAATCTTGCCAGCGACGCGCCCAAGGGCAACTTTACCATCGGCATCGTAGACGACGTGACCGGTCTCTCCCTGGAGGAAAAGCCGGCGCCCGACACCTCTGCAAAGGGAACGATCTCCTGCAAATTCTGGGGTCTGGGCGGCGACGGCACCGTGGGCGCCAACAAGAACTCCATCAAGATCATCGGCGACCACACCGACAAGTATATCCAGGCGTATTTCCAGTATGACTCCAAGAAAACGGGCGGCGTGACCATCTCCCATCTGCGGTTTGGGGATTCTCCCATCAAGAGTTCCTACTACATCACCAAGGCGGACTTTGTCGCTTGTCACAACCCCTCCTATATTTTGAAGGGCTTCAAAATTGTAAATGACGTAAAACCCGGCGGCACCTTCCTTTTGGACTGCCTGTGGTCTGTGGATGAGCTGGATAAGCATCTCCCTGCATCGGTGAAGTCTTACATTGCGAACAATAACATTCAATTCTATATCATCAATGCAACTTCCATTGCCAAGAACGATATCGGCAATGCAAAGGTAAAGAATACCATCCTGCAGGCCGCTTTCTTTGCACTGGCAAAGATCATGCCCCTGGATGAGGCCGTAGGATACATGAAGTATATGGCTACCAAGTCCTACTCCAAGTTTGGGCAGGATGTGGTAGACCAGAACCACAGAGCCATCGACATGGGCGCCGGTGCCCTGGTAAGGGTAGACGTGCCCGCAGCCTGGAAGGATGCCGGCGAGACACCCGCAGAGGCGCCTGCAACCGGCGACCGTCCGGAGCTTGTGAAATTTGTCAATGAGGTTGTAAGACCTGTAGGCAAGATGGATGGCGATTCTCTGCCTGTATCTGCATTCGCAGAAAGAGCAGATGGTACCTTCCCTCAGGGTTCTGCCGCTTATGAGAAGCGCGGCGTTGCCGTGATGGTCCCCGAATGGCATCCGGAAAACTGTATCCAGTGTAACCAGTGTAGCTTCGTATGTCCCCATGCTACCATCCGTCCCTTTGCTATGAATGCCGAAGAGGCTGCTGCAGCTCCTGCGGCCACCAAGTTCACTGCAAAGATGATCGGAAAGGGCTGCGAGGACCTGAAGTTTGCCATCGCTATCAGCCCGCTGGATTGTATGGGATGTACCCTCTGCGTGAAGACCTGTCCTACCAAGCCGGAAAAGAGAGCACTGGAAATGGTGCTTCAGGATACCCAGCTGGAGCAGCAGGAAGTATTCGATTACGCTGTAAAGAACGTATCGAAGAAGGATCTGCCTTTTGCCATGAGCACCATCAAGGGCAGTCAGTTCCAGCAGCCGCTGCTTGAGTTCTCCGGTGCATGTGCAGGCTGTGCAGAGCCCACATACGCGCGGCTCATCACCCAGCTGTTCGGCGAGCGGATGATCATCTCCAACGCAACCGGCTGTTCCTCTATCTGGGGCGGCAGTGCACCTGCAACGCCTTATACGGTGAATCATGAGAGCGGCAAGGGTCCCGCATGGGCAAACTCCCTGTTTGAGGACAATGCAGAACACGGCCTCGGTATTTATCTGGGTCAGAAAGCCATCCGGGAGCGTCTGATTGGTTATATAAAAGAACTGGACGCCATGATTACAGATGCAGAGAAGAAGGCTGTGATCGCCGCATATCTGGATACGTTGGAAGACGGCGAGGCCAATGCGAAGGCGACGGATGCTCTGGTAGCAATGCTGGAGGGCTGCAACTGTGACGCCTGTGCGGATCTGCGGGCAAAGATTCTTGCAGACAAGGATTATCTGTCCAAGAAGTCCGTATGGATCTTCGGCGGCGACGGATGGGCATATGACATCGGCTTTGGCGGGTTGGACCACGTTCTTGCTTCCGGTGAGGATGTGAATGTGATGGTATTTGATACCGAGGTATACTCCAATACCGGCGGCCAGGCATCCAAAGCGTCCAACGTGGGCCAGGTTGCCCAGTTTGCCGCAGCCGGTAAGGCCATCGGCAAGAAGAATCTTGCAGAAATCGCTATGTCCTACGGTTACGTATACGTGGCACAGATCGCCATGGGCGCAGATATGAACCAGACGCTGAAGGCGATCCGTGAAGCAGAAGCCTATCACGGTCCTTCCCTGATCATCGGATACTCTCCCTGTGAGATGCATGGTATCAAGAAGGGCGGCATGCAGAACTGCCAGCTGGAAATGAAGAAGGCGGTGGAAGCAGGCTACTGGCACATGTTCCGGTACAATCCTACATTGGAATCCAATAAATTGACCATCGATTCCAAGGAGCCTACCGGTAATTACAAGGATTTCATCCAAAACGAGGCCCGGTATGCCCGCCTTGCACAATCCTTCCCTGAGAGAGCAGAAAAACTGTTCGCACAGGCAGAAGCTGCGGCAGCAGAAAAATATCAGCGGCTTGTAAAGATGGGCAAGCTGTACGAATAAAACCAATAAAAAATGGCTCCCGACCGGGAGCCATTTTTTATTACCTATTTTATTCAGAATGCCGCAGCGCGCCGGCAAACCAGCCGTTTTCCCTGCGTTCATCCACCAGCTTCCAACCGGCAGCTTCCAGTGCGGACACCGTTTCCGCCGCCCGTTCCGCAATGATCCCGGACACAATCAGCATTCCGTCCGGCGCCATAAACGCACCGATATCCGGCGCCAGGCGGATGATCACATCCGCCACAATATTGGCACAGCATATGTTGTATCCCCCCGGCACTTTTTTTGCCTGTGCCAGCAGATCGGATACGCCCGTCTCCACCTGAGAAGTCTGATTGAGCACGGCGTTTTCTCCGGCGATGCGCACCGCCACCGGGTCGATATCGCAGGCGAAACAGTCCGCTGCTCCCAGCTTTGCGGCGCAAATTGCCAGGATTCCGCTGCCGCAGCCCACGTCCAGCATGGCATCCCCGGGACGGACATACTGCTCCAGCAGCATGGCGCACAGCCGCGTCGTCTCATGGGTCCCCGTTCCAAAAGCCATCCCCGGATCCATGAGAACCACGATCTCCCCGTCTGCAGGATCGTACTTTTCCCACCGAGGCACGATCACCAGCTTTTCTCCGGTTTTGATGGGCTTATAATACTGCTTCCAGGACTCCGCCCAGTCCTCCTCATGCACGCCGATACACTCTATTTGCGCAGGGATTTTCAGCTCTGAAAGCCTGCCTCGGATAAACCCTTCCGATTCGGCAGGACTTTTTTCCGGAGGAATAAATACGGAGACAGATACAACCGTCCGATCCTGCGCCAGCAGCGCTTCATCGATCAGATCTCCGTATACCCCGTCCAGCTCCTGCTGGATATCGGAGTAA
The DNA here is from genome assembly GCA_904396155.1 of Candidatus Avispirillum faecium. Taxonomy (GTDB): domain Bacteria; phylum Bacillota; class Clostridia; order Oscillospirales; family CAG-272; genus Avispirillum; species Avispirillum faecium. The sequence continues at coordinate 21,638 of CAJFOI010000043.1, read as the reverse complement.
TCCTCTATCATGAGAGAATTGTCCACCATACTCATGACCGCGCACAAATCGTCCTTGTACTGCTGCGGCACCGTCACCTTGATCTGTATCCAGGCGTCCATTATGAATCCTTCCTAAAAAATTTCTTCATAAATTTTTCTTTCTTAGAATGATTGCCGCTGCTGCAGGAATCGTTGAACTGCCGCAGCAGATCCTTCTGCTTTGCGCTGAGTCCCTTGGGAACTTCCACCACTACCGTAATGTACATATTCCCCCGATTTTTGGAATTGACCACCTGCACGCCCTTGTTTTTCAGTGTAAAGGTCGTGCCCGTCTGGGTTCCTTCGGGAATATTCAAGGTTTCATTGCCATCGATGGTGGGAACCTTCAAGGAGGCACCTAAGGCCGCATCTGCGAAAGTGACGGGAACATCACAGTATATGTCATACCCGTCCCGTTCAAAAAACGCATGGGGACGCACACTGACAGAAATGGTGAGGTCTCCCGCCGGACCGCCGTTTCTGCCGTCGCTCCCCTCTCCGCGCAAAACGATGCCCTGTCCGTCGTCAATCCCCGCAGGGATCGATACCTCCAGTTTTTTGGTCGCCCGCACGTATCCGCCGCCCCGGCAACTTTTGCAGGGCGTTTCAATAATCTTGCCCGTTCCCCGGCACCGGTCGCAGGTTTTGGTGGTCTGCATCAATCCGAAGGGCGTGCGCTGCTGGGCGTTCACCTGACCCCGGCCGCCGCATTCCGGGCATTGCTTGGGACTGGTTCCCTTCGCTGCGCCGCTTCCACCGCATTCGGAACACTTTTGGATCCGCTGGTACTGCACCTCTTTTTTGCAGCCGAAAACGGCCTCTTCAAACGTCAGCGTCACCCGCACCCGCACATCGTCCCCACGGACGGGACCGTTGGATCTGCGGGAAGAGCCGCCGCCGAAAAAGCTGGAAAAAATATCCGATATATCAAATCCGTCAAAGCCAAAGCCGCCCCCGCCTCCAAAGCCGCCGGAGGAGGGATCGAACGCCGAATGGCCGTACTGGTCGTATTTTGCTTTTTTATCCGGGTCAGAGAGGATATCGTACGCCTCATTGACCTCCTTGAACTTCGCCTCTGCAACCTTGTCGCCGGGATTCATATCCGGGTGATACTGCTTTGCCAGCTTCCGATACGCCTTTTTGATCTCGTCCTCGGACGCTCCCTTTGAAAGGCCCAGCACCTCGTAATAATCACGTTTTTCCGCCATGTACTGTCTTACCCTTCCCTGTCAATTTGGGGATAGAATGGCCAGGCGGGAAACAGCCGGGGCATATTTTGCCCCGGCAGCCCGCCAGCCTGTATAGCTTATGCGTTTGTATTGTTTGTTCCGCTGTCGTTTGTGTCGCTCTTGTCCTCATAGTCTGCGCTGTAGAAGGTCCCGTCACTTCCGGCACCGGCGTTGCCTGCACCTGCACCGGCATCCCCTGTATATCCCGCACCGGCACCGGCGCCGTTTTGCTGATACAGCTTTTCACTGATCTTATAGAAGGATTTCTCCAATGCCTCCATATCCGCCTTGATGGCTTCCGTGTCGCCGCCTGCAAGCGTTGCCCGCAGCTTCTCCACCGCAGACTGTACCTCCGCCTTTTCTCCGGCGTCCACTTTGTCGCCCAGCTCACCCAGCGTTTTCTCACACTGGAATGCGAGAGACTCCGCGCGGTTTTTAATTTCGATCGCTTCCTTTTGCTTCTTGTCCTCGGCGGCAAATTTTTCTGCTTCCTTCACCGCCTTATCGATGTCCTCCTGGGACATATTGGTAGAGGACGTAATGGTGATATGCTGCTCCTTTCCGGTCCCCTTATCCTTTGCGGATACGTTTACAATCCCGTTGGCGTCGATATCAAAGGTGACTTCGATCTGGGGCACGCCTCTGGGAGCGGGAGCAATCCCGTCCAGGGAAAAACGGCCCAGTGTGGTGTTGCCGGCAGCCATCTCCCGTTCGCCCTGGAGCACGTGGATCTCCACAGAGGTCTGTCCGTCTGCCGCCGTGGAATACACCTGGCTCTTTTTCACAGGAATGGTGGTGTTGCGGTCGATGATCCGGTTGAATACGCCGCCCAGCGTCTCAATTCCAAGAGACAGAGGCGTCACGTCCAGCAACAGCAAATCTTTTACGTCACCGCCCAGGACGCCGCCCTGGATCGCCGCACCGATGGCGACGCATTCGTCCGGGTTGATGCCCTTGAAGGGCTCTTTGCCTGTATAGTTTTTAATTGCTTCCTGTACCGCAGGAATACGGGTGGAACCACCCACCAGCAGCACTTTATCGATCTGGGAAGCGGTGAGGCCGGCATCGGCCAGCGCCTGCTTTGTGGGGTCGATGGTCTTCTGCACCAGATCGGCAGTCATTTCGTTGAATTTCGCCCGCGTCAGCGTCGCGTCAAAGTGCTTCGGGCCGGTGGCGTCTGCCGTGATAAAAGGCAAATTGATGTTGGAGCTTGCCATGCCGGACAGCTCGATTTTTGCCTTTTCCGCAGCTTCTTTCAGTCTCTGCAGGGCCATTTTATCCTCCCGCAGATCAATGCCGTTTTCCTGCTTGAAGGTGTCGGCAATCCAGTCGATGATCCGCTGGTCAAAGTCGTCGCCGCCCAGCCGGTTGTTGCCGGCGGTAGCCAGCACTTCAAACACACCGTCGTCGCTGATTTCCAAAATCGATACGTCAAAGGTACCGCCGCCCAGGTCGTAGATCATCACCTTCTGGTCTTTGTCCTTGTCAGCACCATAGGCAAGGGCCGCCGCCGTGGGCTCGTTGATGATACGCAGCACCTCCAGACCGGCGATCTTGCCCGCGTCCTTTGTCGCCTGCCGCTGTGCGTCGGAAAAATATGCGGGAACGGTGATCACCGCCTGCGTCACCGGCTGTCCCAAATAGGCTTCCGCATCCGACTTCAGCTTTTGCAGAATCATTGCGGAAATCTCCTGGGGGGTATAACTTTTGCCGTCGATAGTCACCTTTTTGCTGGTACCCATGTCCCGCTTGATGCTCATCACAGTCCGGTCCGGGTTGGTGATGCTCTGCCGCTTTGCCACCTGACCTACCATTCTCTCCCCTGTTTTGGAGAACGCCACCACAGACGGCGTGGTCCGCGCCCCTTCGGGGTTGGGGATGACGATGGGCTCTCCGCCTTCATACACCGCCACGCAGGAGTTTGTTGTTCCCAGGTCTATACCAATAATTTTTGCCATTGTTCTTTCCTCCGTTTATTCTGTAATCTATCTGTATGGTGAAATTTTAATTTGCTACTTTTACCATCGCGTACCGGACAATCCGCTCCCCAATGCTGTAGCCCTGCTGAAACACTTCCACGATCTCGTTTTCTCCGTGCTCCTCGTCCTCCACATGCATGACTGCATTGTGAAGATTGGGGTCAAAGGTGTCTCCCGGTTTGCCGAAGGACGTGATGTGCATTTTTTCAAACACTGCCGGCAGGGATCCCAGTATCATCTCAATTCCCTCCGCCACCTTATCCGGCGCAGTATATTCCGTGGCACGCTGGAGATTGTCGATCACCGGAAGCAGTTCTTTGATACAGTCCGCCGCAGCGTCGCTGTAGATGGACTCCCGCTCCTTCATACTTCTTTTGCGAAAGTTGTCATACTCCGCTGCCAGCCGCAGGTACTTATCCTCGGCAGCAGCTATGTCCGCCTTCGCTTTTTCCAGCTGCTTTTCCAGTCCCTGTACTTCTCCACGCAGCTTTTTGATTTCCTTTTCTCCAGCCTTTTTCTCCTTTTTATCTGACTTATCCGGCACCTTCTCCGGCGTTTCCGGCGCCTCCTGCGTTGTCGGCTGCTCTGCCTTTTCTTCTACAATGTCCTTTTCCTGTTCCATTGTATACCCCCTCCTTTTATACTTTGCTATCCGTCGCTGCTCTCCGGCGGCGCGTCTCCCTCTATAGCTTCGCTGATCCCGTCGGCGATCCCGTCGATGGTGGAAATCACACGCCTGTAGTTCATCCGCTTGGGGCCGATGACCCCAAGGGCACCCACGGTTTTTCCGTCTTTTTGCACCGGCTTGAACACCAGAGTAGAATTGTCCAGGGTCACTACCGGATTTTCACTTCCGATATACACCTGCACACCGCTCTCCTGCTGACCGGACAGCATCATGGGCGCCGCCTCGCCGGACACCAGCTGCAGCAAATCCTCCTTGCGCTCCAGCGCCTCCAGCATTTCCCGCAGCTTGCCGATATCATAAAACTCCGGGTAAGACAGAAGCCGGTTGACTCCATCCACCTTTACTTCGCCGCCGGACGCCGCGCTGATGGTCTGGCACACACATCGGACCACCGGCGCTGCCAGAAACGCATATTCCCCCATGGCCGATTCGATTTCCATAAGCAGCGGCAGGGTCATCTGCTCTCCGGTAATTCCTGTGAGACGAATATTCATCAGATTTGCCAGTCTTTTGACCGCTTCCTCCGGCACCGGCTGCTGGCTGACAATACTTTGCGTGCGCACCGCGCCGCCAGCCGTCACCATCACCAGCACCATGCTCCGGTTGTCTATATGAACCAGCTCGTATTTCTGTACCGTCATGGAAGACATCCGCGGCCGCACCGCAAGGGCCGTATAATTGGTCATACTGGCAGCAAGACGCATGGCGGTGTCCAAAATCCCGTCCAGCTGCGCCTGTTTGGACTGCAGCGCCGCACGGAGACCCTCGATCTCCTCAGCAGTCATCCGATACCGCTCTACCAGTGTATCCACATAAAACCGATACCCCGCCTCGCTGGGAACACGCCCTGCCGATGTGTGGGGCTGCTCCAGATATCCCATGCTCTCCAGCTCCGCCATTTCGTTGCGGATGGTGGCAGAAGAGTAAGAAAATCTGCCGCCCTGGGTGAGATACTTGCTGCCTACCGGTTCTCCGTTTTCAATATGTGCATCTACGATGGCTTTCAGTATCTGCTTTTTTCTCTCGCTGAGGATTCCATCTTCCGATTTCACGTCAGATCCTCCTCTCTTTTAGCACTTATATATGTCGAGTGCTAAATCTTGTTCTAAATTTACCATGATATCCCGGAAAAGTCAATAAGAATCTGGATATATAATGTGAACTTTTTGTTAAATCCATATTCGAGTGCCAATTTGACAGACGTCGCTTGACAAAAGAAAGCGGCGTCCTTATAATAAGGATAGTTGTTTATCCAAGGAAAGGACACTGCTTATTATGTACCATATTGGGATCGACCTGGGCGGCACCAACATCGCTGCAGGTATCGTAGATGAAAACTACAACATTATAAAAAAGGGCTCTACTCCCACCAATGCAGACCGAAGTCCAGACGAAATCACGGCGGACATCGCCGCGCTGTGTCGAAGGATTCTGGAAGAAGCAGGAGTGACACTGGAAAGCATCCACAGCATCGGTATTGCCACACCGGGGACGGCCAACAGTCATACGGGTGAGATTTTATACGCCAACAATCTGCCCTTCCGCAACTACCCCATGGAGAAAAAGCTGACAGAATTTTTGGGCTACAGCGGACGGGTATACATCGCCAATGATGCCAATGCCGCGGCGAAAGCGGAAGCCGTGGCCGGTGCGGCAAAGGGTGCAAAATATTCTGTCATGATCACTCTGGGGACCGGAGTCGGCGGCGGCATCATTTTGGACGGTCAGGTATATGCCGGGTTCAACCACGCGGGAGCGGAGCTTGGGCACATGGTCATCGTAAAAGACGGACGGCAGTGCACCTGTGGACGAAGGGGCTGCTGGGAGACCTATTCTTCCGCCACCGGCCTGATCCGAACCACCCGGGAAAAGCTGGAGGAATGCAGAAAAAGCGGCCGCAAAACCGTTATGGAAGAAATGATCGGCGGGGACCTGGAGCGCATTTCCGGCCGCACGGCCTTCCGCGCCATGCAGGCGGGGGATGCCGTGGGGGCAGAAGTAGTAGACGAGTACATCTCCTACCTGGCCACCGGTCTTGTGAATATCATCAATATTTTTCAGCCCAACGTGCTTTCCATCGGCGGAGGCATTTCCAACGAAGGAGATTCCCTCATTGAACTTCTCCACAGCCGGGTGTTTGCCGAAACCTATACCCGGGACGACACACCCCAGTGCAAGCTGAAGATTGCAAAGCTGAAAAACGACGCCGGGATCATCGGCGCCGCAAGCCTGGGCCGGTGAAAAATACGTCCTTTACAGTACATGCAAAAACCGTCTTGCGTTGCAAGACGGTTTTTTATTTGTACAATCGCGGCTACAGAAAAACAAAATGCAAGAAATTTTGCAAAGATCACACAAACAGTGTACAAAAAAGCATCAATCTTTCACGCCTGTATGCTGGCGATTTTACATATCGAAAGGTAAAATAAAACTGCAAGCGCTTGCAAAGGAAAAAAGCATCATTTGAAAAAGGAGAACAACATGTTAAAGAAAACCACCGCGGCCATTCTGGCGGCTGCCGTACTGACAGGGGCATTTGCTACCGGTGCCGCAGCGCAGGAAAAGGACGGAACCGGCGTCTTAGATTTTGTCATCGACAGCCCCTACGCCAGTGTAGACTGGGGTACATACGGGCAGTATAAGGCGGACTTCCATGCACACTCCAACGAAAGCGACGGCTCGCCGCAGCCGGCGGAGACAATTGAAGAACACTATAAAAAAGGATATGACATTCTCGCTCTGACCGACCATAACGTCACCAACACCACATGGAACCGCAAGGACGATCCCACGGGCAACGGCCGCACCTACCTGACGGACGAACGTCTGCAGGAAATCACCTACGGAACGGACAGAGACGGCCGCGGCATGGTCGCTATCCAGAATTCCGATGAACAGTCTGTAAGCGACCATTTGAACACTTTCTTTACTCCCTTCAACAACGAAGCGGGCGCAACGCTGGAAAGCAACATCGCCAGGACACAGGAGCTGGGCGGCATCTGCCACATCAACCACCCCGGCCGTTACTATGGCGGAAGCAACACCAGCGGCACCGCCGGCGAGGACGCCGCCAACGATCCTGCAAACATCAAAAAGTATGTAGACCTCTTTCTGAAGTACGATGCCTGCGTTGGTATGGAAATCATCAACAAGCTGGACGGTGACTCTTACTCCGACCGTATCCTGTGGGACAACATTCTCCAGGAGACCATGCCGGAAGGACGTTTCGTATGGGGGTTCTCCAACGATGACACCCACTCAAACGAAGCCACCGGCCACAGCTACAATATGATGCTCCTGCCCACCAATAATCCTGACGAGGTACGCAAGGCTATGGAGAGCGGCGCTTTCTATGCCAGCGCGCACGTTGCCAAACGGGAAGGATACACCATCACCGATCACAGCATCATCAACGACTATCAAGCGCCTGTTATCACCAACATCGAGGTGGATCAGGACGCGGATACCATCACCATTGAGGGCGATCTTTATCACACAATCGAATGGATCGCCGACGGAGAAGTCATCGCCACCGGCAATACGATCGACCTGAACGACTACGAAGGTGTGGTACACAGCTATGTCCGGGCACAGCTCAAGGGGGACGAAGGCATCAGCTTTACGCAGCCGTTCGGCATCTCCGCGGCAAACGCCGGCAGCGCGGAAATCCACACCGACAAAGCACTGGCCGTTGTGGAGAGTGGAGACACAGTCACCTGCACCGTATCCATGACGGGGCTTTCGGGTCTGAACAGCTTCGATGTGGCGGTATCTTACGACAACACGGTATTTGAAGTCACCGAAGTAAAATCCCTCCTGGCAAACACAGTGCTTACAGCCGACAAGAGCACGGAAGGCACCGTACGCATGATTCTCGGAACAAGCGCTGCTGTTTCCGGCGACACAGACGTGCTGCAAATCACATTAAAGCTCAAAGAGGGCGCGACTCCCGGCAATACAGAGCTGAAAATTCAAAGCATCAACACAGCAGCTACCAGTGAAGACGGCACCTTCGAAGGACCGGTTTCCATCGCAGATGGAGAGGACACCGTAGAAGTGATCTCCTACCAGGCAGCGGCGGACGTCAATCAGGACGGCTCTGTTACACTGGCCGACCTTTCCATCGCCCTGAGCAAGTATCAGACTGCAGACACCGCCTGCGACATAGACCGCAGCGGGACCGTAGATACGGCAGACTTTATTATCCTGACGGGATTCATCGACTGAGATCCATGTGCTACAGGTATTTGCGAGAATTGGGGATTGTCCGATTTCGGCGATTCCCAATTCCTGTATACCGCTTTATCGTGAAAGGATGGTTGGCTTGAAAAAAATCGCTTGTCTGCTCGCTTGCTGCGGCATACTCCTTCTTGGAACCGTGACCGCCTTTGCCGGAGAATCGGTCATTCGTGTATCGCAGGAGCAAATTGCACTTCGTCAATCGCAAACAAATTTTGAAGCAGAAATTGAAATTTCCCCAAAGAATCCATATGCCGGCGTGGAAATCGGCGTCGCCTGTCCCAAAGGCGTGACGATGACCGCCTCCTCCGGCTCGTCCGGCAATATGTCGGCGGGCCCTGTTCTGGCCGGCGACGGCCTGTACTGGACCAGTTTTTTTGCATCAGACAACACGTTGTCCGAAACAATGAAAATTACCTTGCAGTTTTCCTGCACTCAGTCTTTTGAAACCGGTGACATCCAGCTGCACACAGTCAAGGTACTCACCAAAAATGGTTCTTCCGTCGACACGGAAGAGCAAACGCCCGCTGTAAGAATCAACGTAATGCGCAGCGGTGCGCAAACAACAGATACAGATTCCGCAGCGGATAGCACAGACTCCGAGACCGAAGTACCCTCCACGGACTCTGCCCTATCGGATTCCTCCGGCAGCACGCCCGCCGGCGGGAAAACAGATTCCGGCAGTCATTTGAATTCCACAGACTCTGTCGAAAAGGCCTCAAATCCAAACGGTGATGCGACCCCAGAAACCGGCGATGACAACAGCCTCGTCCTGTGGCTTGCCGTTGCATTTGCAGCTGGGATTGCTCTGAGCGGCACCGTCGCTGCCATATGGAAGAAAAGAACATATGAAAAATAACACCTTCGGCATCCCGGATGAGGGAAATACAGAAAAACAGAAGGGGGAAATCCCCCCTTCCTTTTGTTACTTTCCGGAAACCGTGATCCCACCAAAGGCTGCCCAGGGCAGCACCGTATATCCGTCCGCCACAGTTTCCCGGGAAATTGCCACCACGTTCTGCAGCATATCCGCGAGATTGCCGGAAATCATTGTTTCGCTCACCGCATCGGTGATTTTTCCATTTTCTATGAGAAAGCTGTTTTTCGCCACACCGGAAAAGTCCCCGTTGGTGCCGGGCTGCCCTCCGGAAAAGCGGCCCACCAATATCCCTTTGTCTATCGATGCTATGATCTCCTGGAGCGACCGGTCTCCCGGACGCATGATCATACTGCCGCCGGAATTCTTCGCCCGGGGCACTCCCGTTTTATTGGATACGTATAAACTGACAAGAAAGCTCTCCAGCTTTCCTTCCCGGATAAAGTCAAAGTCTTCCGCCAGAAACCCTTCCCCGGTGTAGGACTGCCCGCACACGATCTCTTTTGCGCCGGGCGCAAAGGAAATTGTAATCCGCCGGTCTGCCACCTGCTCTCCCAGCCTGTCCCGCCAGATACTGGTGCCTTCCAGCACGGGGCCGTCGGAGGCAAAATTGTCTGCGATATCCCCCAAAAAGGAACCCAGACATCCCGGCGGCAGCAGCAGCACGCCGGTAAATTTCTCTCCTACACTCTTTGTATAAATCTGCTTTTCCACGTCCGCCAGGTCCCGCTCGATGGAACCCAGCTCCATAAACGGATGATCCAGGCTGTCTGTAATCGCACCTGTGCCAAAGAAGGAAGAAGCGGCCTCGCCGTCGTGACCGGAAAACATGAGATCCACATTATAGTATCCCGCGTCCTTGGTGTAAAAGGCCCCGTTTGTATTGCGGTAGACGCTGTGGCTGCGCACGTGAGATACAATCATCTGTTCCACCAGAATTTTCGGGAACCTCTTACTGATCTGCTCCATCAGCTCCGCCGTGCGGTCGAAGAGCCGGTCCTCATCCGCCTCCAGTACGCCCTGGGTAAATGTGCGCGTCCCGCCTTCCGGCGCCAGATCCCATGCCGCATCCGCCTCCGCGGAGTTTGCAGAAGCCATACAGTCCGCCACCGCCTGAGACACGGCGGCATCGTCAAATTTATTGATTCCTACCGACCCCTTTTTCCCGCCGACGATTCCCGTGAGGGACAGGGAGTTGTCAAAAAGCGTGCGCATGAGGCTGAACTGCCCGCCGTCCACGTTGAATTCCCGGGTGACGCTGGTGGCCGCCGTACAGTACGCCTTGTCCGCACCGGCTCCCCGGAGCCTTTCTATGATATCTTGTGTAATCTGATCCAGTGCAATCATTGTCCTCGCTCCCTTCCTTTATCTGCCGCCCACCGTAATTTTGCAGCGGATGGCCGGACCGCCCAGCCCCACCGGCATAGGCTGCTTTTTCCCGCAAAATCCGGAGGAGGACCAGGAAATGGTGTCCCCTACCATGTCCACTGTTTTCAGCATTTCAAAAGCCACTCCGGATATGGTGGTATCCAGCAGTGCGCGGCCCAGCTTTCCATTTTTAATCTCATAGCCCATGCAGACCCCAAACATAAATTCCCCTGTGGTGTCCGCCTGTCCGTTGTTGGTATCGATAAAATAATATCCGTCCTCTACCGAAGCGATCATATCCTCCAGTTTCGAGGTTCCGGGGACGATGGCCGTATTGCGCATGCGGATCAGGGGCTCGTCGGAAAAGAGATATGCCCGGGCGTTGCCGCATGGCTCCATATCAAAATGCTGCGCCGTCTGCCGGCTGTTCATATACCCGGTGAGGACTCCGTCCTGGATGAGGACCACATCCTTTGCAGGCGTACCTTCGTCGTCCACATAAATTGGAAGAGGCGCAGGGGCACCCAGGCAGGTGTGGGCATAATCCACCATCGTCACCAGGGGGCTTGCCACCGTTTTGCCAAGGCTGTGCGCCGCCACACTGCCCCCCAGTACCAGATCCGCCTCTACCGTATGGCCCACCGCCTCGTGGGCCAGCATACCCGTGAGCTCTCCGCTGAGAATACAGGTCTTCTCCCCCGCCTGGGGGTAGACGCCCTCCCGTTTTTGCATGAGCTTTTCATACAGCTCGTCCACTTTCGGATACAACAGGGCAGGATCGGAAAACACCGTATCAAAGGTGCCGTGCCCGCCCACCGGTACAAACAGCTCCACCGGGTTGCCCCCAGATGTGTCTGCCGTCATACGAAGGTACACATAGCAGCGGGGCAGAATCACATGAGCGTCATGTCCCTGAGACACACACAAAAGTTTCTCCATGGAATCCGCCCGGATGCTGACGCCCCTGCCGGAAAGGCCGGGACAGTTCTTTTCCATATACGCGTCCAAAGCCCCCGCAAAATCAATATAATCCTTTTGCACGGGATCGCTGTCGGTGATTTCCCGCACCGTTTGTCCCGCATCCACGGGCAAGAGCGCCGGTGTGCCCCTGCCGGCACGCTTGTCCATAAACAGGGCATTTTCCGTCGCTGCCGCAAGAACAGCTGCAACCGCGTCCGCATCATACTCTGCCGCAGAAGAAAACCCATACACGCCGTTTTTATAAACCCGTGCGGACACCCCGGAAACTTCACTGCGCACATTGGTGGTAAGACTTCCGGAGAGAAAGCTTACCCCTCTCGTTTTATTCACCTGTGCCCGCAGCTCCGTATGCACGCCTGGTGCAAAATCTTTTTTTCGCCTTGTCAGAATATCATCCAGCATAGTATTTTTTCTGCCTTCCTTCATCTCCGGCGCTTTGCGCCGTTTTTTGATGGACATATTAGTATATATCCCAAAGAATTTGATTATACAAAAATACATTTGTACAGAAAGCTTTACTGTGTTATTATACAACAATCACAGAGCAGTGGCAAGAGCAAATCCGGTAGAAATTGGAAGATTTTTGCCTTTGGGAAACTTGGTCTTTTGGTTTACATAGGGGCCTTAAAAAAAGGCCCCTTGTGTAAAGAGGGATGTTTCATTCATAACAACCCCTCCGCCGCAACTACGTTGCGCCACCACCCCAGCATCTCCCGCGGAGCTGCACACAGGGGAGGCTTAAGGAAAAAGTCACCTTTTTGGGAAAGCTTTAGAAACAGAGCAGGATCCATTTGACAAAGCAGCAGCTTCTTTGTATAATACTTGATAGAAATATCATTTTTACCGAAAGGCAGGATCTACCGTATGAAACACAGCCCCATTAAAAAAATCCTTTTCAGTGTCCTTTGTTTTGTAATTTCCGTTTCTCTGCTCCCATTACATACAGCCGCCGCCGGGGACACTTCCGTTCACGTCACCGGGGATGCCATCTACCAGTATGCCTGGGATGTGCTGGACCGAATCAACGCAGAGCGCACAGCGCAGGGACTTTCCCCTGTGGAAATGGACGCCGTATTGCTGGACGCCGCTATGCAGCGGGCGCTGGAATGTGCCGTCTATTACGACCACACCCGTCCCGACGGGAGCGATTGCTTTTCCGTGACAAACTGGCGTGGCTGGGTAGGAGAAAATATCGCCGTGGGATACGGCTCGCCGGACGCCGTGATGGACGGCTGGATGAACTCTCAGGGACACAGAGAAAATATTTTGCGTTCCAATTTCACCTCTGTAGGCGTGGGCGTGTTCCAGTACAACGGGACCCTTTTTTGGGCACAGTTTTTTGATGCGGGAACGCCTCGGAGCGTGGACCGGTCCGATCAAACCCAGACCATAACCCGGACCGTTTCTCTGAGTCAGGCCTATGTCTCCCTTTCCACCTCTCAAGATACAGCGGTAAATCTTGGAAAGGGAGAAACTTTCCAGATCGGATCCGTTCGCAACACCAATGCAGGCTGGTCCTACACAAGCCTGGATATCGCTGCAGAAGATCTGGCCTACTCCTCTGCCGACACCGGTGTAGCCACCGTCTCCGACAGCGGCGTGATCTCTCCGGTGGGCAACGGCAGCACCACCATATCGGTTTTTCTTCCGGGATGTGAAGACAAGGCGCTGGAATATACTGTCACCGTTCAGGGTATGGATGCGGCACCTGTTCTCATGGGTGACGTTACCGGAGACGGGAGAGTGACCATCCGGGACATTGCAACGCTTCGCCTGTACCTTGCAGGAAATCTTTCCCAAGAGCTTACCGACGCGCAGCTGGAGGCGGGAGACATCGTTGCAGACGGGCGGATCACCATACGGGATGTCGCTTATCTGCGGCTATTGATTGCAGGAAAAATCACAGAATAACAATAATAAAAAGGCCGCCGGCTGTGCCGGCGGCCTTTTTTCATTATTATACGCCTTTTTTGCTTCTCTCCATGTGTTCGATTTCCGACTCATTTACCGTACAAACATGACCGGGAAGGGGCAGAAGTTTCTGGCTGATTACATCGATCATGCCGTCCGCCTGGGGGAAGAAATACTTTTCAAACTCAAAGGCGGGGGTGATCCAGTTGCGGGAACCGAATACCACCGGCGGCGCATCCAGATAATCAAAGGCCATCTCCGCAATGTTGGACGCCATATCCCGCATGACAGAGTTTCTGTCGCAGGCGTCGCCTACGATAAGGATACGACCGGTTTTCTTCACGCTTTCCAGCACTTTTTCATAGTTGAAAGGCACGATGGAGCGGGCGTCGATGACTTCCGCGCTGATACCGTACTGCTCCTGCAGCTTTTTCGCCGCGTCCAGGGCCCGATACAGCACCGCACCGATGGAGAGAATCGTCACATCGGTGCCTTCCCGCTTTACATCCGGCTCGCCGAAGGGCACTTCATAAGAGCCTGCGGGAACACCGCCCTCGTGGAACTGCTCCCCTATATCGTAAATCCGCTGACTCTCGAAGAAGATCACCGGGTCGGTGCCGTTCAGCGCCGCGCACATCAGTCCCTTTGCATCATAGGGTGTTGCAGGGAAGCACACCTTCAGCCCGGGAATGTGGGCAGTGAGCGCCGTCCAGTCCTGACTGTGCTGGGCGCCGTACTTGGAGCCCACAGACACACGAACCACCACAGGCATTTTGAGAATGCCCGCAGACATGGACTGCCACTTGGACAGCTGATTGAAAATTTCATCTCCTGCGCAGCCGATAAAGTCTGCATACATCAGCTCCACAATGGCCCGTCCGCCGGCCATGGCATACCCCACTGCGGAACCTACGATGGCCGCCTCAGATATGGGCGCGTTGAAGAAGCGGTGATAGGGAAGCGCTTCTGTGAGCCCGCGGTATACGGCAAAGGCGCCGCCCCAGTCCCGGTTGTCCTCGCCGTAGGCGACCAGGGTGGGATCCTCGTAAAATTTATCCAAAATCGCCTCAAAAATCCCGTCCCGCAGACCAAACTGCTTGATTTTGGGAATCAGTTCTCCCTTCTCGTCAAAGGCATAGCGGGCTTTGCCGGCAATCTGTTTTACACGGGGATTCTCTTCCTTGGAAAGCAGCACTTCCGGTTCTCTGCTCGGATCCATGGAAGGAACAGACTGGTTGGAAAACATAATGGAAGAAATGAGATCGGGCTGGCTGTCCAGATCCATTCTGGGAGAAATCTCCTCGTCAATGGCCATCCGACAGATCTTGGTAATCCGTTTTACGATGTCCGCCTCGATGGCGTCAAACTCCTCTTCTGCAGCGATGCCGCCTTCCACCATCTTTTTCCGGTACGCGGCAATGGGACAGGCCGCTTTCCACTCCTCGATCTCCTCCTGGCTTCTGTAAGTGGAGGAATCAGAGGGAGAGTGGCCGCTGACACGATAGGTGGCGACTTCCAAAAACGCCGGGCCCTCTCCGTTGAGGAGCAGTTCTTTTTTGCGCCGGGTGGCGTCAATCACCGCCAGAGGATCGTATCCGTTGACCTTTTCCGCATGAAGCATCTCCGGGTTGAAGCCGGCGCCCAGACGCGCGGCAATGTCAAAGCCCATGGTCTCGCCTCTGGTCTGTCCGCCCATACCGTAAAAGTTATTGAACACATTGAAGAGAATCGGCATACCGCCGTCCGCATATTTGCCGTCCATCCCCCACAGCTTGCGGATCTGGTCCATAGAAGCCATATTGAGGGATTCCAGCACAGGGCCGCGGCCCAGGGCACCGTCGCCGGAATTGGCAATCACAATCCCCTTCTTGTGATTGCTCCGCTTGTACAGAGCCGCACCCAGCGCTACCGGCGCGGCGCCGCCTACGATGGCATTGTTGGGAAAGATCCCAAAGGGAATGAAGAATGCATGCATGGATCCCCCCAGGCCCTTATTGAAACCTGTGGTCCGGGCAAAGATCTCCGCAAGGGCACCGTACAGCAGAAAGTCCATGGCAAGCTCCTTGACGTCTCCCTGCCGCTCCTGCTTTCCTTCCACCACTTTCAGAATATTTCCGCCCAGAAACTCCTTCATAATATCATACAGCTCTGTTTCCGTAAGCTTTTCGATAGAGGAAAGTCCCTTGGCGAGGATCTCGCCGTGGCTGCGGTGGGAGCCGAAGGTATAGTCGTTGATATCCAGGCAGTACGCCTGGCCCACCGCGGAGGCCTCCTGTCCGATGGACAGGTGCGCCGGTCCGGGGTTAGTGTATTCTACCCCGTTATAGGCGCTCTTCGTTTTGATTTCATTGAGCATGGTCTCAAATTCCCGGATGATCCGCATGTCCCGGTAAATGCGCAGGAAATCTGCTTTAGTGTACAGCTTTTTCTCCTGGGCAAGCGTCTTTTTATACTGGCACAGGGGAATTTTGTCAAAGGTAAGGTATCCGGATGCAAACGCATCGCTGGGGCTGATATATTGACTTTTCGGCATAACAGTGTATCTCCTTTTTTTATTAATCGATCATAAACATGCCTTCCCGTATGACTTCACATACGGTAGGATGGGGGAATACCAGCTTTTGCACATCAGACACCCGCTGGCGGGCTGCCACCATGGCCGCCGCCCCGTAAATGATTTCCGAAGCGTAGGACCCGATCATATGTACCCCAAGGATCGTCTTGTGGGCATCGTCCACCACGATTTTCACAATCCCGTCGCCGCCTTCCACTTCGGCCACATACCGGCCGCTGTAGCGCAGGCTGACCGTGTGCTCTGTGGCGGAAACGCCCCGCGCCGCGGCGCTTTCCACCGTGTCGCCTACCGTGCCCACCTCAGGCTTTGTATAAATGACGGCGGGAATGGCCAGATAATCCACCCGGTCCGATACGCCCAGCATGTCGGATACGGCCACTTCGCCTTCCCGGTATGCGGTATGGGCCAGCATACTGCGCCCGTTTACATCTCCCGCAGCCCAGATTCCCGGCACGGAGGTTCTGCCCCGTTCATCGCAGACCACTGCGCCTCGGTCCAGCAGAACGCCGGCTTTTTCCAGTCCGATGCCCCCGGTGCGGGGCCGCCGTCCGGTGCTCACCAGCACTGCGTCACAGTCCACGGAAACGCTCTTCCCATCTGCGGTACAGGTCACGGTCTTCCCACTTTCGCTGACGGACGTGACCGCCGCCCCCAGAAGGAACCGAATCCCTTTTTTCTCCAAATTCTTTTGAAGAACAGCGGATATATCCCGGTCCGTCGGGCCTGCGATTTTGTCCAGCATCTCCACCACCGTCACCTGGGTGCCGATGGTGCTGAAATAGGAAGCCATTTCCAGCCCGATGACGCCGCCGCCGATGACGCACAGGCGCTTTGGCACCGTACGCATATCCAAAATCTCCCGGTTGGTCATGGCAAAGCCTGTGTTCACCGCCTCCCGCAGTCCGTCGATGGGAGGCACCGCCGCCTCGCTTCCCGTGCAGATCAGCAGCCTTTTCGCCAGATGCTCCTCCTCCCCGCAGCGAACCCGGAATCCCTCCGGTCCCTTGCCGGTAATGCAGCCGAAGCCCTCCACGACAGTGACCTTTGCGCCGCGCATTTTTGCACCTACGCCGGACACCAGGGTTTTTACCACCTTGTCCTTGCGGTCTACTACCTTCGCGTGGTCGATGGATGCACCAGTCACCTGCACACCGTAATCGGCGCCGTGCAGGGCACTGTCATAGATTTTCGCGGAATTCAGCAGAGTTTTTGTGGGAATGCAGCCTTCGTTGAGACACACACCTCCCAGGGCGCGTTCCTCTAAGAGCAAAACCTGCATGCCTCCGTGGGCGGCCCGTTCTGCCGCGTTATAGCCCGCCGGGCCGCCGCCCAGTATGATCAAATCATATGTCATTCTGTATCTCCCTTATTTTGCCAGCAGCAAGTTGAAATTTTCCAGCATGGAGCAGAGATCTGCTAAAAACTTCGCCGCAGGGGCACCGTCCACTGCCCGATGGTCAAAGGTAAGGGACAGTCCCATGGCGGGGTACACCGTTCCGTCTGCCCGAAGCCGATTGGTAATGGTGCACACACCCAGAATTGCCGTCTGGGGCGGGTTGATTACAGGGGTAAAGCTTTCAATTCCAAGAGACCCCAGATTCGTTACGGTAAAGCTGCCGCCGGACATCTCGTCGGGCGTCAGCCGGCCGCTGCGGGCCCGTCCTGCCGCTTCCTTGGACGCCGCGGCGATCTGAGACAGGGTCATCGAATCCGCGCCGAACAGCGTGGGCACTAAAAGTCCCCGGTCCGTATCTACTGCCAGGCCGATATTGGCGTGGCGGAACAGGCGGAAGGTCTCTCCCACCAGATTTGCGTTTATATAGGGATGGTCCAGAAGTGTTCGCGAAACCGCGTAGAGAACCATATCGTTGAGAGTAATCTTGGGCAGGCCCAGAAGCTGGGCGTTCTCCTTCAGCTGCTTTCTGTACTCCATAATAGAAGTTGCATCGAAAGAAGTGTGCAGCGTCAGCTGTGCCATCTCGGTGAGAGATGCGCACATGGAACGAGAAATCGCCTTGCGTACCCCGGTCATAGGCACCTCTTCGTACAAGCTGAACTCCGTACCGCCGGCGACGTACACTGTCTCCGCCTGCTGTTCCACTGCCTCCAGCGCCGTACCCTGGGAAACGGCCACTGCCCGGCTGCCCTTGTAACCGCCCGCCAGGTATGCTTCCACATCCGCCACGGTTCCGTGGTATCCGCTGTCCAGCGCCGCGTCAATATCCCGCTGAATAATTCTTCCGTGGGGGCCGGTGGGTACCACACGGGTCATATCCACCCCGGTTTTCAGCGCCAGCGCCTTTGCCCGAGGAGAAATACGCAGAATGTCTCCTTCCCGCGGGGCAGGCTTTGCAGGCGAAGCCGGCTGTGGCTGCGCAGCAGGTGCGGCAGGCGCTTCCTCCTTTGCCTCGGCCGGTGCTGCTTTCCCGGTGAGAGCGGAAATATCCTCTCCTGCTTCTCCGATCACACACACGGTGTCCAGGCAGGGCACCACATCCCCCTCCCCTGCAAGGATCGCCAGCAGGGTGCCGGATACGGGGCTTTTCTCGTCAAAGGCAGACTTGTCTGTCTCATAGGAAAAGAGGAGATCCCCCTGCCTGACTGCATCCCCTACCTTTTTATGCCACGCCGTAATGATGCAGGCCTCCACACTCTGGCCCTGCCGCGGCATAATTACTGGATTTGCCATATTGCTTCTTCCTTTCTATCTGTATAGCTTTATTTTCTTGTTGAAACCAAATCGTACATCACAGAAACTACCGGCTTGACATCTACTAAGTATCTAAACCAGCAATTTCATCCATCGCACCAGTATATTTTTGTTGGTATATGTTGTTTTATGTAAAACTCGCCTTCTTGCTGGTAACATATCTCGTTATATTCCTTCATCCTCTTCACTTTCTAAGTATCTTATAGCTTTATTTACAGTTGTTAGATATAAAATTTTGTTTGGACTATTGTCCATAATTAATAAGCTTTGTGCATATTTTAAACTTTGTAATACAGATACTTTTGTTAATGGTTCGGGTTCATCATCAAATAATTTTGAAAACCAATTTGACATAATCATCCCCTCTTTAAATAATTCATTTATGAAAATAAACTTGGCTTACGATTCATAGAACAGCCTCAACCATTATTTTTCTATCACAATCAGCGGCACCATAAGTTCCTCATCCGTCAGGCCTGCATGTGCCGCCTTGAAATCGTTATTTTTATTTTTATACCAAAGCGCCATGTCTCCTGTTGCTACTGCCACCCAGTCGCCAATAAATTCATCTACCTTCGGATGCATGATTCCCTCTCCAAGGAGCCCGCTTTGCAGAAACGCATCATGGGTGTACAGTTGAAATGCGTCACCAAAAGTGTCTGCAAACATCTCTGGAATGTTTTCCTTGTATTCCTCTTTGACATATAGAGAGCAGCACCTGGGTTCTACGCAAATATGCCGAACGAGAGCGCTTTCTATAGGCGTGTCCTGCACACATTTTCTGGTAATATCTTTCATTCCATGGTCAGCCGTAATCAGAAGCAGGGTGTCCTGCAGCAAATGCGCAAGTGCTTCCAGCTGGCTGTCATACGCCAGCATTCTTTCCCGGACACATGGTGCCTCTACGCCGAAATCATGCACGTCGGCGTCCGGCTGATAATGATACGCGTATATAAACTTTCTTCCGTCCTCATCACACAACTTCTGCAGATGTGCGCAAACGTCCTCCAACGTGTTTGCATAATACTCCGAGAACGGAGAAACATTACAGGTTCTGACGCTGCGTCCGATGGTCTGCAGGATGGATTCGTAGGACAAGTACGTGTACGGCAAATTTTCGTCCGCCGCAGGCAAGTCGGTTCCGCTTTCTTTATTAGAAAACAAATCCACACATTTGTCTACTTCCCCAAAATAACAGGACCATCCAAGCCATCCGTGCTCCCAAGGCGTTTTGCCGCTGAGTATAGAGGTGAGTGCCGCCGTTGTGGTACAGGGGTAAACACTGGAGATTTTCGCCTTAACATGTTTGCGCAGAAATGCGTCACAGGGCAGCGTTTTCTCCAAAACATTGACACCCATTCCGTCCAAAATCAAAAGGACGACATTTTTATATTGTTTTTTCAGCAGTTCATCTACCAACGGCAACGTAGCATGATACGGAACTGCTCCATAATGCTTCAGCAGAGCATTGGAGATACTCATTATACTGTTATTGTAATCGGGAAAAGGCATAGGCCTGTACCCCCTTCTATATTTACACCCGCACTTTCACCACGATCTTTTCCAGATCTGTCACTTTCCCGTCCACACTGCCGGCGGAATTGTGGGCATCCTGGGGGAACAAAATGGTAAAGGTATCCGGCGTATTGATTACATTGGCCTGCGCCGGGCCCTCTAAAAGGCAGTAGTCGTCTTCCTCCTGGTACGCATATGTGACAATCAGGCTGTCCACCGCCGCGGTCTTGACAAGTTCTCTTCCCGAAAGGGGAATGAAAATGTCGGCAAACCGCCTGTGTGCTTCAAAAGGCGCATCGGTGATGTCGCCGGTCTGCATGGCAGACTTCGTATAGTAAAAAGCATCACAGACAGCTGTCTTGCCTTCCAGGCTGTCCGAAAAATCTGTTCCGCAGATAAAATCGATGGCCTGATCCAGGTTTTTATTGATGCCCTTGTATTTTTCTATATTGGAAAGTGTATCAAATATCATCGTTCCCTCTCTGTTTCTTCTTTTGTTACATCTATGACTCGTACATTGCAGGCCGCAGCCTGCATCTGCAGCTGCTCCGGCAGCGATCCGTCGCAGAGCAGCACCTGCACCTGGTCCAGCCGGCAGAATGTATAGGGCAGGCTTTTATCCGCCTTGGAAAGGTCCATGAGCATGACAACCAGCCGCGCCTTTTCCACGACCGCCTTCTTCAGCTGGCATTCGTTATAGTTGCCCCCTGTAAATCCGCTTTGCACCGACAACCCAGAGGGAGACAGGAAAGCGATGTCAATGTTCACATCCTCCAGGTACTTCATCGCCTGCATACCGGACACCGCCTGATAGTCCCGGTCCAGCCAGCCGCCCACCAAATTGACCACCGGCCGGCCGATCCGGGACAGCTCGATGGCCGCTGCGGGACTTGTGGTGGTAAAGACAAACCGCTCATCCGGCACACAGGGGATCATCTGCTGCAGCGTAGAGCCGGAATCAAAAAAGATGGACCGGCCCACTTCCAAAAACGGCACGGCACCCGCAGCGATCCGTCTTTTGCTTTCCACATTTTCCGACATGCGGGAAAAATAGGGATCGTCCATCGTCTCCGCCAGAAAACGGGCGCTGCGGGCGCCGCCGCGGACCTTGATGGCCTCCCCCGTCCTCTCCAGGTAATCGATGTCCCGCCGCAGGGTCATCTGTGACACATTCGGAAACTGGGAAAACAGCTCCCCATAGGACACAAACGGTCTCTGCATCAGCTGTTGCCGCACCCATTCCCTGCGATCCTTATACATGTGTCATCCTCCTGCCGGGGTTTTGTTCATTTTAACACAGATACGCAAATATGTCAACGAGAATTCACATTATTTTGTGAATTTTAACACATAAAAATGTGAGATTTATCTATAGAAAAACCTCCCCCGAAAGGGGGAGGTTGGCATGGCGTAGCCATGACGGAAGGATTGCAAAAAGACAATCCCCCTGTCTCCGCATGCGCGGAGACATCCCCCTTTACACAAGGGGGACTTTTTCTTTTCATTTTGGTCTCCCCAGAAGAGAGCCTTTTTCATTTTAGGCTCC
>CAJFOI010000042.1 GCA_904396155.1 Candidatus Avispirillum faecium | reverse complement strand
CACAGGGGAGGCTTAAGAAAAAAGGTCCCCTTGAGGGGAGATGTGCAGCATCTTCGGGGGCATGGCGGCGGAGCATCATATAAAAAGTCCTCCTTGTGCAAAGGAGGGTGTCGACGGAGTCGACGGGAGGATTGTTTCCTACACAACCCCTCCGCCACGGCTGCGCCGGTAGCACCACCCCAGTATCTCCCGCGGAGCTGCACCACAGGGGAGGTTTACAATAAAAAGGCTCCCATGTGGGCGTCTCTTGCAGAGCCGCAAAGGGGAGCTGCCAGAGAAGCCGACTGAGGGATTGTTTTCATAGTGGACAAAACAGATATTACATAGAAATCAATATAGAGGAGCAAAACAAACACATGGAAAAGAAAGTTTTGGTAGAAACAAGCGCACGACACGTACATCTGACAGAGGAACACATCGCCATTTTATTTGGAGAAGGCGCAACCCTGACCTTTAAGAAGGCGCTGAGCCAGCCCGGCCAGTTTGCATGTGAGGAGCGAGTCACCGTGGTGGGACCCAAAAAGTCCATCCCCAATGTGATCATCCTGGGGCCGGCCAGAAAAGCGTCTCAGGTGGAGGTGTCTCTCACGGATGCCCGCACGCTGGGGATCGCGGCTCCCATCCGGGAAAGCGGCGATGTTGCCGGCAGCGGGGCCTGCAAGCTGATCGGTCCCTGCGGTGAGGTGGAGCTTTCGGAGGGTGTAATCGCCGCAAAGCGGCACATCCATTTTACACCGGAGAACGCGAAGGAGTTTGGAGTGGAGGACAAGCAGATTGTTTCCGTGAAAATTACCAATTCGGAGCGGAGCACTGTGTTTGGAGACGTTGTCATCCGCGTGAGCGAGAAATTTGCGCCTGCCATGCACATCGATACAGATGAGGCGAACGCGGCGTGCGCCTTCGGGGAATGCTGGGGAGAGGTGCTGGTCTGATTTTTACATATCCCGCTTCCCGCCTGCATACTATGGAGAGCAGCTATTATAAAAATAAGGAGAACGGCTATGAACAGATTGAAAATACGTATTGACACTATGTCCGATGTGAGCAAGCTGGTGGCAGTGGCCACCAAGGCAAAGGGAAGAGTCATTTTGACGGACAACAACGATTTTAAGGTAAACGCAAAAAGTCTTTTGGGTGCCATTTATACCATGGAGTGGTCGGAGGTATATCTGGAGTCCGACGAGGACTTGTACAACGCCTTGTCCGATTTGGTCGTCTGACAGGAAGGGGAACATTTTATGTTCCCCGCATTTTTATTCGGGAAAAGAAGCGATGTTTTATTACAATACATATACGTGGAAGTCGGATGTGCTGGACGTCTCCGGCACGGCCCACGGATTTTCCACCAGAGAGGGGGGAGTCAGCACGCTGCCCCACACCGCTTCCATGAATGTCGGTTTTCACCGGGGAGATGCGGAGGAGACAGTCAGGGAAAATATCCGTCTGTTCTGTACTCACGCGGGGTTGCCCGGGGATGTGGTATGTACGCCGCAGATCCACTCGGACCGGATCCGGTATGTGACCCGGGAAAACGCCGGCGAAGGAACGCTGCGGGAGGTGCCCTACCCCTGCGACGGATTTGTGACGAATCAGCCGGGGATCACGCTTTTGGTGCGGGTGGCGGACTGCGCACCGGTGCTCCTTGTGGGGGTGACGGAAAGCGGTGCGCCTCTGATAGGTGCGGTCCACGCCGGCTGGCGGGGGACTGCTGCCGGCATCAGTGCAAAAGCGGTGTCCATGCTGCGAAAAATGGGCGCCATGGAGGTGCGCGCCGCAGTGGGTGCTTGTATCCACGATTGCTGCTACCAGGTGGGTGAGGAGCTGCGGGACACTGTGGCAGAGCTGCGGGGTATTACCTTTGCCGATCGGTATGTGACGGCGCGGGACGGTGCGCTGTATGCGGATATTGCCGGAATGAACCGGGAACTGCTTTTGGATGCGGGCGCAGCGCAGGTGGATGTGTGCGGGGAGTGTACCCGTTGCAATCCAAATCTGTACCATTCCCACCGGGCCACCGGCGGCGTGCGCGGAACCATGGGCGCCGGCGTGGGGATCGTTTGCGTTTAGAACAGCCCCTCCGTCACGGCTGCGCCGTAGCACCACCCTTTCCTTGTGAAGGGGTGGCCTTTTATAAAAATGTTGCGCCCAAACCCCAGCATTTCCTGCGGAGCATCATATAAAAGCCCTCCTTGTGCAAAGGAGGGTGTCGACGGAGTCGACGGGAGGATTGTCTCCTATATACAACCCCTCCGTCACGGCTGCGCCGTGCCACCACCCCCGGGTCTGCTATGCAGCCCCACACAGGGGAGGCTTTTATAAAGATATTGTGCCACCACTCCGGGTCTGCTGCGAGCCCCCTCCCAGGGGAGGCTTGGGTTTGTATAGGCTCCCTTGTGCAAAGGGGGATGTCTGCGTTAGCAGACAGGGGGATTGTCTCCTATATACAACCCCTCCGTCGCAACTGCGTTGCGCCACCTCCCCTTCGCAAGGAAGGGGAGGCTTTATTTTATGGTGTTTTCACTGACTCCCTAACACAGGAGAGGCTTTGTTTTATGGTGTTTTCACTGACTCCCTAACACAGGAGAGGCTTTGTTTTATGGCACTTTTGCTGATACTTCCTCAGGGGGGACGATTCCCTGAAGAACCACCGTGCTCTTTTCGCGAAAAGAAGGGAATTTTGAATTTTCTCTTGACAAGCAGTCCAGGGTATGCTATCCTGTAAAAAGGATCTTGAGGCGGGCTCAAGACGCCGGCGGGATTTTTATAAAGGGGCGCTGCAAAGGGATTTGCAGTCTTGTTTTATAAAAGTTTTTGCAGGGAGAGACCACATTTTACGGGGAGAACGGCGTGAAGGTTGTATTTAAGGATGCTGCAATTTACAAAAATGGCCGCATGATATCCGCAGATTTCTTTTTGTCGGACGGAATGATTTCCGAGCCTTTTCTCCGTTCCGATTTTACGGTGGACGCGAAAAAATATTGTATATTTCCCGGGTTTGCTGATGTGCATGTGCATCTCAGAGAGCCCGGCTTTTCTTATAAGGAGACGATCGCTTCCGGCACGGCGGCAGCAGCCCGGGGGGGCTATACCCGGGTGTGTGCCATGCCCAATCTGAATCCGGTACCGGACAGCAGAGAGCACCTGCAGGTGCAGTTATCCATTCTTGCAAGAGATGCGAAAGTTCGCGTATACCCTTATGGAGCGATTACAGTGGGCGAAGGCGGCGCGGAGACGGCGCCCATGGAAGAAATGGAAAAGGCCGTCGCCTTTTCCGACGACGGCCGGGGCGTGCAGTCGCCGGAGCGGATGGAGGCCGCCATGGCCCGGGCGGCCGCACTCCATAAAATCATTGCAGCCCACTGTGAAGACGAAACCCTGCTCCATGGCGGATACATACACGACGGCGCATATGCGGCCGCCCACGGGCATCGGGGCATTTGCGCCCAGTCGGAATGGGGACCCATCCAGCGGGATCTGGCCCTGGCGGAGCGGACAGGCTGTGCCTATCATGTCTGCCATGTATCCTGCGGGGAGAGTGTGGAGCTGATCCGCCGGGCAAAGGCCAGGGGTGTGGATGTGACCTGTGAGACGGCGCCCCATTATCTTACTCTGTGTGACGAGGATCTTCAGGAGGACGGAAGATTCAAAATGAATCCACCCCTGCGCAGCCGCCGGGACAAGGAAGCGCTGATCCGGGGGGTTTTGGACGGGACCATCGATATGATCGCCACCGATCACGCGCCCCACACGGCGGAGGAAAAAAGCCGGGGTCTGGCCGGCAGTCTCATGGGTGTGGTGGGACTGGAGACGGCCTTTCCCGTGCTGTACACCCACCTGGTGCGGCCGGGCATTCTGCCGCTGGAACGTCTGATTCAGCTGCTGTACGAGAATCCATGCCACCGGTTCGGCCTTGGAGAGAGCAGTATGAAGCCCGGAGAGCGGGCGGACTTTACCGTGTTCGATCTTGATGCCGCTTATACAGTAGAGCCGGAAGAGTTTCTCACCATGGGCCGGGCCACGCCCTTTGCGGGAACGCAGGTTTTCGGCCGGTGCCTGCTGACAGTTTGTGACGGACGCATTGTGTGGCGGGAGCCTGCCGCCGAGGCGATGCCCACAGCCTTATGATAAGGAAGGACGATTATGAAGCAAGGGATTTTTACGATACAGGAAAACCTCCAAATTGCACCGGACATGTATGAGATGGCATTGACCGGTGACGTCAGTGAGATTACGAGGCCCGGACAGTTTGTAAACATTGCTCTGGACGGGTTCTACCTGCGACGGCCTTTGTCGGTCCACGACGTGGATTCCGGCGCGGGAATCCTGCGGGTCATCTATAAAACAGTGGGGCGGGGAACGGATGCCATGTCCCGTATGGGGCCTGGAGAGACCTTGGATGTACTTACCGGATTGGGAAATGGATTTGACATTGCAAAAGCCGGGGAAACCAATCTGGTTATCGGCGGCGGCGCGGGCACGCCCCCTATGTACTGGACGGCGAAGGCCCTGCGGGACGCCGGAAAGCGCGTGACTGCCGTTTTGGGATTCAACACGGCGGCAGAGGTGATTTTGCAGCAGAAATTTGCAGCTGCAAACATCCCCACGGTGATCACCACTGCCGACGGCAGCGCAGGGATCAAAGGGTTTGTCACGGCGGCGCTGTCAGAGCTGCCCGCTCCGGATTACACTTTTTCCTGCGGTCCCGAACCGATGCTGCGGGCGGTGTACGACGCCACTGCCTGCCCCGGCCAGTTCAGCTTTGAGGAACGGATGGGCTGCGGGTTCGGCGCCTGCATGGGCTGCAGCTGCAAGACAAAGTACGGATCCAAGCGTATCTGCAAGGATGGTCCGGTGCTGGAAAAGGAGGAAATCCTGTGGTAGATCTAAAAACGACGCTGTCCGGCATCGTGCTGGACAATCCGGTGATTCCCGCCAGCGGAACCTTTGGATTTGGAGAAGAATTTGCACCTCTGTATGATTTGAATATTTTAGGTTCCATTTCCATCAAGGGAACGACGCTGGAGCCCCGTTTCGGCAATCCCACGCCCCGGATCGCAGAGTGTACGGCCGGTCTGATCAATTCCGTGGGACTGCAGAATCCCGGTGTGGAAAAAGTGGTTGGGGAAGAGCTGCCCCGCCTGGCCCGGCATTATCATAAGCCGGTGATCGCCAATATCAGCGGATTTTCCGTGGAAGAGTATGCCGCCTGTGCGGCCCGGATGGATCAGGCGAAGGAAGTGGGAATCATTGAGGTCAATGTCAGCTGTCCCAACGTCCACGGGGGCGGAATCAGCTTCGGCACAGACCCGGCATCTGCCGCCGCAGTGACGCGGGCGGTGAAGGCAGTGACCAAAAAGCCGGTGTACATCAAGCTCACCCCCAATGTGACGGATATCGTATCCATCGCACAGGCCTGTGCTGATGCAGGCGCCGACGGACTGTCGCTGATCAACACACTCCTTGGGATGCGGATCGATCTGAAACGGAGAAAGCCGGTGATCGCCAACAAAATGGGGGGATTTTCCGGTCCGGCCATCTTCCCGGTGGCTCTGCGGATGGTGTATCAGGTATATGAGGCGGTGGACATCCCCATCATCGGTATGGGCGGCGTGTCTACGGCGGACGATGTGATCGAAATGATGCTGGCGGGTGCGTCGGCTGTTCAGGTGGGGGCTGCCAATTTGGTCGACCCCTGGGCCTGCCGGGATATCATCGCAGATTTGCCCGAGCGCGCCGAACATTACGGGATCCGGTCCCTTTCTGAGATCATCGGCGGGGCACATGAAAAATAGGAGGAGAAAATGGGAAAAGACGTAATCATCGCATGCGACTTTGCGAACGCAGAGACGTATACCGCATTTTTGGACCGGTTTGCCGGGGAGGCGCGGCGCCCCTTTGTGAAAATCGGGATGGAATTGTTCTATGCTGCGGGGCCGGATATCGTCCGGCGGACCAAGGAGCGGGGCCATCCGATCTTTCTGGATCTGAAGCTCCATGATATCCCCAATACGGTGGAAAAGGCCATGGCGGTGCTGGCGCGCCTGGGGGTAGACATGTGCAATCTCCACGCTGCGGGCGCCATTCCCATGATGGAGGCCGCCCTGCGGGGACTTTCCTCCGGCGGAGGAAAACGGCCGATCCTTCTGGCAGTTACCCAGCTCACCTCTACCAGCCAGGAGGTGATGGAGCGGGACCTGCTCATCCATGCGCCCATCGAGGAGGTGGTCTGCGCCTATGCGAAAAATGCCCAGACGGCAGGACTGGACGGTGTGGTCTGCTCTCCTCTGGAGGCCGGCATGGTCAAGGAGCGCTGCGGGAAGCAGTTTCTCACCGTGACACCCGGCGTGCGCTTTGCAGACGGGGACAAGGGAGATCAGTCCCGGGTGACGACGCCGGCGCGGGCGCGGGAGATCGGCAGCGACTATATTGTGGTGGGACGGCCCATCACGGCGGCAGAGGATCCTGTGGCCGCGTATGAACGGTGTGTGGCAGAATTTTGTGACTGAGAGAGGGGAAAGAGAAGAATGAATACAGAAACAGAGATTGCAAAGGCGCTGTTGGATATCAAGGCGGTGTTTTTCCGTCCAAACGAGCCTTTCACCTGGGCCAGCGGCATCAAAAGTCCGGTGTACTGCGACAACCGGCTGATCCTGACGGCCCCCCAGGTGCGCACCCTTGTGGAGACGGCCATCGCCGAGGCGGTGAAAACCTATTACCCAGAGGCGGAGGTCCTCATGGGAACCAGTACCGCGGGAATTGCCCATGCGGCCATTGCGGCTCATATGCTGGGGCTTCCCATGGGCTATGTGCGGGGGGGCAACAAGGACCACGGCCGGCAGAACCGAATCGAAGGGAAACTGGAAGCGGGACAGAAGGTGGTGGTGATTGAGGACCTCATTTCCACCGGCGGCAGTGTCATCGACGTAGTGGAAGCGCTTCGCGAGGCCGGTGCACAGGTGCTGGGGATCGTGAGCATCTTTACATACGGCATGCAGAAGGGGCTGGACCGGCTGCAGGCAGCCGGGGTGGAAAATCACAGCCTCACCTGTTTTGATGCCGTCGCCCGGGCGGCTGGAGAAAACGGATACATCGCAAAAGAGGATATTGTCCGCCTGCTTCAATTTCGGGACAATCCTTCAGACGAGCGTTGGATGAAGCAGTAAGGCACACAACGAAAAAAGGGGGCCAATTATGAGAAGTCTCATCGGGATACTGGATCTCTCTACCAAAGAGATCGACGATTTGATCAGGCGGGCGGAGGACATCATCGCCCGTCCGGAGGCGTATCGGGAAAAGTGCAGGGGGAAAAAGCTTGCTACACTGTTTTTTGAGCCCTCCACCCGCACACGCCTGTCCTTTGAGGCGGCCATGTATGAGCTGGGAGGCAATGTGCTGGGTTTTTCCGAGGCCAGCAGCTCTTCTGTGGCCAAGGGGGAGAGTGTCGCCGACACCATTCGCACGGTAAACTGCTATGCGGATATCATCGCCATGCGCCATCCCAAAGAAGGCGCGCCCATGGTGGCCGCCGCAAAAAGCCGGGTGCCCATCATCAACGCGGGAGACGGCGGACACAATCATCCCACCCAGACGCTCACCGACCTGCTCACCATCCACCGGGAAAAGGGGCGGCTTTCGGACCTCACCGTGGGATTTTGCGGGGACCTCAAGTTCGGGCGGACGGTGCACTCTCTGATCGAAGCACTGTCCCGGTATAGCGGCATCCACATTGTACTCATCTCTCCGGAGGAGCTGCGGCTGCCGGAGTACATGCAGGACAAGCTGCGCACCCTGAAAAATATCACCTATACAGAGACAAAGGATCTGGAGGCGGCCATTCCGCAGCTGGATATCCTGTATATGACCCGGGTGCAGCGGGAGCGGTTTTTCAATGAGGCGGACTATATCCGCCTCAAAGACAGCTATATCCTCACCCCGGAGAAGCTGGAGGGCGCGCGAAAGGATCTGTCGATCCTCCATCCCCTGCCGCGGGTGAACGAGATTTCCGTGGCGGTGGACGACGACCCCCGTGCCTGCTATTTCAAGCAGGCGCTCAACGGCAAATATATCCGCATGGCGCTGATGCTGATGCTTTTGGAAATCCAATGAAACAGAGAAAGGAGAACCAGGACATGTTGGTCAATCCCATCAAGAACGGAACGGTGCTGGACCACATCACCGCAGGGCGGGGAATGGAGCTGTACCGAATCTTGAAGCTGAACGAGCTGGAGTGTCCGGTGGCCATCATCACCAACGCGTACAGCCTGAAGATGGGCTGCAAGGACATCATCAAAATCGACGGAGAGGCACCGCTGGATCTCAACGTGGTGGGATATGTGGATCCCGGGGTGACGGTGAGCATCATCCGGGACGGAGACGTGGCCCAGCGGATCCATTTGAAGCTGCCGGAGCGGATCACCGGGGTGATCCGGTGCAAGAATCCCCGGTGTATTACCTCCATCGAGCAGGAACTGCCCCACACGTTCCGCCTGGACGATCCCCAGGGGCGCGTTTACCGGTGCATTTACTGTGAATCCAGAGCAAAATAAATGCAAAAGCATCGTATCAGACGCGAAAATCCGGCATATACTATTTTTGTCGGGGATATCCCGTCAAAGAGGTTTTGAAGAATGCTTTGCATTTTTTGAGATCTGTTCGGTAAAACCGCCGCATCTGCTGACCACGCCGGGGCAGGATGGGGCGGTTTTTCACAGTTTCGCGGGATTTATGCAATCAGCTGGATCGCTTTTAACAGTGCAATCCCATCCAGTATTCCATGAAAATACAGGACGTCCAGGTCGATGGAGGCGATCTGGTCCTGGATCTCTTCCAGCCGAAGCACCTGCTTTTGTGTTTCCTTTTCCAGTTCCTCCAGCAGTGCGTCCATGCTTTTGTCATATTCCTGGGCCAGCGTTCGATAACGGAGGTTTGATTCTCTGCTCTCCATCAGCAGCTCTTCTATGCGTCCGGTGAAAAAATCCTGCAGCTTTTGCGCAAATTCATTCATAAAAAATTTACATCCTTTCCCATACTATATTTTGTAAAGCAATATTACATCTTTTTATACAATATTACACTTTTTAGAGTAATTTGTCAAGTAGTATTTTACATTTTATAAAGTAAATTTAATTGCATAATTTGAATTTTATATTTATTTAGGTATAATTATATTTATGAGAGAGGTGATTGACGTGAGTATGGCGTTAAAAATCAAAAAAATCCTTTTAGAAAAAGATATGACAATTAAAGAACTCAGCGAAAAGCTTGGTTATAAAGGTTCTAATTTATATAGTAAATTGGATCGAGATAATTTTTCTGAAAAAGAATTACGGGACATTGCAAAAGCTCTTAATTGCGAATATGATGGTATTTTTACAATGAAGGACACGGGCAAACAATTTTAGAGAAAAGCCTCCCCTGTGGTGCAGCTCTGCAGGAGAGATGCTGGGGTGGTGGCTTGCCGTAGGCGAGACGGAGAGTTTGTAAAAGAAACAATCCCTCAGGCGGCTGTGCCGCCAGCTCCCTTTGCACAAGGGAGCCTTTCTTTACTAAGCCTCCCCTGTGTAAGGGGAGGTGGGTTTTGCGAAGCAAAACTCGGAGGGGTTGTAAAGGAGAACAATCTTCCACCCGCTGACGCGGAATCTTACTTAAAAAACGTTAATAACAAAATTATATTTGTTATTAACGTAATTATACGTTATTTAACGACTAATGTCAATATATTTATTCAATTTTTTTTAAAAAAATTCGTTTATTATTTGATTATTTTTGAAAAAAACGTATAATGAGCATAAATGAGGTGATTTATATGGGAGCAGCAAAGAAAATTCGGATCCTTCTGGTGGAACGGGATATGACCTTGAAAGAGTTGGCAAAGTTGCTGGGAAAAAGTTCATCGACTATTAGCGATAAATTGCGGCGCGACAATTTTACAGAAAAGGACCTGATGAAAATCGCAGAAGCGCTGCGCTATGATTATGAGGCTGTGTTTACAGACAAGGATACAGGTAAGCAGATTTAGAGAAAAGCCTCCCCTGTGTGGGGGCTGCATAGCAGACCCGGGGGTGGTGTCAGCGAAGCTGACGGAAGGGTTGTGTAAAACAATCCCCTACCCGCTGACGCGGGAGCCCCCTTTGCACAAGGGGGCCTTTTTTATTTAGGCCTTTGCACAAGGGAGCCTTTCTTTACTGAGCCTCCCCTGTGTAAGGGGAGGTGGGTTTTGCGAAGCAAAACTCGGAGGGGTTGTAAGAGAGAACAATCCCTCAGTCTTCGCGTACGCGAAGACAGCTCCCTTTACACAAGGGAGCCTATATAAATTGGACCTCCTCTACCATTTAAGCCTCCCCTGTGTGGGGGCTGCGCAGCAGACCCGGGGTGGTGGTGCAATATCTTTATAAAAGCCTCCCCTTCCTCGTGAAGGGGAGGTGGGTTTTGCGAAGCAAAACTCGGAGGGGTTGT
>CAJFOI010000041.1 GCA_904396155.1 Candidatus Avispirillum faecium | reverse complement strand
TTATAACAATATTTGATAATATGTTTTACAGAAAGTTAGCAATTTTGCCATATTACGCAGGCCGCAAAGGAGTTTACTTTGCGAAAGGGAATTACTTGAATCTAAAAGCAATGGATTTCTGTTATGAATTAATAAATATTATAAATTAAATTTCTATATCGTGATATTTTACATGATCTACAAATAAACAAGAGGCAGCATAAGGAAAGTCCTGTAAACTTAATGTTTACAGGACTTTTTTTATTCGATATAGGAACAAACGGTTTTGCCTATGTATTATCTCCCCAGACGGAAAGAATCCCCGGCAGAATCATGGTTCTGCCGGGGATTTGGATTTTCGGTATGCAGCACGGTTTATTGAAAATTGAGCGGAAACAATATTTTCAACAGCGCCCGTTCTGCCGCAGAGCGGCAGTCCGCACCAAAGTACAGCCGTCTGCCCGCACCATCAAACAATGCAAAACTGTTTTCCTGATTGATAATGCGAAATTGCAGCTGTTTCATAGCTTCCCGCAAGGCCAGTTCCCACTCCATCCGATTGCTGACGGTCCCTTTTGAGATTTCTTCAGCCAGCCACTCAAATTCGGCGGGTTCCAGTTTGTCCTTCAGAAAGGTCTTCCACAAAACAAGTTTTTGTGGAAAACTTAGAGATCGCAGGCAATCGTCCGGCGTCACGCGCAAATTTACGCTGATATAGCAGAAGAAACTCCTGGCGCCTGGATCGATCAACATTTGCCTCCAGGGGAAATCAGCCGCGCTCCAATCCAGGACCGCTATACTGGTTTGCCAGTTCATACAGGTGAAAAACCGGTATACTTTATCCGCAGTTTCATGATCGGTGCATTCAATTTGCAGGCAGAGCGTCTGCAAAGAGTCTGTTTCCTGTCCTGAAATGCTTTGCTGCACAATTTCAATATTGGGACTGTGATCCGTTTGTGACGGCAAAAGTTCGGCGGAAAGCCGTACGGTCTCCTGATTGGATGCTGTGCCGAAAGCGCAGATCGGCCAGGAATGGTTGATGACAGCAAGGGAGAGAGAGAAGGAATCCAGAAAATCGTCGATGAGAAAAGCGGTATGATCATAAAGGATATACACCGTTTTTCCTTCGGCCGAGCTGTAAACGGCCGGTGCCGCTTCCAGCCAGATATAGATATTATACAAGAATGTCAGCAGTTCCAATTCCGGAGGCTGCGCTTCTATCTGACCGACACAAGGAATTTGCCTTTTCGATACCGTTTGATAGTGATGCAGCATAACCGTTTCCCCTTACTCTGTCCCGGAAGGGATGATCCCCATAGCCTGCGCAATTTCAATATTCACTTCCAGAACATTGACTGTATCTTCCCCAAATATACCGAAAATCTTTCCACTGGTATGGCGCTCTACGATTTCACGGATCGTATCTTCGCTCAGGTTCGACGCCTCGGCAATTCTGGGAATCTGCACTTCGGCAGAGGCGGGTGAAATATGCGGATCCAGTCCGGAGCCGGAAGCAGTCAGCAGGTCCGTGGGGATATCCTCCCGCTTTACATCCGGATTCTTTTCCAAAAACGCCTCCAGGTCCGCTTCTATACGCTCTGTAAGTGCCGGATTGGAAGGAGCGTAGTTCGCAGAGCCAGAACCAAGACCACCAAATCTGGTATCGGTCGCTTCATCAAGGTTTTCAATGTCCCTGTAAAACACCTGATTGCCGTTTTCATCAAACGTATCGTAATGCGCCCGGGTGACGTTTCCGTCGGCGTCCTCCTCATCTACAATAAAGAGGATTTGCTGCCCGGCATCGTCCTCCATTACATAATGCTGCGTGCCGTCCCGGTCTTCAATATAGACATTGTAATGGTATTGAGACGGACGGCTCCACAGATAATAATCCTCCGTGAATTCCTGACCAACATACTCTGCACCTACCGTCTGACCATCCACGGTGAGCAGACTTCCACCAGCCTGATGCGGAAAAAACAGAGCGGAAAGCCCCGTCAGCAAAAGGGGAAACAAAAGTCCGCACAGCAGCATCAGCACAATCGTTACAACAACTGCTTGCCTGGTGCCGTGCAAAAATTTCATAGCGCGTTCTTTCATGGTTTCTATCCTCCCTATAACAACCGCTTATAAACCAATCAGTGTGAGCAACGGATGAATAAGCAGATCAATAATTTTAATGCCGATAAAGGGTGTGATGATTCCGCCGACGCCATAAATCAGCATGTTCCTTGCCAGTGTCTTTCCGGAAGACATGGGACGATATTTTACGCCCTTCATCGCCAGAGGAATCAAGCAGGGAATAATGATGGCGTTGAAGATCAAAGCGGAAAGAATGGCGCTGTAAGGGCTGGCCAGATGCATGATATTCAGCACGCCCAGCTGCGGGATCGCCTCCATAAACATGGCCGGAATAATTGCAAAATATTTTGCAATGTCGTTGGCGATGGAGAAAGTGGTTAGGCTGCCGCGGGTGATCAGAAGCTGCTTGCCGATCTCCACAACCTCCAGGATCTTGGTGGGATCAGAATCCAGATCTACCATATTCGCAGCCTCTTTTGCAGCAGTGGTGCCGCTGTTCATGGCAAGCCCCACATTTGCCTGCGCCAGCGCCGGCGCATCGTTCGTGCCGTCACCGGTCATTGCTACGATCTTTCCTTCCGCCTGCTCCTTCTTGATGACATCGATCTTGTCTTCCGGCTTGCATTCTGCAATAAAGCCATCCACTCCGGCCTCTTTCGCAATGGTCGCTGCTGTCAGCGGATTGTCTCCCGTACACATGATGGTCTTGATGCCGATGGCACGCAGCCGTTCAAACCGTTCAACCATACCGGGCTTTACCGTATCCTTCAAATAAATGACGCCCAGGATCCGGTTATTTTCACAGACGGCCAGCGGCGTGCCACCCAGGCTGGAAATTTTTTCTACCTGCTCGTGGAGATCTGCCGGAATCTGACCTCCCAACTCCTTTACATACTGCTCAATAGCGTCCGCAGCGCCTTTGCGGATTTTCATCCCATCGGGAAGGTCCACGCCGCTCATTCGCGTCTGCGCAGTAAATTCAATAAAACTGGAGCCCTCCGTCTCTGTACTTTGATCGCCCATCCGACGGGCCAGTTCCAACGTGGACTTTCCTTCCGGCGTCTCATCGTGCAGGCTGGTCAGTGCCGCGCAGCGCACAAGGTCGCTGCGGCTTGCGCCTCCTACCGGGAAGAAGTCGGCCGCCAGGCGGTTTCCATAAGTGATGGTGCCGGTTTTGTCCAAAATCATGGTGTCCACGTCGCCGCAGGCTTCCACGGCTTTTCCGGACATAGCAATGACGTTAAAGCGTGTCACACGGTCCATGCCGGCGATTCCAATGGCGGAAAGCAATCCGCCGATGGTGGTGGGAATGAGACAAACCGCCAGCGCAATCAGCGTGGAAGTTTGCAGTTGAACCCCGGAATATACGCCGATGGGATACAGCGTGACAATCACAATCATAAAGATAATGGTCAGCGAAACCAGCAGGGTGTTCAGTGCAATTTCGTTGGGCGTTTTCTTTCGGGAAGCGCCCTCTACCAGAGCGATCATCCGGTCCAAAAAGCTATTGCCCGGATCCGAAGTAATCTGTATTTTCAACCAGTCGGATACCACGGTGGTTCCACCGGTCACTGAGCAGAAATCTCCTCCGGACTCCCGCACTACCGGAGCAGATTCCCCGGTGATGGCAGATTCGTCCACTGAAGCGATGCCCTCGATCACTTCTCCATCGCCGGGGATAATTTCCCCAGCCGATACCAGGACGACGTCGCCTTTTTTCAACTGGCTGGACAGAACGATTTCCTCTGAGCCGTCCTCCTTGAGCAGACGGGCCTTTGTGTCCTTCTGCGTTTTTTTCAGGCTGGCCGCCTGCGCTTTCCCGCGTCCCTCCGCCACAGACTCGGCAAAATTTGCAAACAATACGGTAATAAACAAGATGATGGACACAATGATATTGTATGTACGCAGATTGCTGGCCGCCAGATCGCCGAACAGCGTCGGGAAAAAGGAAAGGATCAGTGTGATCGCAAAGCCGATCTCCACGACAAACATCACAGGATTTTTCATCATAGTGCGGGGATTTAATTTTACAAAGGAGCCGATCACTGCCTGACGGAATATTTCCGGCGTAACCAGCTTCTGATTGCGCTTTTTACTCATTTTCAGACTACCTCCTTACGCCCAGAGGGTGAGATGTTCCGCGATCGGACCGAGCGCCAGCGCCGGGAAGAAGGTCAGCGCTGCGAAAATATACACAACGAAAACCAATATGACGGCAAACGAAGCAGTATCCGTGTGCAGTGTGCCCACAGACTCACTGACAAATTTCTTTTTCATCAGCGAGCCGGCAATGGCCAGCTGGATCACAATGGAAAGATACCGTCCAAAGAACATGGCCAGCCCGGTTGTGATATTCCAGAACATGGTATTGTCTGCCAGCCCCTCAAAACCGGAACCGTTGTTCGCAGCGGAAGATGCATATTCATACAGCACCTGCGACAGTCCGTGGAATCCGGGATTGGTGATTCCCTCCATACCGGCCGTCGTTGCCACAGCCAGAGCGGAAAACGCCAGAATCAGCAACGGATGGATGATGATGCACAGCGCCGTGAGCTTCATCTCACGCCCTTCTATTTTCTTGCCCAGATATTCCGGTGTGCGCCCGATCATCAATCCGCAGATAAACACGGCCAGAATGGCGTACATAATCATGTTCATCAAACCGACACCCTTGCCGCCGAATACCACGTTGAGCATCATATGCAGCAGGGGAATCATGCCGCCCAGCGGCGTCAGGGTATCGTGCATGTTGTTGACCGTACCGGTTGTAAACGACGTGGTCGTAGTGGTAAACATGGCGGACTGCGCAATGCCAAACCGCACTTCCTTTCCTTCCATGCTTCCCATAGACTGACTGATCCCCACATCGGCAATCGCCGGATTGCCCTGGCTTTCCGCCCAGAAGCAAACGGCAAGACCAATGACAAAGATGATTCCCATCGCGGCAAAGATGGTTCTGCCTTCCCGCCCGTACATCCATGCGGTGAGACTTCTGCGGACTCTGCCCTTGGGGGCATACGCCTTTTTTGCATCGGTGCTGTCATATGCAGCCACAGCGTCCCGCTTGCGGTCTCTGACCATTTTACCGAAGGTAATCACACTGGCACCTGGGAGCAGCATCATGGAATACAGCTCGATCAAATTGGAGAGAATCGTCGGATTTTCCAGCGGGGTGGACGAATTTGCGCCCAAAAAGCCGCCGCCGTTTGTACCCAGGTGCTTGATAATCTCCAGTGCCGCAATCGGGCCCATGGCAATGACCTGCTTTGCGCCCTCGATGGTGTCTACCACAATATTGCCTGTCAGGTTCTGGGGAACCCCCTGCCACACCAGCAGCAGACCACCCACAATGGAAAAAGGAAGCAGAACACGGGTGGTGATCCGGACAAGGTCGGCAAAAAAGTTGCCCACATTGTCCTTTGTTTTGCCTGCCAGTCCGCGGATGAACGCAACGCAGGCGGCATATCCGCTGGCAGCGGATACAAACATCATAAAGATGATCACCAGCATCTGAGACAAATAAGACAGCCCCGATTCCCCCGAATAGTGCTGAAGGTTGGTGTTCGTCATAAAACTGATGATGGTGTTAAAGGAAAGCGAAGGCTCCATTCCCTCGATTCCGTTGGGATTGAACAAAGCAACGCTTTGAATCCGCAAAATCACATAGCCGAGCAGGATCATCACTCCGTTGGTTCCCAGCAGAGCCAGCGCATATTTTTTCCAGTTCATCCCGTTTTTCGGCTTGATCCCGCTGATCTTGTAAATGACGCCGTCCACACGGTCAAATACAGGATCGGCAAACGTATGTTTCCCGGCGGCAATGTGATATACATAGATCCCCACCGGAATAACCATTATCAGATACAGGATAATGGTTAAAATGATCTGTAGCATGTCCATGCCCTCCTGCAAGTGTCAGAATTTTTCGGGATGTACCAGTGCATAGACCAGATATACCCCTACCAATAAAACAATTATACCGAGTATGAGCATATGATTTTCCTCCTTATTCCTGTCTGTCAACCTGCTTGTGACACCAATAAACCAACAGCCCAACCAGTCCAAAGCTTACAGCCAGAATGGCGAGCATCATCACATCCAGCATATTTCAATCCTCCTTCATTTCTTGATTCCTTTGCCATTGTATCAGCTTCCCCATGAATGTGCGCTAAACATTTTTCGTGTCATATTAAATTTATGTTAAGAGAAAAATACTGCACAGCAGCGGGCCATTTTTTTGCATTCTCTACATTATTTATAATATAAAAAAACGGCTGCCGTTTCCCATGTCCAAAGACCGCAGCTGCAGTACCGATTCTATATTCCTTTTTTGAAAGATATTTTTATC
Organism: Candidatus Avispirillum faecium; assembly: GCA_904396155.1. Taxonomy (GTDB): domain Bacteria; phylum Bacillota; class Clostridia; order Oscillospirales; family CAG-272; genus Avispirillum; species Avispirillum faecium. The sequence goes on along the minus strand of CAJFOI010000041.1, from coordinate 27,186 downwards.
TTAATCTCTCCTGCGATTTATTAACACCATCTTTATGTTCTTTATGTTAGGATGGAGCTGTATCAAAAGATCGACTTCCCGTCGGTCTAAAAATAACAGAAATGAGGAAAAGAAAATGAAAGAGACGGTGTTCACCGGCTCCGGCGTGGCGCTGGTCACGCCAATGCATCCCGATCTGTCCGTAAACTATGAAAAAATAGGCGAGTTGATTGAATTTCATCTGCAAAATCACACGGACGCCATCGTAATTACCGGCACCACAGGAGAAGCTTCCACCCTGACCGACCAGGAACACCTGGAGGTAATCCGGTACACAGTAGATTGTGTGCGTGGCCGCATCCCGGTCGTCGCCGGAACGGGAAGCAACAACACCGCACACGCAATCGCACTGTCCAGGGGAGCACAGGAATTGGGCGCGGACGCACTGCTGCTGGTGACGCCCTATTACAACAAATGCTCACAGCAGGGACTGTATCTGCATTTTGCGGCCGTTGCAAAAGAAGTGTCCCTTCCCATTCTTCTATATAATGTTCCCAGCCGAACGGGCGTAAACATTTTGCCGGCAACCTATGCCAGACTGAGTGAGATTCCAAATATTGTGGGAACCAAGGAAGCCAGCGGAAATTTTTCCCAAATTGCCAAGATTCTCTCACTGTGCGGCGACAGGCTGCAAATCTATTCCGGAAACGACGATCAGATTACCTCCGCCCTGGCGTTGGGCGCCAGAGGGGTGATCTCCGTGCTGGCCAATGTGGTCCCGAAAGAAACCCATGAGATCTGCCAGAGTTATTTTGAAGGGGATCCCGAACGCAGCGATACGCTGCAGCTTCGGTATCTGGAACTCATTGAAAATCTGTTCAGCGATGTAAATCCGATTCCTGTAAAATGTGCCATGAACGCCATGGGGATGCACGTAGGCGAATGCCGCCTGCCACTTTGCGCTATGGATCCGGTGGCAGAGGAAAAGCTGAAAAACTGTCTGCATCGTTATGGACTGACTGAAGATGCAAAAGCAGGTTCGGTTACAGTGCGGCGTCCCCAGGAAACGCTGCTGTGGAGAAAAAATCATTAACTGTACAAAGAAAAAAAGCCGGCGCCCGAAACGCCGGCTTTCGCTATATTTTCCAAAAACCCTTCCGGTTCGATTTTAGGTGCGTACTGCAATGCGTGTTCGCACCGCTCATTGACGAATCATTCGATATCCAATCCCAACATGGGTTTGAATATACCGGGGAGAAGAGGGATTGGTTTCGATTTTTTTCCGGAGTGTCGCCATAAACACGCGCAGAGACGGAATGTCGGATTCCAGCGCACTGCCCCAAATTTCCCTGAGAATATAGTTATGGGTTAAAACTTTTCCAGTGTTTTTGGCAAGCAGACAGAGCAGTTTATATTCGATCGGTGTCAGATGGATTTCCGTATCCCGGATATATGCACATCCCGCGGCATAGTCAATCTTCAGCTCTCCGTTGTTATATACGCTGCCTTCCTCTCCGGCGGTTTCCTCCGTATGACTTCTGCGCAGCGCCACCCGCAGCCGCGCCAGAAATTCATCCACACTGAACGGCTTTGTGAGATAGTCATCGGCACCGGCGTCCAGTGCGTCCACCTTATCCTGATCTTCACTGCGTGCGCTGACAACGATGATGGGCAAATTGCTCCAGCCACGGACTTTTTTGATAATATCCACGCCGTCCATATCTGGCAGGCCGAGATCGAGAATGATCACATCCGGCTTGTAGGATACAGCGTCGAGAATCGCACTGGAACCATTTTTAGCCGTATGGTATTGATAATTTTGCGTGTCCAGCGTCGTACGGATCAAATTGCTGATGGCAGGATCGTCCTCCACAACCAATATTTTTGGTTTATACATTTTTTACTTCCACCTCTTCCAACGGTAATGTAAAGGTAAATACCGAGCCATGGGGATGGTTATCCGTCACAGAAATCGTACCGCCGTGTGCGACAACAATCGAGCGGCAAAGGCTCAATCCCAGTCCCAGCCCTCTCCGATTGTCCGAGTTTCCCTGACTCGCCGTGTAAAACATATCAAACAAATGAGTTTTTTCCTCATTCAAAATACCCGAGCCGTCATCCGAGATGCTGACTTCCACCATGGAGCCCCAGCGTTCCGCACGCAAAACGATATGGGAACCGACCGGCGTATACTTGATGGCGTTGTTGACTATATTGATAATCACCTGAACAATCAACCGGACATCCATTCTGGCCATCAGCAGATCGTCCGGCAGTTCCGTGGTAATCTGATGCTCCTTTGCCTGCCGGTCGACATGAGCGAGCGCCTCTTGGAATACATCGGCTAAAAGCTGGGCGTCCATTTGCAAATGCATGGTGCCGTTTTCGATCCGCGTGATAGACAGCAGATTCTCTGTCAGGTTGACAAGCCACATCGAGTCATCGTAAATCGAGCTGTACAGCTCCTGCTTCTTTTCTTCATTCAGCGCAATGCTCTTTTCCATCAGAATCCCCGCATTGCCGCTGATACTGGTCAGAGGAGTACGCAGATCATGAGAGATGGCCCGAAGCAAATTCGACCGAAGCCGCTCCTGCTGCGTTTCCAGCTCAATAGACTGCTTTTCCTGCTGCAGCCGCCTTCTCTCCAGAACCAGGCCGCATTCATTTACTATGGAAATCATCAAATTCTTTTCAAACACCTCCAAATCCGGATAGTACTTGAAGGGAATGGCTACAACCCCCATGACCCCCTGTGTGCCGCGAACGGCTAAATAGAGATTGTGCGCGTTGGAAAGGGTGGTCGTCGTAGCACCGGCCCGCTTGTTGTTTTTGACGACCCAGTCGGCTACGCCGTACTCCTCGCTGGTCAGCCCCTGGAGAATTTCCTGCTCACGTGCAGCCGGCATCACATGAAAGTGCAACTTTTCCTTTTTTGCAAGTGCAAACAGTATGGGACGGTCTAACAAAATACTCAGCTGCTGGGAAGCCAGCTGCAGGATTTCCTGCTCGTCCCTGCCCTGCTGCAGCTTTTGATTACAGTTCATCAGCAGCTCTGTATAATAAGCCTTCTGGGATGCCTGCTTTGCCTGTTTCTTCACACGTGTGGCCAGTGTGCTGGAGATGACGCTGGCAGCCAGCATAATCAGAAAAGTGACGGGATAATCCGGCGCTGTCGCCTCCAGCGAAAAATGCGGAGCTGTAAAAAAATAGTTAAAGGCAATTACGCTGAGCAAAGAAGCAAGTGCACCGTACAAATGGCCCTGTGTCCAAATGGTCGTAACCAGCACGCCGAGAATGTAGACGATAATGATATTTGCTTCCCGCAGCCCCAATGCAAAGAAAGCCCATCCGATCAGGGTAGCCAGCACCGTGACAATCATCGTCTTTAGAAGATCCCGCCAACTGAACCGAAAATCCTCTCCCCGCAGAAGCCTTAACTTCTTTTTATACAAGGGCTGCGTGTCCGGAATAATATAAATCTCCAGATCTCCAGCATAATCGGTCAGTCGATCTACCAGTGTTTTTCCCTTAAAAAAGAGACCCGGACGGTGATTGGTGCGTCCCAGCACGATTTTGGTAATCCCACTGGCCCGTGCAAATTCGGCAATCTGTACCGCAGGATCATCGCCATACACAGAGGCAATCTGCGCGCCCATCTGTTCGGCCAGCCGCAGGTTGTCACGCAGCCTTTTCAAATGATCCCCCTTCAATTCCCTTGTCTCCGGCGTCTCTACAAACAATGCCGTAAAGCTGCTGTGAAACGCCTCCGCCATCCGGGCCGCCGTACGGATGACTCCGGCATTGGACGGCGAGCTGGACAAACAGAGCAGAATATGCTCCCCGGCCCGGGCGGCTGCCTCCTGTCCTACCTTCTGCGCAGCCCGGTTGAGCCGGTCGGCCGTCCGGCGCAAAGCGATTTCCCGCAGAGCGATCAAATTTTCTTCCGTAAAGAAATTGCTGAGCGCCCGCTGGGCCTGCCCTCTTTGATAGACTTTGCCTGCCCGCAGCCTGGATATTAAGTCGACGGGTTCAATATCCACAAGCTCCACCTGGTCGGCAGAATCAAAAATGTGATCGGGAATCCGTTCACTGACAGCAATGTGTGTAATGGACTCCACCAGGTCGTTGAGCGACTCCAAATGCTGCACATTTACAGTCGTGTAGACGTCGATGCCCGCCCGCAGAAGCTCCTCCACATCCTGGTATCGCTTGGCATGGCGGCTTCCCGCCGCGTTGCTGTGCGCCAGCTCATCCACCAAAATCAACTGCGGTCTGCGCCGCAGCGCAGCGTCAATATCAAATTCCCGCAAAGAAACGCCCTTGTACTCTATCTCTTTACAGGGCAGCTGTTCCAGACCGTCTAAAAGGGCCAGCGTTTCCGGACGTATATGACGCTCCACATATCCGACAACCACATCTCTTCCGGCCGATTGGGCCTGATGGGCCGCCTGCAGCATAGCATATGTTTTTCCAACACCTGCAGCATAGCCGAAAAATATCTTCAGCCTTCCCTGCTGCGCACGGGTTTCCTGCGCACGGATCGAATGCAGCAACTGCTGCGGATCTGGCCGTTGCTCTTCCATGGCGTTTCCCCTTACATGATGTAAATACCAAACTCCGAGAATAGTATAACACAAGATTCCTATGGATCGTATAAAAAGTATGCCATGGACGTTAATATTGTATTAAGAAGGCAAAGATATCACACAGGACAGTCGCTGACTGACAAAAAATTGACAAAGAAAAAGTCCGCATTTCCCTTATATCAAAGGAATTGCGGGCTTTTTCAGCGCTTTTCAAATGGTCGGAGTGACTGGATTTGAACCAGCGGCCTCTTGGTCCCGAACCAAGCGCTCTACCGAACTGAGCCACACCCCGATTTTTTTATTTTGTATCTTAGATATATTAACATACCAATTGCCTGTTGTCAACCATTATTCCACAAAAATTACTGCATAATATTATGCAGACACCCGTAGACTTTTGTCATTTCCCCGTATATAATAAAAAACAGACACTCTCGGATACCGAGACAAAATCCATTGGAAAGGAGGTGGAACACATGAACAAAAAAATGCTGTTTGCTATCCTTGCCGTCGCTTTCGTGGTAATCGCGGTTGTGGTCTGCGTGGTACTTCTGTGCGTTTCCCGCCCCGCCAGACGCCCCGAAGAGACTTCTGACACCACAAGGGAAACCGACGCTGCCACTTCGGATGCAGAAACGACGGAAGAAACCACGCAGCCGCCTCAGACGACGGCGCCGGAAACCACCGCTGCCCCTGTCACGGAAGAAACGACCGCGCCGGAAACCACTGCACTTCCGGTGTACACAGGAGACCACAAATCCGCAAACTTCGGAAACGTACTGTTCATCGGAGATTCCAGAACGGTAGGCCTGAAGGATTACGCAAATCTCGGCGCTGCGGACGTTTTTGCCGAAAATGGTCTGAACGTATTCAAGCTGTTTCGGGATGTAATAAATGTGCCGGGACATGGACAGGTAACTTTGGAAAATTTGCTAAGTGCAAAACAGTACGATAAAATCTACCTTATGCTGGGAATCAACGAGATCGGCTACGATCTGGACCGGGTGATTGAATTTTACGGAAAAGCGCTGGACAAAATCCAAGGGTATCAGCCCAACACGACCGTCTACATCCAGGCAAATCTGCTCATTCAAAAGAGCCGCTCTGACCGGGACCCCGTGTACAACAACACCAATATGCAATACTTAAACGATCACATGGCGGCCTTTGCCGACGGTGTAAAGCGGATTTATATCGACGTAAATCCCCTGTTTGACGACGGAGCGGGAAATCTTTCCGCCCAGTACGCCTACGACGACTTCCATCTGCTGGGAAGCTACTATGCGGTCTGGGCAGACTGGATTTACGAGACCACCTGTGAATAGCAGCCTGTCCCGTACTTCTTTTAGAAAGCTCTTTTCTTCTCCGGCTCCTACGGATCTGTTTCTTCGTCCGGGCCTTTCTCCTCTTTTTGATCCGCAATGATCTGCTGTACGATATCCTGGATCTCGGCCAGATGGAACTGCTCGTAATTTGCCTGCCGCTGATACTGCCGCTGCATCTTCTCCAAAAGATTTGCCCTTCTGGCCTGCAGATCCCTTTCATCGATCTCCACGTAAACGCAGTCCTCGCACACGCCCGCGCTGTTTATGGAAATATCTTCCGCCAGGCACCTTCCCCTGCGATAATAAATACAAAACCGATTTGCGCAACGCATGATTTTCTCCTCCTATCGCCATCATTTATATGATTAAATGGTGTATATTTATTGTAATATATATGTAACTGTTATGCAATACTTATGTATGAAACAAGAAGCATTTTTTGTCGACAAAAAACTGCAAAAAACGCCTTTTCCCCAGAGCACCGGGACCTGACTTTTGGAAACGGAATATGTATCATTACAGGGAGATGCGCAGCATCTCCGGGGGTATGTCGATACAGTTTTTTTACCTTTAAGGCCCCCTTGTGGGGGAACAATGAAGCAAAAGGAGCGGTACATGGAGCAAGGCAGCAACAGAATCTCATATATACGACGATTTGTGACCAATGAGCTGGGAGAAAACTACTGGTTCGAAGGCTGCGGCAGATATGTGATGGGCGCGCTGGGGGAGCCCCAGTACGACTATATACACTTTGCAGGCCTCACCGGTGACGTATTTGCCCAGGCCTACGCCAGGGGAAAATTCTGGGGAGACTGCGTGACGGACTATCGCATGCATAATCCGGACGCAGGCGCTTTTGTCGAAGGGATTTTCCGCCGCTGCGGATATGCTTCTGTATTTGTCCCCGAGACAGAGCTGCGGGCACACTGGGGAGAGTACCTGCAAAAGCTCATGTCCTCTATCGACAAAGGCGTGCCGGTCATCAGCAATTTGTTTTTACAAAAGTTTGCTCCCTGGGCAGTATTGGTAGGATACGAAAACCAGGGAAAAACACTGCTGTATATGACAGACAACATGACAAAGCCGGCAGAGATCTCCGCCGCACAGCTGCTGAGCCCTTCGGTTGCACCGCCCCATCCGGCGGCGGAAGCGGGACTGCGGGGATGGCTGTTTGTGGAAGAAAAAGTGGCAGAGGTTCCCTGTTCGCAGTTGTATCGGGACAGCATTTTGTCACTGCCCGACCTGCTCACGGAAAAAACGGACAAATACTGCTTTGGCGCCGCGGCCTTCCGCGCCTGGGCGGAAGATGTAGCAGCAGGAAAGGGCGCAGAGATCACACCGGCGGCATTTGATGCCTGGTTTATCCACGGTACCTACGTATGCAATTGCGCCACAAATGCCTGCTGCTGTCAGACTTACCTGCGGCGTGTCATGGAACTGTGTCCCGATACAGAATTCCTCCAGCAGGTATGTACACTGTACTGGCGCATGGAAGATCTGTGGCACGGTGCCGGCGACAGTTTGGAGGCGCTGGGAGGCGGATTGTTCAATCTGACGCTGGAAACACTAAAAAACAAGGAGCGGCGGGGACGGATCGCTGCAAAGATACAGGAAATGGCCGATGTCGCAGACGAGATTTTGGACGTGCTGCAGCAGGGCATAAAAATGCTGCAATGAAAATTTCCGCCCAAGGCAAAGGAGAGGATGGAATGGCGACGCTGGAAAAACTGGAATTTAAGCTTTTGGGGCCCTGCCGGTTCATCGGAAAGTCTGTCTATGCCAGAGCAGGCGCCCTGCAGTCCGGAGAAATCTTCGGGCACCTATGGGGGATCAGCCAGCCGGTTTTTGAAAAACTGGACAGCATGACAGAATATCTCACAACAGAAAGGAACCGCGTCGCACTGCTGACGGGAGATAAATATGACGACAAAACGCAGCTGCTGGGATACACAGTAGGACGATTTATGCGTGCAGACACCCCCGTGCCCCCGATGCTGGATTTTTTCGACATTCCGCAGGTATACATGGCACAGGGATGGGTCCGGGGAGAATTTGACGACATGGTGGAAAATGCAAACCAAGTGATTTTGGAAGCGATGAAACAGCAGAATGTGTATGTCCCGTACGAGTGCGGACCGTTTTTTGCAGCGGAGGTATACTCCAAGGACACCATTCCGCAAAGCGGGGTGGATTCCATCTTCGGATTTTATCTTCCGTGCAAAAAGAGGTAGACAAAAATCAGCCTGCATTATTCATTATTCATCAAAGGACAAGACGGAAGTCCGTCCATCTTTGTTCAATCCCCCATATATTTTCAAATTGCGCCGAAAATATTGACAACGTGCGGGCGCAGACTATAATATAATATAGGAAATAAAAAGCCCCGTGGAGCTGCTCCGCGGGGCTTCGTCACGGTTTTCGCAAAAAGCGCGCCGTCCCGTTTATCCCTTTCTATCTACCGCGCAAGGAGAATTTCATGGCAAGACACAGCAAGAACATCGACATGACCAACGGGCCGATCATAAAAGGCTTTCTTCTTTTTTCCGTTCCCATTATGCTGTCCGGCATACTCCAGCTATTGTTCAACGCGGCGGATACAGTGGTCGTGGGCCGCTTCGGCAGTGAGACCGCGCTGGGCGCCGTAGGATCCACCTCTGCGCTCATCACCCTGATCGTCAATCTGTTCATGGGACTCTCCGTAGGCGCCAGCGTTACCGCCGCCCACTGCTACGGCGCAAAGGACCCCGCCGGCGTACATCAAGTGGTGCACACCTCTATCCTGGCGTCCGCAGTAACCGGAGTGGTGGTGGGCATGATCGGGATCGCCGTATCCACACCGGCGCTCCGCTTGATGGGCACCCCCGACAACGTCATCGATCAGGCCAGCACGTATATGAAAATCTATTTCTGCGGTATGCCGGCCATGATGGTGTACAATTTCGGCGCCTCCATCCTGCGCAGTGCGGGGGACACGAAGCGGCCCCTGTATTACCTCAGCGTAGCCGGTGTCGTCAACATTGTTTTGAATCTGATCTTCGTCATTGTATTCCATCTGGATGTGGCGGGTGTGGCCATCGCCACCGTCATCTCTCAGTTCATCTCCGCCATTTGTATTCTGGCACACATGATGCGGTGTGACAAATGGTACCGTCTGGAACTGAAAAAACTGCGCATCTACCCCGAAAAGCTGAAAAGAATTATTTGGATCGGTGTGCCCGCCGGCCTTCAGGGCACGGTGTTTTCCATCTCCAATGTGGTGCTTCAGTCCTCCATCAACTCCTTTGGTTCCATCGCCATCAACGGAAACACCGCCGCAGCCAATTTGGAGGGTTTTATGTATCTGGCCGTCAACGCCTTCCATCAGTCCTCCGTTTCCTTCACCGGCCAGAACATCGGCGCCGGGAAATTTCACCGGGCAGGTACCATCATGAAAGCGGCGCTGGGGCTGTCCGCAGCTGTCAGCGTTGTGATGGGCGGTGCCTTCCTCCTCCTTCGGGAGCCGCTGCTCCACATTTACATACCTGCATATATGTCCAATTCCGCCCAGGCAGTGGCCTACGGTGTGTCCCGCCTGCTTATCATCTGCTCCACCTACTTTTTGTGCGCCGGCAACGATGTGATGACCGGCGTGCTGCGGGGGATGGGGGCGTCCCTGGCACCGGCGCTGATATCCGTCATCGGCGTATGCGGCACGCGGATCCTCTGGGTACTCCTTGTGTTCCCCTTCTATCATTCCCTCGTTTCTCTGTATATTTCCTATCCCGTCTCCTGGTTTGTGAGCTTCGGTGCGCAGCTTCTCTGTTTCTTTGTTGTGAAAAAGCGGATGCTGCGGCGCTACCAGGAGGATACGATCCAAAAAGAGACAGCAGAAAGCCCCCTGTGAAAGGGGGCTTTCTTTTTCGATATTGCCGCGTCAGCCGGCGGAGGATCCGTCCTCCTGCCGATCCAGATACGACTGCAAAATCAGTGCGGCGGACAGTTCGTCCACCGCTTTTTTCCGCTTTTCCCCGCGCACGTTGATCTCCGACAGGATCTCATGGGCGCTGACCGTGGTGAGCCGCTCATCCCACAAAACCACCGGCAGGCCCGTGCGCTGGGCCAGCATGTCCGCAAAAATACGGCATTTCTCACTGCGGGGGCCTCTCGTGCCGTCCATATTCACCGGATCTCCTACAACAATGCCCTCCGCCTGGCGGCGCTGGGCGGCCTGCGCCACGCCCTCCACCGTTTTGCGCATACTTTTAGACAGGACGCATCCGGCGCCGAAGGCCATCTTGCCTGCGCTTACGGCAAGCCCCGTGCGCATGTCTCCATAATCTACGCCCAGCAGGACGCCCTTCATCGGCCCTCCTCCCGCATCTGCGCCGCAAATTCCTTTACCTGGCGCAGGGTGGGCACCGAGGGGACCGCCCCCTCTTTGGTGACGGAAAGGGCGGCGGCATAGGTGGCAAAGCGCGCGGCCTCCAAAATATCTCCTTTTTCCAGATAGGCGTAGGACAGGGCCGCGGTAAACACATCCCCCGCGGCGGTGGTATCCACCGCCTGAACCTTATGGGCGGGGATCAGATGATAGTATTTCCCGTCGTAGACAAAGGAACCCCTGCTGCCCAGCTTGAGCACCACATATTTTGTCTCCACCATCCCCGCCAGACGAATGGCGGCCTTGAGGCAGTTCTCCACGCTGTCCGGAACGATGCCGGTGAGCGCCGTGCATTCCGTCTCGTTGGGGGAAAGGATCTCCACACGGCCCAGATCCTCCAGGGAAAATCCGGGGCGCACCGGGCCTGCATCCACAAACAGCGGGATGTCTTTTTCTCTTGCAAAGCGGGCGGCGGCAAATATGGCTTCCTCCGGGATTTCCAGCTGAATAAACACGCCGTCCGGGTAGCAGGTAAAGGCCTCCTCCACATTGTCGGCAGAGAGCGCGCTGTTTGCCCCCGGATATACAATGATCCGATTGGCGCCGTCCTCTTCCTCCACCAATATGGAAGCAAGTCCGGTGGCCACAGCGGGGTCCTCAAAGACAAACCGGGTATCGATCCCCTCTTCCCCGTACATCCGTTTGAGCCGGGCGCCGTTTTCGTCCCGCCCCACTTTTGCGCAGAAAACTGCGTCCGCCCCCAGCCGGGCAAGCGCCACTGCGCTGTTGGATCCCTTTCCTCCCGCCACGTATCTGCAACCGGCCTCCTCCAGAACCGTCTCCCCCCGGCGGGGGAGACGGGCCATGCGCTGCACGAAATCCATATTGGCCGAACTGACGACCAGAATTCTATGTTTCATGGGGTCCCGCCTCCTGTAACTCCTGATAAATTCCATAGGTACTGGTTTCAGTATACTATGATTTTTTCCCGGATGCAAGGCGCAGTTATGAAGTTTTAGTAAAATCCTGCAAAGAAATGCGCAAACCCATTGATTTGTTTACAACTTCCCGCTATAATGTAGTATACGCCTGCGTCAGGGGCACCCAACTGCATGATTCTGATCCAGGCGGCAAAGCTATATTCTGTGAGGGAGTAGCCGGCATCATTGAAAGTTTACTGCAATGATGCGGATTGTCAACAGCACGGTTCTGAAAACAGACATGGCAATCCTTTATTCGCCAGACTCACAAATCAAAAACATTTCCGCTTGGGGATTTCCCAGCGCAGGTTTGCTGTAGAGAGGAAGGAAAACAACCCCTCCCACTTCGTGGGATGCCTCCGAATTGCTGGAGGCTCCCCACAAGAGTGTCTGCCTCCCCTGTGTAAGGGGAGGTGTCAGCGCAGCTGACGGAGGGGTTGTTATCAAACAACCTGCTGCAAAACCTTTTGCGGAAAGGAAAAGGAGTGTATTCTGGTGGAACTGTATCAGAAAAGCAAAGAAGAAGTGCTGCTCCAGATGGGCAGCAATGAGAACGGTCTGGACGAGAGCACAGCCGCAGAGCGTCTGTCCCAAAATGGGAAAAACCAGCTGCAGGCCGGAAAAAAGAAGTCCCTTGCCGCAAAGGTCTGGGAACAGATCCGGGATCCCATGATTCTGGTGCTCATCGCCGCCGCCATCATATCCGGGGCGTTTGGAGAAATCGCAGATATGGCGATCATTCTGATCGTGGTGGTGCTCAACGCCATACTGGGCATTGTCCAGGAGGGCAAAGCGGAGCGGGCCATCGAAGCACTGCAGAACATGTCGGCCCCCTATTCCAAGGTGCGCCGGGGCGGCAGCGTAGAGAAAATCAAATCGGAAGACATCGTGGTGGGGGACATCGTCCTCCTGGAGGCAGGCGACAGCGTCCCCGCAGACATGCGAATCCTGGATGCAGCCAGCCTGAAGATTGAAGAGGCGGCGCTCACCGGCGAATCCGTTCCTGCGGAGAAGTCGGCAGACGCGCTGGAGAAGACAGAAAAGGAAACGCCCCTGGCGGACCGCAGCTGTATGGCCTACATGGGAACCAGCGTAGTGTACGGCCGATGCGAAGGGGTCGTCACCGCAACGGGGATGGATACGGAAATGGGCAAGATCGCCGGCATCCTCTCCGACACACAGACAGAAAAAACGCCTTTGCAGCAAAAGCTGGCGGGCCTTTCCAAGGTGCTCAGCGTCGGCGTGCTGGCGATCTGCGTGGTGATTTTTATCATCAATGTGCTCCGCGGCGGCGGTTTTACCGGCACCAATGTATTTGACTCTCTCCTCACCGCCATCAGCCTGGCAGTGGCGGCGATCCCGGAAGGACTGGTGGTGGTCGTTACCGTGCTGCTGTCCATCGGCGTCACCAAAATGAGCGAAAAGAACGCCATTGTCCGCCGGCTCACCGCAGTGGAGACCCTGGGATGCACCCAGGTCGTCTGTTCCGACAAAACGGGGACCCTGACCCAGAACAAAATGACGGTAGTGGCCCACTATGGGGAAGAGGCGGCGCTGCGGCAGGCAATGTACCTGTGCAACGACGCAAAAGGGGATGTACCGGACCAAATGGTGGGAGACCCCACGGAGACGGCGCTGCGGATATTCGCCATAGAAGGCGGATACCACACCGATATCCCCCGGGCGGCGGAGGCTCCCTTCGATTCCCAGCGGAAAATGATGTCTACGATCCACGAGATAGAAGGGCGGTTTATCCAGTATACCAAGGGCGCACCCGATGAAGTGCTGGCACGGTGTACCACCGTTTTGGAAAACGGTGCGGCAGTGCCTCTGACGGAGGAGCGCAGACAGCAGATCCTCGCGCAAAACAGCGAGATGGCAGGCCGCGCCCTGCGGGTGCTGGGCGCCGCCTGCAAAACCTACGACGCACTGCCTGCAGACTGTGCGCCGGAGAAGCTGGAAGCAGATATGACCTTCATCGGACTGTGCGGTATGATCGACCCGGTCCGCCCGGAGGTACAGCGGGCGATCGTCCAGTGCAAAAGCGCCGGCATTCGTCCCATTATGATCACCGGGGACCACAAGGACACGGCCGTGGCCATCGCAAAGGAATTGGGGATTCTCCAGGACGCCTCCCAGGCGATCACCGGGGCCCAGCTCTCCGAGATGAGCGATGCGGAATTTGAAAAGCGGCTGGGCGATATCGTAGTATACGCCAGAGTGCAGCCGGAGCACAAGGTGCGCATCGTCAACGCCTGGAAAAAACGGGGCAGGATCACCGCGATGACCGGCGACGGCGTCAACGATGCACCGGCGCTGAAATCGGCGGACATTGGCGTGGGCATGGGCATCACCGGCACCGACGTGACAAAAAATGTGGCGGACATGGTGCTGGCAGACGACAACTTTGCCACCATCGTGTACGCGGTGGAGGAAGGGCGGCGGATCTACGAGAACATCCGCAAGGCGATCCAGTTCCTGCTGGCCTCCAACCTGTCGGAAGTTTTGTCCATCTTTACCGCCACTCTTGCGGGGCTGCGCCTGTTTGCACCGGTGCAGATCCTGTGGATCAATCTGATCACGGACACCTTCCCGGCGATGGCGCTGGGCATGGAGCAGGCCGAGGCGGACGTAATGAAGAAGCCCCCCAGAGACGCAAAGGAGACGATTTTTGCAGGCGGGCTCGGGATCGATGTGATCCTCCAAGGAATCACCATCGCCGCGCTGACCCTGTGGTCGTTCTTCATCGGAAATGCCCATTCTCACATCACCGGCATGACCATGGCGTTTCTCACCCTGTCCATGTGTGAGATTTTCCACTCGATCAACATGCGCTCCAGAGAAAAATCCCTGCTGCAGATGCGGGGGCACAACAAACTGCTCACCGGCGCCATGATCCTCAGCTTTATCCTTACAGTGGCTGTGATTTATATACCTGGGCTGAACGCGGCATTTTCTCTGACAGCACTTTCTGTTTTAGACTTTTTTGCGGCATTTGGAATTGCGTTTCTAATTATTCCCATTGTGGAACTTGCAAAATGCATTAAACGGTATCTAAAAAAATAATCTTTATTGATAATCTTGAATTATGGAGGAAACATTAAATTATGGAAGACGGCAGTCCATGGATTGCTATCCTCATCACGGTAGTATTGGTGGCAATAAACGGCATGCTCGCATCGGCGGAAATCGCGATGATGGGACTCTCGGCGACAAAGCTGCGGGCAGCGGTAGAGGAAAAGGGCGATAAAAAAGCCCGGCTGCTGCTGAAAATGAAGGAAAGTCCCAGCGACTTTTTGTCCACCATCCAAATCGGCATCACCCTCGCGGGCCTTTTGTCCGGCGCCTTCGCCGCAGATTCCCTGGCCGCTCCCATTGTGGCCTGGGCGGCGTCTATGGGCGTGGAGGGGACGGCGCTGACGGTAGTCAGCGGCGCCAGCACCTTTCTCATTACCCTGCTGATGACCTTTTTTACGCTGGTATTCGGAGAGCTGGTACCCAAGCGGGTGGCCATGGTGCGCCCGGAAAAAACGGCCCGGGGGATCGTCACCTTAATCCACGGCATGTCCAAGGTAGCCCGTCCGCTGGTGCGGCTGCTGGCCGTCACCACCAACGGGGTGCTTCGTCTTTTGCGCGTCGAGCAGGATGACTCGGACGAACATGTAACGGAAGAGGATATTCTTCTGATGATGCGGGAGGGGCAGGCCCAGGGCGAGATCGAGGAGCAGGAAGTGGAACTGCTGTCCAATGTTTTTGCCTTTACCGATCTGGACGCGGAAAGCGTCATGACCCACCGCACGGAAATCGAGGACATCGAAGCCCACGCGCCGGTGGAGGAGCTGGTGCAGCGCATGGCCGAAACTGGTCACACAAAGTTCCCTGTGACCAAGGAAGACATCGACGAAATCGTAGGTGTGGTGTACATGAAGGATATCATTCCCCTGTACATACAGGACAGCGGCGTTGCGAAAAAACCAGTGAGCGAATACATGCGCCCGCCGTACTTCGTATTTGAGAAAAAATCCGTAGACGAGATTTTCGCCGACATGCGGACATCCGGCGAGGAGCTTGCCGTAGTGGTAGACGACTACGGCGGCACCTGCGGGATCATTACCACTACCGACATTATCGAAGAGATCGTGGGAAGTACAGAGGAAGAGGAAGGGATCCATAAAAATGAAGACGGATCCTTTACAGTGGACGGCCAGACAGAATTTGAAACCCTTTGCGAGCGGCTGAATCTGTCGGAACCGGAGGAAGAGGATTACGACACCCTGGGCGGCTTCCTTTTAGACAGTCTCGGGTATGTTCCCACCCAGGGACAGACCCCCACGGTGGATTACCAGGGATATCGTTTTCAAATCGCCCAAATGGACGGCGCACTGCCCCGATCCGTACGGATCTGGCATCTTCCCGAAGAAAAGAAAGAGGACGACAGTCCAGAGGAAAACGAAGCGGAAACGAAAGAAAAGGTCACAAAAGAATAAACAAAGTCCTGCCCTGTGGGGCAGGACTTTCTAAAGGAGACAAAATGAAAGTCGGACTTTTGCTGGAAGGGGGCGCCATGCGGGGACTGTACACCGCCGGTGTCCTGGACGTATTTATGGAAGAACACGTCCAGATAGATGCCATTGTAGGCGTGTCGGCAGGGGCGCTGTTTGGGATGAACTACAAATCCGGTCAGGCGGGCCGGGTACTGCGCTATAACATGCAGTATGCCGGCAGCAGGCACTATATGGGGTTTTACTCGCTCCTTACCACGGGAAACATCATGAACCAAAGCTTTTGCTTTGACAAGCTGGTCCACGAACTGGATCCCATCGATTATGCCACATTCCGGGAAAACCCCGTAGAGTTTTACGCCGTCGTCACCAATATGGAGACCGGTGCGGCAGAGTACATCAAAATCGAGGATCTGGAGGTCCCGGAACAGATGGAATTTTTGCGGGCGTCCGGATCCATGCCCTTTGTGTCCCAGCCTGTGGTGATCCGCGGGAACAAATATCTGGACGGCGGCATCGCAGACAGCATCCCCATTGAAAAGATCATGGGCATGGGATACGACAAAGTCGTGGTGGTTCTTACACGGCCCGCCACGTACCGAAAGGAGAAGAGCGGCGAGCGGCTGCCGCGGATGTATTACCGAGGCTATCCCCGGCTGGCACAGGCGATCTGTGATCGGTCCGATCGGTACAACCGGCAGGTGGACACAGTGGCAAAGCTGGAAACGGAGGGAAAAGTTTTTGTATTTCGACCCTCCAGGGTAGTGCCGGTCCGGCGGATCGAAAAAGACAAACGGCTGCTTTCTGAGATGTACAAGCTGGGGCGCGGGGACGCCGCCGCGGGACTGGAGCCTTTGCATAAATTTTTGAATTCATACTAAAAAGCCCCTTAAAAAGGGGCTTTTGCTGTATGTAAACCTTATTATTCTCCACAGAGCCGGTCCGTCACAAATTTATAAAACATATCCACATATCGCCAGTAAACGGCGCAGTGACAGGTCCGCCCGGCCGCCGGATCCACATTTGTATATCCGCCGTCGTCGATCACCAGCGGAAGGTCTTCGGTGATAAAATTAAAGTCTCCTACCGCCGCCATGTAAACTGCCGCTGTATCGTACAGCGCCGTGCTGTGGGTTTTATAATACGTTGCGTTGTGATCTGCCATCCAGCAGTCAAAGTTTTCCATAATCGCTCCCACAATGGGGTTGGAGCCGCGCACCGCAAGCAGCTTTTGATAATTGTCGTCTCCGATGACAAGGTGCGCAGTCACATCCAAAGGCAACACTGTGATTTGCTTCCACGGCGCGGCCAGAACTTTCCGGGCCGCCGGGATATTTGCGCGGACGTTGTAGTCGGAATCCTTGTGAATGTCTTCCAGACTGTGCCCGTTGTAAATGCTTCCCATGGTGGCGATGAGTGTGCAACGTTCTGCTATGCGGGGCTCCCGCTCCAGCGCCGCGGCAAGATTGGTCATGGGGGCTTCCTCAATAATGGTGACAGGTTCACCGCTTTCCATGATCGTGTCGATGATGGCCTGTACGCCGTCCGCATACACCTTCCCGGGATAGGCGGACAGGTCATATCCCTCTACCCAGTCGGTCATGGAGTAGATCCTGTCGGAAGTCCGCAGTCCAATGCCCACCGCCACGTCGGTACGGCCGGCCTTTTCCAGAAATTTCCCAATGACCCGGGCTCGGTGGGTGGTATCATCCAGGCAGGAAACCACCAGCCGCACATCCAAATCGGGGCAGGCCAGCGCCAGACCCAATGCCCAGGAATCGTCGATATCCCCGGCGATATCCAGATCCAAAATAACAGGGGTTCCCATCGTTTGTCTCCTCTCGCTTATCTGTCAGGGACAGTATACACGCCCGCATCAAAAAAGTCAAGAAAAAGGTGCTTTCCAAAGAGACCCATTTTTTACAGGGTCCCCTCTCCGGAAAATCCCAGCATCCTTGCGGCATTGTTCCAGAAGATGTCCTCCCGCTCCGTTTGCGACAGCTCCAGAGTATCGATGAGGCGCAGCTCCATTTCCGGTGTGTGCCAGGGACAGTCCGATCCAAACAGCAGCCGGCGGGTGCCGTGCTTTTCAATGATGTCCAGGGCCTGGGCCCGGGGTTTCGTCCCATATCCAAAGGAGAGGTCAAAGTACAGAGGCAGTCCGCACAGATACTGCAGCACCTCTTCTCCCATACAGGCACCGCCCCAGTGCGCGGCGATCACCGGAGTATCAATATGCCCCAGCGCCGCGGCCAGACGCCGGGGCGTACAGTGGAAGGGGGCGCGATATCCGAAATCCTCTCCCGCATGAAACAGGATCACAAGTCCCAGTTGGGATGCTTTTTTGTACAGGGGAAACAGTTTGGGGTCGTCCACAAAAAAGTCCTGATAGTCCGGGTGCAGCTTGATTCCCCGCATTCCCATGGCGGCAATGCGCTCCAGCTCTTCCAGCGCATCCGGCGCGTCCGGGTGGACGCTACCGAAGGGATAGATGTGATCGCACTGGATGGATGCGGCAAAGTCGTTCACTTTTTTCATTTGTCTGGGATTGGTGGCAATATTCTGTACCGCAAAAGCGTCTACCCCCTGGGCGTGCATCAGCGCATCCAAGGAGGACAGCGTGCCGTCTGTATAGGGCATGAGTCCCCCGGAGGCAAAGGCCAGTTTCCCAATGGCCCGGGGTGCCAGTGTGTCGGGGAAGCAGTGGGTGTGTATATCAAAGATCATTCCGGTGTTTCCTTTCATATTCCTTCAAAAAGAGCAGCGCTTCCCAGTATCCCGCAAAGCCTTTTCCTGCAATGGTTTTCACACATGCCGCCGATACATAGGAGATTTTGCGGAAGGGCTCCCTGCGGTTGATGTCTGACAGATGCACCTCCACGGTAGGCAGGCCTACGGCCTTCAGTGCGTCCAGCAGAGCCACGCTGGTGTGGGTGTAAGCTGCCGGATTGATGATGATTCCGTCAAACTTTCCGTAGGCTTCCTGGATTTTATCTACCAGTGCCCCTTCGTGATTGGACTGGAACACCTCATATTCGATTTCCGCCTTGCGGCAGGTTTCATCGATGGAGTCCAGCAGAGCCTGATAGCTTTCCGTTCCGTAAATATCCGGCTCCCGCAGACCCAAAAGGTTCAAGTTTGGCCCGTTGAGGATCAATACTTTCATAGCTTTTCCTCCGTATTTTTCTTATGTTTTTTATGGCGCCTTTTCTTTTTTGCGGGCGTCAGCCGCAAAAAGGAGACAAGCTGCCATGCGGTTTCGTTGATGCCGATATTGAGAATCTTGACGTCTGACCATGCTTCGTACAGCGGCAGGCGCTGCTGTTCCAGATCCTCCGGCGTATGCTGGGCCATCAGCGGCCGGTTTTGGACTTTTCCATCCCGGGGGGCAAGCTGCTCTCTATAGGTTTTGGACATTTCCCGCCGGATATACACAATCGTGCCGTTTTGCCGCAGCAAATCCCTGTTTTCCGGCCGGGTGACCACACCGCCGCCGGTGGAAATTACACAGCCGCTTTTCTTTCCCGCCTGGGCGACGCGCGCCGTTTCCAGCCGGCGAAAGGATTCTTCGCCGTCCTTGCGGAAAATCTCCGGAATGGTTTTCCCCGCCAGAGATTCAATTTCCGTGTCAATGTCTATCCACTCTCTTCCAAGAATTGCCGCCAGCCGCTTTCCAATGATGGATTTCCCACAGCCGGGCATGCCGATGAGGACGATATTTTTCATCTGGCTTCCGATCTTTTCCTGGATCTTGTGGATGACCGCATCCTTTTGCTTTTTGCCGGTAAACAGATCCGCACTGTATTTTGCCTGAGCCACCAGCATAGAAAGTCCCCCCACCGCCGGGATCCCCAGAGATGCGGCCTGAAGCATCAGCGCCGTTTTTGCCGGATTGTATATGATGTCCACCACCAGGCGCAGCCCGGGCAGACGGGTGAGATCCACAGGGGAGGCGCCGTTGTCCGGGTACATGCCCACCGGCGTGGTATTGACCAGCAGCTCCGCATCGCCGTGGCGGTCCAGATTTTCATAGTTGTCCTCCCCCCTGCGGGAGATGACGATTACCTCTCCGGCCCCCATGTCCCGCAGTACCTGCACCACGGTGACGGACGCGCCGCCGCTGCCCAGCACCAGCGCCTTGCCGCCCCGGACAAGGGACTCCCGCCCCCGCAGCAGGTACCGAAATCCGCTGTAGTCGGTGTTGTCCCCGTAGAGGGTACCGTCCTCCCGACGCAGGATGGTATTGACGCTGCCCAGCTTCCGGGCCCGCCCGGACAGATCGGAGAGGTAGGGGAGCACCGCCTTTTTATAGGGAATGGTGACGTTGAGCCCATCAAATTTTCCGGCGGCAAGAAAGGCTTCCAGTTCCTCCGGCGCAACGGAAAAAAGCCGGTAGGGATAGCTGCCCAGCATGGCGTGGATACGGGGAGAATAGCTGTGGGACAGATGCTCTCCCAAAAGACCGTATGTCATAGGGCCTCCTCTGTAAATCAAACGATTTCGCTGTAGGAACCAAGATAGCGGAACTCTTCGCACATGTGCTCCAGTTCCCTCATCAGCTGGAGGAATTCCTGGGCATATACGGAAACGTCCAAATCAAAATAAAACATAAATTCAAAATCCCGGTCCGGGATAGGTCGGCTTTCCAGCTTAATTAAGTTGATGCCCAGGGCATTGCACCGGGACATGACCTGATACAGGGCGCCGGGACGGTGGGGGGTCACTACCATGATGCTTGTCCGGTCCGCGCCGGGATAAATTTCCGTATGCTTGGAAATGCAGATGAACCGGGTGTGATTGTTGCCGTTGTCCTGGACAGAGGTGGCCAGGGGACAGAGCCCGTACAGAGATGCGCAGGAACGGGAGGCCAGCGCCGCCACGTCCTCTCTTGGAGAGTCCGCCACCATTTTTGCCGCCTGGGCGGTGTTTTCACAGGGAGTGACCTTTACCCCCAGGGAGGCGAGATATTCCTGGGACTGGGCAATGGCCTGGGGATGGGAGAAGACCTCCCGAATCTGCGATACCTTTGTCCCCGGCTTCGCCAGAAGCTGATGGTCCACGTGCAGCCGGGTGCTGCGCACAATGCGCACGTGATAGCGCACCATCAAATCATACACCCGGGTAACGGACCCCGCATTGCTGTTTTCCAGGGGCAGCACCCCGTAGGCACAGTCCCCCCGGTCGATGGCCTGGAACACCTCCTCCCAGGTGTCGTAATAGGAGAGCTGAGGATACCGAAACAGCTTTTCCGCCGCCAGTGCAGAATAGGCGCCTTCCGTTCCCTGACAGGCCACCGTCGCCTGGGCGGGAAAGACCTTCGGCGTATTTTCCAGCGCATGGACAATGGCGTCTACCGTGTCGGACTGGGGGTGCATCTGCCGCTCCTGCTCCGCCCGGCTCAACTCGAAAATGGCGTTGTACAGAGTACATATATAGGAACCCATCTCTTCTCCGGCAAGGCCGGCCACCTGAGCCAGCTTCTGCCGCTCTCTGTCCGCGTCCAGCACCGGCAGCCCATGCTGAATCTTGTAAGCGGAGACCTGCCGGGAAATCTCCATACGCCGGCAAAATAGCTTCACAATCTCTTCGTCTACGGTGTCGATCTCGGCCCGCAGCTTTTTCAAATCCAGTTCCATTCATTTCTGTCCCTTCTAAATATTTACAGCATGGCGTCCAGCAGCGCCAGAGCCACGGCCGCCTCTATTACCGGCACCGCCCGGGGAACGATACATGGGTCGTGCCGGCCGTGGACGACAAGCGTTTTCTCTTCCATGCGAGAAAGGGATACGCTGTCCTGCCGGATCCCGATGGAGGGGGTGGGCTTGATGGCCGCACGGACCAAAATGGGCATCCCGTTTGCAATACCGCCCAGGATCCCCCCGTTGTTGTTGGAGGCGGTGCGCACCGCGCCGTCCCGGATCACATAGGGGTCGTTGCACTGGCTGCCCCGCATGGATGCGCAGGAAAACCCCGCGCCGAATTCCACCCCTTTTACCGCAGGAACAGCAAAGAGAATGGCGGCGATTCGGCTTTCCAGCCCGTCAAACATGGGGTCGCCCACCCCTGCGGGGATGCCCACCGCAGCGCATTCGACGATGCCGCCTACGGAATCCGCCTCTCCTCTGGCGGCGAGGATGGCCGCCTGCATGGGCGCAGCCGCACCGTCGTCCAGAACGGGAAAAGCTTTTTCTGTGACACTGCGCAGCGTCTTTGCACTGAGATTTACACTGTCAAAGGGCGCGTCGTTCACATCTGCAATTTGCGCGATATGGGCGCCTATGGCAACTCCCCGCTCTTCCAACATCTGCAGCGCGATGCCTCCGGCGACACAAAGGGGCGCAGTGAGTCTGCCGGAAAAATGGCCGCCGCCGGTGGGGTCCTGATGGCCGCTCCACTTGACGGCGGCAGGGTAGTCCGCATGTCCCGGGCGGGGACAATCGGCAAGCTCTGCATAGTCCCCGCTGCGGGTGTTGGTATTTTGGATAATGGCGGTCAGCGGGGCGCCGCAGGTGGCCCCATTGTACAGGCCGCAGAGAAACTGGGGCACGTCTGCCTCCTTCCGAGTGGTGGAATAGGCGTTTTGCCCCGGGGCCCGGCGGGCGAGAAACTGCTGCAGCCTGTCCATATCAATGGAAAATCCTGCCGGCAGGCCGTCTACCGTAACGCCGATCGCCGGAGAATGGGACTGCCCGAAAATGGAGATTTTCAGCTTGTTTCCATACATACTGGCCATGGTATCCCTCCTAATCTATATAGTTTACGGTGCCGCCCAGCGCCGCAAAATCCTCCCAGAACGCCGGATAGGATTTTGCCACTGCCTGGGCGCCGGTGATGGTCACATCGCCGCACAAAACGGAGGCCACCGCCGCAGACATGGCGATCCGGTGATCTCCTGCGGCGTCGACCACCCCTCCGTGCAGATTTCCGCCGCCGCGGAGGATCAGCCCATCTTCCCGCTCCTTTGCCTGCCCTCCAAGGGCGCGGACAAGGGCGGCTGAGGTGGCAAGGCGGTCGCTTTCCTTATAGCGCAGCCGGGCGGCACCACAGATCACGGTCTCTCCCGGCACGCCCAGCGCCGCCACAGACAGCACCGGCACCAGATCCGGGACGCCGGAGACGTCGATTTTTCCACCGCCTGCGGCGCGCAGCCCCTCCAAAATATCGCAGATGGCCCGGTCTCCCTGAAGGGAGTCTTCCCACAGGCCTGTCACTTCCACCGAAGCCCCCAGGAAATTGCACACCTTCCAAAAGGCCGCTGCGGACCAGTCTCCTTCTGTATCGATCCTGCCGGGGGAGCGGTACCGCTGCCCGCCGGGGACGAAAAATCCCTCCGCCATTCGGGTGACAGAAATACCGAACGCTTCCAGCGCCCAGAGCGTCATATCCACATAAGCGGCAGATTCCATTTTCCCCGTCAGGCAAAGAGTGCTGTCTTTCTCGCACAGGGGCAGGGCAAACAGCAGACCTGAGATAAACTGGGAAGACACGTCCCCCCGCAGGGTGTACCGGCCTGGGCACAGCACCCCGCTTATAGTGAGGGGATTTTCTCCCTGGGCAGACAGGGTACAGCCGTGGCGCACCAGTTCCTCCCGCAGGGGGGACAGGGGCCGCTCCGGCAGCCGCCCGCGGAGCTGCAGTGTCCCCCGGATGCCTCTCGCACCGAATATGGGCAGCAGAAAACGCAGCGTAGATCCGGATTCACCGCAGTCCACCTCCACTGCCCCGGAGTGCTCTCGGGGGGTTACTGCAAAGGAATCGCCTGTATAGGAAATATCGGCAAAAGCCGCCTCCAGACAGCGCCGGGTGGCTTCAATGTCTTCGGAAAGGGCGCTGCAACCGATCGTGGTGGGCTCTCCTGCAAGAGCGGCGCAGATGAGCAGCCGGTGGGCCATGGATTTGGAGGGCACCGCGGGAATTTTTCCATGCAGATTCTTACCGTTTATAGTTACTGTCATGATGATACACCTTTCCTGGAAATTACTTTGACAACCCCTCCGCCACG
The DNA here is from genome assembly GCA_904396155.1 of Candidatus Avispirillum faecium. Lineage (GTDB taxonomy): Bacteria > Bacillota > Clostridia > Oscillospirales > CAG-272 > Avispirillum > Avispirillum faecium. The sequence continues at coordinate 3,452 of CAJFOI010000041.1, read as the reverse complement.
GCTTCGCCGCGCCACCACCCCAGCATCTCCTTCGGAGCTGCAGCACAGGGGAGGCTTGGTTTAAGCGGCTCCCTTGCGCAGGAGATGTCAATACAATTTTATTTTCAAGGCCCCCTTGTGCAAAGGGGGCTGTCAGCGTAGCTGACTGGGGGATTGTTTTTCTCCTTCACAACCCCACCGCCACGGCTTCGCCGCGCCACCTCCCCTTCATAAAGAAGGGGAGGCTTTTTATAAAAATATTGCTGCGCAGCCCCACACAGGGGAGGCTTGCTTAGGTGGCTCCCTCGTGGGAAGGCTTTTATTCTTGTTCCATCCCCGCCCGGAAAAAATCCTCCAGATGGGAGACGGGAATCGGATAGGGAACGCACCGGCCGATCTCCTCGGGCACAATCAGCGTGATGCTGTCGCCGGACCGCTTTTTGTCCGACAGGGCCGCCTGGGCCAGTTGGGCCGGCGAAAAGTCGCAGCGGGTGGGCAGATTATAGCGGGCGAGGAGCACACACAGAGACCGTACAACATCTTCCCCGCAAAGACCCAGCCTGCAGGCGCCCCGGCTGGCGATCACCATTCCCTGGGCAACAGCCCTGCCGTGAGAGATCTGATAATGAGAGCACAGCTCGATCCCGTGGGCCGCCGTATGCCCGAAATTCAGCAGCGCACGCATGCCTTTGTCCCGCTCGTCCGCCTCCACAACGTCCCGCTTGATGGACACACATGCGGCGATCACATCCTCCGGATCTGTCCGCACGGGTTCGTGGAGCCGCCGGAACAGGGCTGCGTCCTGAATGACGCCGTATTTGATGACTTCCGCCATCCCATCAGAAAAAATTTCATCGGGCAGTGTATCCAAAAGCGCGTAATCACACAGCACCAGCTCCGGCTGCCAGAAAGCTCCGCACAGGTTTTTCCCTGCGGCAAGGTCTACGGCGGTTTTCCCCCCCACGGAGGAATCCACCGCGGCGAGGAGTGTCGTAGGGATCTGGATAAAAGGAATGCCCCGCAGGTAGGTCGCGGCGGCAAAGCCCGCCAGGTCTCCCACTACGCCCCCGCCGAAGGCGACAATGGCGTCTGTGCGGGTGAGTCTGTGCTCTGCCAGAAATTCCAGCAATGCGCTGTAGGTGGAGATGGTTTTGGAGGCTTCCCCCGCGGGAAACACAAATTTTACATGCCGGATGCCCTCCAGCGCCTGCTCCAGCGCCGCGCCATGAAGGGCGTCCACGGTGTCGTCCGTCACAACGGCGACCCGTACCTCTTCCCCCAGAAGGGAGCGGATGCGCGCTCCCGTCTCCCAAAGAATATTTTTTCCGATGAAAACATCGTAGTTTTTGGATGTGTGTACCTGTACCGTCTCCATTATCCGTCTATTTCCTCCTTGCACCGGCGGCCCTCCGCCAGCAGTGCCCGCATGGTGTCCCGGTCTCCCTTTTTGAGGGCGTCCCGGTACTGCTCCAGCGAATGAATCAAATCGTCCATTTCCTGGAGCAGAAAGTCCTCGTTTTCAAAAAACAGCTCCGTCCACATGTCCTCGTTGAGCCATGCCACCCGGGTGAGGTCCTTGTAGCTCCCCGCGGAAAAGCCCTTGTGCGCCCGGGCTGTGGGACTTTTGATAAAGGCGTTGGACAGAATGTGGGGCATCTGGGAAGTGAAGGCGATCATCTGATCGTGCTGCTCGGCGGTGGAAATGGTGATTCGGCCGAACCCCACCGGCCGCAGCAGCTCCTTGATACGGGAGGTGAGATGGATGTCGTCGAAGCGGGAGGGAACGATAATCATGGAAGCCCCCCGGAAAAGATTTGCCCGGCTGTACTTAAATCCGGAATACTGACTTCCCGCCATGGGATGGCCCCCGGCATAGATAAAGCCGTATTTTTCCGAGATGGCAAAGCCCGCCTTGCAGACGGTCCGCTTGGTGCCGCAGCAGTCCACCACCACGGTGTCCGGCCGGACACAGGGGGCAATTTTTTCCATATATTCGATCGCCGCCCCGGTGTACAGGGCAATGAGGATCAGGTCGCATTCCCCGATCCGCTCCCAGGTGAGCTCCCCGTCCAGCGCTCCGTCGATTTGTGCGATATGGGTGATGGAAGCGTCCCGGTCAAAGCCCAGGACGGTGACGTCTTTTCCGGATGCCTTGTATGCCTTTGCCAGGGACCCGCCGATGAGGCCCAGTCCCGCGATGCCTACTACCATGTTATCTGTCCTCGTCCCTTTCCATTTTCAGCGCCCTGCGCACCGCCTGCACATCTGCCGCCACTGCGGCAAACTGATCCGGCGTCAGCGCCTGTGCCCCGTCGCACAGCGCGGCGGCGGGATCGTTGTGCACCTCGATCATGATCCCGTCGGCGCCGGCCGCCGCGGCCGCTCTCGCCATGGGAGGAACCAGGCGGGATGCGCCGGTGGCATGGCTGGGGTCTACCACGACGGGCAGGTGGGTGCGCTCCCGGAGCACTGCCACACAGGAGAGATCCAGCGTATTTCTGGTATAGGTTTCAAAGGTGCGGATGCCCCGCTCGCACAGGATCACATCCTGACAGCCTCCCGACATAACGTATTCTGCACTCATCAGCAGTTCCTTGATCGTGTTGGCCAGCCCCCGCTTGATGAGGATCGGTTTGCCGCACCGGCCCAGTTCTTTGAGCAGATCGAAGTTCTGCATGTTCCGTGCGCCCACCTGGATGATGTCCACGTCTGCAAACAGATCCAGCTGGGAGGCGCTCATGATTTCCGTGATGACGGGCATACCGGTGGCGCGCCCGGCTTCTGTCAGCATCCGGATGCCCGCTTCTCCCAGCCCCTGAAAATCGTAAGGGGAGGTTCGGGGCTTGAAAGCGCCGCCCCGAAGGATCTTCGCACCGCCCCGCTGGACCGCCCGGGCTACAGTGAGAATCTGCTCTTCATTTTCTACAGAACAGGGCCCTGCGATGAGGGCGAAGTGTCCCCCGCCGATAGAAACGGTATCGGACACCTGCACCACGGTATCCTCCGGGTGAAATTTCCGGTTTGCGCTTTTATAGGGCTCAGACACCCGGGTGGCGGATTCCACAATGCTCAGTCCGCACAGAAGGTCTGTATCAATGCGGCTGGTGTCGCCGATAAGGCCGATGATGGTTTGGTATTTTCCCCGGGAAATATGGACATCCAGCCCTTTTTCCCGAAACCAATCGCAAAGGCTTTCGATTTGTTCCTGTGTGGCGTCCTGCCGCAAAACTGCTATCATACGTTTGTTCCTTCTTTCTGTATAGTGGGCAATGTCTACATGTCTTGCAAGTTTAATAAAACATATTTTACAGGCACCCCTGTGTAAGGGCTGCGCAGCAGACCCCACACAGGGAAGGTTTAATTTGTGCAGGCCCCCTTGTGCAAAGGGGGCTGTCGACGCAGCCGACGGGAGGATTGTCTTTCTTTTACAACCCCTCCGCCACGGTTTCACCGTGGCACCTCCCCTTACACAG
>CAJFOI010000040.1 GCA_904396155.1 Candidatus Avispirillum faecium | reverse complement strand
CCCCTTGTGCAAAGGGGGATGTCAACGAAGTTGACAGGGGGATTGTCTTTTTCTCTTTACAACCCCTCCGCCGCAACAGGTTGCGGCACCTCCCCCGGGCCTGCTGGGCAGCCCCACACAGGGGAGGCTAAAAGAAAAAAGGCCCCCTTGTGGGGAGGCTTTTCAAAAAGGGGCAACTACTAATGCTATGCGACCCAATGCAAGGGAGGCTTAGGTCAAAGAAAGCTCCTTAGCGGGGACCATGTCAACGTACATTGACTGGGAGACTGCCTTTCTCCAGCAGTCCCCGAAGACATGTGAGAAAGGTCTCCTCCGCTTTGGAAAACACCTGATACTTTTTCCAGACGATATGCGCTGCCGCCTCTACGCTGGGAGAAAACGGCCGAAAACACAGCCGGCTCCCCCTTGTGTTGATCAATTTGTCAAAGCACAGAGCGTATCCAAGTCCTTCGTCTACCAACAGCGAGGCGTTGAACACCAAATTGTAAGTCGCTACCACACGCAGTTCGGACAGATCCCGTCTCAGCCACTGGGACAGTGTTTGATCGTCTCCCCGCTGGTGGGAGACGATCAGCGGTTTATCCCACAGATCCTCCGGGCTGACCGCCCGTTTTTGTGCAAGAGGCGCGTCCCGCCGCATCAAAACACCCCATTCATCCCGGATCGAAATCGGGATATGCGCATATTTTTGAAAATCCACACCTCCAAACACAAGCCCGAAGGTGATCAGCCCTCTATCCAAAGATTCCAAAACATATTCCGCATTTCCGCTGGAAATATGAAAATGGATGTTTGGATATTTTTTTTGTATGTTTTTCGCGGCCCTGGCAAACAAACGAACCACATCGGTCTCGCCGGCGCCGATATACACATCTCCTACTATGGTTTCATCCAGGCGGGCGATTTCATCCTCCGTGCGATGCACAAGGGACAAAATTTCTTCTGCGCGCTTGCGCAGGAGCATCCCCTCCTCCGTGAGCGTCACCCTTCGGGATCCCTTTGTCCCGCGAATGAGAAGCTGTTTTCCAAGCTCCCGCTCCATATCCCGCAGCTGGGTAGACAGAGTAGGCTGCGACAGATGCAGCGACTTTGCCGCGGCGGAAATACTCTGCTCTCTTGCCACCGCTAAAAAATATTGCAAAACGCGCAGTTCCACCAAGCTCGCCTCCTTTTGTCCAGTATACCATATTTTTCTATAGGTTTCAACTATATATATAAATCATAAATAAGTATTTGCTATTATCTTTCAGCTGCGCTATACTGATAACAGAAAACACGCCGGCAGGGCGGCGTCTGAAAGCGGGGAAAGAAATATGGCAGGCAAAACACCCGATGCGGCGATCCTTGAGAATCTGCGGGACGCCGGATGTGATGAAAAAACCGTGCAGCGGTTTATGGAACTGGAAGAAGAAGGAGATATGCAGGAGCAGATGAAACTGCTTTCCCGGCACAGGCAGCAGCTTCTGGACCGGGTACACAGGGAAGAAAAGCGCATCGACTGCCTGGATTATCTGATTTATCAGATGCAAAAGGCCGAAAGAGCGGGATAAGGAGGCAACAGCTTATGAGAATCATACAAAACAAAACCTTTGACGAGGAACGCGCCCTCTATGGCAGCAGGGATATCCTTGTGCAAAACTGCTCCTTTGACGGGCCGGCCGACGGAGAGAGCGCCTTTAAGGAATGCAGCGGCGTGGAAGTGCAAAACTGCTTCTTCAATCTGCGCTATCCCTTCTGGCACGACCACAGATTGAAAATCAGCGGCTGCGAAATGACCGAATTGTGCAGGGCGGCGCTGTGGTATTCCGATGATGTCGAGATCACAGACACCAAGCTCCACGGGATCAAGGCGCTGCGGGAATGCAAAAATGTAATTCTGTGCGGCTGCGAGATCGTCTCCCCGGAGTTCGGATGGTCGGTTCAAAATATGGAAATGAAGGACTGCACCGCAGAGAGCGAATATTTTATGATGCGGGGGAAAGATCTGCATTTTCAAAACGTCTCCATGAAGGGAAAATATTCCTTTCAATATATCCAGGATTCTGTCTTTGACAATTGCACCTTTGACACCAAGGACGCCTTCTGGCACGCAAAAAACATCCTGATCCGGGACAGCGTGGTACGGGGAGAATATCTGGCCTGGTACTGTGAAAACGTCACCTTTGAAAACTGCAGGATCATCGGCACTCAGCCGCTGTGCTACTGCAAGAGGCTAAAACTGATAGGGTGTGCGATGGAGGGCTGCGATCTGGCCTTTGAACGCAGCGAGGTGGAAGCCACCATCACCACACCGGTGGACAGCATCAAAAATCCCCTCTCCGGCTGCATCACTGTCCCATCCGCAGGGGAAATCATCCGGGACATCGACGGCGCCTGCGGAAAGGTGATCGTGGAAAAACCACAGTGCCCAACAAAGAAGGCCGGCTGTTCTTCCGTGTGTGCCTGAGCTTGATTTCTGTCTGCCGCGAAACGGTTACATCAATGAAAAGAAAACTTATGCAAACCTTGGGCGGGATTTTGCTCTTATCTGCCATCCTTACGGGCTGCGGCATCCCTATCCCTACCCGGCCAGCCGTCAGTGTGCAAACGGAGGATGCAGCAAAGACGGAGCAAACCGCCCCTGCAAAAACAGAGGCGACAGTTTCTGGGGACACTGCTGCAGACAAAGACGAAGAGGAAGAGATACCAATGCAGGTATACATACAGGTAGGGAATCGGACCTTTCGCGCCACCCTGGAGAGCAACGAAGCCGCAAAGGCTTTTGCTGAAATGATGCAAAACGAGCCGGTCATCCTTCAAATGCACGATTACGCCGGATTTGAAAAGGTGGGGTCTCTTGGAAGAGCCCTGCCTGCCAGCGATGCGCAAACCACCACCCAGGCGGGGGATATCGTACTGTATAACGGGAATCAGATCGTGCTTTTTTACGGTTCCAACTCCTGGCGCTATACAAGACTTGGCCGCATCGACGACCTGGCCGGTTGGGAGGAAGCTCTGGGCAGCGGAGATGTGACGGCAACCTTTTCCACTGGAAAATGATGTCAACTCCTCCGAATTTCCTACGGTAAGTCACCTCCCCCGGGCCTGCTGTGCGGCCCCACACAGGGAAGGCATAGAATAAAAGGCTCCCATGTGGGCGGTTCCTTTGGAACCGTTAGGGTGCTGTCAACGAAGTTGACTGAGGGATTGTTCTCTTAGCAACCCTTTGTAGATATGATATGAGCATTGCCGCCAGCGATGGATCGACGCGGAAAACGGATAACCGGAGTACATTCCCGGTTTCCCGGAGCAGCCCATTGAAGCGGTCCCTGCAGATATGCCCGATCCCGCGGCCGAGTGGTTCCGGTTTTACGCTCTCCGGCGCGGCCATCATCCAGATGCCCGCGGTGGATGCACCACGACCAGCGACCTTTCCATGATGAATCGCCTGCTGGATTTCATTCATGAAATCTCCCCGTGTCCTATTTTGTTCGTCGTTGGAGACCGGGCCCATTCCCGTTTTTTTCAGTGAAGACGCCTGTGCCGCGGCGGCGGAACCCAAAGAAATGTATGTAGTAGACGATGCGGAGCATATCGACCTATACGACAGAATGGACCGGATCCCCTTTGACAAGCTGACAGACTTTTTTCATAGTCATTTGAAATAACAAGGAGAAATTCCATGGAATATCGAAAACTGCCCCACGGCGAGGAACGAATCAGCATTATTGGGCTGGGCAACAGCTCTATTGACGCATCCGGAGAAAAGGAGATGGAACAAACCATCACCATGGCCTTGGAAAACGGCGTAAACTACTTTGATATGGCCGCCGGGGATGCTTCGCCCTTTTCGGTATACGGCCGGGTCCTCTCCGGCTGTCGGGAGAAGGCGTACCTGCAGGTGCATTTCGGTGCAGATTACCGCAGCGGAAAATACGGCTGGACGCTGGATCTGGAGGAAATCAAGCGCTCGGTGGAATGGCAGTTGCAGGCCCTGCAGACAGACTATATTGATTTCGGCTTTATTCACTGTATCGATGAAATCGCCGATTTGGAAACCGCTATGGCCCATGGGACGCTTGCTTATATGGAGGAACTGAAGCGGCAGGGGGTCATCCGTCACATCGGCCTCTCCTCCCACACCCCCGCCGTGGCCTGGAAGGTGCTGGATATGCACATTCTGGACATGCTGATGTTCAGCATCAATCCGGCCTATGACTATCGCCATGGAGAATATGCCATCGGCAGCGGGAACGAGCGCTCCGCCCTGTACCGACGCTGTGAAGCGGAGGGCGTGGGGATCTCCGTCATGAAGGCATTCAGCGGCGGGCAGTTGCTGGATGCAAAGACCTCGCCCTTCGGGCAGGCTCTGACAGAATACCAGTGTATCCAGTATGCGCTGGATCGGCCCGGGGTCTTGACCGTGCTTCCCGGAGTGCGAAATCGGAAGGATCTGCAGCGCGTCCTGGGCTATTTAGATGCGACAGAGGCGCAAAGGGACTATTCCATTCTGGGCAGCTTCACACCCCAGGAGTCCAGCGGAATCTGCGTGTACTGCAATCACTGCCAGCCCTGCCCGGCCGGCTTGGATATCGGACTCATCAACAAGTATTATGATCTCGCCCGTTCTGGCGATACGCTGGCAGAGGACCACTATGCAAACCTTGGCATCAGGGCGTCAAACTGCATCGCATGCGGGCACTGCGATTCCCGTTGTCCTTTTCACGTGGAGCAGATGGAGCGGATGGAGAAAATTGCCGCTTACTTTGGAGGATGAGCAGAATGAATGCCACAAAAAAGGCAGGCTTTATGCCTGCCTTTTTCATATTTCCTTATAGAGAATGGTTTTATTTTTTATACAGCGGACCATAAGCGGCACACGCGCGATAGTCCTGACCTTCCTTGTCCATGCCGAAGGCTCCCCAGGCGGCCGGACGGAAAATATCCTCTTCGGGCACATTGTGCATAGATACGGGAATACGCAACATGGAACACAAAGTGATCAGATCTGCACCGATGTGGCCGTAGCTGATGGCGCCATGGTTTGCGCCCCAGTTGTTCATCACATCATATGCCGTCGCAAAGGCGCCCTTGCCTGTAGTACGCGGTGCAAACCAGGTACACGGCCAGGTGTAGTCCGTTCGCTTCCACAAGATGTCAGTTACCTGTTCAGGCAGCTTCACTGTCCAGCCTTCTGCGATCTGCAGCACGGGACCCAGTCCCTGCACCAGATTCAGCCGGATCATTGTCACCGGCATCTCCGCCTCTGTGCAGAACCGGCTGGAAAATCCGCCGCCGCGGAAATATCCCATATCTGCTGCGTTCCAGGTGGTTGCTGCCAGAATCGCATCCTGATCCGCCTGGGTCACTTCATACCAGGGCTTCATCACAGGATTGCCCTGGGCATCTGTGGCTTTTCCGCAGGCGTCCAGACACGCTGCCCCGGAGTTGATAAGATGAATGAATCCGCAGGCTTCGGCCGCTTTCCCTTCCACCTGGTATCCGGTGGCCTCGAACACAGCCTTTGGGCTCCAATATGTACGCACATCTGCAAAAATCTGGGCACGGTTGGTGAGCAGCTTCATAAACAGCATCCCCAGTCCGTTGAGCACATCGTTCTCCGTTGCCAGGATATACGGCTCTCTGGCGCCGTTCCAGTCAAAGGATGTATTTAGAAGCGCCTCTGCGAAGTCAGCATTGGGATAAAAGTCGGTCCACTGCCGCTGCCCCTGGAAACCGGCCGCGATGGCGTTGTGCCCCACCATCTCCTCTTCTCTTCCGGAGGGAAGTTTGTCGTTGCCGCACATGAGATCCTTGATGATCACCATCATTTTGACCACAAATTCCCAGTCGGACTCCTTCTGCTCTTTGGTTTTCTGCAGCGATTCGGGATTTTTATCAAATCCTTCTTTGCATTTTGCCTTGGTCCACGCCAGCGCCTTCTGGTACTCCGCCTCATCGTAGATGCCCTCGGACATCCGGCGGATGATCTCCACCTCGTCTACCGATTCCACCCGCATGCCCAGATATTCTTCAATAAAGGAAGAATCGATAATGGAACCGCCGATCCCCATACAAATCGAACCGATCTGCAGATAGGATTTTCCCCGCATGGTGGCAACAGCGACGGCAGCGCGTCCAAAGCGCAGCAGCTTTTCCTTTACGTCGACGGGGATTTCCGTGGCATCCGCCGCCTGTACGTCGTGACCATAAATCCCAAATGCCGGCAGACCCTTTTGCGCGTGGGTTGCAAGCACGGAAGCCAGATACACCGCGCCTGGGCGCTCCGTTCCGTTGAATCCCCACACCGCCTTGATGGTGTTGCGGTCCATGTCCATCGTCTCTGCACCATAGCACCAGCAGGGCGTCACAGTGAGGGTGATGTCCACACCGGCCCGGCGGAATTTCTCCGCACAGGCGGCAGCTTCCCCTACCCGGCCGATGGTCGTGTCCGCGATGATCACCTTGACCGGCTCCCCATTGGAATAACGGAGGTTTTCTTCAAAAAGCTTCGCCGCGCTTTTCGCCATATTCATCGTCTGGTCTTCCAGAGACTCCCGCACTTTGAGCGCGCCCCGTCGTCCATCAATGGTGGGACGGATCCCGATCACCGGGTACTCCCCCACCAGTCTGTTCTTTGCCATATCTGTATTCCTTTCTCTGACGAATTTTTCTATGTTCATGATAGCACACAATGCACAGCAATTCAAGAATTTCCCAAATCTTTTTTGTGAAAAAAAGGAAATTTTGTTTACAGAATGATCTTGATTTTTCCGAGCATACAGGTATAAAATACAAGCAGTAAATAGGATACTGGAGAATGTATGCGCTGGACAGAACATTATATCATAAACAGTCATGATCCGGATATGAACAACGTAGTGAGTGTATCCGGACTCATGCGATACATGCAGGACACCGCGAACTGCCAGATGGAGGGGGAAAAACCCTCCTACAACGATCTGCTGCAGCAGGGCCGGGCTTTTGTGCTCAGCCGGCTGCGCATGAGCATCTATCATCCCCTGTACAATCACGACAAAATCGAAGCGCAAAGCTGGGCGTGTGAATCTTCCGGCGCCTCCTTCAACCGGTGCTACTGCATCAAAAAGGACGGGGCAATCGTGGCAGAAGCCACCTCCGTGTGGGCGCTGCTGGACATAAAAACCAGACGTCTGTGCCGGGTTTCCGATTTTGAAAACGGATACAGCACCGACGAAATGCTCCAGCTGGATCTCCCCGCGCGCTTTCGCATTCCCCAGGAGATTTCCCTCTCTTTGGTTGGGGAACGATGCGTGGAATATCAGGATGTGGATATGAACCACCATATCAACAACACCCGGTATCCGGATATCCTGTGCGGATATTTGCCCACAATGGAAGGTATGCGGGTCATCAAAATGGAAATCAACTATCTTTCCGAAGCACCCCTGGGAGAAGCCATCAAGGTATACATGGGCACTGCCGGAGAAAACGTCTATTATTTTCGAACCATTCGCAGCAGCGGAAAAACCAATGTAGAAGCGGAAATCGTGCTGGAAGAAATTTGAAAGATGAAAAGGCGCCGGACAGATCGATCGATCTGTCCGGCGCCTTTTGTGCAAAAATCAAGATCTCACAGCCGGAGGATAACCGTATCTCCATCAGCGCTGCAAATCTCTATGAGATTTTCCCCCGAAAGCACTTTTTTGCTGCAGCGCAGCACACGGGGAAGCTTTTTGCGAAGCTGCGGCGGCAGGATCTCCTCCATCTTCCTTGCAGCAAACACATGAATCAAAACTTTTGTGGGAATCGGAACGATTATCCTGCGTCCGTCAGCGGGCTTTACAATGATTTTCATACCTTACACCTATTGAATGCTGATAGAAACATGATCGCCGTCAGCACTCTGAACTTCCAACAGCTGTCCTGCAGCTTCCGTCTGCGCCAGACGCAGAATTTCTTCCCAAACTACATTTTTCAGCGCCTTTCCCTGACCTGTAAAGGCGGAGAGATCCACTCCCGCCTCTACCAGTGTGGTCATCAACAAAAGGGGCAGATTGATTTTCACACTGTCCCCTTCGGCAGAAAGAACTGTAATGCGCAAAATCTTTTCGTCCGGTGTTTTGCGCTGCTTTTCAGGTACAAGGACGGCATGATCCAGTTTTTGCGGCGAGAGCAGCGCATCTACGGTGACACCCAGCGTTGCAGCCAGATCCCGGAGCAGGAAAATATCCGGGCAGGATTGATCGTTTTCCCATTTGGACACCGCCTGGGGGGACACACCCATTTTTTCCGCCAGCATCTCCTGCGTCATGTTCATCGTGCGTCGCAGCTCCGCAATTTTTTGTCCCAGCGTACATTCCATAGCCAACTCTCCCAATCTTTGTTTACAGATTTGAAGGGATCGCCTCCCTCCTTGTACTTGTAATTATAAAGGCGTGCAGGCAAAAAGGGAATACAGCAACGGTTGCCTTTTTCAACCAGTTGTTGTAAAAAGCAAAAAAGCCAGACAAACAGTTTCCTCAGCCGCGCGCCCCTCTCGCCTTCTTCTTTTCCCGTGCAGGGCGAAGCAGCAGATATCCAATCACGGCGACCACTGCGAAAGCGGCGACAGCGCCGACCACATTTCCGTTTCCGCTGAAAAGCATACCAAGTTGATAGATGATAAGAGCAATTCCGTAGGCAAATACGCACTGATAGGCAAGGGCAAAAGCGGTCCATCTGCCGCTGTTCATCTCGCGCCGGATGGCACCCATGGCTGCAAAACAGGGTGCGCACAGCAGGTTGAAGCTGAGAAATGCATATGCCGCAAGCCGGGACATCCCCTCGAAGTCCAGCACGCCGAACACACCTACGATCTCTTCCTTTGCAAGCAGCCCCATGATGGTCGCAATGGCCGCCCGCGCGCCCATTTCTCCGCTGCCGAATCCAAGAGGAACAAAGAGCACTTTGATGACATTGCCGATCCTGCCGAGAATGCTGTCAGACAACTGCATATTGGTATCAAATCCGAAGACGCCGTTTGTCCATCCGAATACGGATCCGGCCCAAATAATCACAGACGCCAGCAAAATGATCGTCCCCGCCTTTTTGATAAAAGACCAGGACCGCTCCCACATGGAGCGCAGCAGATTGGAGAGGGTCGGCCAGTGATACGCGGGCAATTCCATGACGAAAGGCGCCGGCTCACCGGCAAAAAGCTTTGTCTTTTTCAGCATGATTCCGGATATGATGATGGCAGCGATCCCCATGAAGTAAGCGCTGGGCGCCACCCACCATGCACCGTCAAACAGGGTGGAGGCGATCATGGCAATCAGCGGCAGCTTTGCTCCGCAGGGGATAAACGTAGTGGTGATGATGGTCATGCGGCGGTCCCGGATATTTTCAATGGTCCTTGACGCCATGATGCCGGGCACGCCGCAGCCTGTTCCAATCAGGATGGGAATAAAGGACTTGCCGGACAGGCCGAATTTCCGGAAAATCCTGTCCAGGATAAAGGCGATGCGGGACATGTATCCGCAGGCCTCCAAAAATGCCAGCAGAAGGAACAGCACCACCATCTGGGGCACAAATCCAAGGACTGCGCCTACGCCCCCTACGATCCCGTTTAAGATCAAATCCTGCAGCCAGTGGGCGCAGTGTACTGCTTCCAGCCCGGATTCCAGCAGTCCCGGGATTCCGGGGACCCACACACCGTACTCCTCAGGATCGGGAACATCTGCTCCCTCCATCGCTGCTGCAACAGAGGAAACATCATAGCCCGCCGCCTCCAGGGCGTCCGCATATGTGTCATAAGCTTCTATAAAAGCATTGTAGTCTTCCTTTTCCATTGCCGCAAGAATTTGTTCGGCACCTGCGATTTTTGCATTTGCAGCGGCCTGTATCGTATCTAAAAACTCCTCTGTCCAAACATGTTCTGCAGCATAATCGGTCATCACTTCGGTGTATTCCGTCGACCCGATACCCAGCAGATGCCATCCGTCTCCAAATACGCCGTCGCCCGCCCAGTCGGTGGCCCAAGTGCCGACCGTGGATACAGATATGTAATACACCAAAAACATGATCACCGCAAAAATGGGCAGGGCCAGCCACCGGTTCGTGACAATCCTGTCGATTTTATCCGATGTGCTCAGCGCGCCTACATGCTTTTTATGATAGCAGACTTTTGTAATAGCCGTAATATACTCATACCGCTCATTTGCAATAATGCCCTCTGCATCGTCGTCCAGTTCCGCTTCTACCATGCGGATATCCTTTTCAATGTGGTCCCGCACATCCCGGGGCAGCTGCATCTGCTCCAGCACCTTTTTGTCCCGCTCGAATATTTTGATCGCGTACCACCGCTGCTGCTCCTCGGGAAGCGGGTGGACCGCGGCCTCTTCAATATGGGCAATGGCGTGTTCCACCGTACCGCTGAAAATATGACGGGGAACACATTTTCCCGTCCCCGCCGCCGCGATGGCCGCCTCTGCCGCCTCCAGGATCCCGTCCATTTTCAGCGCAGAGATTTCCATCACCGGGCACCGGAATTTTTCGGACAGCACATCAATGTCGATTTTATCCCCGTTTTTGCGGACAACGTCCATCATGTTGATAGCGACCACCACCGGGATCCCCAATTCCATCAACTGTGTGGTGAGGTATAGATTTCGCTCCAAATTGGTTCCGTCTACAATATTCAATATGGCATCCGGCCGCTCTCCTACAAGAAAATTGCGCGCCACAACCTCCTCCAGCGTGTACGGAGACAGGGAGTAAATCCCCGGAAGGTCCACGACCACCACATCGCTGTGATTTTTCAGATTGCCTTCCTTTTTCTCCACCGTCACCCCGGGCCAGTTTCCCACAAACTGGTTAGACCCGGTAAGGGCATTGAATAAGGTCGTCTTCCCGCAGTTTGGATTGCCTGCCAGTGCGATTTTAATCTGCATACTGTGTTTTCTCCCTCTCTATTGCAGCTATATGAAATATGACGCTCCAACGCCGCCGGTATATTTCTATTCAACTTCGATCTGCTTTGCATCCTCCTTGCGAATGGACAGCTCATATCCCCGCAGCGTCAGTTCGATCGGATCTCCCAAAGGCGCTACTTTTTGTACCCGCACCTGTACCCGTCTTGTCAGTCCCATATCCATCAGCCTGCGCCGCAGTGCACCCTCTCCGTGGAGTTTTACCACTGTGGCAGTTTCTCCTACCCTAACCTGATCCAACGTTTTCATATTTCCCTCTTTTCCCACAGTTTCCATCTAAAAAGTTAATAACTGCTAACCATTTATATGATACCACCTTCCCACCGCCGGGACAAGAGGGAAACAAAAAATCTGTAATATTTTCTGCACCTCCCTCCTTGAAACCGGCAGAAAAATTATGTTATACTGAAATAAAGAAGGTGATATTGTGAAAATACAGGAATCCGCCGAAAACTACCTGGAAACCATTTTGATCCTGCTCAGACGCAAGGGAGCCGTCCGCTCGATCGATATTGTCAACGAGCTGCAGTTTTCCAAACCCAGTGTCAGCATCGCCATGAAAAACCTGCGGGAAAACGGATATATAGATATGGACGAAAACGGCTTCATCACGCTCCTGGAACCCGGAAGGGAAATTGCAGAAAAAATCTATGAACGGCACACCTTTTTGTCCCAGTGGCTTGCTTCCATTGGTGTTGATCCGGACATCGCCGCAGAAGATGCCTGTCGTATCGAACATGTCATCAGCGCCCAGAGCTTTGCAGCGATCAAAGCGTATACCAAACAGACCCATGCTGGAAAGTAAAAGCATAACACAGCTTTGCAAAATCGTAAAACCCCTGCTCTCCTGGTATCGTAAAAATGCACGCCGGCTTCCCTGGCGGGAAAATACCGATCCCTACCGGGTCTGGGTCTCGGAGATCATGCTGCAGCAGACGCGGGTTGCGGCAGTAATCCCCTATTTTCTGCGGTTTATGGAGCAGCTGCCCTCCGTCGAAGCTCTGGCAAATGCCCCCTGGGATCAGCTGACGAAACTGTGGGAAGGACTGGGATACTATTCCAGGGCAAAAAATCTGCAAAAGGCAGCCAGGGTAATTTGTGAAAAATACGGCGGCATATTTCCGGACCGCTACGAAGAGATTCTCTCTCTGGCCGGTGTCGGCCCCTACACCGCCGGCGCGGTGGCATCCATCTCCTTTGAACAGCCCACGCCGGCCGTGGACGGAAATGTGCTGCGGGTGATCTCACGGCTGCTGGAATGGGACGCAGACTTTTCCAGAGGAGCCGAGAAAAAGCAGGTGGCACACCTGCTGGCAGAAATCTACCCGGAGGGGCAATGCGGCGCCTTCACCCAGGCGCTGATGGAACTGGGCGCCGTCGTATGCACCCCGGGCACCGCTCCCCGGTGTACGGCGTGCCCGCTGCAGGAGCATTGCTGCGCCTGTGCCCACAAAACACAGGCTTCCTTTCCCGTGATCCCGCCGAAAAAGCCGCGCAAAAGGGAGGACAAAACCATTTTCCTCCTGCATTGCGGCGACAGGATCGCCGTACGGCAGCGAGATGCCGCGGGACTTCTTGGGGGGCTGTGGGAATTTCCAAATGCAGAGGGACACCTGGATGCAGATGCGGCAGAAGCGTGGCTTTGGGGGCACGAAACAAAAGCAGGAAAAATAACAAAAATAGCTCCCAAAAAGCACATATTCACGCACATCGAGTGGCATATGGACTGCTATCTGGTTTTGTGTGAAAATACAAGTCCGGCATTTACCTGGGTCACAAAAGGGGAACTGGAGGAGAAGATTTCACTGCCTACAGCGTTTCAAAAGTTTTCAGGAGAACTGGCCTTGTAAAATACAACGTTAACGCAGACATGACCCACAGAGCTGCTTTGCAGCTCCCCACAAAAGACCTGCACAAACTCAAGCCTCCCCTGTGTGGGGGCTGTGCAGCGGACCCGGGGGTGGTGTCGACGTAGTCGACGGAGAGGTTGTGAAGAGACAATCCCCCTGTCTCCGCATGCGCGGAGACATCCCCCTTTACACAAGGGGGACTTTTTACCGAAGCCTCCCCT
>CAJFOI010000039.1 GCA_904396155.1 Candidatus Avispirillum faecium | reverse complement strand
GACCTCTTACCCGCTTTTCGTTGCAACCTGTCTGCCAGCCGTTAAGTTAGTTTGTTTTCAAACCTTCCTTATCGGTGGTTGGCAAAAGCAAGGGGGCTTTTCATTTTAGGCTCCCCTGTGTAAGGGGAAAGGGGAGCTGTCGTTCATTAAAACGACTGAGGGGTTGTGATATGGGACCATCCCCCAAACTCCGCATGCGCGGAGTCATGCCCCGGAGATGCTGCGCATTTCCCCACAAGGGGGCCTTAGGTAGGGTTAAGCCTACCCTGTGGTGCAGCTCCGCAGGAGATGCCGGGGTGGTGGCAGCGCAGCTGACGGAGGGGTTGACTATGCTTTTTCCCGTTCAAAGAAATACTTTTGGTTGTGGCATTTGATGCTTTGCACCAGACCGATGAGCATGTACATTGCCAGCAGGGAAGAACCGCCGTAACTCATGAAGGGAAGGGTAATGCCGATCACGGGCAGCATTGCAAGACACATGCCGATGTTTTCCAGCGTTTGGAACATGAGCACCGCTACAACGCCGGCACAAATATATGCACCGTAGTCCTTTCTGGCGATCCGTGCGATCCAGATCAGCCGGATCACAAGCACGGTCATGAGAGCAATATACAAAAAGCAACCAAAAAATCCAAACTTTTCCGCAAGAATCGCAAAAATAAAATCGGAGTAGCAGTCGGGGATCGTTTCATATTGCGTTCCGCCGGAAAAACCCGATCCGAGAAATCCTCCGGCGGCGATGGCGGCCCGGCTGTGCAGTGCCTGAAATCCAATGTGTAGCGGATCTGATTCCGGATCGAACCCATAGATGATGCGTTGTCGCTGAGTTTCGCTGAGAAGATTCCACAGAATCGGTGAAGCTGCCGCCAGCAGCGCAAAGACACCTATAAAATACCATATGGACAGTCCGCCCACAAGGAGCATTACGCCGATGATTCCCAGGTAAACCAGCGCAGAACCCAAATCGCCGGTGAGAAGCACCAGACCGAAAATAATGCCTCCATGTACTGCCAGCCCGGCGACATTTTTGATATGGTTGATGTTCTCCTGGACGCGCTTGATATGACGTGAATAGGTGATGATGAATAAAAATTTTACATATTCCGATGGCTGTATGTCAAAGGGAATGCCGGGAATTCGCAGCCAGGCTCTGTTTCCGCGGTTGCCCTCTCCAAATAAAATTACTGCCACCATGGCAAGCACGGCAAGCAAAAAAATCCATACACCAAAACGCTTGACGATTTTGTCATAGTCCAAATATGCCAGAACGAACATAACGCACACACCCAGCAGTGCGGCGATGGTTTGGACGATGGCATATCGGGCACCGACCTTGTTTGCCGCTCCTGCCAGGGTAACGATAGAAAGTGCGGTCATACCCAGAACGCAAAACAGGATCACATAGTCGAGCTGCCGCAGCTTTTCCTTTAATGTGACGGAAAATTCCTTCAGGGTAGACCCTCCTTTCTGGGGCAGGTTGCTTTTTAATACGCGATGGCCCAGTATACCATATGCTTTGCAGGCTTGCCGCAGCATATACATCGGTCACAGAGCTGCTCCTGCTCGAAGGGGATACAGCGGGAAGATACGCCGGTCTCTTCCTTTACCCGGTCTTCGCATGCTTCATCTCCGCACCACATGGCTTTTACAAAGCCGTCTCCCTTTTCTGCCAGAGCAGCTTTGATTTCTTCCATCGTAGTGCACGCATAGGTGTGTGCGGTCCGGTTGGCAAGTGCCTTTTCGTACATGCCCTGCCGTACCTGTTCCAGGCGGGCAGCTACCAGCTCTTCGATATTTTCCAGAGAATCAAAGTTTTTTTCCCGATTGTGCCGCTGAACGGTCACGCACTTGCCTTCTGCGATATCTCTGGGGCCGATTTCGATGCGAAGGGGGACGCCCTTCATCTCGTATTGGGCAAACTTCCATCCCGGGGAGTTGTCGCTGTCGTCTACCTTCACCCGGAACTGCCCTTTCAGACGATCCCGCAGCGCGTACGCCGCTTCCAGCACGCCTGCCTTTTGCTGCTGCACCGGCAGGATCACCACCTGAATCGGTGCAACCGCCGGGGGAAGAACCAAGCCGTTATTGTCTCCGTGGGACATGATCAATCCGCCGATCATACGGGTGGAAACGCCCCAGGAAGTCTGGAAGGGATGTACCAGCTTGTTGTCTTTGTCTGCGTATTTGATGTCAAAAGCCTTTGCAAAGCCGTCTCCAAAATAGTGGGAGGTGCCCGCCTGCAGGGCTTTTCCATCGTGCATCAATGCTTCGATCGCGTAGGTGGCCTCCGCACCGGCAAATTTATCACTGTCTGTTTTTCTGCCTTTGATGACCGGAATGGCAAGATCCTGCTCGTGAAAATCTGCGTAGCAGTTGAGCATGCGGATGGTTTCCTCCTGCGCTTCCTCGGCAGTGGCGTGAATGGTGTGGCCTTCCTGCCAGAGAAATTCCCGGGAACGCAGGAAAGGACGGGTAGTCTTCTCCCAGCGGACCACCGAACACCATTGATTGTACAGCTTGGGCAGGTCCCGATAGGATTTTACCACGTTTGCATAATGCTCGCAAAACAGGGTTTCCGAGGTTGGGCGCACACAGATGCGTTCCGCAAGCGGTTCGCTGCCGCCATGAGTGACCCATGCTACTTCGGGGGCAAACCCTTCTACGTGTTCTTTTTCCTTGTTGAGCAGAGATTCCGGAATGAACATGGGCATATACACGTTTTCGTGGCCGGTCTCCTTGAATCGGGCGTCCAGATTTTTCTGGATCAGCTCCCAAATTGCATAGCCGTACGGGCGGATTACCAGGCAGCCCTTTACACTGGAATATTCAATCAGTTCTGCTTTTTTACAGATATCTGTGTACCATTTTGCAAAGTCCTCATCCATAGAGGTGATTTGCTCTACCATTTTTTTGTCGTTTCCCATCCGTTACCTCTTTTGAATTTATAGTAGATATACACTTCATTGTATATCAAAGTTGCCTGTTTGTCAAATTTCCGAATCCTTTTTTAGTCTGGCAAAGGAGGCCATCAGTTTTTTTGTGCCGACTTTGTCGAACTGCACCTCGTACAGTGTATCCGCTCCCATGGCTTTTACGGAGAGGATCGTTCCGCTGCCGAAAGTAGCATGACGTACCCTGTCCCCCTTGTCAAAGCTCTCCAGGGGGAGTGTGATGTGAGGAGACCGGGTACGCACTGTAGACAGGTTTCCTGTATAAGCAGCCCGTTCTTCCCCTGTTCCGTACCCACTGCCTGGCGCATTTCGATTATAGATCGGTGTTCCGCCAAAGCGATGATATGTCGCTTTTGGGTAAGTGCGCTCTCCAACGGACATATAGTCGGTGAAGGTATCATCCGCCTCTTCCAAAAGCCAGGGAGGAATATCTCCGGCAAAGCGGGATTTTTTGTTATACTGGGTACTTCCATTGAGCATGCGCTGGTGTACATGGGTGATATACAGCCGCTCTTTTGCCCGTGTGATTGCCACGTATGCCAGCCGCCGCTCCTCTTCGATTTCCGTGGGATTCATGATTGCCTGGAACCCCGGGAAAACGCCTTCCTCCCAGCCCGGGAGAAACACAGTTTGAAATTCCAGTCCCTTTGCACTGTGAATGGTCATGAGTATAACGGCGTCGGCCGTTTCATCATATCGGTCTATATCGGATACCAGAGCTACATCCTCCAGGAATTCAGACAGGGAAGGAGTAGCGGTGGTGCTTTCGTATTGCGCTGCGGTGGAAACCAGCTCCCCGATGTTGTCCAGCCGTTCCTTTTCCGCCTCACCCGCAGCGACCAGCATCGCCTGATATCCTGTTTTTACGGAAATCTTTTCGATCAGGACAGAGATTTTTTCTTTCTCTGCTTCGCTGCGCAGTTCGCTGATCAGTTCCGCCAGGGCCATCATCGCCTTTGCGGCACCGGCGGGGATTGCGGTGTATGTATTGGCACGCGCAAGGACTTCCAGCAGGGGAATTTGCAGTTCTTCGGCGATTGCCACAGCTGCGGCAATGCTCTTTTCACCGATGCCCCGGCGGGGCGTATTGATGATCCGGCGCAGGCGCACGTTGTCTGCAGGGTTGTTGATGACGGACACGTACGCTAAGATGTCCTTGATTTCCATTCGGTCAAAGAAGCGCAGCGCCCCCAGCATTCGATAGGGGATGCCGCTTTTTGCCAGCGCCTGCTCTATGGCCCGGGACATGGCGTTCGTTCTGTACAGCACGGCAAAGGAGGAAAAGGGCTGCCCGCTTTCGTGAAGTTCTGCGATGGTATCAGAGATAAACCGTGCTTCGTCCAACTGGGTAGGGAGTTTTTTCAACAGGATTTTTTCTCCTGTTTCTCCCTGCGTCCACAGCTTTTTCCCCTTTCGTTCCTTGTTTTTTACGATGACTGCATTGGCAGCGTCCAGAATCGTTTTGGTGGATCGGTAGTTTTGCTCCAGCCGAACGACCTTTGCGTCCGGGTAGGTACTGTCAAAGGTGAGGATATTTTCAATGGTGGCGCCCCGAAACTTGTAGATGGACTGATCGTCGTCGCCTACGACCATGAGGTTTTTATACCCGCCTGCAAGAAGGGAAACCAGTTCAAACTGCGCCCGGTTCGTATCCTGGTATTCGTCGATGGAAATATAGCGAAACCGGTTTTGCAAATTTTCCCGGACATTATCAAAATTCTGCAACAGCGTTACCGTTTGCATGATAATATCGTCAAAATCCAGCAGATTGGAAGCTTGAAGGCGCGACTGATACAGCGCATATACCTGACCGATTTTTCGCATACGTGTGTCGCCGTCAAACTGTGTTTGATATTCCGCAGGAGGCATCAGGTGGTTTTTTGCCCGGCTGATTTCTGCAAGAATACTTTTTGCAGGGAGAAATTTCGTGTCGATGTTCAGCTGCCGCATACATTCTGTGATCAGCTTTTTTTGATCTTCTGTATCTGCGACGCCGAAGCCGGCGCCGTAACCCACGAGGTCTCCCCACCGGCGGAGAATGCGCATGCAGATGGAATGGAAAGTGCCGGCCCAGATATCCCCTACCTCAGAAGAATTCTCTCCGAATATGGCAGACAGGCGCGCTTTGATTTCTCCTGCCGCTTTGTTGGTGAAAGTGACGGCCAGGACGGCCCAGGCGGGTGGAGGATTTACTGCGAACCGCTCCAGGTATTCTCCAAGCTGCTCCTTTTCCAAATTTGCAGCTTCCGTCATGGACTGCAGATCTGCGTCGGTACAGTCGTCCGGTACGAAATCTGTCATATATGCATCCCCGTACCGGATGATATGAGCGAGACGCGTGACCAGAACAGTGGTTTTTCCACTGCCGGCACCCGCCAAGATCATGAGAGGATGATTGACGGTGTAAATGCATTCCCGCTGCCTTTCGTTCAAATGGTTGTAATACTTGTCAAAAAGCTTGCGCTTTTGCACGGTATACTGCAGCCGCAGGGCTTCCTTTTCCATAAAAACTCCTAAATATTACATAGGGATAAATCAAATCAAATTATACCATATCCTCTGTTTTTTGTCCATAAAAGGAAGGCATTTTTCCCGAAATCTTTTCGTGTTTCGCAAAATACGGGAATTTATGAAAATCTATTTACAGGGGCGGGGCAAATATGGTATGATACAGATGCAATATATTTGGAGAGGACGTGAATCCAATGGAGAGGTATTATCAGCCTGAGATCGAGTGCGCTCCTGTGGAAAAAATCAAGGAGTGGCAAAATGAAAAACTTGTTCGTCAGGTGCGGCATGTTTATGACAATGTGGCATACTACAGAAATCTGATGCAGGAGAAGGGGGTGACACCGGACGACATCCGAAGCACGGATGACTTGTACAAGCTTCCTTTTCTCACCAAGGCCGATCTGCGGGACGCCTATCCTTACGGATTGCTCGCAAAACCCCTTGCGGACTGTGTGCGGATTCAGTCCACCAGTGGGACGACCGGAAAACGGGTCGTAGCTTTTTACACACAAAAGGATGTGGATTTATGGGAGGATTGTTGTGCCAGAGCCATTGTGGCGGCCGGCGGGACCAGGGAGGATGTCTGTCAGGTTTGCTATGGTTACGGCCTGTTTACCGGCGGTCCGGGACTTCACGGAGGCTCTCATAAGGTGGGCTGCCTGACGCTGCCCATGTCCAGCGGCAATACAGAGCGCCAGATCCAGTTTATGCTGGATCTGCAGTCTACCATTTTGTGCTGCACCCCGTCCTATGCTGCATACATAGGAGAAACCCTGCGGGATATGGGGTATACGAAGGATGATATTCATCTGAAGGCAGGAATCTTCGGCGCGGAGCCCTGGACCCAGGAGATGCGCCGGGACATTGAGAATATGCTGGGGATCAAGGCATATGATATATATGGATTGACGGAGACCTCCGGTCCCGGCGTTTCCTTTGAGTGCAGCGAACAGACGGGCATGCATATCAATGAGGATCATTTTCTCGCGGAGATCATCGATCCAAATACGGGAGAGGTGCTTCCCGAGGGGAGCAAAGGGGAACTTGTTTTTACCAGTTTGGACAAGGAGGCGTTTCCTCTGCTTCGGTACCGGACGAGGGATATCTGTGTGCTCCGGCGGGAAAAATGTTCCTGTGGCAGAACGCACATCAAGATGAGCAAACCCATGGGCCGCAGCGATGATATGATGATCATCCGCGGAGTAAATGTATTCCCCTCTCAGATCGAGACGGTGCTCATGAAGCAGGGCTATTCTTCAAACTATCAAATTGTTGTGGATCGGGTAGGAAGCACGGACACGTTTGATGTGTTTGTGGAGATCATGGAAGCGCAATTTGCTGATACGGTGCGGGAACTGACTCTTCAAGAGGAAAAGCTGGCGGGCGATATGAAGCTGATGCTGGGGATCAATCCCAAGGTCCACCTGGTGCAGCCCAAATCCATTGCGCGCAGCGAGGGGAAGGCTGTGCGGGTTGTTGATAAGAGAAAGCTTCACGACTGATTGATAAACAAAGAAGGGAGAAGATCCATGAGCGTAGAACAGATTTCGGTGTTTCTGGAAAACAAATCGGGTCAGCTGGCCGATGTGTGTACTGTTCTTGCCGAGAACGGTATGAATCTGCGGGCACTGTCCATTGCCGATACGAAGGAGTATGGCATCCTGCGGGTAATCGTGCCGAATGCGGAAGGCGCCCTGAAAGTTTTGCGCGGGGCGGGATATACCTGCAAGATCACCCCTGTGCTTGCTGTAGAGATCGACGATCGGCCCGGCGGCATGGCACGCGCTTTGCAGGTGCTTTCCGCTGCGGGCATCAGTGTGGAGTATGCCTATGCATTCATTTCGCATAAAGCGGGCTGTGCCCACATGATCCTGCGTGTTTCCGACATGGAAGAAACCGTCGGCACTCTGGAGCGGGCGGGTATCCCGATCTTAGAGACGGATGCACTGCTGGAGAATTGATTTTGCAAACAAAAAACGCCGGAGACCGGCGTTTTTTGTTTGCATTTTCATTCATTTCATGGGGAGATAAGAACCGGCGAGATACCAGTCTATATAAGTCACATCCATTGTGGTGATCCATCCATCCCCGTCTATATCTCCTTCAGG
>CAJFOI010000038.1 GCA_904396155.1 Candidatus Avispirillum faecium | reverse complement strand
GGGAGGCTTAATTTGTGCAGGCTCCCTTGTGTAAAGGGAGCTGTCTGCGTTAGCAGACTGAGGGATTGTTTTCCTTTTCACAACCCCTCCGGCACGGCTGTGCCGTGCCACCTCCCCTTGCACAGGGGAGGCTTTTTATAAAAAATGTTGCGGCACTACCCCCGGGTCTGCTGCGCAGCCCCACACGGGGAGGCTTAATTTGTGCAGGCCCCCTTGTGTAAAGGGAGCTGTCTGCGTTAGCAGACTGAGGGATTGTTCCTTTGCACAACCCTTCCGACACGGCTGTGCCGTGCCACCTCCCGTCTGCCTATTCAAACAAACCGGTAGGATTATTCTTTGTCTGTACCGCGTCGGCACGCAGATCAAAGGAAAGATACAAATCCTGGGTACGGTTGCCTGCATTTTCAGGGAAATGGAAGGAGATCGTCAGCTCCCGCCGCTCTCCGGTCGCAAGGCTTCCCTGGGCAGCAGCCGTGTTTTCCTTTGTAAAGCCGGAAGCTGTCCCGCTGTACAAAACGGTCTCTCCATCCCGGAGCGTCACCTCCAACACATCTGCCAGGCCGCCCTCCAGATTTTCCATATAGATTTTATAGTAAGCCCCCCACGTGCCGGTATTCTCAATGAAGAATTGCTTCTCCACCGTTGCGCCCGGCTCAAAAAGGAATTCATCTTCCGTGATCACAGGCTTTCCGTCGTTGAGATTGATTTCGATGCGGCCCGTCTGAAAAAGGTTGCCCTCTACGGAAACCATAGAATACACCAGAGCCAGCGTTGTTATGCACAGGCAGACGGCGAGAACGGCAACGGTGACAATACCGCCGGCCAGCTGCTTTTTTGCTGTCTTTTTACCGGTCATCGATTTCCGCCTCCTTTCTGCGTCTGTACAAAACAAGCAATATCAGTCCAATCGCCGATATGGCAGCGACAACTCCCAGGAAAAGCGCAAGGGCATCTCCCGTCTGGGGCGCATCCCCAAGATCCTCTTCCTCCGGGGCGTACCAGTGAAAATCCGCCAGAAGGCGCGCCGCCTGATACTCGTTGCCCACTGAAGTATCCAGGGAAACGGTAATCTCATAGTATGCCATACTCTCTCCGTCTTGTGCAGCGGCAAAGGTCTGAGAGAATTCCCTGCCGTCGATCTCCGAAAACATGCCGTCACAGAGCACAGCACCGGTTTCGAGGTTTTTCACGCGGATATGCAGCACATTTCCAAGTGCCTTTGTCTCTTCCGTCACATCGGCGCGAAACAGGAGCGCAAGTTCCTTTGTATGGTGTATTTGTACCGCATAATACTGGGTGACGCTGTCCCCCGGAAGGAGGTTGTCCGCCGCAAAGGGAACATTCTCATCGGCGTGTCCGCTGTAAAGCTGCAACAGCTGCGCCTCCTTTTGCGCCGTCACAGCTGTACCGGATGCGACAGTCCCGACAGCATCCGTTCCCGGCGCGGCAAGATCCGATCTGTTTGACGACGCATCCTCCAAGGTGCTTTCCTCCGCAGCGATGATGTTGTCCGGGACAGCCACGGTCGCCGGATCCGCCTGCGCGAAGCGCTGATAAAGCAGCAGGCCGACAAGCGCGATGACACTGACACCCAAAAGAACTGCCAGTATAACAATCGCAGTTTTTGTTGTGTTTTTTTTCTGCTGTACTTCCATCTTTTGCCCCCTTGCGTTATGCATAAAACAGATTAAAATGGAAATGTATAATCCTATGGACGCCGCCCGATCGCAGAGGTCGATCCCTCTGCGAAAACGGCGGCGGTTTTTTCCTTCTTTTCCACCGTTTGCATTATAGCACAGATTCAAAGGTTATTGCAAGTGTTATTTTGCCATAACCCGGCGAAATTTTCTCCAAATTTTCAGAGGTGAACACTGTTACATCCCAATATTCGACAGCTTTCGCATATTTTCCCGTTTCAGATCCATGGAGGCATGCACATACCGGTCCAAAGTGATTTTTGTACTGGCATGTCCCAGGATCTCGGAGAGAGACTTGATCTCAAAGCCCACTTCTACGCAGCGCGTAGCGAAAGTGTGGCGCAGCGTGTGAAAATGCACCCCCTCCAGACCGCAGTTCTGTACATATTTCTTCAGACGGTACTGCAGCGCCCGGGGTTCCAGATATTTGTCGGAGCGCCCGGTCAGGATGAAAGCCCGGGGATCCTCCCTTTGCATACGCCTGCACAGCTCCAGTGCGGTGTCTGTGAGTGGGATCCTGCGACAGGAAGCGCTGCTCTTCGCATTTCCGATGACCACCTGCGTCTTCCTTGCTCCTCCGGCGTGCGGCAGTTGAAGCCGCTGCATGGTGGCAGCGACCTGGAGCTCTCCCCGTTCCAGAGAGATCCCTCCCCAGCGCAGCGCACACACTTCCCCGATGCGCATTCCGGTCAGAAGCGCCAGCAGCACGCCGAATTTTACGAAATCCATGTCCTGTAGGAGAAAGGCCACCAGTCGCGCCTGCTCCTCCGGGGATAAGACCCGTATCTCTTGCCGCCTCTCCCTGGGGTATACTACCTCTACCGGTGGGAGACTGCCTTCCGTCTGCTTCGAAATATATTGAAGCAGAGCATGCAGCACCATGAGGATGTCCTTTGCCGTTTTGGGGGCAAGCCCCTTCTCCAGCAGCTTTCGGCTGAAATCTGTCAAAAGCACGGTATCGATTTGCTCCGGAAATCGTTTTCCCAGAGCCGGCCGGAGATGCTTGCGCACGATTGTGGAGTATTTTACGTATGTGGAATCCCCCACATCATGGCGCCGCAGCGCCAGCCACTTATCACAGTAATCGGAAAAGTCGCCGTCCAGCGACCGCCCGGGGTGGGCGGCTTTTGCCGCCCACAGTTTTTCCCGTGTCTCCCGGTAGGTCTTTCCATATACATATCCCAGCCGCGCTTTTCCAGAAGGGTCGTACGCCCGCACGTATCTCCCTTCCCAGCGGCCATCCTTTCGTTTATAAATGTTTTCTCCTCTTTTCGACATACTATGCTCCTTTCCAAATACGCTCGCATTCCGCCTTACGTGTGCGCCGACGGCTGTGCAGACGGCGCAAAAAATCTTTCGGCAGAAAGGCGGCATTCCTGTGGCCGGCGCCAGACGCAGTCCTGCAAATAAAAAAGGAAAATCTAAAAAATACTTGCATTTCCACTTTCACTGTGTTATAGTAGATATACTATATTATACGATGCAGGCACATTTCGCAGAGGGATCGACCTCTGCGATTTTTTTGAAAAAAGCGCAAAAATCCCCCTCTGTCTTTTGACAGAGGGGGATTTGCTGTTTTTTATTCCACTGCTTTCAGGGACTCAGCCATATTGATTTTTTTAATCCGCCGTTTCATAAAGATGTTGACGGCCGCCGCGAACACCACGGTACATACAAACGCCAGCAAAAAGCTCAGCGGGGCAAGCTTTGTGGGGAAGAACATCGCGTCGATCACAATCATATGCATGACGATGCGATGAAAAAGGATTCCCAAAGGCAGTCCCAAAATGCTGGCCAGCACAGACAGCACCAGGTTTTCCCGCAGCACATAGCTTTCCGTCTCTCTGGGATAAAAGCCCAGCACCTCTACCGTGGCAATCTCCCGGCTGCGCTCCGCCAGGTTGATATTGGTGAGGTTGAAAATAACGATAAAGGCCAGCGCGCCGGAAAACAAAACGATCATGGAGATAATGTAATCCAGGCAGGACAGAGCACTGTCGAGTTTGTCCCTGGTGACGGACAGCCGGGCGACACCGGAAAACTCACCTGTCCCGGTGAGTTCTTCCGCCACGGCCTCCGTGTCCCCATCCACATGCAAAAGCGCCGTATTGGGGTCCCAGGCGCCGAGCGCGTCCCCATAGGTGTCATCGGAGAGCAGAACGATATTGTCCACATAATTGTCAAAAATGCCGCTTACCGTCACCGTCAGGGTGTCCAGATCCGTATCCCGCAGTTCCATGGAATCCCCGACAGACAGGGAAAGCTTTTCCGCCACTTTCCGTCCCACGACGGCCTCCCCGTCCCCGGGGAAGGACACAGTTTCCTCCTCTGCGTGCAGGTCCCAGAAATCTTCCAGATTTGAGGCGTCCGCAGAAGCAAAGCCGTACAGGCTCACCGTGAGGGATGTACCACCTGCCTTTGCATCCACGCGGTGCAAAGAACAAAGCAGCGTATCGTCCACCCCGTCGGTCTCCTCCAGCGTCTTTAGCACCGTCTCCCCTGCCCCTTCCGGAAAGGAAGCCTCGATGTCGTATTTCTGTACCGTTTCATACTGCAAGGCGCCGGTATCCACCATGGAATCCCGTACACCGAAACCGGTCAGCATCAGACCGGCACAGCAACCGATGCCCACCAGCATCATGATCAGCCGCTGCTTATAGCGCAGCATGTTGCGCAGGGTGACTTTCTGGAGAAACGACAGCCGTCTCCAAAGGGGGGTGATCCGCTCCAGAAAAACCCGCTTCCCCCGTTTTGCGGTGCGGGGGCGGAGGAGCAGTGCCGGACGGCTTTGAAGCTCCCGCCGGCAGGAGAGCCATGTGCTCCCCAAAATGCCGATCATGGACACAGCCAGCGTCAGCAGCGCCAGTGACGGACTGAACAGATAGGACAGAGGCGCAAAGTCATACAGGGGCCGGTAGGCGTACCAGAACACCTGAGGCAGGCCCCAGGTTCCCAGGAAGAACCCTGCAAGCCACCCGAGCAGAGTGGCGCTTCCCGCATACAGCAGGTACTTCGCAATGATGGCCCCGTTTCCCAGTCCCAGAGCCTTCAAAACACCGATCTGTGTCCGTTCCTCATCCACCATGCGGGTCATGGTCGTAACACACACCAGCATGGCGATCAAAACAAAGAACACGGGGAAAATATTGGCCACACCGCTCAAAATGGAGGTATCGTTTTCAAAGCTGATGTAGCCGGCGTTCTCCTCTCGGGTGAGCACGTAAACCTCCGGCTCCGGGATTCCCGCCTGCGCCGCCAGTTCGGCCGGCAGGCCGGTCTCGGCCAGCAAATCGTCATAGCGTTCCTCCGCCAGCGTCTCGCACAGCGCCGTGAGCGCGTCTTCATGCTCCGCGATCCGCTCCTCATATTTCGCGCTGTAAATGGGCGCCGTCTCGGCAAGCGTCACCTGGATCTCCGTATACGCCTCGCCGGTGAAGGCCGACGGGAGCAGGTAGAGAAAGCCTTCCAGCGAGCCGTCCCCCATATCCGTAGTCCCACGGTCCAGTCCCAGATACGACGGGGAGTTTGCCAGTCCCACAATGGTATATTCCGTATGGGAGAGGGCCGCGTCTGTGTCCGATGCAAGGGAGAGCACAGACCCGATATCCTCCTTTTCAAAGACGCCTGCATCGGCCAGACATTCGTCCGCCGCCTCCGGCATCCGTCCGGCAGTCAGCGAGGGAAGGCTGACGCGTTCCGGCAGGGAAAGCAGGTGAAAAGATCTTCCGTCTCCATCCTGCTCCAACATCGCGTCCAGGCTTTTCATACCCTCCGCCGCCTCCACAAAGGACAGCTGCGCGAGCTCTTCCACATCCGTCTCTGCAAAGCCCAAAGTGGAGAGCAGCCGGTAATCGTAAAAATGCTGGTCAGTAAAGTATTTTTCGCAGGTGTTTGCCATGGCATCCTTCGTCACCTTCAGCCCCGAAAAAAAGCCTACACCCAGCAAAACGATCAGCAAAAGCGCCATGTACCGCCCGAAAAAGAAGCGGATGCTTCGACGGGTCAGTTTTCCAATGGAGGTCATGGCGATCACCACTCGATCTCGTCGATGGGAACGACGTTTTGATTGGGTTCGTTGGACTGGATCCTGCCGCTTTTGATGCGGATGATCCGGTCGGCCATAGGCGCAAGAGCCTGATTGTGCGTAATGATGACCACCGTCGTCTGACGCTGGCGGCTCAACTCATAGAGCATTTTCAGCACCGCCTTCCCCGTCACATAATCCAACGCCCCGGTGGGCTCATCGCAGAGGAGCAGCCGGGGATTCTTCGCCAGTGCCCGGGCAATGGCCACCCGCTGCTGTTCTCCTCCGGAAAGCTGGGAGGGGAAATTGTTTTCCCGCTGGGAAAGCCCCACCATGGCAATGGCCTCCTTCGCGGGAATGGGATCGGTGCACAGCTGTGCGGCAATCTCCACATTCTCCAGGGCGGTGAGGGTGGGAAGCAGGTTGTAAAACTGAAAGACAAAGCCCACATCCCGGCGTCGGTATTCCACAAGCTCCCGCCGGCCCAGATGGGAGACGTCCCTCCCGTCAAATTCGATTTTTCCGTCGGTGACGGTATCCATTCCCCCCAAAAGGTTGAGCAGCGTTGTCTTTCCTGCTCCGGAGGAACCCAGCAAGACGCAAAATTCGCCCCGGTCGATCCCAAAACTCACACCGTCGAGCGCGCGGACCTGTGCGGCACCGCTTCCGTAGACCTTGGTCACGTTCTCAAATTCTATGTAATGTGCAGGCATCTCTGTCCCTCCCGTATATTGTATAGTTCTATGGTAATCCTCTTTTTTGAATTACCTGTGAAATATTTGAAAATACAAGGATAACAGTGGACAAAATATATAAATATTTTCCCCAAAAGCAGATTCTTTTTGTTCAGCCGGCGCCGGGATATTTTACACGCACAGGGGCCTCAGGCGCTTTGTGTAAAATACTGATGAAACAATGATTTTTTTGCAATATTTTATACATAATTCCGAATATTTCACAATTCTATTGACTTATTTTTACATTCGCTTTACACTAACCTTGACAGAATATCCGATAGAGTCTGTACCAGGGAGCGGATCTCCCTTGTAATTTTCAAAAGAAGCTGCAGATCAAATTGGAAAGGGACAGCGCTTCAATTTTCCTTGAAGGCACTCCCTTCTTTTCGTATGGGTAGGTAAAAGCTTTATGGAATTTTCTTTTGCGTCCTTTGTAGAGGGAATCACGTCCAATCCGGTGCTGCTGATCACGGTGCTGCTCACCCTGGGCGTCATTTTCGTCAACGGTTGGACAGACGCCCCCAACGCCATCGCAACCTGCGTCACCACCCACTGTATGCGAATCCGAAGCGCCATTTGGATGAGCGCCCTTTTCAACTTTCTGGGCGTGTTCATCATGACACAAATCAACAGCTCCGTAGCGTCTACGATCAGCAATATGGTAGACTTCGGCGGCAACACACGGGAAGCCCTCATCGCCCTGTGTGCCGCGCTGTTTTCCATTGTTGTGTACAGCGTAGGCGCTTCTTATTTCGGGATCCCCACCAGCGAAAGCCACAGTCTCATCGCCGGGCTGTCCGGCGCCGCCATCGCCATCCATAACGGGGTGGACGGCATCAACATGGCGGAATGGTCCAAGGTGCTGTACGGACTGGCACTGAGCCTGATCTTGGGATTTGCCACCGGCTGGGTGATTTGCAAACTGGTAAGTATCCTCTGCAGGCGGATGGATCGGCGGAAAACAGGCCGCTTCTTCCAAGGGGCGCAGATTTTCGGCGCAGCGGCCATGAGCTTTATGCACGGCGCCCAGGACGGACAAAAATTCATCGGCGTGCTCTTTTTGGGGATCGCCTTTGCCAACGGGCAGGGCAGCGCCAGCGGGGCCGTCATTCCCGCCTGGCTGATGCTCCTTTGCAGCATCATTATGGCGGCCGGCACCAGCGTCGGCGGGGAAAAGATCATCAAATCCGTAGGCGTAGACATGGTGAAGCTGGAAAAATACCAGGGCTTTTCCGCAGACGTAGCGGCAGCGCTGTGTCTTTTGTATTCCAGCCTGTTCGGCATCCCCGTTTCCACCACCCACACAAAGACCAGCGCCATCATGGGCGTGGGGGCGGTACGCCGGCTCTCCGCCATCAACCTTGGGGTGGTAAAGGAAATGATGCTCACCTGGATCTTTACGTTCCCGGGGTGCGGGCTGATCAGTTTCCTCGTGGCAAAGCTGTTCATCACGATATTTTGATTGTCGTCCCATATCTATATATTTTCAATAAAATCGGGGGAAAATCATGGCAAAAAAACAGGATTCCTATTATTTTCAAAATTTCATCGCCTGCGCGGACTATTCCTGCCGGGCGGCCCATCTGCTCCGGGACGCGATGTGCCACTTCGACGAGGCCTCCCTGCCCCAGATGCGGGATGAAATCCACACGGTGGAGCACGAGGCGGACATCAAAAAACACGAGCTTCTCAACACGCTGGTCAAAGCTTTCATCACACCCATTGAGCGTGAGGACATCATTCAGGTAAGCCAGAACCTGGATGACATGACCGACCAAATCGAGGACGTGCTCATCAAGATCTACTACAACCGCGTCACCAAAATACGCGCAGACGCGCTGGAGATGGCGGATGTGCTCATCCGCTGCTGCGAGGAAGTGCAGAAGATGATGAATGAGTTTGCGGATTTCAAGCACTCCAAGCGGCTGCACGACCACATCATCCACATCAACACCCTGGAAGAGGAAGCAGACAAGCTGTTCATCTCCTGCATGTACGACCTCCACAGCACCTGCAAGGATCCCCTGGAGGTCATCGCCTGGCGGGAAATTTACAGTGGCCTGGAAAAATGCGTAGACACCTGCGAACACCTGTCCGATATCGTCGAGACCACCGTGATGAAAAACAGCTGAGCGAGAAGAAAGATCGCATTTCTTTCCAATCTTATTGTTTATATATAATAAACAAATTCGTAATTATTTTTTAATTACCTATTGACATTTTTTGCAATAAACATTATAATATTGTTATCAAATTATTTACGCTAAAGTATGTTTTATATGAGTGTATAAAAACTTACGGAAAAAACGAATCGCAAAAACGTACTCCATTTGCTGCCGTATCTCGATTTTCGTTGCCAGTTATTATAGCGGAGGCAGGATATGTTTTACATCTCTTTTAAAATATACAGGAATACAAAAAATCTCAAAGCTCACAAAGCTGCCGGATGTGATTTTGTCATGCCCGGCAGTTTTTTTATCTCTTTTGAAAAATACAGGAGGCGCACATGCACACCACAGAACATGAATACAAGCGGCTGCTCACGCCGGAGGAATATACGACACTTCTGACAAAACTGGACAGCATCGCAGTATGCCGTCCATATGTGCAGGTGAATTATTACTATGACGACGAAGTCTTTTCCCTAAATGAAAAGGGAGAAACGCTGCGGGTGCGCCAGCAGCTGGACAAGCTGACCCTGGAGCGAAAGTTTCACCGGCGGTACAGCCAGGAAGGGGAACGGATCTGCGAGGAAAAAAGCGAGCCCATACAAAGGCTTCCGGCAAAAATATCTATTGGGAACCAAGAATATCGCTACATTGGAAATCTGGTGACAACGCGCAGGGACTACACCATTGGGAAAAACATCGTTTCCTTGGATGTCAGCTATTATCTTGGGCGGGTAGACTTTGAGCTGGAGATCGAATCGAAGGAAGAGGTCGTCCTGCCGGAGTTTTTGCGGGAAATCATGGACGGCCGCGCCCGTCCGGACGGAAAGTACACCCGCTTTGTGCGCGCACTGCGGGAAATGGAGGGCAAATGACAGAAAGGAATAGCTATGGTGATCTTGATTTTTGTCTTAATCCTGGGAGTTTTCCTGTTTATAAAATATATTCCCAATATTATCATCTATAAAAATTTGTCTGATGATTTATTTGTCTGTCCAAATTGCGGACATTCATTCTACGTTAAGTGGTATCATTTGATTTTTAAGCTATTCACAATCTATGCATACAATCAAGCAAAATTAAGATGTCCCAATTGTAAAATCAAAGATATGTGCAGCAAAAAATAGTCTCCAAATTTATTCTCTTCTCCCGTTAGAGAATATGCAAATCAACAACTTGTCACAATAAACAGAAGTATAAAGACTGGGGAAAATGCTCTTTTCGAAGTGCACAACAGCTCTTATGATATTCTTTTTTTGAAAATAAGATTCTACTTACGAATTTTTACCAAAACATTTCCCTTTATATTGAAAAGTTGACTGAGGAAGTAAAAAAAGAAAGTTACTCTGGAATATACCATTCTGTAAGCGACTGTATAACATATAAAAATGATGAAATTGAATTTCACTTTATCCCAACTTATTATGGTCTTGCAATCGAACTAAATATACTTGAAAAATTAGATAGCGATCTCCTGATCCCTATAGATTTAGAAAACTGCAATTACCAAAATGACAACGCAGGATATATAAAAATATTTGAAGAAAACAGTGATGTCGCTGTTATATATCCCGGTATTTCTACAGATAGTTGCGGTGAACTATTTATCAACAAAGGATTGACATTAACCAGGCAAAATAACCAAACATACTTGAAATTTCAATTAGAAGATTTAATGAATGATTCAATAGATTTTCCTATACAGTCATCCATTAGTTTAGACTTGTATAATGAAAAAATGTTTTTCGATTCCTCTGTTTACCAGAATAAACCTCAACTAAACTCGTTTCTAAGTAATATTAGCATCTTTGATAATAAAAATTCAGAAAACTGTGGTTATACATATTTAAAACTAAATTTAGATTCAATAACACCTACAAATAGCTCTTTACTAAAATCGTTATACTACAATTTTTTGCAATAGAATGCAGTGAAGATGTAGATTTAGAAGCATATCTTGTACCACAAACCTGGTGCAGCTTTACTATAAATTGGGATGACAAACCTGAATACACACAGAAAATTGGAGAAGTTCATATTGATGGGCCCGGATATTACAGTTTGGATATAACAAACTTTGCCCGTAATTATATAGAAAATTCAATAAATTATTCAGCCGAATGCAGCCTGCTTTTAAAATTAAAAGATTCAAACAAGGGACTTTTGGTATTAGCCTCGGCTGATAATACATCAATGCCGCCTTACTTTGAAGTGAATTATTCCGTTGAAGGATAAATCCCTATACAATAATATAATTTGTGAAAGGCAGGAAATGATGATGAAATGCAAATACTGCGGCAGCGAAATCAAAGAAGGAGAATATTTCTGTCCAAACTGCAGCGCAGTTGCCCCGGTAAAACGCACACATAAAGAGATTCTATTGCGAAACCATGACCCAAATAAGCTGCGCTCCATTGCATATATCGGCGCCGTTTTTATAAACGCCCTGCTCTGTATTCTATGGTTTTGCAAATGCTTTACAATTGGCAGCACAATTGGCAGTGTTTCTATGTCAATTCATAATACTTTTATCGGAAGCAATAGTGTTCTTTCTATACTGACAGTTTTTCTATATATTGCCTCTGTGATTATATTACTATTATTTATGTTCAAGAAGAATATTTTTCCCGGGCTGATTGCTGTTCCCGGAATTACTTGTATATGGAGTCTGATATGGTTTTTGGCAAAAGCAATTAAAGTAGGAAATATAAGCAGAAATGTGGGATTTTCTTTCACGTCTGTTGGCTGGCTGTTTATCATTATATGCGTTATATTAATTCCCCTGCTTGCTTATATCTTGAAACAATATTTTACAGAAACACATAAAAAATAATAGACGCACCAATCCAATACATATTATACCCACCCGCGCTGGGATTTGTCGGCCATTATGATACGACAGGAGTCAAGTAAGAAAGGGGAATAAATGTATTTTATGAAAAATTGCATCAAAATTATTTTGGTGTTTTCCATCTGCATCTTCGCGCTGATTGGATGTACAAGCATCCCGGAAAATCCCAAATCCGGGGAGCAGCCCACCACAGAACAGCTGGAAGCTGTGCAGGACCATCTGATGGAGCACGCAGAAGAGCTTGGCATTGTGAGTGTGGATATTATTGAAGACAGGCATATGATCGAGGTAGGATATCTGGTTGCCAATACCGACTTCGATAAAAACAAAGTGATCGATTTTGTCGAAAACCCGGATATTTTAACTTTTGTAGAACTTTTAAGTATAGAAGACGATTAAACAAAACTTCGATACCTTCAAACGCAGCTTTCCTGGGTGCAGCCGTTCGTTCCTATGCGTAAATTACCATTTATCAACTAAGGAAATTCTTTAAGTCCAAAACAAACTGCGCCTGCTGTTTTTTCAAATAGAACTTCACAAACGGCTTTAGAAAGAGTTTTTTTGCTGTCACACGCTCTGTGTAAAGTCTATTTCCGTTTCACTCCCTCTGGAAACGAACGCACCAATCCAATGCCCCCTCATATTGCTGTTTTCCATGTCAAACTCCCAACGCTTGTATGGTTCTACAGCAGTAACAGTAAATGTGGTAGGATAGCCCTTCCCGGTATATTCTATAAACTTCTTTTCATCTATCACCTCTGTTTTGCCTACATCCCTGCGCCATATACTATCATTCTCCTCCGCTAAAAGGGCTCCCCATACTTTATGAAGATCCTTTTGGATGGTAGCCTTTATGTTTGTTGTTGTCATTTTTCACGCCTCGTCATCAACATTCATTCCAAAAGCCCTGCAAAATACTTGCCACCCGATAGGGATGATCCTTGTTCACTTCGTGGCCGCAGTCTTCCACGATGATGCACCTGCTGTTTTTCATTGCATCGTGAAACAGCCTTGCGCTTTCCATATTTGCTTTATCCTTTGCGCCGCAAAGAATCAGGGCGGGGCAATCCAGCTGTGCCGATGACTGCATAAAATTCAGATCCGTCATGGATTTGCTGAAGCTGATAAAATCCTTTTTGCTGCACCCGATATTTTGAAATGCAGATTTGGGCATGAGTTGAAATATAAGGCTTTGAAATTTCAACAGCTTTTTGGGTATGACAAACGGCGTTCCCATCAGTACAAGAGAATTTACTTTCTCAGGATGTGCAATCGCATACTGCAGTGCCAGCAGTCCGCCGAGAGACAATCCGCAAAGATTTAGCGGGTCCCCATAAGAATCGCACAGCT
Organism: Candidatus Avispirillum faecium; assembly: GCA_904396155.1. Lineage (GTDB taxonomy): Bacteria > Bacillota > Clostridia > Oscillospirales > CAG-272 > Avispirillum > Avispirillum faecium. The sequence goes on along the minus strand of CAJFOI010000038.1, from coordinate 1,250 downwards.
TGTCCAGCCCCTGATACACATTGGAGTAATTCAATTCCCCGCCTTTCGCGAGCTCGAACAAATCAGGAACAACAGAAGGAAGGCCTTTCTCTTCCAGTGCATTTTTGACTGTATTCCAATCATTGCTGTTTTGTCCCAACCCGTGGAGCAAAATATTCTCCATAAACATACACCCTAATTTTTTAACATTGTGCCAAATCATTATATCACAGCTGTTATGCCTTTTTCCACTGAATTTCCTGCAACGAAATCCAGTTTTTTTGCGAGAAATCAGACAAATTACGACTTTATAAGTGAGGGGGGATCCATTTTGAACGACGACAAAATCATCGTGCTTATCTTTGAGAAGCAGCAAACAGGAATGGAGCACCTGAGGGAAAAGTACAGAGCCTACGCACGAAAAATTACTTTGCGGTTTCTGGACTGCCCCGAGGATGCAGAGGAATGCATAAACGATGCCTTTTTTGACGTGTGGAATGCGATATTTATCCATTGAAATTGGCAAAAAGCAGTATCAGTTTTCCTTTGAGGATACGCTTTTCCGGTTTGAAGAGCCGAAAGGGGCGGATAAATGATGAAAACAACGATTTCTATGATTTGTATCGTGCTGTCCATCGTTTTGATGGCGCTGCCCTATGGCGTGGCTATGCGCTGGGGAATCTCGCCTACAGAAGTTGATACCACATATGTATCTTACTTCAGCCCTTTACCTGCCGGGTACGCCAATTGGTTTCCGCTGTCCACTGCCATTTTATCTATATTGTCTCTGCTCCTGTTATGTATTGCAATCATAAAAAGGTGTGTTGTTTTATTGTGAGAATCCTTCTTATGCTCTGTATGATTCTGTCTGTCCTTTCCTGGCTTATTTTTCATGCATTTACCTGGACTGGACTTGCCGTCACGGTCCTTCATTTGGCGGCAAGTATACCATGGTGGACAAGAGTGAAGCAGGATAAGAAGCCTTGATAAGAACAATCCCCCTGTTTTTGCATACGCAAAAACATCCCCCTTTGCACAAGGGGGCCTGCACAAACGCAAGCCTCCCCTGTACGGGGGCTGCGCAGCAGACTCGGGATATGATGCAAGATCTTTATAAAGCCTCCCCTGTGTAAGGGGAGGTGGGTTTTGCGAAGCAAAACTCGGAAGGGTTGTAAAAAGACAATCCCCCTGTCAACTTCGTTGACATCCCCCTTTGCGGCTCTGTAAGAGACGCCCACATGGAGGACTTCTACTTTAAGCCTCCCCTTCGC
>CAJFOI010000037.1 GCA_904396155.1 Candidatus Avispirillum faecium | reverse complement strand
TAAGGCTTTTCGGCACTTTCCGCATTATCAGTTTCATCATATTTTTTGATTTTCTCAAAGGTCGAAAAGCTATGTACCTTAAAACCGAAAACCTCACGCTTGTCCTCATATTTGATAGATTGGAACATTTCCGTTGCTTCTGTAGGTACAGAGGAACTGGCGCATGTGGAGATGATCTCTGCCATGCTGTATCAGCTGACGAAGGACCTGACGCCGGAGGAGATCAAGCGTTCCGGTTTTGACACGTACTTCGTAGATCACACTGCCGGCATTTATCCCAATGCAGCCAGCGGTGTTCCCTTTCGCGCGGATTATATCGGCGTAAAAGGGGATGTCTTTGCCGATTTGAACGAAGACCTTTCTGCGGAACAAAAAGCCAGAGTCACGTATGACAATATTTTGCGGCTGATAGACGATCCGGATATATGTGATCCCATCAAATTCCTGCGTCAGCGGGAACTGACCCATTATCAGAGATTCGGCGAAGCGCTGCGGATTGCCCAGGACAACAGTGACGCACAGAATTTTTATGGCTGGAACCCTGCTTTTGACAAAATGAGCAAAAAGTAAACGGGAACTGTCGTTAAAGTTTTATATAACCCGGTCAGATTCTGACCGGGTTATGTTTTATACTGGGGCATCTGGAAAGGAGCAAAAGAATCATGATGAATAAAAACGATGTATCTTGGAATTCTGCTGCCTCTGGCAATACAGACAACAAAGGCAATTTATTGAAAAACGCTTTGTTTTCTTCCCTGGAATGCTGGCGTGTCATAGGAGAAAAAGAACTGGTCTTCCGTCTGGGAACAGAAGCCGGCCCACACGGTATTCCAGGACGTGCAGCACGGATGCGGTCCTTTGACGTGCGCAATATGGAAAAAGGGCTGTGTCAGTATACGAAAGGGCTGCTTCCGGGGACATATTTGTTTTCCGCTGACGTCCTGCCGGATACAAATATTGTGGGAGTGATGCAAAGACCGGGCGTTTATCTGCAGGTGACGGACCGGTCCGGCCGTGTCCTGTGTGAGAGCCGGCGTCTGCAGGTACGGCAGGACAAATATGTACATTTGACCTGTTCTTTTTTAATAGAACAGGCAAAATCGGTTTGTGTGCGCATCCTTTTGGACGGAATTGGGACAGTATACATCCGTGGGCCAAAGCTGAAAAGAAGCACTGCAGTCAAAACATCTCATCTGCTCACAAGGGATACGGAAAGGTGGTACGTTTTCCGAGGAGAGAAGACCTATCAGACAGGTTATAACGACACCCTGCCGTTACTCCTGGAGGGCAGGGAAGCAGAAACATGTGCCTTGCAGATTGTAGATGGATCGCTTTTGACGGATGCGCAGGCAGGTTATACGCTCAGCGGCCGTGTAAAGATATTTGAAAAAGTACAGAACGGAGAGCATTCTGCACAGATTTGCGCGCGAATCTGTTATGAAGACGGGACAGCAACGTCTCATACGGCACATGTTTTTCAAAATACGGGAACGTGGCAGTGTGTGACTGTGCGGTTTGCCGCAATCCCCTCGAAAAAAGTGCGGCGTGTGGAGATTCTCTGTATAGCGAGCCGCAGATGCCGTGTCTGCTTTGACGACATTCGGCTGATTCGGGAGTGATCTGAAAAAAAGGCGCAGGGAGGACCTTTAAGACAAGAGCTGCTGGCGATGTGCACTGGTGCGTTTGAAAGATCAGGTTTGTGTAAAATTTGATTGATTTTTATGTGAAATTTTGCTATAATCATAAAATACACATCGGTGAAGGAGAGATTCTTGTGTTTGCTTTTGTGAAAAAACATAAATGGCTGTCCCATTTTAGTTTGCCCTTATGCTTTGTCAGCTTTGTACTTTTGGATTTTTCTTTTCGGTATTTTTATGGATTTGTGGGAGAAACCGATTTGTTTGCATGGCAGCCTTTGTGGTTTACCCTGTGTTGGTCCTTGCTGCTGACTGCGCTGGTTGCGCTTTTGCCCCGGTTGCTCCGACGGATTGCCATGCTGGTTTTGGAGATTTTCTTTTCCGTACTGGTGCTGGTGCACGCTGGGATGTATAGTGTCTTTGGGACCTTTTTCTCCTTTTCCAGTATTGCTTTTGCAGGGGATGGTGCGGCATTTTTCAGCTGGAGCTACATTCGGATCCGCAAGATGCTGATTGTGTGTGTTGTTTTTTGTCTGTTGCTGATGGTCCTTGCAGTGCTTCTGGCTCCCAAATATGAAAAGGGAAAGAAATGGTGGATTTTTCGTATTGCTGCCGGAGTCGTGGCAATTGGCTGCGCTGTTGCGATTGGCTGCATCCACCATACTTACGATTTGCCGGAGGATTCCATATACTATGGTTCTGTTTATGGCAACAGTGTAGAAGAAGTCTATGCAGATTTTACAAATACGAATGAGTGTCTGCCGATGACCGGGCTTTATCATTACACTTTCCGAAATTTCTGTGTTTCCTTTGGAATTGGTCTGCCGACATTGGATACATTGGAACTGGACGCTTACTACAGGGATCGGGCGGAGCAAATCAGCGGGGACAACGAGATGACCGGCGTTTTTGAGGGGAAAAACCTGATTATGATTATGATGGAATCCATTGATACTTTTTTGCTGCAGGAGGAATATATGCCTAACCTGTGGGCGCTCCAGCAGGAAAGCATTCAATTTGAAAATCACTATACTCCCCTGTATCTCAGTGCTTCAACATTTAACACCGAAGTGATGACGTTGACTGGTATGATCCCTCCCACGTATGGCTTTAACGGAAGCAGTTATATACGCAATGCTTTTCCGCTTGCCCTTCCGCAGCTTTTTCGAAGTGCAGGGTATTCTGCCAATACCTTTCATCCATCCAACCCGCATATTTACAACCGTGGCGACATTCATGAAAATTTGGGAATAGAAGCATATCACAATTGGGAAGATATGGGCATGGGGAATTATCAGTTGGATTCGGAGATGCTGAACAGCTATGATCAAATGGTTTCGGACCACCCTTTCTTTACTTACATCATAACCATTTCCGGCCATGGTCCCTATAATGAGGAGATGGGCGTAATCGGGGACAAACACTATGATGAAGCAGCGGCGGCAGTAGAGCAAATGGGCGTTTCTATAGATGATGCAGACAACAAGGAGCAATATATTCGTGCAGTTTCTCATGCCATGGAGACAGACGCATTTATTGGTGAACTTTTGGATCGGTTGGAGGAGGACGGACATATTGACGATACGGTGCTGGTGCTTTATACAGATCATTACGGCAAGTATTTTACAGATACATCTTTTGTAAAAGAAATGAAAGGTGTAGGAGCGGACAACGAAGAAGATCTTTATAAAACGCCGTTTATGATCTATTCGAAGGATATAGAACCTCAGGTGGTGAGCAAATACACCTCCTCTATCGACATTGTACCGACGCTTGTCAACCTGTTTGATTTGGATGCCGACCGGAGATATTATGTAGGGGACGATATCTTTGGAGACGCAGGAGGAATGGTGATGTTTCCCGATTACACCTGGTGCACTGCCGATTATACTGTAAAAGAGGCGGCTTCTGCAACAGACGAGGAAACATTGGCACTGGCTGCCGACTGGAGAAAACGAATTGACATGTCCATGCAGACGATGATTTGCAACTATTTTCAAAATTGGTGAGATGGTATTGTAAAAAAGGGGGAGTATGCGCTCCCCCTTTTGTATTTGTGCAAATAGAAGTTACAGAAAAAGGATTGTAAAATTGGATCGATTGTGCTATGATACAAGACGCAGGCGCAAGGGCGCCGGCGCCTTTGGACAAAGGCCGCGGGGCGGCAGGAGATTTTATGTTGGGCAATGTGTTTCATTTGCAGCGGTTTTCGCTTTTTGACGGCCCCGGTGTGCGTACCGTGGTGTTTTTGAAGGGATGCCCCCTTCGATGTGTTTGGTGTCACAATCCCGAGGGGTGGAAGAAGCAGGAGCAGATCCTGTACAGTGCGCAGCGCTGCATCGGCTGCGGTATGTGTGTACAGGCGTGCGAGCAGGGGTGTCACAGTCTGTCCGGCAGTGTACATATTTTCGATCGGACGTGCTGCGTGTCCTGCGGCGCATGTGCAAAGGCGTGTCCTGCGGAGGCACTTCGCGTATCGGGAGAAGAAATGGATGCGGAAAAGGTATTGGAACTGGTTTTGCGGGACCGGCAGATCTACGTCGAAAGTGGCGGTGGCGTGACGCTTTCCGGCGGGGAACCGCTGCTTCAACCAAAATTTTCCCGGGAAATTTTGAAAAGGGCAAAAGAAGCCGAAGTCCACACCTGTGTGGAGACCAGCGGATTTGGAGAGCAGAAAGACTTATTGGCGCTTTTATCCTATACGGATCTGCTGTATTACGATTACAAACTGACAGATCCGAAGGCGCATTTATTTTATACAGGAGCAGAGCGGGAACGGATTTTGGACAATTTATCCGCGGCGGGGGATACGGGGATCCCTGTTGTTCTTCGGTGTCCCTTGATTCCGGGCATCAATATGGAAGCCTCCCATTATATAGGCATTGCCCGGACAGCTTGTGCAGTGGGATCGGTGCGGGAAATTCATTTGCAGCCCTACCACTCTCTGGGAGAGGGGAAAGCGGTGCAGCTGGGACTGCGGCACATGTACAAGGGGAAGGTGCCCGACAGCGGGGAAATGGAAACGGCGCGGGAGACGGTAGCGACTGCCCTGCGACGAGAGATTCCGGTGAAAATCATGTGATGGAGGGATACAGTATGGAGTACAGCAGTGTCGATTGGAAGCTTGCGTTTTCTTTGAATATGCAAAGAGTGTACGATGATTTGATGGAGCGTCTGCAGCCCTACGGTGCGCGGGAGTACACCAGTACCGGGCCGGACCGGGCAGGGGGAAAGAATCCCTTTGCCGACGTATTTGCAGAGATGCCCGACGCGCCCTATGCTATATGCTGTGCCCACGGGATCGTGCGCTCCTGGATGGAGTCACCGTTCGTGATCTACCCGGGGGAGTATGTGGTAGGGATCACGCGGCCTTTTTATCCCATTATGGAGCATTTCAGCCATGGACTCCAGGACAATCGGTGGATTTTGGACCAGCCGGAATTTGCCTCAAAGAAGGAGTGGGAGATCGAACGGATCACGCGCATGTATGACCGCATGTTTCCTTTGTGTGACGACTATCTCCACGATGCGGGAAAGGCCTTTTTTACGCCGGAGATCTATGAGGCGATCCGGCAGGACGGCTTGTGGTGGGCCGGGGGATATCAGGGGCACACGGTGCCGGACTACAAAACTTTGCTCACTCTGGGGCTGGACGGACTGCTGGAAAAAATTCACCGCTGCGCGGCGGCGCACACAGGTGCCGATGAACAAGCAGCTCTGGTATATCAGGCCAGCGAGATCGTGATTTGCGGACTGTCCCGCTGGATTGAGGCGTATGGAGAACATGCGCAGGCGCTGGCGCAGTGCTGTGACGATCCTGTGCAGCGGCAGATCTATGAAACCATTTGGGAGAACTGCCGCTTTGTGGCACATCAGGCACCGAAAACGCTGTATCAGGCGGTGCAGCTGACCTGGTTTTACGCCTTATGGGACTGGGTGGACTGTATGGGGCGTGTGGATCAGTACTTATATCCCTTTTATAGGACTTCCATGCAGGAGGGGGATGTGGTCTCTCCCGAGGACAGCGTCGTCTCTCTTATGCTGAAGCTGTTTGAAAACGGAGCCCACAATATTACGGTGTCCGGACAGAAGGAAGACGGTACGGACGCCACCAACGATCTGACCTATTTGATGCTCCAGACAATCCGCAGGTTTCATGATGTGCATCCCAGAATGTCGGTGCGGTTTCACAAGAATTCTCCTTCCCAGCTCATGCGCCTTGTGGTGCAAATGTGGTCGGAGGGGATGTCCGATCCTTCGGTGGTCAGCGATGAAACGGTGATCCCCGGTCTGCTGCGGCTGGGTGTCTCTCTGGAGGATGCGCGGGATTACACCATGCTCGGCTGCCAGGAGATTGAAATTCCGGGAAAAAGCAATTTCGGGTGTGAAGACGGATCCTTCAATTTAGCCAAGGTATTGGAGTACACCCTGTGGGATGGATACAGCAGAGCCACGGGAAAATATATTGGACTGCGGACGGGCAAGCTGACGGATTTTGCTTCCTTTGCAGATTTTTACGCTGCCTTTGTAGCACAGGTACAGTATTTTACAAAGCCTTATCTGGAGCTTTGCAACCGGGGCGTGGATATTCGTGTGGCAAACTTTTCCAAAATGGTGAAAACACCGCTCACTGCCAATTGCCTCGAAAGAGGCCTGCAACATGATGCCGGCGGTCCGATCTACAATTTCGGTGTGATTGAAACCGCGGGCGTATCTGCGGTGGCAGATGCGCTGACGGCGATCAAGAAGCTTGTGTTTGAAGAAAGAAAAATCACGGCAGAAGAGCTGTTGGATGCGCTGGATGCAGATTTTCAGGGGTATGAGGCGCAGCGACAGCTGCTGCTCCATAAGGCTCCCAAATTCGGCAACGACGATCCCGAGGCAGACGCCATGGCAGTGCGTGTGCTGGATATGTTTTGGAGTGAGATTGGAAAGTATAAGTCCAGACGGGGAGATGTGTTTACCGGTGCGTGTTCTTTGCTCAGCGCCGGTATAGAATATGGAAAGAAAACCGGTGCGTTGCCGGACGGACGATTTGCCGGAGAGCCTCTGGGCAACAGTATCGGTCCCCGTCCGGGAGCGGATCAAAATGGTCTGACCGCGATGCTGGCTTCTGTGGCGAAGCTGCCTTTGGAGAAAGGCGTGGGGGGAACGACGCTGAATGTGGTGCTGACTACAAAACTGTTGTCTACTCCGGATCTGCGGGAGAGCATTGGGGCAGTGCTGTATCACTATTTGATGCATGGCGGGCAAATGGCGCAGGTGACTACAGCCAACTTAGAGGATTTACAGGATGCAAAGGTGCATCCGGAGCGTCATGGAGATCTGATCATTCGCATCGGTGGATTTTCCGTGCAGTTTGTAATTCTCAATGATGCGGAACAGGACGAGGTTATCAGCCGGTATGCGGGATTTTGAGGTTTATTAGGTTCCTTACACAGGGGGAGACATAAAGTTAAATGAGGCCCCCTTGCACAGGGGGAGGTATAAAGTTTAATAAGGCCCCCTTGTGTAAAGGGGGCAGCCGGGG
>CAJFOI010000036.1 GCA_904396155.1 Candidatus Avispirillum faecium | reverse complement strand
GCATTTTCAAAGGGCATCCGGCCCGAAATGCCGACAAAATTACATAAGGAGAAAAAGTATGGCAAAGAGCAAAAACACAAGAAGCGCGCTGCTTTGCAGCGTGCTGGCAACGGTTTTGTGCGCGGCGATGCTCATCGGGACCACCTTTGCGTGGTTTACGGACAGCGTGACGTCGGGCAAAAACAAGATTGCGGCAGGAAATCTGGACGTGAAGCTGGAGTACAGCAAAGACGGCGGAGAAAGCTGGAACGAGGTAACAGCAGATACCAACCTGTTTGCTGAAGGGGCTCTGTGGGAGCCTGGTCATACGGAATATGTGCAGCTGCGCATTTCCAATGTGGGCAGCCTTGCATTGAAGTATGACTTTGCGCTGGAAGTTTACGGAGATGCGGAAGGACTGACAGAAGAGAAGGCCTTCACCAATGCAGAGGGAGGGACGGCATATCTGTCGGACTACCTGGTCTTCAACAAGGCTGCGGCAGATGTAGACACATCGAAGAGAGAAAACCTTTGGATCGCGGACGAGGCGGCGGAAAAGGCAGCAATGGGAGAAAAGGCGCTGTCTGCCTTTGCACAGAGCGAAGCAAAGCTGGCAGTCGGCGCACAAGAGAGCTTTACGTTGGCAGTGTATATGCCCACTTGGGTAGGAAACGAAGCAAACTACCGCGGGGCAGAAGCACCGGAGATCTACCTTGGTCTGGATCTTTTTGCAACCCAGGCCGTGGAGGAATCCGACAGCTTTGACAATCAGTATGATGCAAATGCACCATACATTCCAGTTACCTCCAGTGATGCATCCTCGTTGAGAGACGTCCTCAGCGCTTCCGGCACGTCTGCTGAAGTAACAGTTCCGGAGACGATATCTGGTGTGAGCGGTACTTTGGATGTCACCGGAGATATCATTTTGAATATGGGCGACAGTATGATTTACAATATCACTCCTGCTGCGGGAACACCGATCAGTGTCGCAGAGGGTGGTTCGCTGACAATCCATGCCGAAACATTGAAAGGCTTGAACTATACTGCCGGAAAGCTCACTGTTGCCGGCAAGGATTCCTCTCTGACTGTCAATGGAGGAAACTATGGCAATTCCGGTGCAAACGGCGCTGAGGTTATGGCGGAAGACGGTGCAGTTGTTACGTTAAATGAGGGAAGATTTTCTTCCTCGGGAGCCGGCGGTTCCGCAGTAAAGGCTACCGATGGCTCTACGATTTATATCAACGGAGGAAGCTACAGCAGCAGTGGAGCGGGGAGCACAGTTATATTTGCAGACGGCGGAACAATTATCATTGACGATTGCGACAGTATCATTGCAAACGGAAGCCGCTTTGGCGCTGCAAACGGCGGCGAGGTTCGTATTTCCAAGACGTATTCTCCGTCACAGCCAACAAGCATTGCTTCTGGCATAGTTTCAGACGGTGGTGACTATTGGGTGGTATCTGCACAGTAAAGTCAAATTGTTGCGATTGATTCTGTGATACGTTTGAGATTCCGCACCCTCGAGCGGAGGGTGCGGCAATCCAAGGACATAAAGGGAAAACGCTTTGTGTCCTTTGATTGCCTTGACGCTGGCGGAAAGGGGAACAAAACATTGAAAAAACTACTGAAATTCCGAGTCCAGGAAAAACCTACAGACGAGAATATCATGCGGCTGGTCCTGCCCTCTGTTTTGGGGATCATTTTGTGCATGGTTTGTCTTTGCGGCACCACGTGGGCGTGGTTTTCCGGTGTAATGGCTACCGGTACGGCAACCGTACAGGCAGCCAGATATACGGTAGAGGCAGAAGTAGAGGGCGCTGCCGCAGGCAAAATAGAGCAGAATGCAGACGGCAGCTATGCTCTGCTGGCGGAGGATACCTATACGGTCCGCCTGACAGTTGGGGGAACTGCGGAGCACACTGCCGGTTACTGCAAAGTCACGCTGGCAGGAGAGGATTATTATACCGGACCTATGCGGCAGGGAGATGCGCTTTCCTTTACTGTGTCCAACACAGAGGGTAGCCTTTCCGTTCTGGGCCTTTGGGGGACCTACAGCGGAGAGGTAACGCTGAAGGATGGGGACGCCATCGTCGGCACTGCGGCGCAGCCGCTGCAGCCCGGCTTTACAGAACCTGCGGACACCGACGCAGCTGGACAGGAAGAGACCACAGAGGCGCAGACAGAGGCGAATGCCGAGACAACGGCGCCGGTGGAGGAGACCACAACTGCTGATACTACGGCAGCCGCAGAGGAGACCACGACCGTGCCGGAGGAAACCACGGGCGCAGAGTCGGCGGAGGAGACGACCGGGGCGCAGACCACTGCGCCGGAGCCGTACCAGCCGGCAGAATAAAAACAAAAACAGGACGGGACCCCGTCCTGTTTTTTGTATAGGTTGCGCTCGACTTTTTCTTCCATTTGTGATATACTGGATTGGGAAAAGATTGGATGGGAGGGGAAGAGTTGTGCAGCTGCTGCTGATTGTCTTAAATAAAACGGAAAAGCTGGGTCCGCTGCTGGACGCATGGATGGAGCAGGGAATCGGAGGCGCCACCGTGCTGAAGAGCTCGGGAATGGTCCACATTCTTGCGAAAAACATGGAACAGTATCCCATTGTAGGTTCCCTGCGCCGAATGATCGGCGATATGGACGAGCGCAAAGACAGCCGCACGATCTTTATGGCGCTTCCCGATGAAAAGGTGGAGGCGGCAAAGGCGGTGGTACGCACAGTCGTGGGAGATCTGTCCCAGCCGGACACGGCCGTCATGTTTACGCTGCCGGTGCTCTCTGCGGAAGGAGTGGATTTGCAGTGACCTTTACCACTCTTTTCTATCTCTCTGTGATTTTGTTTGCGGGACTGATCATGGGCCGTGTGGTAAAGCTGATCCGTCTGCCCAATGTCACCGGATATCTGCTGGCGGGGCTCCTGCTGGGACCGTGCGTTTTGGGATTCTTGCCTGCGGGCTTTGTGGAGGATTTGGAGCTCGTTTCCGAAATGGCGCTGGCGCTGATTGCGCTGACCGTTGGTGCGGAGTTCAAGTTCACCTATTTGAAAAAGGTGGGGATTGCCCCTCTGATCATTGCCCTTTTGGAAGCTTTCGGCGCCATGGTTTTGGTGTGCGTCGTATTGCTTTTGCTGGGGTTTGATCTGCAGCTGGCCCTGCTTTTGGGTGCCATCGCTTCTGCGACTGCCCCTGCCGCTACCGTTTTGGTCGTGAAGCAGTACAAGGCGAAGGGACCGGTGACAGATACGCTGCTCAGTGTAGTGGCCCTGGATGACGCCGTGGCGCTCATTGCTTTTGGGATCGCTATGGCGGTGGTGAACACCTTGCAGCATCCGGGAGAGACCTCTGTGGTGTGGACGGTAATCAAACCCTTTGTGGAAATTTTGGGTTCCGCAGGGATCGGCATTTTACTGGGGCTTCTTTTTCAAATTCCCCTGCGGTTTTTCAAAAAGTCCTCCAACCGGCTGATCATTATGCTGGCGTTTACCTTTATGGGAAGTGCGCTGGCGACCATGCTGGGCCTGTCATCCCTGCTTTTGTGTATGTTTATGGGCGCTGCGCTGATCAACCTGTGTCCCGACGGCGCAGATATATTGGATATTGCGGACACCATCACGCCGCCCATCTTTTTGATGTTTTTTGTGGTGTCCGGGGCACAGCTGAATTTGTTTATATTGCCGCAGATCGGGCTTTTGGGCGTCGCCTATATTCTGTCGCGGGTGGCGGGCAAAATCGGTGGTGCGGCTCTGGGAGCGGCGATCACCCATTCCCCACCGGCGGTGCGCAAATATATTGGATTTACGCTGATTCCCCAGGCGGGGGTGGCGATCGGGCTCTCTCTCATCGCTGCCAATACGCTGCCGGATATCGGTGAGACGATCCAGGCGGTGGTTCTTTCCGGAACGCTGATTTATGAGCTGACCGGCCCTGTCTGTACCAAACTGGCACTGATGGGAGCGGGAGAAATTCAGCGCTCGGAAAAGAAAAAGGGAAGGGATAGGAGGAAAAAGCCATGAAGCTGTTGCTGCACACCTGCTGTGCGCCCTGTTCTGTCAAGTGCATCGAGACGCTGCGCAGGGAGGGGATCGAGCCGGAGTTGTACTGGTTCAATCCCAACATCCATCCCTTTACGGAATACCGCAGCCGCAGGGACACGCTGATCGCATACGCAAAAATGATCGGCGCGCAGCTGCATCTGGAAGATACCTACGGCCTTCGCGCTTTTGTGCAGGCTGTTTGTCCGAATTTCGACGATCGCTGCACGTACTGCTACCAGGTACGCATGTCTGCAGCCGCACAGTATGCAGCGGAGCATGGCTATGACGGATTTTCTACCACGCTGCTCATCAGTCCTTATCAAAAACATGAGGAAATCCGAGAGATCGCACAGCGGGCCGGGGAACAATACGGCACCGCGTTCGTGTACCGGGATTTTCGTCCGTATTTTCGAGAAGGGCAGCAGGCCGCCAGAGAGCTTGGACTGTACATGCAAAAATACTGCGGCTGCATTTTCAGCGAAGAGGAACGCTACCAGAAGAAAAAGAAAAAATAAAAGGGTCCCAAAAGGGACCCAATCCCCTCGGCGCGATTGCGCGGGGGGATTTTTACAATCTACTGAAGCCGCACCCTGTTTTTTACCTGGAAGTTGTGATCGTTGGAACACAAATAAATGATGCCTTCGATGAATCCCACCACTGCCGGAATTCCTGTCCAGCAAAAAATGAGATAGATCACTCCAAGGCCGGTCTGTCCCAAATAAAACTTGTGAATCCCAAGACTGCCCAGAAAGATGGCCAGAATCCCGGCGACGATTTTGCTTTTGATGGGCCATGCCGGATTGATTCCCGTATTGGCAGCGGGTTGCTGGGGCTGGGGATTGGGCATCTGGTACATAGGCTGCGCCGCGGGCGCCTGTTGCTGGGGTGCTGCGGGAGTGATGGGCTCGCCGCAGTATTTACAGGACGTTGCAGTGGGGTCCAGAGAAGCGCCGCATTGCGGACATCTGTTTTCTTTCATAAATACTCGATCCTTTTTTATTTGTTTTGGATTTTTTCCTTACCGCCGCCGGCGATGCCGAGGGGCAGTACAATCAACAGGTATACAAAGCATACAATCAGATGATACAGCACGTATCCGGCTGTAGACATTTCGCTGTCCGCACACAGGATCAGATGGACAAACTGAGCCAGGGTGTACAGGATCGTGACAATACAGATGGCTGTATAGAATCCGAAACCGATGGTGCCGCAAAGCCAGGTGCCTCCGGTGGTGACGAAGAGAATTGCCGCCATGTTCAGAAGGACAAACACCAGCGCCGGAACAAACAGCGGACTGCTTTGCAGTCCCCAGACGGCCAGAAGCCAGAACAGCACGATCCCCGTCAGCAGCAGGGACAGTACAAGGGCGACGGCCGAACCTGCAGAAAACTTTTTCTTATTCATTTTCTTCCACCTGCTTTCCGCACTGGCTGCAGAATTTTGTGCCGGGTGTCAGCTTTGCGCCGCATTCCGGGCAGATCTTTTCTGCCGCTTCAATCGTGGCGCCGCACTGACTGCAGAATTTTGCCTCCGGTGTCAGTTTCGCGCCGCATTTTGTGCAGACTTTTTGGGAAACATCCTTGCCGCAGGCGGGACAGAATTTCGCGTCTGCCGGGATCTGGGCCTGGCAGAATGGGCAGATCGCAGCCTGCGTATCCTGCGCTTCCGGGGAGAGCTTCTGCCCGCATCCGCTGCAGAAGAGGGCATCCGGCTTATTTTGCGCATGGCAGCGGGGGCAGTACTTGCCGCCGCCTGCCTGCAGGTCATTTTGCGCCTGCCGGGCGATGGACCCCGCGGCACCCAGGCCGATCCCTCCGGCGACAAAGGCGCCGGCGATCCCGCTTTGGTTGTTTGCCGCCCCCTCATATACGTCAAAGGAGCGCATGGTGGCATACCGGTTGTCCCCCATGATCTCGAACTCGGCTTTGTTTTCCAGAATCTTGTTGATTTGATCGAAGTCCTCGTCCGGGAAATTGATGGATTTGATAAAGAAGTTGGTGAGCGTGAGTCCGAATTCGGCAAAATCCTCTGTGAGCTGCGCCTCTGTGGTCTCGGAGATCTCCTCCAGCTTGGGAGTGATTTCCAGGGCGGAAATCTTTTGATTGATGATGATATCGGCGATGATGGATTTCACCTTCGTCACCAAGATCCCCTTGAAATAATCGGTGACTTTGGAAAATTTCACGATGTCCGCAGGGTTCATGGCGCCGATGAGCTCCCGCATGAACTGGGCGCAGTCGCTGATCTTCATGCCGAATTGGCCGAAGGCGCGCACCCGCAGACGGGTGAAATACTTGGGATCGATGATCTGGATGGGATCGGAGGTTCCCCACATCATATCCAGCTTGGTCACGGTGTTGATGTAGTACACCTCTGCGGCAAAGGGGGTCTTCCCTCCAAAGGGGATATTGACAAGTCCCCGCAGGATGGGCAGGTTTGCCGTAGACAGCGTATAGGTGCCCGGTGTGAAAACGTCGCAGATCTGGCCACCCTTCACAAAGAGGACCGTCTGCCCCTCGCCTACGATCAGCTGGGTGCCCCAGGAGAGCTCCTCGCTTGGGTGCTTGTAGATCAGCCAGTCCCGGGAGGCAAGTCCGTCAAATTTCACACGATCGATGATCGCCATAGCTCCACTTCCTTTATAGTATATCTTCATGTACTGCGGTACAAGATTATGATAGCAAAAAACGCGTGTTCTGTCAAGAAAAGGGAGAAAATAAATTTTTTTGCCGTCTCATTCCTTTTCCTCAAATATCTTTTGCGTTCTCTTGCACGGACGGATGCAATTGTGTATAATAAACTTAGTATGAGTGTTTGATTTTATTCATGGAGAAAGACGGGAATTTGTCCTCCTGCATGGTGTAATTTTTGCTGTTTTGAAGGGACAGGCTATGATCATTGTTGTCATTCCGGCGTACAAGCCGGGAGAGGGGCTTATTCGGGTGGTGCATGAGATCCTGACGCAGACGAACTACGGTGTGGTAGTGGTGAACGACGGCAGCGGGGAAGCATACGACGCCGTTTTTGCGGCACTGCCCGAGGGGGCTGTGGTGCTGAAGCACGATGTCAACCGGGGGAAAGGCGCGGCGCTGAAGACGGCGTATGCGTACATTGCAGAGCACGGTGCGTGTACCGGTGTCATCACTGCCGATGCGGACGGACAGCATCTGATCGGAGATATCATCCGCGTGGGAGAGGCTTTGGAGGCGGATGGCCAGGCGCTGATTTTGGGTTCCAGAGAATTTGTGGGAGATGTTCCTGCGCGGAGCAAATTCGGCAATACGCTGACGCGGCTGGTGTTTCGTATTTCCTCCGGTGTCCGGGTGTACGACACGCAGACGGGGCTGCGGGCCTTTGGAATCCAGTGGATGAAAGAGATGCTGGCCATTGAGGGGCAGCGGTACGAATATGAAATGAACGTGCTGCTGCACTGTGCAAAAAAGGGGATCCCCATCCGGGAGATTCCCATCCAGACGGTGTATGAAAACAACAACAGCGGCTCACACTTTCATCCCCTGCGGGACTCTGTCAAAATCTACGGTGTGATCTTGAAATTTGTGTCGGCCTCCCTGGCAGCCTTTTGTATCGATTACCTGCTGCTCCTTTTGGTGCGATGGCTCACCCGGGATCTGGGTGAGGATCTGTCGCTGCTGATCAGCGTGGTGACGGCCAGAGTGACCAGTTCCCTGTGCAATTACCACTTGAACCGCAGGCTGGTGTTTGCCCAGGGGACCAGGACGAGCATCCTTAAATACTATTTGGTTGCTGCCGGACTGCTGCTTTTCAATTATGGCCTGTTGTGGGTGCTCAATGTGGCGCTTCCCGTACCGCTGGCGGCGGCAAAGATCCTGGTAGAGCTTTTGCTCTATCCCCTCAGCTATGTTTTGCAGCGCCGGTTTGTGTTTGTAAAAAAATAAAGGACCTTTCTGCCTTTGTGCAGACACGGGAACGGTCGAGAAAAGCCCGGGAGAAGGTCCTCCCGGGCTTTTTCGTAACGATTATATTCTTGCGACTCCGCTGTTTCTTGCAGCCTTGGCGACGGCGGCCGCCACCTTGGAACTGACAGATTTGTCCAGAGCGGAAGGAATGATGTAGTCCGCTGAGAGCTCGCTTTCGGGAATGCTGTTTGCAATGGCATAAGCCGCGGCGATCTTCATCTCGTCGTTGATGTCCGATGCCCGCACATCCAACGCTCCCCGGAAAATGCCGGGGAACGCCAGCACGTTGTTGATCTGGTTGGGAAAATCGCTGCGTCCCGTACCTACGATGGCAGCCCCCGCCTCCTTTGCCAGGTCCGGCATGATCTCCGGCGTGGGGTTGGCCATGGGGAAGAGAATGGGATTTTTGTTCATGCTGGCCACCATTTCCTTTGTGACACAGCCCGGTGCAGATACGCCGATAAATACGTCCGCACCTACCAGCACGTCCGCCAGACTGCCCTTTTTGCATTGCAGATTGGTGATCTCCGCCATTTCTTCCTTTTCCTTGTTCAGGCCTTCCCGTCCCTTGTAAATGGCGCCCTTGCGGTCGCACAGGATCACATTTTTCAGCCCCATGGAAATGAGCAGCCGGATGATGGCGATGCCGGCGGCGCCGGCCCCGCTGGTGACTACGGAAATATCCTCCAGCTTCTTGCCGCAGAGTTTCAGCGCGTTGATCATAGCGGCCAGAGTAACGACCGCGGTACCGTGCTGGTCATCGTGGAAAATGGGAATGTCGCAGCACTCCTTCAGTCTGCGCTCGATCTCGAAGCAACGGGGCGCGGAAATATCCTCCAGATTTATGCCGCCGAAGCTGCCGGAGATCAGCTGCACTGTTTTTACGATTTCATCTACATCCTTGGAGCGCACACAGAGCGGGAAGGCGTCCACGTCTCCAAAGGCTTTGAACAGCGCACACTTTCCTTCCATGACAGGCATACCGGCTTCCGGTCCGATATCCCCCAGTCCCAAAACGGCGGTGCCGTCTGTCACGACTGCCACCAAATTGGCCCGGCGGGTGAGCTCATAGCTTTTGTTTACATCCTTTTGAATTTCCAGGCAGGGCTGTGCTACACCGGGAGTATATGCCAGAGACAGATCGTCCCGCGTTTTCAGCGGAGCGCGGCAAACCACCTCGATCTTGCCTTTCCACTGGGCGTGTTTTTTCAGAGATTCCTTTGCATAATCCATTTTTCTGTGCTCCTTTGCAAAAATCATATTTCGTGCAGCGTCTGTGCGCTGCGGCTGTATCAAAATTCCAGAGAGTTCAGCACATCCCGCAGCGCAGCGGCGCTTTGCTCCAGTTGTTGCTGCTCCGGCGCTGTCAGAGGAGAGACGATAGAATGGGAAATGCCGTATGCCCCGATTACATAGGGGATGCTGAGACAGACGTCAGAGAGACCGTACTGGCCGCTAAGCAGGCTGGACACGGTGAGAACAGAGCCGGTATCGCGGATGATACAGGCGCAGATGCGGGAGACGGCAAGGGCGATGGCGTAATAGGTGGCGCCCTTGTTGGCGATCACTTTCGCTCCGGCAGTGCGTACGTCTTCTTCAATTTCCCGCAGCTCGGCCTTGCCGCAGCGGTTGTGCTCCTTGCAGATTTCCAGACAATATGTATTCATGGGAATTCCCCCGATCGTAGCCAGGGACCAGGGAATAACTGAAGAATCCCCGTGCTCGCCCAGAACATATGCATGGACATTTTTGGGATTGAGCCCCACATGCTCCGCCAGGCGGGCGCGCAGGCGCGCAGAATCCAGCGTGGTGCCGGATCCGATTACCTGGGAGGGGCGCAGATCGGTGGTTTTTATGATGGCATAGGTGATGATGTCCACCGGATTGCTCACGACGACATATACAGCGTGCGGCGCGTAGGGAATGATCTGGGGCATCACCTGCTTTACGATGTTTACGTTTCCCTGTGCCAGATCGATCCGGGACTGCCCCGGTTTTCTCGCAGCGCCTACGGTGACGATGACGATGTCGGCGTCCTTTGCATTTTCGTACTGCCCGGCGTAAATGTTCACCGGCGGACAAAAGGCCGTTCCCTGGATGATGTCCATGGCCTCTCCCTTTGCCTTGTTGAAATTGATGTCGATGAGTACAATCTCAGAGGCCACGCCCTGTACGGTCAGGGTATATGCGATGGAGGCGCCCACGTTTCCGGCGCCCAATATGACGATTTTCTTTCCTTTATTTCCCATAATATTTCCTCAGCAATTTGTATTGGATCCCAATCTCCCCCATTTTAAGAATCATTATACACCAATTTGGCTGGAAAAGATAGAACAAGATTTACAAAATTATATTAAAAATATAAAATGTATTTGTGAGATATTTCAAATATTTATATAAAGTTAGGTGAAGTATGTCTTCGTTTCCCCAGAACAAATGCTATTTTGAATCAATGCCTTCCATGTGAAGAGGAAAAACTGATTTTTTGAATAAAGTCTCCCCTTCGCGGGGGCTGCGCAGCAGACCCTGGGTGGTGGTACAATATCTTTATAAAAGCCTCCCCTTCCTCGTGAAGGGG
>CAJFOI010000035.1 GCA_904396155.1 Candidatus Avispirillum faecium | reverse complement strand
GGAGCCAGCCCCCTTTGCACAAGGGGGCCATATCTCACCTAAAGCCTCCCCTGTGCGGGGGCTGCGCAGCAGACCCGGGGGTGGTGACTTGCCGTAGCTACCACTAAATAAAGCCTCCCCTGTGTAAGGGGAGGTGTCGCAACTATGTTGCGACGGAGGGGTTGTATAACAAACAATCCCTCAGTCTCCGCATACGCGGAGCCAGCCCCCTTTGCACAAGGGGGCCTTTTTTCTGAAAATTTTCTAAAAAGTATTGACTTTTGGATAACAAATGTATATACTTATGTTAGCCATAAGTAAGGAGGTGAATCTTTCGTGGCGAAAATGGGGCGTCCCACCGATTCCCCAAAGGGCAGCCGTGTAACAGCACGCGTAGATGAAAAAACAAAAAAAATGCTTGATGAATATTGTAAAAAACACAATATAAATCAAGCAGAAGGCGTGCGACGTGCAATTTGGAGACTCAAGGAGGATGAATAAACAGCCGAAAAGCGGCGCAGACTGGCAAGAATGTCACCGCTTTCCCCATTAGGACAACTATCCGAAGGATAATCGTGGCATAAATATTATAACATATGCCCGATTTTCTTTCAAGTACTAATCAATGGAAAGGATGTATTTTATGAATTTCTCTGAAAATTGGGACACATTTGTACAAACCCTGGCAGCACATGCAGTCGGTACCTACAGAAACTCCAGCGAATACGCGTATTACCGCCATCGGCAAGAGGATATGGAGGAAATCCTGACGAATTCCCTTGTGAAAGATGAAAAGAAACTGGTAGATGAAGTTCTCCTGGAACTGGAAGCCCGGACAGACCGGGAAATGGAAGTGGTCTACCGTCAGGGCCTTCGGGACAGCGTCTCCATTCTCCGCACCCTGGGCGTCCTGGGATGATCCAAAGGGAGAGGATAAGATCCTCTCCCTTTCCTTTTATCCCATAACCACTTCCACAATATGTGTCTTCCCATCTCCTATGGGAGGCAATACGTTTCCGTCAATTTCTGCACCGTCCACCGTCATCCGCTGCACGCCTTTGCAGACACCGGCACTGTTGTTCACGTGAATCTCGTACGTATCCCCCCGGAACCTGCGGGTCACAGTAAATGCGTGCATCGTATCCGGAACGCAGGGGTCAATCCGCAGCCCGTCGTACTCCGGCATAACGCCCAAAATATATCGGGATACGTTGTAAAACGTCCACGCCGCCGTTCCGGTCAGCCAGGAGTTTTTCGCCTCACCGTGCCGCACCGCATCCTTGCCGGCGATCATCTGCGAATATACATACGGCTCTGTCCGGTGAATTTCGCTGATGTCCTCCAGATATGCAGGACAGATCTTCCGATAGACTTCAAATGCCCGGTTTCCCCGGCCTACCATTGTCTCTGCAATAGAAATCCAGGGGTTGTTGTGGCAGAAAATGCCTGCGTTTTCCTTGTACCCCGGCGGATAGGAGGAAATCTCGCCAAGCTCCAGATGATACTCCGTATAAGGTGGGTTATTCAAAACAATGCCATACTTGGTATCCAGCCGCTGGATCACCGCATCCAACGCCTGCACGGCCCTTCCCTCTTTTACGCCGATGCCGGCCATGATGCAAAAGCCCTGAGGCTCAATGAAAATCTGCCCTTCTTTGCATTCCCGGCTGCCGATTTTCTTGCCGAAGGCATCATAGGCACGCAAAAACCACTCGCCGTCCCAGCCGTGCTCCATCACGGCATTGTACATGGCATTCACTGCCTGCTCCGCCCGGGCTGCTTCCCCTTCCATTCCCTTTTTGCGGCAGAGAGCAATATAATCCGGTCCCACCGCCACAAACATGCCGGCGATGAATACCGATTCTGCGATCCCGGATTCAAAATTGGCCACAGTCTGAAAGGATTCTCCCGGCGTTTTGGAAAAGCAGTTCAAATTCAGGCAGTCGTTCCAGTCCGCTCTGCCGATCAGCGGCAGACCGTGGGGTCCCAGATTGTCCGTCACATGATCGAAGGATCGCTTCAAATGCACCATCATGGACGCGGCCTTCGACACATCGTTGTCAAAAGGCACCATTTCATCCAGGATGCTCCAGTCTCCCGTTTCCTTGATATACGCCGCCACCCCGAATATAAGCCACAGGGGGTCATCGTTGAAGCCGGAACCGATATCGGCATTTCCTTTTTTCGTCAGCGGCTGATACTGATGATAGGCACTGCCGTCCTCCATCTGCGTGGCGGCAATATCCAAAATCCGCTCCCGGGCCCGCTGGGGAATCAGATGTACAAAGCCCAAAAGATCCTGCGTGGAATCCCGGAACCCCATGCCGCGGCCGATCCCCGATTCAAAGTAGGAAGCGGAACGGGACATGTTGAAAGTGACCATGCACTGATACTGGTTCCAGATATTGACCATCCGGTCCAGCTTTTCGTCGCCGGACATCACGTGGTAGTTTGACAAAAGCTCGTCCCAGTACGCGGCCAGTTTTTCCAGTGCGGCATCCACCTGGGCATCTGTCTGGTATGCTTCCGTCAGGCGCCTTGCCGGTGCCTTGTTGATGATCCCAGGGGACTCCCATTTCTCTTCCTCCGGATTTTCACAGTACCCCAGCACAAAAATCAGGGAACGCTCCTCCCCCGGCTCCAGAGAAAGGGAAATCATATGAGAACCGATGGGCGCCCAGCCGGAAGCCACGGAGTTTTGCGCCGCCCCTGCAAACACCACGTTTGGATGGTCAAATCCATTGTACAGTCCGAGGAACGTCTCCCGGTCCGTGTCAAATCCGTCTATGGGCGCATTGACGGAAAATACCGCATAGTGGTTTCGCCGCTCCCGGTATTCTGTCTTGTGGTAAATGGCGCTGCCCACCACTTCCACTTCCCCTATGGAGAAATTGCGCTGAAAATTTGTTTGGTCGTCCCACGCATTCCAAAGACAGAATTCCACAAAGGAAAACAGACGAATTTCTTTTTTCGCTCCGCTTTCGTTGCAAATTTTCAACCGATGTACTTCACAGGGACTGCCCAGGGGAACAAAAGAAGTCTGCAAAACAGAAAGACCCTTTGCACGGGAAGCGATCTTCGTATATCCCATGCCGTGCCGGCATTCATAGGCATCATAGTCCGCTTTCACCGGCATCCAGCCAGGCGTCCATACGAATCCGTCGTCGTTGATGTAAAAATATCGTCCGCCCGCATCGGTGGGCACATTGTTATACCGATACCGGGTCAGGCGAAGCAGGCGGGCATCCCGATAAAAGCAGTATCCGCCGGATGTATTGGATATGAGGGAAAAGAAATCCTCACTTCCCAGATAATTGATCCAGGGATAGGGCGTGTCCGGCCGTGTGATCACATATTCCCGTGCCGCGTCATCAAAATAACCGTATTTCATTGGCTGATTTTGTCCTCTCCTAATATTTCATTACATATAAAGCCTGTCCACCGAAAAGCCTGCAAAGCTTTCCACATAAATATCACTGTGCGCCTCGATCTCGCCGGCGTGATCCCGTTCGTCCTCGTCAAACACTGCGCAGACGGGAAATCCGCATTTTTTCGCCGTAAGGACCGCATGCCGTGCATCTTCAAAAACCCAAGTGGCCTGTACCGGCGTGCTAAGAAATTCCAACGCCCGCAGGAACACGTCCGGCTGTTCTTTTCCGGCCCCCGCTTGTCTGCAGGTGACGATTTTGCAAAAGTATTTGTCTAACTCTGCTCTCTGCAGCGCTCCCCTTACCAAATATGCATCCGTGGCAGTGGCAATGCACATGGGTACGCCCCGGCCATGCAGCTGTATCAGCAGTTCCCGCACGCCGGGTCTGGGCTGGATCTCATGGAAGTAAGCTTTCTCCAGCACCCGGTTGCAGTCTTCGATGATCTCTTCCGCCGTCTCCGGCAGTCCGTACAAACCGCGGATACATTCTGCGGCCTCCAGCATACTCATATACCGGATCGTATCCTCGATCCCCGCCTTCGGGACAAGCCCCCGCCTGGTGAGATACTGACTGACAAAATCCCGGTACAGGTACATAGAATCAAACAGCGTTCCGTCACAGTCAAATATTGCGCCCTGTATCATAAAGAAGGATCCTCATTACAAATTTTCCGAATCCGGCGGACAAAAGCCTCTGCATCTTCGTTCCACAGAACGATCAGCGTCCCGTCTGTCACCCGAATGACACTCTCCACTCCGGTAAATTCGTTGCTTACCCCCAGGGGGACCGTGCTGGTGAGACAAGTGTTATCCAAAGGAAATTTCAATCCCTGAAGCGTCACGCCGGCGGCTCGGTCTGCCGCAAATACAGATACCATTCCCTTTTTTTCAGCTTCAAACCGCAGTTCTCCGTCGCTGAAGGTACAGGCCGC
The DNA here is from genome assembly GCA_904396155.1 of Candidatus Avispirillum faecium. Lineage (GTDB taxonomy): Bacteria > Bacillota > Clostridia > Oscillospirales > CAG-272 > Avispirillum > Avispirillum faecium. Next base: position 20,245 of record CAJFOI010000035.1, on the reverse strand, counting down.
ATTTCCCTCTCCCCAGAGCCAGCACACTGCCCCATGTTCTGCAGCGCCGGCACAGTTTTGCAAATTGGCTACCGTATGGTCCAGGCGTCCGCCCAGCCCGCCGTAAATCACAAAATTGCGGAACCCCAGCTTCATTCCTTCCGCAAGGGCAAGAGCCGTATCTGTATCGTCCTTGTCCACCGGATGACATACCGTATTTTCAAACTTTGGAACATGACCCAGAGAATCAAAGTCCCCCACCGCCAGATCCGCACGAATCCCTGCCTTTTCAAGCGCGGAAAGCCCCGCGTCCGCAGCTATGATGAAATCCCCGTCTCTGCGGTCTATGTACATGCCTTCCGTGACGGAAGCGCCGATAATATAACAAATTCTTTTCATTTTCTTCTCCGCACTATGCCTTATTCGGTACCCAGCAAAAACAGCTTGCCGTAGGACATATATTCCCGCACCAGTGTGGTAAAAAGGGAAAAAGGATTGGGATCCTTTGCCAGAACAAATTCCCCTTTGCAGTCCAGCCGGGAACAGATCAGCTTGATGCGGGGAATATGGAATGCATTGGACACGGAGACCATGGTATAATCCGCTATACCCTCTTCTTCCATAATTGCCAGCGCATTCTTGATGTTCTCTATGGTGTTGCCAGACTCGGGGTCCGTATAGATGCGTGCAGGATCGATCCCCATATCCTCCACCAGATAATTTTTCATTGCATCCGCCTCCGGCATCACCTCGTCCGGGCCCTGCCCGCCGGTGACAATACATACAGATCCGGGCACCGCCTCCAGGTATTCCGCCGCCTTATCCAGCCGTTTGCGCAGCACACTGCCGGGACGTTCCCCCCGCAACCCTGCACCGTACACCACAAACACCGTCTCGCTGTCCAAATCCTCCGGATGCGTCTGCATGCTGTTGGTCGCAAAGATATAGGTGCACAAAATAAGAAACGTCACCATGTAAAAGCACATGCCCCAGGCAAAAATGTTTTTCAAAACGAAAAATACTTTTTGTGGAAGGATCCGCTCCCAAAACCGCTTGAAAAACAAAGGAATGCCGGATACAAGGATCGCCAGGACCGCGGCGACGTAGGACAACGTACCCTCTCTCCAAATCAACAATTTAATAAAATAAGCAAAATAAGCCAGAAAAGCAAAGGAACCGCAGACGATATACAACACATTCAAAAGGCGGTCGTAACCGCTTTGCTTTTTCGTCTGTGTCATACGCCCCCCTTTCTATCGAATGACTGTCCCCACGGGAACGATGTCATCCACAAAAATCACCTGACAGCCGCAGGCGCTGTTTGTCGCCGCCAGCAGCATGCCCTGGCTGGTTACGCCACTGAACCGCGCGGGCTTCAAATTGGCCAGTACAATGATTTTTTTACCGACCAACTCTTCCATTGTATAATCGTGTTTGATGCTGGAGACGATCACACGCTCCCCCATCCCGTCATCCAGCGTAAGCTTCAGGCAGTTGGCCGACTTGCGGATTTCCGCCGCCTTCACGATTTTGCAAACCCGCAAATCCATGCGGGCAAAATCCTCTATGGTGATCTCCTCCTTCACCGGTTCCACCGGATCGGGGGCCCCATATTCCCGCTTTTTTTGCGCCGGCCGCTCCGTTTTTGCGGCCGCCTCCTCCAGCATCTGCTTCTCCAGGGCGATTTCCTCGTCCGTCTGCCCATGGGAAAAATCCAACAGCTGCAAATAACTGTCCGCTTCAATGGCGTACAGGAACAGATACAGCCGCGGCCCCTTTTCCTTATCCAAAAGCAGCTTGTACACATTGGAGAAAAAGGTACGCTGCAGGCCTTTCAGTTCCTTTTCCGGCAGATTTTCTCCATATACCTGCTTGGGAATCGCATACAGCTGGCTGTTGAGCTCCTCCAGGGAAAACCCGCCGGCCGCCAGGTATGCGTGCAAGAGGGAGATTTCCCGCTTTTCCTCTTCTCCCAGTTCGTTATATACCGCAAAATTGCGGGTTTTGCGCAAACGGTTCATTTGCTCCGGCGCACACTGCTCCAGCCAGTACCGGGCCTTGTCCAGCCGGTCTTTGAACTGGTCGTAGCGGTAAGGGGTGCCGATTTTTTGGAAAATCGTCTCCAGCATGGGCACATTGAAATTCACAATAGAGCCCAGCTGCACCAGATGCCCCATGGGTACGGGAATCACTTCATGTCCCTCCACCACAGTGTTGTACATGATCTCCTTTGTACGCTCGTCCGCCGTGCCGTCCGCACAGGCAGTGAGCATTTTGTCAAATTCAAAGTACTGGCGCAAAATCCCGTCGTCAAAGCAGAAGTCAAAGGCCTTCATGGGATCCGTCTTAGAATACAGCCACAGGATCACCTCCGGCTGATACAGGCGCAGCAGCGTCCCCGGTGTGAGATTCAGCCCGGAGGAGCCGGACATTTTCCCCGTTGTTCCCTTGATACCAATAAATTCATATCCCTGAAAAATGGGGGCTTCGTATCCAAATATTTCCTTGGAAATATGCTTGCTGGTATCATAGCTTCCGTTGATGCTGGCGTGGTCCTTTCCCCCCGGTTCAAAGTCTACGCCCTCGTACATCCAGCGCATAGGCCAGTCCACTTTCCATGCAAGCTTACAGTTATAATCCTTTGTAAAATCAAAGGTCCCGGCATAGCCGCAGGCGCAGGTATATTCCGCCACCGTACAGTCGTCGGACAAGCTGTGGATCTTCGTCGTATCCCTGTGACACCGGGGGCAGTAAATGCTCACCGGATAATACGCTTCCCGCTCTCCGGGGGCGGCATCCTGGGTGCGGTGGCTGTCGATGATATCAAAAATTTCTCCCCGTTTCTGCAGGGCGAGCAGAACGTATTTTACATACTTTCCACTCCGGTACATGTCCGCCTGGTAGCGGCAGTCCATATCGATCCCGAATTTGCCGATGCTGTCCATAAATTCTTTTTCAAAATGGGCCGCAAAGGTGGGACATTCTGCCACATCGTCAAAGGGGTTTGGCACATCTACATACGGATATCCGATATACGTTTCCATATCCCCGTTTATTTGCGCTACATTTGCCGGGATTTTGCGCAGGCGGTCAAACTCGTCCCATGAAAAAAGAAGCCGGGCCCGCTTTCCCATTTTGCGCAGGGCGCGCACCACAAAATAGCTGGTAGCCACATCCCGAAAATTCCCGATATGAATGGAGCCGGAAGGGCTGATCCCTGCAGCACACACATACTCCGGCTTGTCCGGATTGCGCTTTATGATCTCCTGCGCGATTTTTTCTGACCAATGCATGTTATACCTCGATTGAATGAAATTTACAGTTCCTTGTCTTTCTTTTTGGGGACGCCCTTGGAGAGCAAAACCAAAAGGTCATAGACTCCGCCGAGAGGGTACAGGCTGCACCCTTCCACATCTACCGGGTGTCGAGCCAGTCCCCGCTTAGGCAGCGCTGCCTTGGCAAATCCCACACGTACCGCTTCCTTTGCCCGCTCTCTGGCAAAGGACACTGCACGCACCTCTCCGGAAAGTCCCACCTCTCCCACAACGATCATATCGTGGGGCACCGGGATATCCTTGATGCTGGAGCAGAGCGCCAGCGCGATGGCTGCATCCGCCGCCGGCTCGTCGATACGCAGCCCGCCTACGACGTTCAAATAGACATCGCTGGAGGAAAACCGCAAGCCCAGCCGTTTTTCCAAAACGGCCAGCAAAAGACACATCCGGTTGTAGTCAATCCCGTCCGCCACCCGCCTGGGAGCCGGATAGGAGGTAGGCGTCACAAGCGCCTGTATTTCTACGATGATGGGGCGCGTGCCTTCCATGGTACATACGGCGCAGGTCCCGGATACACCTGTGGGCCGTCCGGCAAGAAGCATTTCCGAGGGGTTGTCCACCTCCGACAGGCCGGTGTCCGTCATTTCAAACACGCCGATCTCATTGGTGGAGCCATACCGGTTTTTCACCGCGCGGACGATCCGGTAGCTCTGGCTGCGCTCTCCTTCAAAGGAAAGAACCGCGTCCACCATGTGCTCCAGCACCTTCGGTCCGGCGATTCCGCCTTCCTTGTTCACATGCCCAACCATAATCACCGCCACCCCGTCCGCTTTCGCGCACCGAATAAAACGGGAGGCGCATTCCCGCACCTGAGTGGTACTTCCTGCAGAAGAAGCGGACCCGTCACTCACCATGGTCTGAATGGAATCTACAATCACCACATCCGGAGAAATGCGGTCATATTCCGCAATGGCCGCATCTACGTCCGTTTCCGTCAGCACCAGCACATCAGAGCCGTCTACCCCCAGCCGTTTCGCACGCAGCTTGAGCTGTCCTCTGGACTCCTCTCCGGAGATATAAAGAATTTTATAAGCCTGTCCGGCACGACCGCATAGCTGCATCAGCAAGGTGGATTTTCCGATCCCCGGTTCCCCGGCAAGCAACACCGCGCTGCCAGGGACCAATCCCCCTCCCAGCACCCGGTCCAATTCCCCGATGCCGGTCAGCATCCGCGGACAGTCTACAGACTCCATTTCGGAAAACGGGACGGCTTTTTCCCGGGAAACGGCACGCTGCCCGGATTTTATGGTGCCGGACACCGCAGGCTGATAAGTTTCCTTTTGAAATGTATTCCAGGCGTGACAGGAGGGGCACTGTCCATACCATTTGGGGCTTTGGAAATCACACTGGGAACAGACATACACCTCTTTGGGGGATTTCACGTGACCACACCTCCATCTGCAATACATATCGTATGTATTTTACCATATTTCCCCCTCTATTGCAAGAAAGATTTTCTATCTTCAAAGAAGGTTTACCCATCTGCAGGATCTTTCGCGCAGTACTCCATGATCGCACAGGCAATCCCCAAACTGAGCGTCTTTCTGTAAGATGCGTCTGAGAGAAGCGCTGCCTCCTCCTCGTTGGATAAAAACCCGCACTCAACAAGCACTGCGGGAATTTCCATCCGATGCAGCAAATAGATTCCCTTCGTTGCTTTCTTCGTTTTGCGCTCGTTTTCCGGCTGTACGTATTTTTGCACATAACTCTGGATCCTATCCGCCATCTGCACGCTGCCGGGATCGTTGGGAGAGTAATATACCTGCAGCCCGCTGTACTGGGTCTGTGGAAATTTATTCATATGAATACTTACAAAATATTTTGCCTGTGTCTCTTCGGTAAACCGCATGCGGTTTTTGAGGTCATAGATCTTTTTATATCCTGTATAATCCATCCGGTCCCGATACATATCATACAGCAGTGTATCCTCCGTCCGGGTCAGCACGGTAGTATAGCCGGCCGCATTCAATATGGCAGAAATATCCCGGGCAACGGAAAGATTCAAATCCTTTTCCAACAAGCCTTTCGCAGAGGAACAGCCGGCATCCTCTCCGCCGTGGCCGGGATCGATCACAAAAAGCACCTTGTCCTCAAAAGTGCCTGCTGTAATGGTCTCTTCCGTCCCTCCCAGCATTCTCCGCGCTCCTCCGAACATGGCTGCCGCAATTAAAAACACAAAAGACAGGGCGACAAATCCTGATAAATATCTAACTGTATGTTTCATCTGCTCTCTCCAAACCCTCGCTTTCTGTTTTTTTAGTATATGAATTTGGTGAGAAAGCTATGCTTTTGCTCTCTCCGGGAAGAAAAGTCTTACCTCAAACTCAAGCCTCCCCTGTGGTGCAGCTCCGCAGAAGATGCCGGGGTAGTGTCAGCGGCAGCTGACGGAGGGGCTGTTAGAAAAAACAATCCCCCCGTCTGCTAACGCAGACATGCCCCCTTAGCGGCTCTGCAAGAGACGCCCACATGGGGGCCTATATAAACAAACCGCCCCTGTGGAGGACTTGCGCAGGAAAACTCGGAAGGGTTGGGATAGCAGATATTCTATGTGTAAAAACAGCCTGATGAAGAAATCTTCATCAGGCTGTTCTCAATCCTTCTTTTTCCGTTCGGGAAAAATTCGCCGGTTCATGTATCCCATCCGATAGCCCACGGCAGTTACAACGAGAGAGGGCAGAATGATCGCCGCATAAATCAATGTAGACAGAATCGTCTGCACGCCGCTCAGGCCCTTTGGAACAACAAAAATAATCACCCCATTGTACATGCCCTGCCAGAACCGGGCGATCACCGTAAGCACCACATCCGCATTCCCGGCCCACTGCCACTGGCCAAGTACACCGACCACCGTAAGCAAAATGACCAATACTGCCAGAAGGATGTTCGGTCCGTTCGCCAACAATCCGATCTGCAGCCCCTGCCACTTGTTTTCCGCCGCCCGGCCGCCGTCCACTCGAATTCGATCCCGGGCGCCGGTCTCCCAGATGGTAGTATATTGCAGGAACAAATAAAAAAAGATCGCCAGAATGCTGGTCGCCAGATTCAAATACCTGCTTGCCATTGCCGCGGAGGACAGCATGATTCCCAGCACCGCCCCGCCAAACTGATTCAGCAGCAGCTTCTTTACCGGAGTCCCCATTCCTTCCAGCATTCTGCCCCGTTTCCTTACATGCACACGCTCACCCATGGACCCATCCCTCGCAAAATATTTGCCGCAAACAATTCAGGCAGCAGTATTATTGTTTATTTTATCGAATATTCTCCGCTCTTGCAACCCCATCCGAAAAAATTTACAAAAAGTCTACGAAAAGACGGCAAAATGTAGTATACTGGTTTCAAAAAGGAGGAATTTCTATGGACGACACAAAAAATACGCTGGACAGTTATCCCAAGGCTGTTCAGGATTTTGCCATATACAAAAGAACCGTCCAAAGGCGTTCCTCGAAAACAGTGGCAGAATATCTTGTGGATCTGCGCATGTTTTGCCGGTACATGAAACTGAAGACGGAGAATCGACCTATCAACGATGAAACATTAAAATCTGCAGATATCACAGACCTCCCCTTGTGTTTTTTCCAAAAAATAAAAACGGAAGATGTATATGTTTATCTCAAGTATATTGCAGACAATCGACAAAACAAAAGTGTCACCCAAGCAAGAAAGCTTTCTGCTATCCGCAGCTTTTATAAATATCTCACCGTCCAAAGTCATTCCTTTGAAGAGAATCCTGTAAAAGATATAGAAGCACCTGTACATAAAAACAAACTTCCAAAATATCTTTCCCTGGAAGAGTGCATCCGGCTTCTCACCGCCGTAAAGACCGACGAAAAAAGCAAAACCCGGGAGCGGGACAATTGCATTCTCACCTTCTTTCTCAACTGCGGCATCCGTCTGTCGGAGCTGGCAGGGATCAGCCTGCGGGACATCGATCCGGAAATGCGCTCCATGCGGGTGCTCGGAAAGGGCTCCAAAGAACGGATCGTTTATCTCAATGATGCCTGCCGAGATGCCCTTCGCGCATATCAGCCTGCACGGAATCGGCTGCGCCGCCCCGGCGCGCAGGAGGACGCGCTGTTCCTCAGCAGCCGCGGCCGGCGCATCAGCGTCAAAACTGTCCAGTGGATGGTAAAAAAATATCTGGACATGGCCGGTCTTGCCTACAAAAACTATTCCACCCACAAACTGCGGCACACGGCCGCCACGCTCCTTTACCAATCCGGCCAGGTGGATACCCGGGTCCTGCAGGAGATTTTGGGGCACGAGCAGCTGAACACCACCCAAATCTATACACACGTTTCCAATGAAAGCATGGAGTCCGCCATGGAAAAGACACCCCTGGCCAATCTGTATATCGAAGGCATTGCACCCGTCCCCGCTGCAATGGAAGGCAAGGACGACACGAAAAAAAAGCAGGCGGAATAATTCCTGCGTCCAGCGGAAAATGGGTGTTGACTTATCGAAAATTTGCTTATATAATGGAAGAGGCAAAATTGCATCTATTTTCAAATTAATAAAATTTTTTCCGAAATGAGGTAAAAAAAGCATGAGCAAAAACTGGGCAAGCGTTGATCCTTCTACGATCCCCCATATGGTGTCTGCCACAGTTCCCGGTCCTAAGTCTGTGGAATACCACACAAGATGCGCCAAATACATGAAAGGCTACTCCAGCCAGGTGCGGCTGTTCCCCGTCGTTTTTGATTCCGGATCCGGCTACACCCTCACCGATGTAGACGGAAATACATATATCGATTTTTCCTCCGGAATCTATGTGACCGGTCTGGGCCATTGTCACCCGAAGATCAGCGAAGCGGTCGCTGCGCAGGCAAAGCGGCTGATGAACTGTCATGACTTTACTACAAAGGTTAAAATGGAGCTGGTGGAAAAGCTTCATGAAATGACCGGCGGTCGGTTTGCGGGATTTCAGTTTTACGATTCCGGTTCTACCGCCGTCGAGGCCGGACTGCGCTGCGCCCGCGCTGCCACCGGAAAGCAGGAATTTTACTCCTTCTGGAGGGATTTCCATGGCAAAACCTACGGTGCAAACTCTCTGGCAGTGGTAGGCGTGGACACCCACATGCGCGCACCCGGATTCTTCCTGGCTCCCCGGCCCAATCCATATCGGGATGTATTCGGCCGGTCCAAGGAAGAGGCCATGAAGGATTCCACTCCCTATATCAGAATGCTGGAAGGGATGCTGGATAACGAGGCCTCCTGCGGCGGCGCAAACGTAGCTGCCATCGTGCTGGAGCCCATTCAGGGATGGGGCGGCTCCGTCGTTCCTCCGGACGATTTTCTGCCTGCACTTCGTGCGCTCTGCGATCGTCGGGGCATTCTTCTGTTCGCCGATGAAGTGCTCAGCTGTATGGCAAGAACCGGTGCATGGTTTGCCATGGACCACTGGAATGTGACAGCGGATATTACTACCCTGGGTAAAGGCTTCGGCAACGGCTTCCCTGTAACTGCACTGGCAGTTTCCGAAAAACTCGCACCTGCCATTGAAAAGATCTCCGCTTCTTCCAGCTACGGCGGGAATCCCATGGCATGTGTGGCCGCTCTGGAATCTATCAAAGTAATCGAAGAAGAAAATCTGAACGAACGCGCCGCACACCTGGGCGAATTGTTCCTCTCCAGAATGGAAAAAATCAAAGAGGCACACCCCATCGTAGGTGACGTCCGCGGAAAGGGCTGTCTCCTGGCAATGGAAATTGTCCGGGACAGAGAAACGAAAGAACCCTTTGTGGAAGCCGGTCAGATGATTTACCAGAAGGCGTTTGAAAAGGGCCTTGCATGGGTTCCCTCCGGCCACATTCTCCGCCTGTCCCCTCCGATGATCCTGGACGATGCGGTCGCGGAAAAAGGGCTGGACATCATCGAAGAAGCTGTTGCAGAAACAGAAAAGCATTTTGGATATTGATTTTTGTAGTACAGCAAAGTGCAAAGCACTTTGCTGTACTACTGTCGGTATTTTTATTTTTGAAAGGATTTATAAAATATGAAAACGATTCGTTTCGGCCTGATCGGCTGCGGTCTGATGGCGAGAGAGTTCGCCTCCGCCGCCGCACGCTGGTGCCACTTCACCGTAGATATCCCCAAACCCGAGATCGTAGGCATCTGCTCCGTTGTTCCCAAGGAAATGGAGTGGTTCAAAAAGAATTTTGACAGTATCCAGTATGCTGTAGAAGATTACAAGGAACTGCTAAATAAGGAGGACATCGACGCCATCTACTGCGCCGTGCCCCACAACCTCCACGAACAGTTTTATATCGACATCATCAAAAGCGGCAAAGCACTCCTGGGAGAAAAGCCCTTTGGAATCGATAAAAAAGCCAACGACGCCATTTTGAAAGCATATCGGGAAACGCCCGGCGCTTTTGTCCGCTGCTCCAGCGAATTTCCCTTCTACCCTGCCATGCAGACCATGATCAACTGGTACAATGAAGGCAAGTTCGGAAAGATCCTGGAGATCCACGCAGGATTCAACCATTGCAGCGACATGGATTTGAACAAACCCATCAACTGGAAGCGCATGGTAAAATTTAACGGCGAATACGGCTGCCTGGGAGATTTGGGCATCCACACCCAGCACGTCCCCTTCCGCCTTGGATTTAAGCCCAAAACCGTGCGTGCGCACTTCAGCAACATTGTAAAAGAGCGGCCTGATGGGAAAGGCGGCATGGCCGTATGCGACACCTTTGACAACTGCACCCTTTTCTGTACCACGGAAAATGCAGATGGGGACGAAATCCCCATGACGCTGGAAACCAAACGCATGTGCCCCGGCTCTACCAACCGCTGGTTTTTTGAAATCTACGGCATGGACTGCAGCGCACGCTTCTCCAGCGATGATGCCAACGCATTCTATTACACCTCCTCCTGGGGAAAGGAGCAGTCCTGGAACCGGATCATCATCGGATACAAGCCGATGCTTCCCACCATCACCGGTCCCATTTTTGAATTTGGGTTTACCGACGCCATGCAGCAGCAAATGGGCGCGTTTATGCTGGAATATGCAGGTCAGTCCGTTCCCTTCGGACTCTTTACACCGGAGGAAACAGAACTCTCCCACAAGCTGTCTACCGCAGCGCTGGAATCCTTCTACAACAAGACCGTTGTAACCCTCGATTAAAATTCCAACGGCGCGCAAGACATGCGCGCCGTTGATCTCTCCAGAAAGGTTTTTCTTTATGTCCTCCTATATCACCCGCGCCGTCACAGAGGACGGCAGCGCAAGAATCCTCTTTGCCGATACAACAGAAATCGTCTCCGACGCGGCAGCCATCCATCAAACTTCTAAAACCATGACCGCCGCCCTGGGTCGCTGTCTCACAGCCGCCTCTCTCATGGGCAGCCTTTTGAAAGACAAGGACAATTCCCTTACCTTTCAAATCAACGGCGGGGGTCCTGCCGGAAAAATCGTCTGCGTTTCCGATTACAAGGGCAACGTGCGCGGATACGCCGAAAATCCCCAGGTAGAACTGATGCCCAACAGCGCGGGAAAACTGGATGTGGGCGGTGCCGTAGGAAAGAACGGAAACATCACTATCATCAAAGATATGGGCATGGGAGAGCCGTATGTGGGCATGTGTCCCCTTGTCAGCGGAGAGATCGGCGAGGATGTGACCCAGTATTTCGCTGTCAGCGAACAGACGCCCACCATCTGCGCATTGGGCGTGCGGGTAAACCAGGACCATTGCGTAAAATCCGCCGGCGGGTTTCTTCTGCAGGTGCTTCCCGGTGCTGAAGATACCATAATCGACCGTCTGGAGGCAAATATCAAGCGGATTTCCTCTGTCTCCGCCATGATTGCACAAGGCAAGCGTGCAGAAGATGTGATTTCTGCCGTTCTCCAGGGCGTTGCCTATCAGTTGTTTGATGAATTTGATATCGGATATGTCTGTACCTGCAGCAGAGAGCGCTACCTGAATGCTCTGGCGGGTCTTCCGCCGCAGGACTTGGACGAACTTGCTGCGCAAAAAGAGCCTGTAGAGGCCTGCTGTCATTTTTGTGGAAAAAAATATCATTTTAATATAGAAGAGATTTTACAACGCAAGGCGCAAATGTGAATAACTGCGGTTTCGAAAACACGGCAAAAAGGGGGGGCTTTCGTCCCCTTTTGCATTTTCCCTTAGACATCCACCCAACATTCTGCCGATCTCCTCTCGAAGACTTTCCTTACTTTTGTCAAACGGATCCCATGCTCCATGAGTTTTTAAAATATTTCCTTTCAATTTAATAATTCCGGCAAAAAAGCGATTGCAAGTTTACTTTGCGTAAATTAAAATACTTATGCAGCAGAGCCTGCAGGCTCTGCTGCCAGTGTATGTCGACTTTTTGCCGAATATAGGTTTTGAAGACGGTGCTGCCTTTCCGGCGGGCACCGTCTTCTTTTTTAGAGATCTCCCTTCAGCCGTTTGATCCCCCGCCGGATACATTCCCCTTTGGAAACAGATTCCTTTGCACAATATGCCTCCATCACATCCTTTGCCTCCTGATCCAATTTAATCGTAAGTCTGTACATTTTGGGATTGTCGGTTTTGGGGCCTCTCTTCTTCCCTGTTGCCACTTAAATGCCTCCTTTCTTTAATAGGGATGACTAATTATATAATAGATCTTCCCAATTGTCAATAGTTTTTTAAAAAATTTTGTAATTTTTGGTATAATTTAGTAAATATTTGTCGAAAAATGTCGTGATAAAGCAAAAAAGAAAATGCAGAATACCTCCATTGAACAGAATGCCGTAAATAATTTACAAAATATTTACATTTTAATTTATCGTAACATTTTATTGCAAATAATATAAATTTTTTGGATTTTTCTGTGTTTATGTGCAAAAGTATCCGTTCCATCTTGACTTTTCCACAAATCTTAATATAATAGTATATTGCCTTAATTTTGCTTTTGGAATCAATCATCTGTTTTAATGAGAGGTTATTGCCGCCGAAAATGCAGGACCGGCATCGTCTTTCATGAACGAGAATGCAAGAATCAAGAATGGCAAGAATGGAGTGATAACGCAATGGTCAAACCCCAGACTGTGGGCAAGAACACAAGGATGAGTTTCTCAAAGATCAACGAGGCCATCCAACTGCCGAATTTGATCGAAATTCAAAAAGACTCCTTTAAGTGGTTTCTGGAAACAGGCCTTATGGAAGTTTTGCGGGATATATCCCCCATCACGGACTATACCGGGAACCTGTTTATTGAATTTGTTGGATATTCCTTCGACGCAGAGCCGAAATATCCGGTGGAAGAATGCAAAGAGCGCGACACCAATTACGCCGCTCCGCTGAAGGTGGCCGTTCGTCTTACCAATCGGCTGACCGGCGAAGTCAAACAGTCCGATATCTTCATGGGCGATTTTCCCCTGATGACCGATACGGGAACCTTTGTAATCAACGGTGCAGAGCGTGTAATCGTATCCCAAATCACCCGCTCCCCCGGGATTTACTACGACAGCTCCATTGACAAATCTGGGAAAAAGATGTTCGCCTCTACCATTATTCCCTACAGAGGCGCCTGGCTGGAATATGAAACGGATGCAAACGGCGTGTATTATGTGCGTATCGACAAGAATCGCAAGCTTCCGCTTACCATTTTGATTCGCGCTCTGGGCATTGAAACACCTGCACAAATCAAAGAGTATTTCGGCGAAAACTGCGGCCTGGAAGCCACTTTGGAGAAGGACGACTGCGAGCGTCTTGCCATTGAAAGCAATTCCTCCATCCGGGATGAGGCCCTTAAGGAAATTTATAAAAAGCTCCGTCCCGGCGAGCCCGCCATCGTGGAAAGCGCGGAGATCCTTCTCAATAACCTGCTGTTCGATCCCAAGCGTTACGATTTGTATCCTGTGGGTCGCTATAAATTTGACAAAAAGCTGAGTCTGGGCAAGCGAATTGCCGGTGGGACGCTGAGCCGTCCTGCGGTAAATACCCGTACCGGTGAAATTCTTTTTGAGGAAGGCACGCTCCTGTCTCGGGAGAATGCCGAAGCGGTTGAGCACGCCTGTATCGATACAGTATACCTGCGCCTGGAAGACGGAACAGAATGCAAGGTGTTCTCCAACGGCGCCGTATATCCCGCAGACGTGATCGGTGTGGACCTGGAAGACATCGGCGCCAGTGAAAAAGTCCGTATGGATGTGCTTCAAGAGATTGCATCGGAAGCCGGCGGCGATATAGATGCATTGAAGGAAATTGCAAAACGGCGCGTCCACGATCTTTGCCCCACCCATATCACCCGAGAAGATATTCTTTCCTCCATCAATTATCTCTTGTGTCTTGCACATGATATCGGCGAAATAGACGACATCGACCATTTGGGCAACCGCCGCCTGCGCTGCGTAGGAGAACTGCTGCAAAATCAGCTGCGTATCGGGCTTTCCAGAATGGACAAAATCGTCAAAGAACGGATGAATATCCAAGACAACGAAAATCTCACCCCTCAAAACCTGATCAACATTCGCCCTGTAGTAACTGCTATCCGGGAGTTTTTCGGATCTTCTCCGCTGTCTCAGTTTATGGATCAGGCAAACCCGCTGGCGGAGCTCACCCACAAGCGCCGTATTTCCGCGCTGGGTCCCGGCGGACTTTCCCGCGACAGGGCGTCCTTCGAGGTCCGCGATGTGCACTATACGCACTATGGACGGATGTGCCCCATTGAGACCCCCGAAGGTCCTAATATCGGACTGATTTCTTATCTGTCCACCTATGCACGCATCAGCAAATACGGATTCATTGAAGCACCTTACCTGCGCGTAGACAAGGAAACCGGGAAAGTAACCGATGAAGTCGTCTATATGACTGCGGATGTGGAAGACAATTACATCATCGCCCAGGCAAATGAGCCGCTGGATGAGGAAAGGCACTTTGTAAACCGCAAAGTTGCCGCCCGCGACCGCACAGAAATCATTGAGGTAGATGCGTCTGCTGTGGATTTCATGGACGTCTCTCCTAAAATGGTGGTGTCCGTAGCAACTGCCATGATTCCTTTTTTGGAAAATGACGACAACTCCCGTGCCCTGATGGGTTCCAATATGCAGAAGCAGGCTGTACCCCTGATGGTCACTGACTCCCCCATCGTCGGAACCGGTATGGAATACAAGGCCGCCGTAGACTCCGGCGTCTGCACTGTGTCCGACGTAGACGGCGTAGTGGAAAGTGTAGATGCCAACCACATCACCGTACGGTCTGATAACGGGGAAAAGAAGGTTTATCACTTAATTAAGTTTAAGAGAAGCAACCAAAGCACCTGTGTCAACCAGATTCCTATCGTACAGGCAGGCGACATTGTGAAAAAAGGCGATGTCCTTGCGGACGGTCCCGCTACTTCTGAAGGGGAGATTGCACTGGGTAAAAATGCATTGATCGGATTTATGACCTGGGAAGGTTACAACTACGAGGATGCAGTTCTGCTCAATGAGCGTCTGGTGCGGGACGATGTTTACACTTCCATCCATATTGAAGAATACTCCCATGAAGCGAGAGACACAAAGCTCGGCCCGGAGGAAATCACCAGAGAAATCCCCAATGTAGGGGAAGATGCCCTAAAGGATCTGGACGCAGAAGGAATCATCAAAGTAGGCACGGAAGTCCGCGCCGGCGACATTCTGGTCGGCAAAGTGACACCCAAAGGGGAAACGGAACTGACTGCTGAAGAACGCCTGCTTCGCGCCATTTTTGGTGAAAAAAGCCGGGAAGTTCGGGATACCTCCATGCGTGTGCCCCATGGAGAAAGCGGAATTGTCATTGACGTAAAAGTATTCTCCAGAGAAAACGGAGACGAGCTTGCCCCCGGTGTAAACAAGGTCATCCGTGTGTACATCGCCCAAAAGAGAAAAATTTCCGTGGGCGACAAGATGGCCGGCCGGCATGGAAACAAAGGTGTTGTATCCCGGATCCTTCCGCCTGAAGATATGCCATTCCTGGCAGATGGTACGCCTTTGGATATTGTGCTCAACCCTCTTGGTGTTCCCTCTCGAATGAATATCGGACAGGTGTTGGAAGTACATCTGGGTCTTGCCGCCAAACGGCTCGGTTGGAAAATTATGACTCCTGTGTTCGACGGGGCTAAGGAGCAGGACATCACCGAATGCATGCGCATGGCAAACATGCAGAGAAAGGTCCTACCCGGGGAAAATGTAGATGGCAAATACCTTCTTGAGGAAATCGTCGCACCGGATGGAACAAAGACCTATGAAAAAATCCCCGAGGATCATAAAAATCGGCAGGCATATATCGATGCGCTGCGCGCCGAAGATCGTTTGTACGTAGTTGACGGAAAAACGATCCTGTATGACGGCCGCACTGGAGAACCCTTTGACAACCCGGTAACTGTAGGTATCATGTACTATCTGAAGCTGCACCATCTGGTGGACGATAAGATCCACGCCCGTTCTACGGGTCCCTACTCTCTGATCACCCAGCAGCCGCTGGGAGGCAAAGCCCAGTTCGGTGGACAGCGCTTCGGCGAAATGGAGGTATGGGCCCTGGAAGCATACGGCGCTGCTTATACGCTCCAGGAGATCCTGACGGTAAAGAGCGACGACGTGGTGGGCCGTGTAAAAACCTATGAAGCCATCGTCAAGGGACAGAATATCCCCACACCCGGTGTTCCCGAGTCCTTCAAAGTGCTGGTAAAGGAACTGCAAGCCCTTGCATTGGATGTGCGCGTACTGGATGAAAACGGCGAAGAAATCGAGCTCTCAAAACTGGGCGAGGAAGAGCCGGAATACCACAGCCGCCCCTCACGCGACCGGGTGACAGCCGAAGACGTAGGAGAAACTGTAGCACCGGAAAACGTGTATGAAAGCCTCTCCAGTGAAGATTTCGGCGGACAGGCCGACGCGGAAGGCATTTATTACGCCGAGGATGCGGACGACGGCGACGACGACGAGTTTTAAGATGCAGCAGACTGACGAACGAATTTGAATAAAGAAGGTATTTTGCCGATGGAACACAATACATTTGATTCTATAAAAATCGGACTGGCTTCTCCGGAAATGATACGGTCCTGGTCCTACGGAGAAGTAAAAAAGCCTGAAACCATCAATTACCGTACGCTGAAGGCGGAACGTGACGGTCTGTTCTGCGAACGTATTTTCGGCCCGACAAAGGACTGGGAGTGCCTTTGCGGTAAATACAAACGGATCCGTCATAAAAACAAGATCTGTGAAAAATGCGGCGTGGAAGTCACCCAGAAAAAGGTGCGCCGGGAACGAATGGGGCATATTGAACTGGCAGCTCCCGTATCCCATATCTGGTATTTCCGTGCAATTCCCTCTCGTATGGGATTGCTTTTGGACATCTCTCCCCGCCATCTGGAAAAGGTCCTGTACTTTGCTTCTTACATCGTGATCGACCCTGGTACCACCCCTCTGAGTCAGAATCAGCTGCTGAGTGAAAAGGAATATCGGGAGTACTACACCGCGTATGAAAATGATTTCACCGTCGGTATGGGTGCGGAAGCAATCCGAGAGCTGCTTCGAAAAATCGATATTGAAAAACTCTCCCAAAGCTTGAAGGAAGACCTGGCAAAGGCCAGCGGCCAGAAAAAGGTGCGCATTATCAAGCGTTTGGAAGTAGTAGAGGCCTTCCGTAAGTCCGGCAATAAGCCGGAGTGGATGATCCTGGAAGTGATTCCTGTCATTCCACCGGAAATCCGCCCCATGGTACAACTGGACGGCGGCCGTTTTGCATCCTCCGATTTGAACGATCTGTACCGCAGAGTCATCAACCGAAATAACCGCCTGAAACGACTCATGGAATACCGCGCGCCGGATATCATCGTACGCAATGAAAAGCGTATGCTTCAGGAAGCGGTAGATGCTCTGATCGACAATGGCCGCAGAGGCAAGCCGGTCACTGGTCCCAATAACCGCCCGCTGAAATCGTTGTCAGAAATGCTACGGGGTAAGCAGGGACGTTTCCGTCAGAATCTTCTCGGAAAGCGTGTCGACTATTCCGGCCGTTCTGTAATCGTCGTAGGTCCCTCTCTGAAAATCTATCAGTGCGGCCTGCCGAAAGAAATGGCACTGGAACTGTTTAAGCCCTTCGTCATGAAGCGTCTCCATGAGACACAGAAAGCTGCAAACATCAAGGATGCCAAGAAGAAAGTGGAAAGAGCAAGCCCGGAGGTATGGGATGCACTGGAAAATGTCATCAAAGACCACCCCGTGCTTCTCAACCGTGCACCCACCCTGCACCGTCTTTCCATTCAGGCATTTGAACCGGTATTGGTGGAAGGCCGTGCTATTAAGCTCCATCCTTTGGTGTGTAAAGCTTTTAATGCGGACTTCGACGGAGACCAGATGCCGATCCACGTACCCCTGTCAGCAGAAGCACAGGCAGAAGCACGGTTTCTCATGCTGTCTGCAAATAACCTTTTGAAACCTGTAGACGGACGTGCCATCGCTGTTCCTTCTCAGGATATGGTGTTGGGCTCCTTCTATCTGACAATCGACAAAGCCGGAGAAAAGGGTGAAGGAAAGGTCTTCCGCGATTTCAATGAAGCCATGATGGCCTATGAAAACGGAGAGCTTGGACTCCACGCCCCCATCAAGGTGCGGGTGACAAAGGAAAAGGACGGAAAAATGCTCTCCAAGGTCATCGACGCCACCCTGGGCCTTCTCATCTTTAACAAACCCATTCCGCAAGACCTGGGTTATGTAGACAGAAACGATCCGGAAAAATACTTCGATCTCGAAATCACTTTTGTGTGCGGGTCCAAGCAACTCGGGCAGATCATCGACCGTTGTATCAAATATCACGGATTCCCCACAACGGCAAAGATGCTGGACGAAATCAAGGACATGGGGTATAAATATTCCACCAAGGCAGCCATTTCCATTTCCGTGGCTGACATGGCGATCCCTCCGGAAAAATACGCTCTGGTTGCAGAGGCCGAGAAGAAGGTCGATCAGATCCAAAAAGAATTTATGCGCGGTAAGCTGTCTGAAACAGAGCGGTATCAGAGCGTGATCGCTACCTGGACGCAGACCACAGACGACGTGGTCGCCGCACTGCAAAGCAACTTTGACCGGTATAACCCCATCAAAATGATGAGCGATTCCGGCGCCCGCGGCAACATCACCCAGATGCGCCAGCTGGCCGGTATGCGCGGACTGATGTTTGCTACCTCCGGAAAAACCATGGAAATTCCCATCAAGTCCAATTTCCGAGAAGGTCTGAATATATTGGAATACTTCGTGGCAGCCCGCGGTGCTCGTAAATCCCTGTCCGATACCGCACTGAAAACTGCCGACTCCGGGTACCTCACCCGTCGTCTCGTAGACGTGTCTCAGGATGTCATCATCCGAGAGGAAGACTGCGGCGCACGGCACGGAATTGTAGTCTCCGATATCAAGGACGGCAATGAGACCATTGAAAAACTCAGCGACCGCATCTTCGGCCGGTATGTGATCGGCGATGTCATCCACCCAAAGACAGGCGAAGTGTTGGTAAAAGACAACACCATGGTCACAGAAGCGCAGGCAAAAGCGGTGGAAGCTGCCGGTATCAAAAGCGTGGAAATCCGAAGTGTACTCCAGTGCGGTGCCCGTCATGGCGTGTGCTCCCATTGCTATGGTGCAGATCTTGCAAACTCTACACCTGTAAACATCGGAGAGGCCGTAGGAATCATCGCCGCTCAGTCCATCGGTGAGCCCGGTACACAGCTTACCATGCGTACCTTCCACACCGGCGGTGTTGCAGGTAGCGATATTACCCAGGGTCTGCCCCGCGTAGAGGAGCTATTCGAGGCAAGAAAGCCCAAAAAGACCTCTTTTGTAGCAGATTTTGCCGGCACAGTTTCTATCCGAAATGTAAAGAAAACGCATAATGTGATTATTCACAACCCGGAAACCGGTGAAGAAAAAGAGTATTCCATTCCCTATGGTACATCTATCATTGTCAATGAAGGAGATACCGTTACTGCCGGTCAAGAGCTGACCGTCGGCTATAAAAACCCCGCCGACATCTTGCGGATCAACGGAATTGACGCCGTTTACGACTATATCATTCTGGAAGTGCAAAAAGTGTACAGCAGTCAGAGCATTGGCATCAACGACAAACACATCGAAGTCATTGCACGGCAGATGACCCGCAAGGTACGTATCGATGATCCCGGCAGCACCGATATGCTTCCCGGCACAAATGTGGAAAAGAATGAATTTTTGGACGCTAACCGGGAAATCCAGGCGCGCATCGATGCCGGTGAGCGGGATCTGCAACTTGCAACTGCAGAACCTGTCCTTTTGGGAATCACAAAAGCATCCCTACAGACAGAATCCTTCCTTTCTGCCGCTTCCTTCCAGGAAACCACCAAGGTGCTCACAGAAGCTGCCATTAAAGGAAAAGTAGACCATTTGATGGGTCTGAAGGAAAATGTCTTGATCGGAAAGCTGATTCCCGCAGGTACAGGTATGCCCTGTTATCACGACGTAGAAGTCAAAAAGATCAATACCGCAGCAGATGAGGAATTCTACCGGAATTTTGCCGCGCTTTCTATGGAAGATATGCGGGATGAAGATGAAGACGATGACGATATCATATTGAACGACGATGAAGACGATTACGCAGATGACAGTATGCCGGATGACGACGGAGATGAGGCAGATGCGTGCGAAGACTCAGAAGAGGATGCGTATGAAGAAGATCTGCAGACAGACGAAGATGCGCACACAGATGATATGTCTGAAGAAGACGAAGAGGAAACGGATGCCTAAAAATATCCGTGCCCTTTTCGCTCTGCAAAAAATTCAAATCAAAAACCAAGGCACCAGAGTTTTCTGGTGCCTTGGTTTTTTTCGCCCGACGCGCACACACGAGCGGCACACACAAGCGCGCGAAGCCCCCCCAATTATACAAAATCCGGATTTTGTCCGCGAAGCGTAAATTGCCGCAGGCAATTGGACAAAAGCCAGGGTTGGATTTTGT
>CAJFOI010000034.1 GCA_904396155.1 Candidatus Avispirillum faecium | reverse complement strand
GTCATAGGCCGTCACCTGCCCGTCCGCGTTCATGTCTCCCGCATCCCGGACAAACTGCTCCACCTCTGCGCCTGCCAGGTACTTCGCTACCTCCAGCGCATCCGCCGCATTGGACACTCCGTCCCCGTTCACGTCCCCCAGGGTATACGTGTCGTCCACCTGAAACTCCTGTGCCCCAATTCCCACACTGCACATCCCGGCCAGCATGGACAGCAGCAGCAATACGGACAATGCCTTTTTCATTTGTCTTCCTCCAGATATGGGGATTTATCTATAAAGCAAGTATATAAATACAAACAAAAAATGTCAATGTATTTTTTATATTTTTGTATATTATTTTTGAAAAATTATCCACCTCCAATAAAAAAGGGACCCGCAGGTCCCTTTTTTCCTCATCAATAAGAATCGATGGTCTTCTTGTTGCCCTTCACATAGTCGCGGTCCAAGGACAGAACCCCGTTGTCCATACGGAAGATACGGTCCGCCTTTTCTGCGATTGCAAGGTCGTGGGTCACCATGAGCAGCGTCTGCCCTCTGGTCTCCCGAATCTTCAGCAGCAACTTCAAAACTTCGTCTGCATTGGCCCGGTCCAGGTTTCCTGTAGGCTCATCGGCAAACAAAATCTGCGGATTGTTGATCAGCGCGCGGGCGATGGCGACTCTCTGGCACTGACCGCCGGACATCTCGCTGGGCAGATGGTGAAGACGATCGCTCAGACCCAGATGCTCCACAAGCTCACGAAGGGACTCCTGATAGGACATATCCGGCTTGTTACACATAACCGTGGGAAGCAGGATATTCTCCAATGCCGTAAACTGGGGAATCAGATTGTGCCTCTGATAGATAAATCCCATGTTCTCTCCACGGAAACGGCCCAACTGATCTGCGCCCATTTTGGTAATTTCCACATTGTCAACGATGATACGACCGGCGTTTGCCCTGTCCAAACCAGCACAAATGTGGAGGAAGGTGGATTTCCCGGAACCGGAGGAACCGATGATTGCCACGAACTCTCCCTTTTCTACCTTAATATTTGCGCGGTTCACCGCCGTGATTACAGAGTCTGATTGCCTGTACTGTTTGATGACGCTTTCCGTCTGCAGCATGTATTCTGTATTGGTAGCCATTTATTGCATCCTTTCCTGGCAGCTTTGCTGCCTCATGATATGTTTGATTCCGTATCCGAAGCCGGTCACTCGTCCTGCTCCATGCCGCTTCCGCCGTTCTCCAGGGAGTAGCGGTGCTTGAAGTAGCTTCTGTAGGGCAGATATGCGGAGAAGAAACCGCACGCCACAGACATGACTACAGAAATGACCAGTGCATACCAGGGCATATAGAAGGTATAACGCACATACTCACCTGAGAAGTTGGGCACGATCACGTTATATGCGTAGAACATCAGATAGCTTCCAAGATAACTGAGCAGGATACTCACAATCAGGGACATCACCGCCATACTGAGTCCACCCAGCAGATAGATGATCCGGATATCACTTCCGTTTGCACCCATAGACTGGATAATATTGAATTCCTTTTCCCGTTTGAAATAATACAGCGTCTGGGAGAAGAACCAGATAATCGGCGAGATACAGAGGATGAGAATAGAGATTGCAATATAAAGCTCGTTGTAGTGCTCATCTTCCTTGATGTGATTTTCCGCCAGTGTGTTCATATTCGTAATGGAAACAGCACCCACATTGCCTTCGTTTCCTTCGATGAGCATCGTGCGCATCTGTTCCTCGATAAAGTCAATGTGCTCATTTTCCAGATCAGGGTTCGTATAGATATTCAGCTGGGTCACAGTGGGCTCCCGCTTTGTGACTGTCTGATATGCATCGTTGAGCATATACACAGGCACGCTGCCGGAAGGAATATCCTTGATCACCGCACAGACCTCAAATTCGGTGTATGTGTACGAATAGTTTTTAATCTGCCGGCGCAGAAGGGATTTCCCGCTCAGATTGGAATCCACCGCGGTGACTGCACTCTGGTAGGTGCTCAAAACGATTTTGTCCCCCACATCAAACTTGTACGTTTTGATGTTGCTCTTGGAGTCGCCCACGATCACATACTGCACGTCGTCGTTGCTCTCCAGAATCTGTCGGGGATCCCCCTCAATGGTATACTGATCCAGAAAATGGAACAAATCCTCGCTGTTGTCCGGATCCACCGCCTTGTACAGCACATCGTTCGTCACCTTATAGCTGCCCTCCCCCTCATAGGGAGAATATGCATCGTCGGTTCTGTACACAAAAAATCCGGAGGCAAATGCCTTGACATCCTTCTTGTTCACCAACATAAAGGAATTGATGTAGTTTGCTTCTGTCACAGGGCTCTGGGCGACATCAGGATCGCCCTCTGTAGGCGTCGCATTACCCGTCGTCTCAATTCCCGTAATCGCCTGGAAGTCTTCGTCAAAGTCATCGCCGTACGCATCCAAAAAGGCCTCGTTGATCTCGTTTAAGTCCTCGCTGAGCAGGGAGTCGTACTTGACATATGTATTCGCCAGGTCCAGCTGCATCTGGAACTGCGCCCGTGGATAATTCAAATCCGTCGTGTAGATATTTGCAAGGTACAGCCCACAGATAAACAACGCGCAGAAGACGATGGCCGTAGTCAAAAGCTGAATGTTGTATTTCCGGAAACGCCAGATGGAGTAAAGCTCATACTGCAGGGGAAACTTCTTGCCCAGCAGATTGAAGGATTTTCTCGGAGAACTCACCAGGTTGGAGTTGTCCTCGGTCTTGATCAGCGACATGGGCTGACGCATGGAGGTGACACGCATCGGCATAAACACAGAGGCGAGCACCACCAGAAGGCTGAACACAAACACCTGCAGGAACACAAGGGCCGAGAAGGCAAAGGTAAATCCCGAAGGCGCATAGATGAAGTATACAATCACAGTGGAGGCGATCACCGCCGGGATATACGTCACAAGCATGACCACGAACAGCTCCCAGAATGCCGTGCCGAACAGCATCTTGAAATCGGCGCCGAAGGTCATGTACACACCATAGGTAAATTTGTACTGATTGATCCGGATGTTGTATACGGACATCAACAGGAACACAGACAGCACGATGAGCAGCAAGGTGATGATCCAGAAAGTCGTGTTGTTGCTGTCCACCCGGTCGTTGTAATCCAACAGAAGCGTAGAATCCGCCTGATAGTTTTGGTATGTATAGGACTCCAGGTTCTGCAGTATCGGCAGATAATCCGTTTCAAACTGCTGCGCATACTCCAGCACAAGGCTGTCGTCTGCATCTTCTTTGCCAAAGCGCAGATAGACATCATATACTTCCTTATTGTCCAATGCATTGATGCGCTCATCATAGTCTACGATCACATACAGTTTTTTCAAAAAATCAAATGTACCACGATCTGCATTTTTATAATCCTTCAGATAGTTGTACTGGCTCAGCGTCAGATTGCGGATTACGTAATGATAATCGTACTCCTCCTTGATCTGCTGAAATGCCACGGAATTGTTGTTGGTGGCGGAAATCGCCATCATTCCGTACAGCAACTGCACAATGAAAATTGCTGCAAAAAAAACGCAGTACTGCTTGAAGTTGAAAAATACGCTTTTCCACGCGATCTTGATATTTCGCTTAAGGTATTCCCAGATCCGTTCTAGCATCGCTCTGCGGAGCTGCAATGAAATACAGCACCATCCTCCTTGTGAAAGTTTCCGCGCCTGCGCGGAGAAAGTCGCAGATGGGCATACTCCCCCTACGCAGTTATTCTGTCAGTATTATAGCATTTATTTTTGAAAAATGTAGTATATTTTATGAACAAAATATAACAAGTTTATTGCTCTACGCGAGAATTCCTGATTATTTTTGTATATAATATACAATTATTTATGAAAATATTTAGCTTTATATACATACTTTTCATCATATCAAACAAAATCACCTGTTAAAATTCAACAGCGATCTTCACCGTATTTTGACAAGATCTATCTTTCTTTCCAGGCATAAAAATTTTTCTGTCCTTTGCGCCGCGGCGAGCTGCCGTGATTTTTTCGGATTTCTACAAGAATCCTCTTGACCCTGCACCGGTTCTGATATAAAATATAGGAAAGAAATGTGACGGGCATTTTGCATCAAGAGGCGAAAGCCGGAGAGAACAGGATTATTTTATGCTGCCATTCAAAAAAAATGATAAATATGCCTCCATTGCATTTTATGCATTTCTGACCATCACCGCAGCGGCGGCGGTATTTTTATGTATACTGAATTTTGGGAAAGTGACGGATGCTATCGGTTCGGTTTTTGCCGCGCTGTCCCCCTTCACCTACGGATTTGTAGTGGCATATCTGTGTAACCCCATTCTTTGCTTTTACGAGCGGACAATTTTGTCTTTCAAAAAAGCAAAGCGAAATATGCACACCGTTCGCAGGGTCCTCTCGCTCATTCTCACCATGCTCACCGCTCTTGCAGTAATTTCCGTTATTTTGTACGCTATCATTCCCCAGTCCGTGCAAAGCTTTGAGGATCTGGGAAGCCAGATGAACATATATATTGAAAACGTACAGAATTTTGCGGACGACCTGGTTCGGGAGCATTCCCAAAAAATTCTGGGAGAGCAATATGATACGCTGGCCGCTCTGCTGTCCGAATACGACATATCTCTAAACATCAAAGATCTGTTCACCCAGTATTACACCCTGATCCAAAGCGGAGCCAACTATGTGATAAACTACGGCGGCGCGCTGGTAGGTGAAGTCAAAAATTTTGTCATCGGCGTGATTCTCGCCCTGTACTTTTTGTATTCCAAAGAAAAGCTCTGTGCCCAGATGAAAAAGATTCTGTCGGCACTCTTCAAAAGAAGGACGTATCTGAATACGATCCGGCTGGCGCGCTTCACCCACGAGACCTTCGGCGGTTTTATTATAGGAAAGCTTTTAGACTCCTTCATCATCGGGCTTTTGTCCCTTTTCGTCCTCTGGATATTCGATATTCCCTATTACCCCCTGTTCAGTGTGATCATCGGAATCACCAACCTGGTCCCATTTTTTGGACCCATCGTGGGCTGTATCATTTGCTGCCTGCTGATCCTGATCGTATCCCCGGCAGATTTTCTGCTGACGCTGATTATCATCATTGTCATCGGACAGATTGACGGAAATATCCTGGAACCCAGAATCCTGGGGAATTCCATTGGGATCAGTTCCCTCTGGGTGATCGTGGCCATTACCGCCGCGGGCGGTCTCTTCGGATTTACCGGCATGGTGCTGGGCGTACCGATGACGGCAGTACTGTATGTGCTGTTCAAGCAGTTTATAGAAAACCGGCTGCGGCATAAAAACATACCCGTACATACGGAATTTTACAAAACAGATCCGCCCCGCAGCGACGGGCTGGATCCAGGCACCGTATTCATCGACAAGGATACGCCCGTTCCGGAGCTCACCTTGGAAGACGACATCCCCGATCCGCCGCCTCGAAAAAAGAAAGAAAAGCTGCCGCTTTTGAAAAGGCTTGTTGCACAAAAAAGAAAAAACATCAACAGGAATAGGAAGAAAACCAAATGAAAAAATTGTTTACATCCGAGTCCGTGACGGAAGGGCATCCGGACAAGATCTGCGACAGGATTTCAGACGCTGTACTGGACTCCATCCTTCGGCAGGATCCCGACGCCCGGGTGGCCTGCGAAACTTTTGTAACCACCGGGCTGGTAAATGTTATGGGAGAGATCACCACATCCGCCTACGTGGATATTCCCGCTATTGTAAGAGAAACGGTCCGCAGTATCGGCTACGATCGGGCAAAATACGGTTTTGACTGCGACACCTGCGGGGTGCTCAGCTCCATTCATGAGCAGTCCCCCGACATTGCGATGGGTGTAAATAAATCCATTGAAGCAAAAACGGGAGAGGATGCCTCTGGGGCAGGTGCCGGCGATCAGGGTATGATGTTCGGATATGCCTGTGACGAGACGCCGGAGTTGATGCCCCTGCCCATCTCTATGGCACACAAACTTGCAAAGCAGCTCACACAGGTACGTAAGGAACGCACCCTTCCCTATCTGCGGCCGGACGGTAAAACCCAAGTAACCGTAGAATATGATGAACAGGGGCCGGTGCGACTGGACACCGTCGTCGTGTCCACGCAGCACGACCCGGAGGTCTCTCTGGAGACCATCCGCCGGGATATAGAAGCCTATGTCATTCGGCCCGTTGCCGGAGAGATGATGGATGCAGACACCATTATCCATATCAATCCTACGGGGCGCTTTGTCATTGGAGGACCTGCAGGAGACACCGGACTCACCGGCCGCAAAATTATTGTAGACACGTACGGGGGTTATGCCCGGCATGGCGGCGGCGCTTTTTCCGGGAAGGACCCCTCAAAAGTAGACCGCAGCGCAGCATACCTGGCCCGCTATATTGCAAAAAATGTCGTTGCCGCCGGGGCTGCCGGAAAGTGTGAAGTCCAACTGGCCTATGCCATCGGCGTGGCCAGGCCGGTTTCCCTGATGATCGATACCTACGGCACCGGCGTCGTCGCCGACGAAGCGCTGGCAGAATATCTTTGGAAAGCAGTGGACATGCGTCCCGATGCGATCATCCGGCGTTTCGATCTGCGGCGTCCCATCTACACCCCCCTCGCAGCATACGGTCACATGGGGCGGGAAGATTTGAATGTACCCTGGGAAAAAACAGATCTTGTCCCCTCTATCCAAGCAGCATTCAAACTGTAACGTCTGTCCCATTATATTGCCTTTACAGAAAAATATTCCATGGTATTCCCAAAGGGCGCTCCAGAATGCGTCCTTTTTCTTTTCTGTCCCCCGGGCAAACGGTCGCATATACTGAAGGTAAGAGGCAGCGCGGCCGCTTTCGAAAACATTGGACCCGTATGTGTGCAGACAGCTTCACAGGAGGAATTTTTATGCTGCAGTGGATTGGGGAAATCATCCTCTCTATATTTTTTGTTTTTGGTGTATACTGTGCCTTTTTGGAAATCTGGCGCTGTATTATAAAGAACATACAAAGAAGGCAAAAAACAGACGAAAAAATTGACAACAGCATTCCAGAGAAGTATAATAAAGAAAAAACATCAGCCTCAAAGGAATAGCTTACAGATAAGGAGCCTGCGGACCATGGCGCAAGAAACACAAAACGCAAAACCGGAAACCGTCGAAGGTACCGTGGGCTCCATTATATTTTCCTCACCAGACAGCGGCTACACTGTCTGTGAAATTGAAGGAGACGATGGCCTGCCCGTTGTTCTCGTGGGCACAATTCCCTACATCAGCGAGGGAGATACCATCCGCGCCACCGGGAAATGGACAATTCATCCCGTCTACGGCAGACAGTTTCGGGTAGAAACATACGAAAAGCAGCTGCCTACCACAGAAGCAGAAATCCTGCGGTATTTGTCCTCCGGAGCCATCTCCGGCATCGGACCTAAAACGGCTGCCCGCATCGTAGACAAGTTTGGAGAGGATACTTTTGAAGTACTGGAACACCACCCCCAGTGGCTGGCGGAAATTCCGGGGATCAGTCCCAAAAAGGCCAATACAATATCGGAAAGCTTTTTGGAAAAGGCCGGTGCCCGCAATGTCATGATGCTCTGCGGAGATTTTTTTGGTGCCTCCACCTCTATGAAAATCTATAAAAAATGGGGCGGACAAGCCGTAGATATGATCCGTTCCAATCCCTACCGACTGTGTGAAGCCTTCAACGGCATCGGCTTTCAACGGGCAGATGCCATCGCCCGCGCCTGTGGAATCGCGTCCGACAGCGGGGAACGCATCGGCGGAGGGCTGTCCCATATTTTGCTCGACGCCGCAGCCGGAGAAGGCCATACATGTCTTCCCCGAAACGACCTTTTACAAAAAGCAGCAAAGCTGCTGTCCGTGACAGAGGAGCAGGCAGGCAATACGCTGGACAAGCTGTTGCAGATGCAAAAGCTGCTGTCGGAAACATGGGAAGGTCTCCAGTATATTTATCTGCCCCGCTATCACCGAGCAGAAGTGTACTGCGCAGCGAAGCTGATCCAACTGCATGTGCAGTGTCCGAGAATTGACTCCGAGGATATCAACGCCTTCATCGAAAAGACGGAACATCTTTCCGGGATCCAATACGCAAAAGCCCAGCGCAATGCGCTTTCTGCTGCACTGGGACGCGGAGTCCTGATTCTCACCGGCGGGCCCGGAACCGGAAAAACCACCATCATCAAGGGGCTTTTGTCGATTTTTGCCTCTCTGGGAATGGAGGTTTCCCTGGCCGCTCCTACCGGCCGTGCAGCCAAACGGATGAGCGAAGCCACCGGCTGCGAGGCAAAAACCATCCATCGTCTTCTGGAAATGGAACATAGAGAGGACAGCGATTTGGACACGCATCCTGTTTTTATGCGAAATGCTTCCAATTATCTGGAAGAGAATGTATTGATCGTGGATGAATCCTCCATGATCGATATTCTTCTTCTGGAGGCGCTTTTGAAGGCAGTCAAACCCGGTGGGCGGATAATTTTTATCGGCGATGTAGACCAGCTTCCCTCTGTGGGAGCGGGAAATGTCCTCTCCGATCTGATTGAGGCCGGTTGCTTTCCTACCGTGCGCCTGACGGAAATTTTTCGGCAGGGCAGCGAAAGTATGATCATTTTGAACGCGCATGCCATCAATGAAGGACGTATGCCGGACATCGGCAACCGCTCTCCAGACTTCTTCTTCCTGCCCCGAGAGACGGATGCATCCATTGCGCATACCGTAGCCGATCTGGTAAAAAATCGACTGCCCAAGGCATACGGAGCAGATTTTGCCGCAGGCATTCAGGTAATCACACCCTCTCGCAAGGGTGCGGCAGGAACGGAAGCGCTCAACCTCCTTCTTCAGAACATGCTCAATCCCTTCGATTCCGAAAAAATTCAGCGCAGTGCCCATGGGATCACCTTTCGAGAGGGAGATCGAGTTATGCAGATCAAAAACAACTACGCCGTCGAGTGGGTGAAGGACAGCGTGGAAGGATTGGGGATTTTCAACGGTGACATCGGAAGAATCGATTCCATCGATCCTACAGCGGAATCCATGTGTATCGACTTTGACGGACGCATGACAGAATACAGTTTTTCCGATCTGGAAGAATTGGAGCACGCCTACGCCATCACCGTACACAAAAGTCAAGGAAGCGAGTACCCCGTAGTGATCGTGCCCCTATATAACTGTGCGCCCATGCTTCTCACCAGAAATCTTTTGTACACCGCCGTCACCCGCGCATCAAAAATGGTCATTCTGGTGGGCCGGAAAAGCGTACTCTCCACCATGGTGGAGAACGACCGGCATATGACCCGTCACACCGGGCTCAAACAATTTCTAAAGGGGTGATTCCCATGGCTGTTCGCGACCCAATCCTTGTACTCGGCAGGCTGGCCTCCTTTGTTCTTCGACTGGTAAGCGTTCCCAAGTGTGTCGTCTGCGGCGAGATTCTTGAGGTGGAAGGAGAGATTTGCCCATCCTGCCTGGCCCTCTGGAAAGAAGCGCGGGAGA
Organism: Candidatus Avispirillum faecium; assembly: GCA_904396155.1. Classification (GTDB taxonomy): domain Bacteria; phylum Bacillota; class Clostridia; order Oscillospirales; family CAG-272; genus Avispirillum; species Avispirillum faecium. Next base: position 88,168 of record CAJFOI010000034.1, on the reverse strand, counting down.
CCCGTTGCCCCAAATGTCATAAAACGGCTGCCGCCTGTAGCTGTCGTCCTTTTTCCATGTTTTCTACAGACACGCTCCGGCGTCGACCCATGCTGTCCCTGGTCTTTCTGGGCAGGCCGGGCAGCAGCGATCCCGTGGATATGCTGACCAGAGCCATCGTATACAAAACCAAGAAAAGCGAAAATCGAGGCGCGGCAAACTTCTGCGCAAGGGAACTTGCCGGCACGATGCTTCGCTTTTTATACCGGACCGGCGAAAACCCCCGCGAGTGGATCATTACCTATCCGCCTGGCACAAGACAGCGCATACGCAGATACGGCTTTGACCAAAGCCGGCAGCTGACCGAAAAGCTCTCTAAATATACGGGGATCCCCCGAGTAGGATGCTTCAAGCGGGTTGGCCACACCATGCAGAAAACACTGAATGCTGCAGAACGGCGAATGAATGCAGAGCACGCATATATCTTGCGGAGAGACTGTAATGTGCAGGGAAAAAAGGTTCTCCTGGTCGACGACGTGATCACCACCGGCGCCACGGTCAATGCCTGTGCCTGTCTTTTGAAACAAGCCGGCGCCGAAAAGGTATTTCCCGTATCCATTGCCCGAACCAAGCGTGTACGGGCGGCGCGGCGCCCGCCCGCCAGCCGTCCGTGGTTTGCCCGTATAAAAAAGTAATATTTTTTTCAAAAAGGAAAACGTGTCACTTTTCTGTCCCTTTCACATATGATTTTATCGTCGAAACGCAGCGCACCCCGGCTGCAGGCAGTACGGACGAAACAATTTTTGAGGTGATAAATCATGCACTTTCCTACAGCATCCGCCACTTTGCGTCCCGTTCGCTTAAAAGATACCACAAGGAAATGGGCCTATGCGTCCTTACATGGAAAATACGGAGATGACGCTGTAAAAAATGCCTGCGTACACCTCGACGATATCACAGATTTTGAAAAACTGTCCGATTTAGAAAAGTACGACAAAGCGATCCAAAGCATTGCGGCAAAAGCACCCATTCGCATTTGTCCAAAAGAAAAAATATGCGGTTCCGCGACCCTGGGGGATGCAATCTATCATGTGGTCCCGGCAAAATACAAGGGAGAGTACTTCTGCGGTTCTGTAAGCCACCTGACCCTCCGTTACGACAAGGTATTAAAGCAGGGGCTGGATGCTTATGCACAGGATATTTCCAAAAGATTAGAGGATCGACTGCTTACTGCTTCCCAGGTAGAGTTTTTGCATAGTCTTGAAAATGTGATCGACAGCATCCGCGTCTGGCACAGCAGGTATTTGACGGCAACAAAAACTGCCCGGCCTGACCTTTACAAGCTCTTGCTCCAGGTTCCCTTTTCTCCCGCACGCAATTTTCACGAAGCACTGCAATCTCTTTGGTTCATTTTTGCATTTGCGCGCCTTTGCGGCAACTGGCCGGGAATCGGACGGATCGATTGGCTTCTGGGCGACTATTTACACAGGGATCTGCAGGAAGGGCTGCTGAATATCTCTGAGGCCAGAGAGCTTTTAGCTTCCTTTTTTATCAAGGGCTGTGAATGGATCCAGTCGAACACCCCGACAGGATCGGGCGATGCACAGCATTATCAAAACATTGTCCTGGCCGGAATAGATGAAAGCGAAGCGGAAGTCACAAACGAAGTGACGTTCCTCACCTTGGACATTGTGGAGGAACTGGCCATTTCCGACTTTCCCATTACAGTCCGGTTAAACAAAATTACGCCTTTGGCATTGAAAGAAAAAATCGCTCGCGTGATGCGGCACGGCGGCGGCATCGTAGCCGTCTACAATGAAGATTTGATTTTACAATCTTTAGAAAATCTGGGATATTCCAAGAAAGAAGCGCGCTCTTTTGCCAATGACGGCTGCTGGGAGGTGCAGATACCGGGGAAAACCGATTTTGCCTACATGCCTTTCGACGCGCTGCAGATATTCAATCAGGTGATCGGCTTAACGGAAGAAAATATCCCTGTATTTAACTCTGCGGAAGAAATTTATTCCGCCTTTTGCCGCTCCCTGCACGATACCATCCAAACGCTGTACCGCAGTAATGTGGAAGAGGCATATGTATGCAAAAACAGCGGCTGGCAGGCGAGAGGCAAAGTTCTTCCCTCTTCTGTCGTCAGCCTGTTTGAGGACGGCTGCATTGTACATGCACGCTCCTATTTTGACTGTGGTCCTACCTATGTAGTGCGTTCACCCCACATGGGCGGAGCGCCGGATGTTGCAAATTCGCTGTACGCCATAGACAACCTTGTGTTCAAGGAAAAGAAGATAACTTTCGCCGATCTCGTTCAAACACTCAAAAACAACTGGGAAGGCAATGAATTGCTTCGTCTGTATACAAAAAATCATTATGTGTATTACGGAAACGATGCAGAAGAAGGGGACGCATGGCACACACGTTTGCTCAACGACTTTGCAGATATGGTGGACAGTTTTCCTGCGCAAAACAAATCTCCTGTCAAGTTCATTCCCGGCGTAAGCACCTTCGGCCGACAGATAGAGTGGCTGCCAAGCCGCTGTGCCACGGCCTTTGGCTACAAAAAGGGCGAAATCCTTTCCGGCAATGATTCGCCTGTGCCGGGAACGGATCTCTTTGGCGCTACCGCCACCTTAAAGTCCTATTGCAAGGCCGATCTGGTAAGACAATCCTGCGGGGCCGCATTGGATATTAAAATTTTTCCCGAATCTCTAAACGGGGACAACGGCATAACGGCACTGGTTGCATTTATGGACGGATTTCTTTCACTGGGCGGATTTTTCATGCAGCTGGATGCTGTGGATGTACAAACGCTGCTGGCGGCGCAAAAAAATCCCCAAAAATATAAAACCCTGTCTGTACGGGTGTCCGGCTGGAACGCCCGGTTTGTGACACTGAATAAGGAATGGCAGGATATGATTATCGAGCGTTCCTCTCAAAATTTGCACTAAGGGGGATCGTGTCCATGCTTCCGGTGACAAAAATTCAGCGGTTTTGCACCAAGGACGGTCCGGGGATCCGTACAACCGTATTTCTGAAAGGATGCCCGCCGCACTGCGTCTGGTGTCACAACCCGGAAACACAGCCGCAGGCTGCCCCGTTTTTCTACTGCGACAATTTATGCATTCGTTGCGGTATTTGTGCAGAGGTCTGTTCCGCCCATGTCCATCAAATCATCGGCGCGGAGCATTTCCTGGATCGTACAGCTTGTAGGCAGTGTATGAAGTGCACACAAGCCTGCCCCACCGGTGCTCTGGAAAAATGCTCTTCCTGGCTTTCGGCACAGGAGATTCTGCATGAGGTCAAAAAGGATGCGGCCTTTTACGGCACCACCGGCGGCGTCACCTTCTCCGGGGGAGAGCCGACTGTTCACGCCGAAAAACTGACCATGCTGCTCGATCTGCTTCGCAGTGATAACATCCATACGGCAGTGGAAACCTGCGGATATTTCGATGCGGATCTTTTGCCTGCGCTGGTGCGCGCAACAGATCTGTTTTTATGGGATATAAAGGACACAAACGACCGCCGCCATCTTGCAAATACCGGCGTTTCCCATCACAGGATCCTTTGCAATTTGCAGGCGGCAGATACACTGGGCGCAAAAACCATATTGCGGTGTATATTGCTGAAAACGATCAATCTAAACACCGAGCACCTGCAAGAAGTGGCTCGAATCTACAATCGGCTGAAGCACTGCGAAGGGGTGGAACTGATTCCGTATCACACACTCGGTGCGTCCAAAAATGTACAGCTTGGACAAGCGGAACATGCACACAAAGATTGGATCCCGTCCAGAGAAGATATGGACAAAGCAACGGCTTTTCTTAAACAATACGTGCCCGTCCTCAGTAGTTGATCCAGGCCGTACGGCTTTTTTCCATGAGCAGGGCGTCCCTCCGTGGAGGGACGCCCTGTTTCGTTATAGTTATCAGACTCACTGCGGCAGTGCACACAGCGCTTCCTCAATGCCCTGCAGCTGTGCTTTGTATTTCTCCAGCTTTGCCTTTTCCGCTGCAACAACAGCCTGCGGTGCCTTTTCCGTAAAGCCCTTGTTGGACAGCTTTCCCTCGCAGCGCCGGATCTCTCCTGTCATCTTTTCCTTTTCTGCCTCCAGACGCTTTTTCTCCGCTGCAAAATCCACCATATCCGCCAGGGGGATATAAATGGTCGCGCTGTCTGTCACGATGCGCACAGCGGTATCATCCGCAAAGGAATCCGTCACCGTAACGCTGGCGGCAGAAGCAAGGCGGGCAAAAAACGGATAACTGCCAGGACCAAACGCCTCTTTCTCGCTGGTCACAATGTGTACTGCAGCCTTGCGGGAAGGCGGAACCTGCATTTCCGCACGACGCGCACGAATGGCTTTAATGGCTTCGATCACTTTATCCATGGCAGCCGCCGCTTCTGAAAAATCTGGCACCCCTTTACCGGTAGGATACGGCTGAATCATGATGCTTTCCGTCACACCGGGCAGACTGCTGTAAAGCTCCTCCGTAATAAACGGCATAAAAGGATGGAGCAGGCGCAATGTCCCGGACAGCACCCACGCCAGCACACTTTGCGCAGTCCGGGCTCTGTCCGTGTCCTCTCCGGTCACGGAAGGCTTGGAAAGCTCGATATACCAGTCGCAATACTCATCCCAAATGAAATCGTAAAGGGTAGACAGGGCGATGCCGATCTCAAACCGCTCCAAATTCAAATTGACGTTTTTCGCAGCGGCCTGAAATCTGTGCAGAATCCACTTGTCCTCCGGCGCCAGCTCCCGTTCCTCCGGCAAGGTAATCTCTTCAATATCCAAATGCATCATTACAAACCGGGCGGCGTTCCACAGCTTGTTCGCAAAGTTGCGGGCCGCTTCGATTTTCTCCGTGGAAAAGCGCATATCGTTTCCAGGGCTGTTCCCAGTCGCCAGTGCAAAGCGCAGAGCGTCTGCGCCGTACTCCTGGATCAGTTCCAGGGGGTCGATCCCGTTGCCGAGGGATTTGGACATCTTTCTCCCCTGGGCATCCCGCACCAGTCCGTGGATCAAGACTGTGTCAAAAGGAACTTCTCCCGTATAGGCAAGACCGGAAAAAATCATTCTGGATACCCAGAAGGTAATAATATCATATGCCGTGACCAGCGTACTGGTAGGATAAAAATAGGCAAGATCCTCTGTCTGCTCCGGCCAGCCCAATGTAGAAAACGGCCACAGTGCAGAAGAAAACCACGTGTCCAGCGTATCCGGATCCTGGGTCATATGACTGCCGCACTTGGGACACTTCTGTATTTCTTTTTCAGAAACCTCCAGGTGTCCGCAGGCTTCGTTGTCGCAGTAATAGGCGGGAATCCGGTGGCCCCACCAAAGCTGCCGGGAAATGCACCAGTCTCGAATATTTTCCATCCAGTGGAAATAGTTCTTTTGAAACCGCTGGGGAACAAATCGGATCTTTCCGCTGCGCACCGCTTCGATGGCAGGGCCTGCCAGAGGTTCCATTTTTACAAACCACTGCAGACTCACCCGTGGCTCCACCGTCGTGCCGCAGCGGTAACAGGTGCCTACATTGTGGCTGTAATCCTCTACCCGAAGCAAATACCCTCCGTCCTCCAGATCCTTTACGATCGCCCGGCGCGCCTCATAGCGATCCATCCCGGCGTAAGCAGGATAGTCCTCCGTGATTTTCGCATCCGGCGTCATCATCACCGGCATCGGCAAATGGTGTCGGCGCCCCACCTCAAAGTCGTTGGGGTCATGGGCAGGGGTGATCTTCACACAGCCCGTTCCAAAATCTTTTTCTACATATTCGTCGGCAATCAGAGGAATTTCGCGGCCAACCAGGGGCAGAACAAGCATTTTTCCAACCAGGTCCTTATACCGCTCATCGGAAGGGTGAACAGCCACTGCTGTATCTGCCAGAAGGGTTTCCGGACGCGTTGTTGCAATCTCCACAAACCCGCTGCCGTCCGCAAAAGGATAGCGGATGTGCCAGAAATGGCCGGCCTGTTCCTCATATTCCACTTCTGCATCCGAAATGGTGGTGAGGCACTTGGGACACCAGTTGATGATCCTCTCTCCCCGGTAGATCAGCCCTTCGTTATACAATTTAATAAAAACCGTCTGGACCGCTTTGGAGCAACCTTCATCGAGGGTAAACCGCTCTCTGGACCAATCACAGGAAGATCCAAGCTTTTTCAGCTGTTCAATGATCCGGCCGCCGTATTTCTCACGCCAGGCCCAGGCACGCTGCAAAAATCCGTCCCTGCCGATATCCTCCTTTGTGATTCCTTCCTTGCGCATTTGCTCCACAATCTTCGCCTCCGTAGCGATAGACGCATGGTCTGTACCGGGAATCCACAAGGTATTGTATCCGCACATACGCTTGAAACGAACTAAGATATCCTGAAGCGTATTGTTCAGGGCGTGTCCCATATGGAGCTGCCCCGTAATATTCGGCGGCGGAATGACAATAGAATAATGGGGCTTTGTTCTGTCCTTGTCCGGAGCAAAATATCCCGCATCGCACCAGGCAGAATAAATCCGTTCCTCGAACTCCCCCGGAGCATAAGTTTTCGGCAGTTCTCTTTTCATTTTCCTTATCCTTTCATATTATTTCTGAACTACCCGCACAAACAAAAATGCGTCCTGATAAATCAGGACGCAAGATGCGCGGTACCACCTGTCTTCGCCAAAAGGCGCGCTCAACAGGAAACAAACATTTCCCTTCCCATAACGCGGGAACACGGCAGGACCTACTGAAACATTTCAATCCTGCGGCTCCGGGACTACCTTCCTACGCCGTCTGCTGCGGTGATCTCAGCCTCCACCGCTCTCTGAAAGCAGCCCATGCGAAGTACTCTTCCCTTCACAGCCTTTGCATTTTTCTAAATTGTAGCATGGCGCAGCGGGTTTGTCAAGTGCGACATGTATTTTCCCATACTTTATGATTCCTTGTCCGAATCCGCCTTATCCTCTTCTTTTGCCTGTGCATCTTTCCGCAACTTCGTGCCGCACAAAGGACAATAAGCATATTCAGTTGTCACCTGCGCACTGCATCCAGGGCAAATAACGCTTTTCTGCAGTTTTGCAAGAGAATCCCGCAAGCAGTGGATTTTCTCCTTTGCCTGATCGGCCTCCATAAGGAGCGCCGCAATTTCTGACGTATGGTCTTCACCCTGACGCTGATAAACGTAGTACAAACTTCCAATTTCCGCAAAACACTTTTCCAGATTGTTTTCCTCACTGCGAATGGACATTTTGATCTTCGCAATAGACGTGAGCTCTTCCGTTTTCTTGACAGTGTATGCAGCCGCGTCCTTTGCACTCTTTGCAATATCGTCCCAAAGTGCCATAATCCCATCCATCCTTTCGTTTACAAACGGAAAAATACCGCAGGCAGCAGCCTGCACCTTCCTTACCTGTATTATATACAGAAAACGAAGAAAAGTCAATGAATTATTCCGCCGCAGACGGTTAAAAATCCTGAAATCGGAAAAACTATCTCATGACAGAATCCGGGAAAGGAAGCACATCCATGCAAATCGACAAAAAAGCCTATCAAAAATATGCCGACGCCCGTGCAAAAAAATCCCCCTGCGCCAAAAACTGCGTCTGCGCATTCCTGTACGGCGGTCTTATCTGCACCATTGCACAAGGATTGAAAGATCTGTACCTTACCTTCTTAAAAGAAAAAGAAGCCGGTGCGCTGGTTTCCGTCACATTGATCTTTATCGCCGCACTGCTCACAGGAATTGGCATTTTCGACCGAATCGCCAAGCACGCTGGTGCCGGAACACTGGTACCCATCACCGGTTTTTCCAATGCCGTCACCTCCTCCGCCTTGGATGCAAAAGGGGAAGGATTTATTTTGGGCGTGGGCGCAAAAATTTTTACCATCGCCGGGCCGGTGATCCTGTACGGTGTCACTGCCGGTGCTGTATATGGCGTAGTTTACTATATCATCCAGCTGGTGCTGTAACCGGGCAATAGCAGAAAATACAAAACTGTAGGAGGGAAAATGGGAAGCATTATACGAATACCCAAGCCGGTGTATATTTTGTCTGCTGCAACCGTTGCAGGGCAGCACGAAAAAAACGGCCCCTTGGGAGAATACTTTGATATAATCGGAGACAAGGACGACACCTTTGGATGCGACACCTGGGAAAAAACGGAAAGTGAAATGCAGCGTCTGGCGCTGTCCCGCGCGCTCAACTACGCTGCTTTGCGGGATACCGACCTGGAGGCAATTTTAGCCGGAGATCTGCTGAACCAATGTGCTGGCTCCTGTTATGGTCTGGTCAGCTTTGACGCACCCTTTTTGGGACTTTTCGGCGCATGTTCCACAGCAGCCGAAGCACTGCTTTTATCTGCACTTCTCTGTTCCGCACACATAAACCGCTGCGCCGCCGTGTCGTCGTCTCACAATGCCTCTGCAGAACGCCAGTTTCGATATCCCCTGGAATACGGCGGACAGCGTGCACCCACTGCGCAGTGGACCGTCACCGGGGCCGGCGCCTTTATCCTCACAAGTATCCAAGATGATCTTATAAAATCTTCTTATTCCAAAGGAGCCGTTCCCACCATTTCAGAAGTACTCATCGGAAAGTCTCTGGATGCAGGTATCAAAGACGCGAACAATATGGGCGCTGCAATGGCTCCCGCAGCAGCCGATACCCTTCTGCGCTATTTCAAGGAGAGCAGCCTTCTGCCTTCTGATTTCGACATGATCCTAACTGGCGACCTGGGGTTTGAAGGCAGCAATATTTTGTGCGACCTGACCGCGGCAAAAGGACTGGATATATCTTCCGTACACTGCGACGGCGGCCTGATTATATACGACCGCACAGGGCAGGACAAACACGCAGGAGGCAGCGGATGCGGATGCAGCGCGGTGGTTCTGGCCGCCCAGGTACTGCGCGCCATTCGTACCGGGCAGATCACCAACATGCTGTTTGTGGGCACCGGCGCACTGATGAATCCCACTGTGATCCAGCAAGGGGGAACGATTCCAGGGATCGCACACCTTGTCCGGATCACGTCAGACCCGACTTCATAATACAGCGGAATAGAAAGGAAAAAAAATGGATGTTATTTTGCCATACATTTGGGCTTTTGTTGTAGGAGGCCTGTTCTGCGTAATTGCACAAATTCTAATTGACAAAACAAAGCTGACACCTGCACGTATCCTGGTCACATATGTGGTAGCAGGGGTGATCTTAGGCGGCTGCGGAATCTACAAACACCTCATAGATTTCGCCGGAGCCGGTGCTTCTACTCCGCTTACCGGATTTGGATATCTGATCGCCCAGGGCGTACGGGAGGAAGTAGACAAAATCGGACTTCTGGGTGCGCTCACCGGCGGCATTGGCGCGGCAGCCGCCGGCATCGCCGCCGCGCTGATTTTCGGACTACTTGTAGCTCTTTGTTTTCGGGATAAAAGAAAACAATGATCTATCTATGAAAAAAAGACCTCACAGAAAACCTGTGAGGTCTTTTTGTAATATGGTGTCTTTATTTGGTAGGTTTCCAAGTTCCGACAAGATACCAATCAATATAAATCACATCTTGTGTACCAATAACACCATCATTATCCATGTCTCCACCGGGTACTGATGTGCGTGAATCAACAGCCATCTGCGCAATATACAGCGAGTCTTCCAATGTCAAATTGCCGTCCAAATTGGCATCCCCGATCAGCAGATATTCCGCATCAATGGTCACATTGCCTTCAGGCATGGTAAAGGTAGTCTGGCTGGCAGATACATCTGCAACAGCGTCTACATCGCCGGTCCAAGCGGCAAAGCGATACCCATAGTCACCTTCCATATAGAACGCTTCCGCTGTAAGTGTGACCGTATCTCCTGCAGCATACTCCTGTGCAACCCCGTTGATGGTTGCTGTGTAGGTGTCACCGCTGCTGGGTCTGTGCCAGACGTCTTCGATCGCTTCACCGGGAACCATCCGCTCAACGACCACATTCTTTGCATACATCTGCAAGTCAAAGGTCCGCATAATCGCAACGCCGTCTTGGTCCTTATAAGTACCATCCGCCATATCAGCCTGGCTGCCTCTCACAAACTTATGTACGGAAGCAAAAGCTGCTGTCATCAGCTCGCCGTCCCAGAACACAAATGCGGTTTGAGTGGTATCGTCATATGCAATTTTCAGATTATGCCATGTGTTAAATGACAAGAGTTCTTCTGCTTCTGCCTTATCTACTTTATTGTAAGCCAGCGCATAGGTCTCCAAATCTTCTTCTGTATGCAACTTTGCAGCAGCGGCACCCTTAGTCAAATCTATCACAGCAAAATAATACTGATCCGTTTCCGGGATATAGAAAAGTCCACCTTCATAGTCTTTGGCCATATAGCCGTCGCCGCCGAATTGCATATACACACCGGAAGTATATCCATCTTCTCCGGCCATATTATTGGTGTTGGCGTCCTCCGGATCATCCTCGGACGCAAAGCTGTAACCTGTCATATAGATATCCATGGACTGGGCAAAGGAGAAGAAATCAGATACCTCCGTCCCATAGAAAGTCGTACCCGTATACTTGAGCATGGTCAGATTGGCCACCGCTTCCCCGTCCAAAATCTCGTAGGCGTTTCGGGTATTTCCTTCCTCATCTTTATAGGGCGTGCCGTCCGCTTCAACCCAGGTCTTGGTCCAGCCCACTTTCGAAGCCTCATCCTCTCCGGTGTCAAAATAATCGGGCAGCATGGTCAGACCGGTCTGATCTGCCGTAAAGGAACCGACTGTCTCAAACTTCGTTGCGGGAATGGTCTTTTCCACCCAGCATCCGCAGCCTTCTCTTGTACAAGTACCCACAATTCTACCGGTAGATGTCTCCGTAGGCATTGCAACCTCAGAGTATTTAAACTGATGACCTAAATCGTGGCCTTTTTCATAACCACAGTTGGTACACTTGTACCCGCTCTCGCAGGTGGGATCGGCAAAGGTCTCATGTGTGCAGACATCTGCTTCCTTGTAGGAAGTTCCGTCCAATACCAGGCAGTTGGAACCGCCGGCCACATCCCAGTGGCTGTAAGTAGCATCTCTGGTAACGCCGTTACCCCATTCCAGGTAACGGGTATATCCGCTGCCACCCATCGCGCCGTCCATCAGACACAGTGCCATACCAAGCTCCATGCCTGCCTCCGGAACAAAGCCGCCAGCAGCAGTCAGAACATCCTCTGCACTGTCTATGTATTCCCACGGAACCGCAATCTCATACTGCGTGTGTGTCCGCAGAGGCGCCGGAGTCGTTACGCCCGCACCCGTCAAGGGATTTCTCTTTGTGGTGGCAGAAGCGTAAACAGGTCCCAAACTTACGCCGTTGATCTCGGCGCCGTACGCCACATCCGACTCAGAACCCACACGAATGGGATCTTCGCCTTCCGCCCCTGCACTTTCTTCAACATTGTACCGCTTCGCTGCATCCCAGCGTTCTACATATGCATCTGTACTGCCAATTACACCAGCATTAGTGGGCTTTGTAAGAGAAACGATAAAGTTGGGAAATTCAGAATAGGACTCGCTCCAGCCGTTTAACTCCTGGCGCTTCCAGGGATAGGGATTCAGTTTTCCATCATAGCCTTCCCCGTCTGCAACCGAGTTGGGGCCGTCCGGGTCGATTCGGAACTGCACCGCGTCTCCGTTCCAGGCGCCTTCCGTGGCGCTGGTCTTCGAATTGGTGTGGCCGTCGTAGTCCATGGTGTCTACTGCCATGTAAAAGAACTCTTCATCCCACATAAAGTAAGCGGTATACTCCATCCCGTAATCGTACACAGGCGTAGTCGCAGCATTGGGACTTATATAATAATATGTATTTTCCTTGGAAGGCTCCGAATACTCCGGATTCTTTTTTCCGGCCGTACCGCTGAACTCCGATGCATACTCAGAACTGATTGTCAGCGCAGGCGCACCCCACTCGCCTTCATCGATGGTGCCGTCCAATTTCAAAACGCTGTCTTGATCACCTCTGAATTTAATTCTGGATGGTGAACCTGCAGGCGCCGCGCTGTCGATGCTCGCGCCGCTGACCTCATAGAAATCCACTACACCGGGGAAATAATACGCCGTAGCAGAGGCGTTGCCCCAGTCCAGTGAAGGCTCTGTCGCAGCTGCAGATGCGCTGGGAACGGTGAAAATCATCATCGAAAGAAGCATCGCAGCTACCAAAACGAGAGATAAGGATCTTCTCATTTTTTATAATCCTCCTAAAATTATTAATCGGAACAGCATGTTTCTATAGCTATCCCTGTATGGTAGAATTATACCACGGTCGGCCGAAAAATTCAATATATTTTGTTACTTTTTTTGAAGTTTTTTTATTTCATTCACAAAGCCGCAAACCTATGGCAATAAAAGGAAAATTTTATGCGTTTGCCTGCCCCTGCGCAGTCTCCGCATTCCGGCACACAGCGAGATGCAGTTCCTGCAATGCTGCATCATCTGGGAAACAGGGGCAGCCGGACATGGGCTCCGAAGCATTCTGCACCTTGGGAAAAGCGATCACGTCGCGGATATCCTCCGTTCCCAGGAGAAGCGCCACCAGGCGATCCAACCCATACGCCAGACCCAGATGGGGCGGGACGCCGTAGTGCAGAGCGCGGAGCAAAAAACCAAACTTTTTCTCCGCCTCTTCTTCGGAAATGCCCAGTGCTGCGAACATCTGCTTCTGACGTTCCACCGTATGGACGCGGACCGAACCGCCGCCGATCTCCGTACCGTTGAGCACAATGTCGTACGCTCGAGAGCGAACGGAACCCGGATCAGAGGAAAGTTTTCCCATATCCTCCTCCATGGGCATGGTAAAAGGATGATGTTTTGCATAATATCTTCCGTCTTCCTCATCGTACTCCAGAAGCGGGAATTCCGTCACCCAGAGAAAGTCAAACCGACCCGCCTCGATCATTTCCAGCCGCTTGGCCACCTCGCATCGAAGCGCGCCCAAGGAATCGAACACCACCTTATCCTTGGCGGCCACAATCAACACAAGATCTCCCTGTGCAGCGCCAACGGCATCGAGGATCGCCTGCATCTCCCCCCCGCTGAGAAATTTTGCAAAGGAAGAGGACGGCGTCTGCGTATTTTTATACCAGGCAAGCCCTCCCGCTCCATAGGTTTTCACGAAATCCCCCAGGGAATCGATTTCCTTTCTGGACATGGAAGCCCCCCCCGGCACGAGGATACCCCGCACGCTGCCGCCGTCCGCAACACAGCGGGCAAATACGGAAAACCCACATTCCTTCACTACAGAAGAGAGATCGCAAAGTTCCATTCCAAACCGGGTATCCGGCTTGTCGCTGCCGAAGCGGCGCATCGCCTCGGCATAGGTGATCCGGGGAAAAGGCGTTTTCAGAGGAAGATGCAGAAAGTCCCGAAACACCCGCTCCAAAAAGCCTTCGTTGATACGGATCATGTCCTCTTCATCTCCAAAGGACATCTCCAAATCGATCTGGGTAAATTCCGGCTGCCGGTCCGCACGCAGATCCTCGTCCCGATAACAGCGGGCGATCTGAAAATACCGGTCAAAGCCCGCATACATCAGCATCTGCTTATACAGCTGGGGAGACTGAGGCAGTGCGTAAAAGCACCCGGGATGTACCCTGGAGGGCACCAAATAGTCTCTGGCTCCTTCCGGCGTGGGCTTGATTAGCGTGGGCGTTTCAATATCTATAAACCCGTTTTCCGCAAAATATTGCCGCGCGATTCCGCTGATCTTGCTGCGTGCCATCAAATTCCTCTGCATATCCGGCCGGCGCAGATCCAAGAATCGGTAAAGCATACGGGTCTCGCTGTTGGTCGTGCTGTTTTCTACAATGGGAAACGGCGGGGTCTGAGCCTGAGACAATATCTTCAGTTCGTCCACAGCGACCTCAATCTCGCCGGTGGCAAGCTGATCATTTACCGCGCCATCCCCCCGGGGACGGACTGTCCCCTTTGCACACAGCACAAATTCTGCGCGCACTGCAAACGCTTTTTCAAAAACAGATTTTTCCGTATTCTCGTCAAAAGCAAGCTGCACAATCCCGGTGCGATCCCGCAAATCAATGAAGATCAACCCTCCAAGGTCCCGCTGCCGCTGACACCAACCCAGTACACACACGCGTTTCCCTGTGTCCGCGGCGGAAAGTGTACCGCAGTAATGGGTGCGTTTGTCGTTTTTTTCAAAAAGTTCCATCTTTAGAATCCTGTTCCCCTTCCAGCAATTTATACGTCCATGGCTTATAATATGATTTTATTATAGCAAACCGTATAGGAAAAAGCAAGCTTGGAAAAAGGGGCATAAAAAGCGGGCGCTCACGCGCCCCTTTATTGTGCACCTCCTTCTTTAACGGCCAGATCATATTCCTCCGCCAGCCGATTCCAGGTATATTTGTCTACAATTCCGGTGGGTTCCAGTCCTACTACCCGCTGGAATTCCATCACAGCACCGGCCATCGCCTGATCATATTTATAATTGAGCGGTAGGTATGCATAGCAGTCATAAAACAGTTTAATTTCGTTGAGCATAATTTTTAATATACAGACCAAGCTGCTGCGTTCACCCAATTCCACATGGTACCCCGGCGTATTTGGAAAGGGGTGGATGGGTTTACTGTTTTCGAAATATTCCTTATACGCAGTATAGGCATGATAGATTGCATCCCAGGTATTTCGATCCGCCTCTCCGGTAGGCAGGATCCCCCGGCTTTGCTGAAAATGCCGCACAGCATTTTTTGTATTCTCCCCGTAAATTCCGTCTCCTCTCACATACAATGCGGAATCATCTGTCCACCGCGACAGTCGCCGTAGATAATCCTGCATTTGCCGAATTCGTTCCTTGTCGTTGTTTACATCGATATAAGCCATTCTCTGGGCCTTCCTTTCCCGTTATGCCTCGCCGCCAGACGACAAGTCTCCGCCGTATTGGCCAGCGCTGGATTGTGTCCCCTCCCGCAGCGCGCGAAATGTACCTGCGATGGACGTATAAGTTACAATGTCTGCAACACCCGTGGGATCCAAGCCGAATATATTTTGATAGGCCAGCACCGCAGCCTCCGTTGCCGGTCCGAAAATCCCATCCACATTCAGCTTCGGGATCTGCGTATAGGTGTTGGAAATATAGTTTAAGTATTCCTGCAGATACCGAACCTCGTCTCCTGTTTCTCCGATACCGATAGGAAATCCCGGATATGGAGCGGGACTGTCCAAAAAGTATCCCTCTGGAATACTGTCACGAAAGGTGCGGTACATGTCATACAGCATGTTTAGTGTATACACATCCACAATCCCGGTGACAGGCAACCCGTATTCTGCTTGAAACGCTCGGACGGAATTTTCCGTCTTCTCGTCAAAGACCCCGTTAAAGTCCACCGGTGGGACTCGGTTGTTATAATACGCCACAAAATTCAAATAGTATTGAACAAACCGCACAGGATCTCCTGTGGCGCCCAGTCCCAGTTGCGGAGGAAACGGACCGGTCACCTCTTCGATGGAAACCCCCTCCGAATCCAGATCGGACAGACGCTTCACTGCAGCGTTGATCCGCTGCATCGCATACCAAGTCGCCTCATCGATTTCTCCTGTCTGCGGGAGAGAAAAGATCCGTTGAAACGCACGTACCGCTTCCGCCGTCTGCTCTGTAAAAACTCCTCCCAATTCCGTTATTTTAGGGATAGCGGGGTAATTTTTCGAAATGCGGTTCAACCATGTTTGCGCCACATTCACCGCGTTTCCCACAGAACCCACGCGAAGAACACGGCCGGGGTAACTATCCCGCAAATCCTGAATCGGTGTGTTATAGTTTAAGATAATATCGTCCCCGTAGTAGTACTGAAGAATCTCATAAGGGGTATACCCCTGCTCGGCAAGATCTACAGAACCCCACTGACTCATTCCCTCACACTGAACCCGAATTCCGTCGCAGTACAAAGCATATATTGGTTCTACACTTCCATCCCGTTTAATGTATACATTAAACAATTGATCGACCAGATTGCTGATATTTTCAAAAATATCCCGGTTTTCTACATATGCCTGATCCATTGTTGTGGAATTGGTGATGTCGAAATCATAGCCTCTGGAACGATAATATCCTGTAAAAATGCGGTTTAATGCAAAAGTAACCTGCGCGATGATATTCGCGCGCAGCGCATTTTCCGGCCAGGTAGGGTACAGCTCGCTGGATGCGACATTTTTTATGTAATCAATAAAGGGGACCGTCACATTAGGTGCATCTGCGTCCGGTGCTCCCAAATGCACTGTAATCTCATTTGGGATGAATGGTAAAATTGGCGTAGTCATAATGATAACTCCGATGGTGGTACATCATAAATTTGTGTAAATTCTCTCGGATAGCCAGGAGACAAGTCCGCAAACTCGTTTTCAGGTAAAAGATTGACTCGTTGCAAAGATGTAACCCCATCAAAAACAGGAACATCGGTAATTTCCACGCTGTTGTAATTGTCCTTCGACACCTTCACATGATAGGATGCAGAAGGGGCACCGTCCTCCTGCGGCGTCAAAGAATTCGCCTTCGGCGGTGCCGGCAGCGCCACCTTCGGTGCCAGGCCGGAAGCGTCTGTGCGCAAAGAATAAATGATGCCCGTGTTCTGTCCGCCCTCATCAACTCCAAAAATCTGCACCAGAGCATCCTCGATCCCAAAAGCTCCGTTACCTGAAACCACCTTTACCTGCAGATAACCGGTGCCGCTATCGTTGTTCATATTCTCATCCCCTTTCATAGCCTGTGCGGTGTGCGGCTATGATAAAGTTTATGCGCGGTCAGGCAAAACGGTCACAGTTAGATATAGAGAAACAGCAAAAAGCGACAAATTAAATCCGATTTTCATTTGTATATACAAGTTTACCCCCCACAAAAGCAAAACGGACAAAATCGATCCTGCCCTGCAAATCCGATATGCACGATCCGGCAGAAACAGTTGTTCACAAATGCCCTCCAAAATGCCTCCCCCGTCCATCCCGTGAATGGGCAAAAGATTCACAACCCCCAGTCCCGCACAATAGAAAAGCAAGGTCCGGCACAAAAGGACCCTGCCCTCCGCATTTGCAGAATACAGAAGCCAGCAACAAAGCACCACAGTGACAAAATTGGCCATCGGTCCGGACAGACATACAAGTACCTCCTGCCATGGCGGATGAATCCCTTCGTATCGCAGGGCGATACCGGCCGGGCCGAGATGAATCGATGGCCGCCACCACCCCAGCAGCAGCGCACACAGCAGATGTCCACCCTCATGCAGCAATACTGCCAGCAGCAAAAGCCCGGGCGCGGGACACAAAAGAAGCGCGGCGGTAAAAAATAAAATTCCCGCCATACTCAGTCCGTATATCCGAACACACCGGCCATCACATCGGCAAAATAATCCCAAAAACTCCACTCCTCGGGCTGCTGCGGCGGCGTGTAGGTGATCGCACCGAACGTACTGCCGCCCACCGTTTGATATACCGCATCCTTAGAAGTCGTATCCTCCCTTGCGCCAAACAGACAAAGTACGGCAGCGCATAGCATTGCACACACAACAGCAGTGATATCCGCCGCACGGCTTCTGTGGTCCGACTTTGCAGAAGCTTTTTTCTTCTTTTCCAACAGATGTTCGCCGTCTGTATGCCTTCCGCTTCTGATCTCCTGCATATCCCTCACCGTCCCATTTTAATTAAACGTACCTGCAAATTTGCCCTCAGAGCAAAGAAAGAACTGTAAGAATATATGCAAAAAAATGGGAAAAATAACAGCCGCCCTACCTGGGGCGGCTGTTATACAAAAAGCTGCGATTATTTTTCGATTTTCATCATTTTTTCAATGCGCCCGCAGTGATATCCTCCCAAAAACTCGGTTTGCAAAAACAGATCCACCATATCCAGCGCCAGGCCCTCACCCACCACGCGCGCTCCAAAGCAAAGTACATTCGCATCGTTGTGCAGCCGGGTCATCCGCGCACTGAAAGTGTCGGAACAGCAAGCAGCGCGAATCCCGTGAACTTTGTTTGCGCACATGCTCATGCCGACGCCGGTGCCGCAGATTAAAATGGCTCGCTCACATCTTCCGGACACTACTGCCTCACATGCAGGCACCCCGTAATCGGGATAATCCACACTGTCCGTGCTGTCGCAACCGAAATCTTCATATTCATATCCCTGCTTCTCCAAATGCCGCAGCACGGCAAGTTTCAGCGGATACCCTCCATGATCACAAGCGATCGCAATTTTTTTCATAGTATGTTCCTTTCATTTTCTCTTTTTTCCTGTTCCAGCCGCGCTTCCCGCTCCCGTTGAGCCTGGGGCTTTCGCAGATACACAGGCAAAAGCGCCTCGGGAGCGTAGACCGCTTTGTTTTCTGCGTTTGCATAAATCCAATATCCGCACAGCGCCACAGAAACTGCGCTTGGGTACCGCAGTCGCTCCGGCGTCACCCGATCTGTGAGATGTGTCACCAGATCGTATCCGTCTCCCACAAAATAAACCGGCTCCCCTGTATCCTTCAGCAAGGACGCCAGGTCCTCCACAGCCATGGCACAATCCGCACAAAGGCGCCGCAGGTGCATACCGTCCGACGAAAACAATGCCGTATACACCTGCTGCCGCCGTGCGTTCATCACAGGGCAGAGCAGTCCCCCGTATCCCACTAAGTTATAGGCAAGTGCCTCCAGGGTGGACACCGGCACACAAGGGGTGTTGTAGGGATATGCCATCCCCTTCACCGTAGCCGCACCGATGCGCACGCCGGTGAAAGATCCCGGCCCTGCGGCACAGGCATACAAATCGATATCGGAAGCTTTTTTCCCAAGAAGCGCCAGCATATTTTCGATCATGGGAAGCAACGTGGTGCTGTGGGTATTTCCGGAATGCATCGTATATTCGCAAAGCAGCTTGTCGTCCGACAAAATGGCGGCACAGGCAGTCCCCGCCGTCGTATCCAATCCAAGTGTCAGCATATTTCAGTACTCCATTTCGATCTGTCTGTCGCCCGCACCGGTCCTGCGGATAGTGACCTTGATATTGTCCCGAGGACACTGGGGAAGATATTCGCTCCATTCCACGATGCAGTGGCCGCCGGACACATACTCGTCAAAACCGATCTCCGCGAGACCGTCCTCCGATTCCTCCAAACGATACAAGTCAAAATGAAACAGAGGCACCGGACCGCACCGGTATTCGCGGACAATGGTGTACGTGGGACTGCTTACCCGGCTGCCCGGCGAAAGCACCGACGCAAATCCCCGGACAAAAGCGGTCTTTCCCGCTCCAAGATCCCCATACAGGCAAACGAAACACAACGCGCCGGGACGCCGGGACAAAAGCGCCTGCGCCAGATGTGCGCCCGCCGCCTCCGTCTCCTCTGGGGAGTGGGTTTCTATAAATTCCCGCATCAGAACAACCCTGTAATGTTTCCCGCCGGATCTATGTCTATCCTGCAGGCTGCCGGATCCCGCGGCAGGCCGGGCATCGTCAAAATTGCGCCGGTAAGTGCCACAATAAAGCCGGCACCTGCGGACAGACGCACTTCCCGCACGGTGATGTCAAAATCCCGGGGGCGCCCCAGTTTTGTGGGATCATCCGACAGAGAGTACTGGGTTTTCGCCATACATACCGGGAATCTTTCATATGCCGGATCCAGATCTGCGATCTGCTGCATGGATTTCAGTGCACCGCTCTCAAACTGGACACCTCTGGCGCCGTAAATCTCCGTTGCAATCCGCTCTATTTTCTCCCGGATCGACAGGTCATCTCCATAAATAGGCGCAAAATGCGATGGTTCTTCACATGCCTCTACTACAGCATGGGCCAGTTCCGTACCCCCGGCCCCACCGCGGGCGAAGACCTCAGACATGGCGCACCGGGCACCGCTGCGGGTACAGATCTGCCGCACCGCCTCCAGCTCTGCTTTTGTATCCGTATGGAAGCGGTTTACCGCCACCACGACGGGCACACCGAATTTTTTGAGATTTTCGATATGCGCCTCCAGATTGGCGCCGCCCCGTTCCACCGCCGCAACGTCTTCACCAGCCAGTGCATCCTTTGAAATTCCTCCGTTGTATTTCAGCGCCCGCACGGTAGCCACCAAAACGACTGCCGCGGGATCCAGGCCGGCCATGCGGCACTTGATATCAAAAAACTTCTCCGCGCCCAGATCGGCTCCGAATCCTGCCTCCGTGATGGCGTAGTCGGCAAGCTTCCGTGCCAGTCTTGTGGCTCGGATGGAATTGCATCCGTGCGCGATGTTGGCAAACGGGCCGCCGTGGATGATTGCGGGGGTATTTTCTGTAGTCTGGACCAGATTGGGCAAAAGGGCATCCTTCAAAAGCACTGTCATGGCGCCGTCTGCCTGCAGATCTCTGGCATATACAGGCGCACCGGCGCGGGTATACGCCACAAGGATGCTGCCCAGCCTGCGCTTGAGATCGCTCAGATCCTCCGCCAGACACAGAATCGCCATGACCTCACTGGCGACGGTGATCATAAAATGCTCTTCCCGGGGCACGCCGTCCGTAGGCTTGCCCAAGCCCACCACAGTATTGCGCAGTGCCCGGTCGTTGGTATCTGTCACTCTGCCGAACAAAATCCGCCGCGGATCGATGTCCAGTGCGTTTCCCTGCTGGATGTGATTGTCGATCATGGCGCAAAGCAGATTATTGGCCGCGGTGATCGCATGAAAATCCCCGGTAAAATGCAGATTGATGTCCTCCATGGGAAGCACCTGGGCATGCCCGCCTCCGGCAGCCCCTCCTTTGAGCCCAAACACAGGTCCCAGTGAGGGCTCCCGCAGGGCAATCACCGCTTTTTTCCCGATTTTTTCCATCGCCATGCCCAGCCCCACGGTGGTAGTGGTCTTTCCCTCTCCGGCCGGAGTAGGGTTGATGGCCGTCACCAAAATCAGCTTTCCGTCCGGACGGGAAGCGGCGCGGCGGATAAAAGCATCACTGATTTTCGCTTTATATCGCCCGTAGGGTTCCAGTTCCTCCGGCAAAATTCCAAGCCTGTCCGCAATTTCCCCGATCGGCAGCATTTTTGTGTTTCTGGCAATTTCAATATCCGTCAGCATATACATCCCCCGTTTCACCCATTCAAACTGGTATCAGTATACCACAGTCCGGCCGCAATAGCAAATATTTTTCTTTTCGCAAAAATATGGGTTTACAAAACAAAAAGTTTGTGCTATAATAATCGGGCAGTAAAAATCTGTATAAAATATCTGTCTGTAGCTCAGCTGGATAGAGCACTGGATTCCGATTCCAGGTGTCGCGGGTTCAAATCCTGCCAGACAGGCCAGCGGCAGTACGCTGCCCAAAAGGTCTCGCACTGTGTGCGAGACCTTTTGCGTATACGTATCAATCTATTTGTGAGAGGATGCAATGCAAACTGCAATTGTGGACTGGTAAAGCAATGACACAAATTGCACGCATCACAAATATAAATACTTAAACAAGGAGAAAATAGAATTATGGAAAACATCAAAGTTGGAATCGCAGGCTACGGAAATGTAGGCCGTGGCGTGGAAAAAGCAGTAAATGCGGCTCCGGATATGGAGCTTTCCGCATTCTTTACACGACGCGACCCGTCTGCGCTGCAGACAAACACGCCCAGCGCAAAAATCCTCCGTGCAGACGACGCTGCGTCTATGCAGGGAGAATTGGATGTGGTCATCCTCTGTGGGGGCTCCGCGACCGACCTGCCCATACAGGGACCCGCCTTTGCAAAGCTCTTTAACACCATTGACAGCTTTGACACCCACGCAAAAATTCCCGACTATTACGCAGCAATGAACGCCGCAGCAAAAGACACGCTGTCCATTATTTCCGTGGGCTGGGATCCGGGACTGTTTTCCATCATGCGTCAGCTTTCCCTGGCCGCACTTCCCTGTGGCAGTGTCTACACCTTCTGGGGCCGGGGCGTTTCCCAGGGCCACTCCGACGCCATTCGCCGGATCGAAGGCGTCGCCAATGCCATTCAGTATACCGTTCCCATAGAAGAAGCGGTACAGGCAGTGCGCGAGGGAAAAAATCCCACTCTGTCCACCCGTGAGAAGCACCTGCGGGAATGCTACGTAGTAGCGAAGGAGGGGGCAGACAAGGCCCGCATCGAGCGGGAAATCAAGGAAATGCCCAATTATTTTGCGGATTACGATACAACAGTTACTTTTATATCTGAAGAAGAGCTTCAAAAAAACCACAGCAAAATGCCCCACGGCGGCATGGTCATCCGCAGCGGAAGCACCGGAGAAAACAAGCATGTGATGGAGTTTTCCCTCAAATTGGAATCCAATCCGGAGTTTACCGCAAGCGTCCTCACGGCATACGCCCGGGCGGCCGTTCGCCTGCACAGAGAGGGAAAACGGGGCGCCATGACAGTACTGGACGTGCCGATGTCTTACCTGACACCGGAAGATCCCGCCTGGCAGCGTCAAAATCTTCTGTGAGACTCAGTCCTCCCACTTGCTGAAAAACTTTTCACTGGAAATACCGTGGGGGCGGTTGAACCGGCGCAGCTCATACAATTCATCCGGGTCTCCGGTCAAATGATTCACCCGTTCCGTGCAGGTAAATGCAGCCGCAAAGCCCAGTTCCTTGATAATGGAAATGGTCTCGTCGCTGTATACGCCGTAGGGAAAAGCGATGGTGTCCGTCAGCTGTACATCTTCTGCCGCACACTTGTCCCGAAACCGGGTGAGGTCCTCTGTGAGTTTCTTTCGATAATCCGTATATCCCTCTCCCATGATCTTCCCACACCCTTTTCGGGTATTCAGCTTGTGCATCGTATACGTGTGGCACTGTACTTCAAAGGTATCTCCACGGGAGATATCCCGTATTGCGTCCCATGCAAGGTAGGAGTAGTCCAGCATGTGATCCCGCTTCTCGCTGAACAGATCCGCCGCGCTGCCGATTACAGCCACCACGGCCTGAAATCCGTATTTTTCCAGTAGCGGACCGGCGTACACAATCGTGGATTCATAGCCGTCATCAAAGGTAATCATCACGGGTTTTTCGGGGAGCTGCACTTCTCCTCTGCTCCAGCCGATAAGCTGCTTTGTCGTAATGCTTTCATATCCATGCTCCCGCAGATACTGTAAATCTGCTTCCAACTCGTCGGGAGAAAGCACGTAGTCCCCCTGCAGTTTTTTCTTGGGGGACAGGTGATGGTACATCACGATAGGCAGCCGAAGATCTGTCTTCGTATCCGATGCAGCAGATACAGGCGTGACCAGCAAAGCTGCAAGGAGCAAAAACAACAGAATTCTTTTCAAATTCACGCCTCCCTTCTTAGAATAGTTTCTGCAGCGCGCGTCCGATTATCTGCAACAAATTCTGGTTGGAAAAACAAATCTGCGTCTGGTTTGCAAAAACGCCGGTACCGGTGAAAATTCTTCCAATGAAAAATTAAAATAAAAAAATTTCCCCGGGGGTAGATTTTCCCCCGGGGAATTTTCTTTTCATTTCTCTATCACACTCTGTGCATAGCGGACCGTCTCCATGGCGTCTTTTGCATATTTGTCCGCACCGATCCTGTCCGCATATTCCTGGGTAAGCACCGCGCCCCCTACAACAACCTTGCACCAGGGCGCCTTTTCCCGCAGCAGACGAATCGTCTCTTCCATTGCCGGGACCGTAGTGGTCATGAGCGCACTCAAGCCGGCCAGAGGCGCATGAAGATCTGCAACCGTCTCTACAATTTTCCCGGCGGGCACATCCTTTCCCAGATCCACCACATCAAATCCATAGTTTTCCAAAAGAAGTTTTACAATATTTTTTCCTATGTCGTGGATGTCTCCCCGCACCGTCGCTATGACGACAACCCCCTTCCCGGCAGATTTCTTCCCACCTGCCGCAACGAAGGTCTTAATGCTTTCAAAAGCACACTTTGCCGCTTCCGCACTTGTCAAAAGCTGCGGCAAATACACCGTTTTGTTTTCAAATCCTTCCCCGACCGTGTTGAGTGCGGGAATGATCTCCCGGTTTACAATCTCCAGCGGCGGTACTGTCTGCAAAAGCTCCGCCGTAAGGATCCCGACCCTTTCCCTGAAACCCTTTATAATTGCACTTTGCAGCTGGGAACCTGCCTGTCCCTCCACCTTTTCGGAAGGATGCTCCGCCTTTTGAGACACAGAAATGGAAAAACTGTCTGCTGCCCCGATATACTCTGCGCAGTTCGGATCCAGATTCCACAGCGCCTTAAAAGTATAATAGGTGCGCATCATGTCGGCGGAATAGGGGTTCATGATCGCTCCTGAAAGTCCGTATGCCAGGGCCAGTGCAAAAAATGTACCGTTGACTGCGTCCCGATTGGGAAGGCCAAAAGAGATGTTGGAAACACCCAGCAGCGTATGACATCCAAGCTCCTCCCGGATACGGCGCAGCGCCGCAAGGGTAACTTTTGCGGCAGAGGTGTCGGCGCTGATCGTCATGGCAAGCGTGTCAAAAATAATATCCTTTTTTGCGATGCCGTACTGGGCAGCCGTGTGCAGAATCTTCTCTGCAATCTTCACCCTGCCCTCGGCGGTATCCGGGATCCCGTTCTCATCAAGGGTCAGCGCCACGATCACGCCCCCGTACTTGTGGGCCAGGGGAAATACCGCCTCCATGCTGTCCCGCTTCCCGTTTACCGAATTGATCATCGCCTTGCCGTTGTAGCGGCGCAGCGCTGCCTCCATGGCCTCCGGGTCGGACGTGTCGATCTGAAGCGGCAGATCCACGACCGACTGCAGTGCACACACGCTGTCCAGCAGCATTGCGGCCTCATCGATATCGGGAAGTCCCACATTGACGTCCAGAATGTCCGCACCCTGCTCCTGCTGCCGGACACCCTCTGAGAGAATATAGTCCATATCCCTCTCCATGAGCGCCTGCTTGAACCGCTTCTTCCCGGTGGGGTTGATCCGCTCTCCAATCAGCACAGGCGCCTGTCCAAACGTCACTGCATGGGTATAGGAAGAAACAACGGTACACCCCTTGTCTGCAAGAGGGACAGGCGTATATCCGCCGGTCAGATCCGCAAGCATCCGGATATGGGCGGGGGTGGTGCCGCAGCACCCGCCTGCCACACGTACACCCTTTTGGATCAGCTTTGCTACATCCTCAGCAAATTCCCGGTCCGTCACGTCATATACCGTTTCTCCCCCCACCCCTTTGGGAAGCCCCGCGTTGGGCTTAAACAGCACCGGGACAGAAGCGCACCGGAGAAGTTCTTCTACCACACCGCACAGCTGCTTTGGACCCAGAGAACAATTCGCACCCAGGGCATCGACACCCATTCCCTCCAAAAGTGCCGTCATGGCAGCGGGAGTGGCGCCGGTCATCAGCTTGCCGTCCTCTCCGTATGCGTTGGAAACCAGAACCGGCAGCGAGCTGTTTTCCTTTGCGGCAAGGAGCGCCGCTTTGGTTTCATAGGCATCGCTCATCGTCTCGATCAAAATGAGATCTGCGCCATACTGTACACCCAGGCGAACGGTCCGGGCAAACATCGCGACCGCATCCTCGAAGTCCAGATCTCCCAGGGGCTTGAGGAGTTTTCCGGAAGGACCGATGTCCAGAGCGATGAATTTTTCCTGCGCACCCACACTTTTATCCCGTGCCGCCCGCGCATTGTCGAGAGCCGCCTTTACGATCTCCTCCAGCACATCTTCTGCAAAATGCAAAGTGTTTGCCCCAAAGGTATTGGTGCAAACCACATTGCTCCCCGCATCAAAATACTGGCGCTGGATGTCTATAACCGCTTCCCTGTGGGTGAGGTTCCATCTCTCCGGGGCTTCTCCGGCCTGTAGTCCGCGCTTCTGCAAAAGAGTGCCCATCCCCCCGTCCAGAAAAACAATATGATCTCTCAAATATTTTCGAAAATTCATTGCTCGCTCCTGTAGCTGCAGCCTGTATTTTCACAAGAACTACAGCCGTTATTTTCACTTTTTCTTTTATTATGGGTGATCCCCGCGAAAGCTGTTACCGATTTGGACGGAGACATCAAAAGGCTTTCGCTTAGACTGAGCCCGATCTTTCTCGGACAGTCCAAAACGGCAAAAACAGACTTTTGCACCTCCAGCGGCAGATCTCCGTAGCCTGGGCTGAAACGGGGCCGAAGGCCCACGTCGTTTCCCTCTGCGTAATTCCTGCAAAAAGCGTCGCACAGCGCTTCAATCCGCTCAGCGCCGATCCCCTGGAGCATCACCGCCCTTGCAGGAGAGATCCTTCCGTATTTTGCGATCAGGCGGTCGATTCCCACTCCCACGGTTGCCCCAAAAAGAAGCACAGACGTACACCCGTCAAGATTTTTCGCCAGCTGACGGGAGCACACGGAAAAGTTTGCAAAATCACAGCAGTCTCCCTGGATGCACACAGAAAGCACTCCATAGCAAACCCGGTATGCCATCTGCTCCTCCGCCTGCGCCGCACAATCCAGCAGCAGGCGCCGCATTCCCTCATCCGCTCCCCTGCATCCGGCATAGCGCAGCGCCTCCTCCTCGGAAAAAGGCGGGGAGGAACATGTCCATGTAGAAACAATCACGCTCATTTTCCCAAAATATCCGACAGATTGCCCTGAATCTTCGCGGCCACATCGGGCTTGTTCATGGAATACACGTGGACATCGGCAATCCCGTTCGCATACAGATCGATGATCTGATCAGTGGCATAGGCAATTCCCGCCTGCTTCATGGCCGCCGGATCGGCACCAAACTTATCTACCAAGCTTTTGAATCGCTGCGGCATATAGGAGCCGGAGAGCTTTATGGCCCGCTCTACCTGGTTTGCATTTGTGATGGGCATAATCCCGGGAATTACCGGCACAGTGATCCCCGCCTCGCGAATCTTATAGAGAAAATTATAAAGCAGGTTGTTATCGAAAAACATCTGCGTTGTCAAAAAATCGCATCCGGCGTCCACCTTTTCCTTCAGCCGTTTGATATCTTCCTTTTGATTTGCACTTTCCGGATGTATCTCCGGATAACATGCTCCGCCGATACAAAAATCTGCCCCGGACGCTTTCAGCTCCAGGATCAGGTCCACCGCATGCTGGTATGCCCAGCCGCTGCGGTCGGCGTCTGCAAGCGCTTCCGGGATGTCTCCTCTGAGAGCCATGACGTTGGTCACGCCCGCCGCCTTGATTTCTTCGATCTTCTGCCGTACTGTCTCCCGGGTGGAAGAGACACAGGTAAGATGGGCCAGCGTGGGCACTCCATAGGACTGTTTGATGTTTTTGACAATATCCAGCGTATACTTGCTTGTTCCGCCGCCGGCGCCGTACGTAACGCTGATAAAGGAGGGACAAAGCTTTGCGATCTCCTCCGTCGCCGCCTTCACATTGTCAAAAGTTGTCTCCGTTTTCGGAGGAAAAACCTCAAAGGAAAGGGAAGGCGTATTTTTTGTAATAATGTCTACAATTTTCATATGTATGTTCCTTTTCAAATCTAACAGGTATTCTATCGCAAAAAAGAGGAAAAATCAAGGAAACGCACCTATTTTGCGCCACCGTGTCTCCCAGCCCGCCTGGCTTTTGCCATTCCAGAAACCGCCAATATGAGCACAGCCGCCAGGAAAACGCCCATGACCCCCATAAGGACTTTCCCGATCAGAGCAAATTTTTGTATCTGTGCATCCAAAGTTGTATCGGAAATTTTCCCATCCTCCAAAGTAAATCGGGTAGTGAGATCTATGCCTGTCTGTCCGTCCAGCTCCATGGGAACTGTTACCCGGCAGATATCGTCCGATTCTACCGTCACCTCTCCTGTTGAGGTGTATGTATGTCCCGGCAGTTCCACGGAAAAGGTGACAGCGGAATCCTCCACCCATGCGGCAACGGTCTTTCGCAGGTCCGCCGGCAATTCTTCGGCACGGACCGTTTTTACAATGCTCTCCCCGTCCGCCTGTGCAGCAATGGAAAAATACTGTTCCCGATCTGTATGCTCCTCCCTCATTTCCACCTGGACAAAAGGAGTGATCTCTTCATTTGTCAACAGCTCCCGGAGTGCCTCGAAAGCGTCCGCATAAGAGTCTCCCTGCACCCTTCGCTCCATCTCCAGCAGGATGCGGTCCTCTGCATCCTCCCGCGCAACGGTAAAATCCAGCGCAGCGTACTCCTCCGCCAGGTCGTCCACCGCCTGCGTCACCGCTTCCCTGTACGCCTGCGGCATCTCGGAAAGGTCCACCTGGGCCTCGTAGCGCAAAAACGCCTGTCTGTCTTTATCTATACCGCAGGAGACCGTACCCCGCACACACCCGGAAAGGAGAAAGACGGCAAGCAGCGCCAAGAACAAACAAAATCTCTTTTTCATATGGCCCCCGTCAGTCAAAGGTATAGGTCAGCGGCTGGGACAGCGTCACCGTTCCGTCCGGCAGCACGGCGCAAACATGAAAAACCTTGGTGCCGGTATCCAAAAGATCCGCCGCATAAGATATGCTGTTGCCGTAATCCGCCGTCACCGTTCCGATATAAGCCAGCGCCTGCTGGTCGTCGCGCACTGTCTTTATGGGGATGATTCCGTATTCCTCCGTGTCATAGCACAGCAGCGTGTATACTGTGCCCGGTTCGGTGTAAGGCTTGTTCCACCGGATTTTATAGTGCACAAATACTTCATACCCATCCTCCAGCTGATACCCTACGCTGTCCTGCTCTATACGCAGATCAAAAGATGGCGTTTGCGGCGTAGGAGCGGGCGTTTCATCGATAAAGCTGTAAAAATACTCCTTTAGCCCAGCCACGTCCGGCGCGAAGGAAATCATCAAATTTTCCTGAGGATACAGGTTCATTGCACCGTTCATCTCGGAAGAATCCGGCTGTACGGCGCCGTACAACACATCCCGCACATCGTAGAAATCCACCACCTGCCGGGTGGCGGGAGAACCCATGAGAAGCACATAATCCTCCGCGGCGATCTCTCCCACATACCAGTAGTGCATATCCAGATACTGTTTGCCATCCTCGCTGCGCCGCAGAACTTTGTCCTCCGGCAATCCCCGCAGGCGGATGTATGCCTTCACATCTTCCGCATCCGCATCCGAAAAATCATCAAACATATAGTAGGAGACAAAGTGGTGCCCATACTCGTGCGAGAGCGTTCTTGCCATCCCCTCCACGGTGCGGACAGTATCTCCGCCATAGAGGCTGATGATTCCTGTGTCCCGGGAGAGGGAAACGGAAAATCCCTGCAGTGCCGGGAAATGGGGGGTAAGCAGCAGCGTATCCGTGGAAGTGGTGTGAGATGCCAGGGCATTCTCATTTTCTTCCGGATACACCGTCACTTCTTCCAAATAGTTGATTTCCTCTCCGTGCTTGTTGCGCAGCAGTTCCTCGTACAAACTTTGCAATTTTGCCTCATCCCAGTATTTTGAATAACTGCTCAGCAAAAATCCTTCCGGAGCAACAACGGAATACAAGGCGTCGTCCCACTCGCTGGTCGGGCCCCAGTTCAAGTATATATCAAAGTCCCGCTGGGCTGCAGCATTGACAAACACCTCAGGAGTACCTTCCGCGATGCGCCGATCCAGCTCTGTCTCTTCCTCCTGCCGCGTCAAAACTTCCATATGCGCCAGAAGGCAGAAGGCCCCGAGGCCCAGGAACATGCACAAACAAAATGCGATGGGCAAAAGCCGACTCTTTTTCATCTCCCTCGCCTCCGGAATTTTCCTTTTGTTTATTGTACCATAAGCAGCGAAAAAAAACAATTGCACCCACGCAGAATCTGTGCTACAATGTATAAAATTCTCAAAGGAGCATGGTATGAAGGCAGTCACAGCAGAACGCCTGACAAAAAAATACACTCCCGAAAAAACAGCCCTGGACGGGGTGTCCTTTTCTCTGAATCCAGGGGAAATCTTTGGTTTTCTGGGGCCAAACGGAGCCGGAAAAACGACAACGGTAAAACTTTTGGGCGGGATGCTCACACCCACCGGCGGTACTTGCCGCGTATTGGATCTGGATCCGGCAAAAGATCCCGCAGCAGTCCACAGCATATCGGGATTTGTCACAGAGCACGCGCAGATGTACGACAACATGACCGGGATGGACAATCTGCTGTTTTACGCCGCTGTATTTGCCATGCCGGAAAGAGAAGGAAAACGACGGGCGCAGGAACTGCTGGAGCAGCTCGATCTGACAAATGCGGCAGATCAAAAGCTTTCCACCTATTCCACCGGTATGCGTCAGCGGCTTTCTCTGGCCAGAGCGATGCTCCACAGCCCAAAAATTTTGTTTTTGGATGAACCCACTTCAGGACTGGACCCGGAAAGTGCAAGAAGCGTAAACGAGCTGATCCGCCGACTGGCAAAGGAAGCGGGCACTACCGTATTTCTGTGTACGCACCAGCTGCGCTATGCCCAGGAAATATGCACCTGCTACGGCCTGGTAGACAGGGGACGTCTCTTGACAGTCGGAACACTCCAGGAGCTGCGCTCCCGCACCACTTCAACGATCCCCGTCACCATTCAGGCAGATCGGGTCCCGGCAGATCTGGGCCTGCAAAGCAAGGAGGGAGACGTCTACACAATTTCCGTATCAGAGGAAAAGGAGATCCCAGAGATCGTCAGGGCGATCGTTGCAGCAGGCGGGAATGTGTATCACGTGTCCGCCAGGGAACTTACCCTGGAAGAGATATACTTTCACTTTTTAGAAAATGCCTCAAAGCAGGAGGTCTCACAATGAAACGGTCTATGGAAAAAGCGCTGATCCGAAAGGATATTCGCGCTATTACCGCCAACCGGCGTCTTTTGGCTGCTTTATGGATCGTTCCCCTTGTAATGACAATACTGTTGCCTACCATACTTATCTGCGTCATCGCCTTTGCTCCTTTAGAGTCAGATGAGCTCCAGTCTCTTGCCACGCTGCTGCCCGCAAACCTGTCGGCAGCAGAATTAAGAGGAACTGTCGCAGACCTGATCTTCAACAGTATGCTTCCCCTCTTCTTTTTGATGATCCCCATCATGGCCGCTTCCGTGATGGCGGCAAGCTCCTTTGTAGGAGAAAAGGAAAAGCGAACTCTGGAAACACTGTTGCTCTCTCCCATGTCCCTGCGGCAGATTTTCTATGCAAAAATTCTGGCCGCATTTCTGCTGTCCATGGCCGTTTCCCTCCTTTCTTTCGCCGCCATGCTTTTTGTGGCAGAGGCGGAAAGTTTCTTTCTCATGGAGCACTTCATCCTTCCCAGTGTCAACTGGATCGTGCTGCTCCTGTTGGTGTCTCCGGCCGTTTCCCTGCTTGCAATCACCTTGATCGTACAGGGTTCGGCCAAAGCACAGACCGTAGAGGAAGCCCAGCAACGGGGTGCCTTTCTCGTGCTTCCCGTAATTATTCTGGCAGCGGCTCAATTTTCCGGGCTGCTGCTGCTCAGCATATGGATTCTCCTGATATTCGGCATTCTCTGTGCTGCTGTGGCAGTTTGGATGATGCGCAGATCTTATAGACATTTCACTTATGAAACACTGCTGAAATAAAAACAAAGCTGCAAAAATTCATATCCCAGGCGCAGTCCTTTGCTTTGCCGTATACCTGGTACAAACAATTTTATATATGCACACAGATTTTGTCTGCTCCTTTGTAAATGGAACCTGCTGTCCCGTTTGATGTCGGAACAGCACCGACAAAGCATGGCACTTCTCCTCTTCCGCTTCGATAAACTCTACCCTTCCCCAGCCGATCACACTGAAAAAAGCGCATCCATATGCGCAGGGAGAAGCCCCCGGAAGAAGTGTACCCTCTTTGGTGATCGCAAGGCAAACATCGCTCCTTTTTTGCAAAATATCGATTTTTCGTCCCTCCAGAGCGCTGTGAAAATAGAAAGTAAGAGTACCGTTCTCCATGGTATATCCATAGTTTAGGGGAACGACATATTCTTCTGTATCATCCCGCATGGCCACATGGCAGACCTTACAGGTGTCCAAAACAGCACATATTTCTCCAAGATCGGTCACTTGCCTGTCTTCTCTTCTCATTTTGCAGTACCTCTTTTCTTATTGGATCCTCTCCATGTATTGTATCCATACGCGCGCATAAAAGCAAGATATGTGGAAAATGCCGATTGACAAGCTGGAATGCCTGTGCTATGATGAAGAAAATCGTCAAAAGGACGCCGCCATGACAAAATGCAGCGCAATCGTGGCCGTCAGCATGATGCTCTGCGTATCACAAGGTTGCCTTGTATTGTGCTGACTGCGGGCAGAAAGAAAATCCGCCCCCTGCAGCAATTGCTGCAGGGGGTTTTCTTACGGGAGGATTTTACGTGAAAAAAAGCGGAGCACAAATCATCATAGAACAGCTATGCGCCCACGGAGTGACCACTGTGTTTGGATATCCGGGCAGCGCCGTGCTGCCCCTGTATGATGCGTTATACCAAAACGCACACCGCATAAGCCACGTCATTACCGCCCACGAACAGGGTGCCGCCCACGCCGCAGACGGATATGCGCGCGCATCGGGAAAAATCGGCGTAGTCATCACCACAAGCGGACCTGGAGCCACAAACATCGTCACCGGGATCGCCAACGCTTATTTGGACAGTATACCATTGGTAGCTATTACCGGAAACGTAGACGTCCCCCTCCTGGGAAAAGACAGCTTCCAGGAAGTAGACATTGTGGGAATTACCCAACCCGTTGTAAAGCACAACTTTGTGGTGCGGGATATCCGGGAGTTGGAGTTTACGCTCCATGAAGCCTTTCGCATTGCCGGAAGCGGCCGAAAGGGACCGGTTTTGGTAGACATACCGAGAAACATCCAGACAGAAATCTGTGATTACCAGGGTCTGACACCGGCAGATGCAGAGGTGCCGGTGGTGCAGATATCCAAAGATATAGAAAAGGCAGCAGAGGCCATCGCTCGCTCTGAGCGGCCCTATATCTACGCCGGGGGCGGCGTCGTTGCTTCCGGCGCAGAAACGGAGCTTCTAAAGCTTTCCCGTCGCATCTGTGCTCCGGTGGGCCTGAGCATGATGGGAATTACGGCACTGCCCGCCGACGATCCGCTGAATCTTGGGATGTGCGGCATGCACGGCACATATGCAGCAGCAATGACCGAAGCAAAAAGCGATTTGATCATTGCGCTGGGCGTTCGTTTTTCTGAACGGGCCACCGGGGATCCCGAAGCCTATACGAAAAACAGAACCATCCTTCACATAGATATCGACCTGTCGGAAATCGATAAGAACATCTCCGCAAACATCGGCATCTGCGGAGATATTAAGGCCGTGCTGCAAAAGTTGCTGGAAATTCTGCCCCAGAGAGAAAACGCCGCCTGGCTCCAGTACGTAGACCAGTTGAAGAAACAGCAGACTGTGCAGGCTCCAGACGGGTTCACCCCAAAAAATATCATCGAAACGGTCAGTCGCTTCTGCAGCGACGATACATTGATCGCTACAGATGTAGGACAGCACCAGATGTGGACCATGCAGTATTATCCCTTCACCCGTCCCCGTACCCAGCTCACCTCCGGCGGGCTGGGCACGATGGGCTACGGGCTGGGCGCCGCCATCGGCGGATGTATCGCGGCAGGCGGCAGAAAAACGGTTCTCTTTACCAGCGACGGCAGCTTCGGCATGAATCTGATCGAGCTGGCCACCGCCGTGACGCAGCAGCTTCCCATCACCATCATCGTTCTCCAAAACGGGACCCTGGGCATGGTGCGCCAGTGGCAGACCATGTTTTACGGAGGACGCTATTCCCAGACGACGCTGGACCGCAAAACGGATTTTGCCGCTCTGGCCAGTGCCTTCGGTGGAGTGGGTTGCTATGCTACAAATATACAGGAACTGGAAAGCGCCCTGCAAAATACTTTGGACAATGGGCCCACAGTGATCGTGTGCCCCATCGATATAGACGAAAAAGTGCTCCCCATGATCCCTCCCGGTGGATCTGCCAGGGACATCATTACCTCGTAGAAAGGACGCTTTGATGGAAAAATTTACAATAGAATTGATTGTGGCCAACCGGTACGGCGTCCTCAACCGGATCACTGGGCTGTATGCCCGGCGGGGATACAACATCGACAGCCTGAATGTAAACGAAACTTCCGATCCCAAATTTTCCAGAATGCTGATCGTATCCAGAGGGGACGCGGCAATACAGACGCAGATGGTGCGGCAGCTTTCCAAGCTGTACGACGTAAAGGAAGTTACCTTGATGTCTACCGTAAATTTTGCAAAATGACAGAAAAACACCTGGGAAACACATCCCAGGTGTTTTTCTATCTGTATTTTCGGTTGTACACCCAAAGCAAAAACAGCAGCCCACAGGTGCCCAGCAGCATGATCCCGGCGTATACGGCACCGATATGCCGCTGAAACACTACGATCAGCGCGATGCTCACCGCAAAAAGCCCCGTCATGAGAATATAGCGTATCGCTTTCATTCTGCCGCCTCCATATCCATCCACCGAATTTCTCCGGGCGCCAGCTGCACCGTATGCTCCCTGCCGGCGCCGTCCCAAAATCGGGTAGTGCGGCTTTCCATGGTATTGTTTACAAGGGCGTATTTGCCGCAGTCGGGGTATCCATGCACCTCGCAGCAGGGACTTTCCGCATAAAATACATGCAGCCGCTCCTCCATGCCTGCCGCATAATACAAGCTGCGCAGCAAAAGGCGCGTATTCTGACTGCTGTATGGAAGCCCGGCTATATATACCGCCCTGCCTTTGCCATAGGTATTTGCGCTGAGATGCACTTCTCCATCGAAATATTCCAAGATTTCACAATCGGGCGTGCAGGCATACACGTTCTTTTTACATTCGCCGAAATCGATTGGACCTACCATATCTTCTGTGATAAAGTGCGCCTCTACCTGCTTTGTAAAATACTTGTCTTCCGGAATGGTAAAGCCCTGTTCCCGGTCCACGCCGAGCACGTCACTCAATTGAAAATACCTTCCCTGGCGGGGAGACGCCGAGGGATCTCCGATTCCAATCCATCCGCCGCCCTGCCAGATCCACATGCGCAGCTTTTCCAAAAGCGCCGCGTCGTTCCAGGAAGCGCCGCCGGAAAAGGCAGTGCCTGCGTCCCCGGCATTGATGATTACATCAACATCCTCTGGAACTCCATTTTCGGCAATATCTGAAAATCGGATAAACCGCACCTGGACCGCCATGCCGCTGAGCGCCTCCAGGACCCCCAGATAGGAATACGTCTGCTTATACACCATCCCGTGGGCTGCGATATAGCTCTGCCAGGAACGCAGCTCTCCCCAGCAGTTCAGCACCGCAACGGTTATGGGTGCATAAGGCGCGTATCCCTCAATGGTATCTAAAATTGTGCGGAATTCTTCCGCAATATTTTCCACACATTCTACAAATGCCGGAAATTCTGCGGCAAGGTGCAAATATCCCCCGTACCCAATCCGGGACACCGGACTGCGCAAAATTGCCCGCCGGGCGGCCAGCCAGTTTTCCATAGCCTCCCGCTCCGGATGGCCCCCCGGATAAAAAGTGTCCGGAAAAAAATAGGGCAAAAAACGCGCCTCTGTATATTTAACATGGGGGATGTCGGCAATCATGCGCAGGGTGACGCCGCTGTTTACGCTACCGACTACTGCGTCCAGGCCGATGTTTTGAAAAAACTTCCCATACGGCTCGGCACCGATCCAGTTGTCCCCCAAAAACATCATGGCTTCCTTGCCAGCATCGTGGACTATTTCCACCAGCTGTGCCGCCCGCTCGCTGACAAAGCGCTGGATATATTCCATATAGTCCAGGTATGCCTGGCGAGGCGGACGGAAGGAATTGTTATAGTATCCCTCGTCTACAAAGTCCTCTGGACACAGCTTATATCCGTATTCCTTTTCAAACCCGATCAGCGCTTCCGGCGAAACAGTGCCTCCATATCCCAGCCAGTCCACATATTTTTCTTTTCCGGAGTCGTTGTATACTAAAGTAAAATGATAGAAGAAAGTGGTAAACCGCACCACATCCACCTGGGGATTCTGGGACAGCCAGTGGGACAGGGCCGTCTTCATATAGGCCCAGGAAAGCTGCCCGTGTGCATCAAAGGGAATGTCCCGCTCCCGGTCCTGCCAGTTGTTGGTGATATAATTGTACATCTGGGTGGGATCCCAATTGATAAATGCCGGAAACGACAGGGTGTACACATGTCCGGGCACTGTCTTTTCGATCACTGCGACTCCCGATTCTCGGTCTATCGTCACCAGTTCCCCGGCGACCACCGTGCCCTGGGTCCGGTCCCGCACTTCCCAGTTGTGCTCCGGATCCCAGTCGTAGTCCGGCTCCAGCTGGAGATCAAAATATCCCTCCATAATTGGAAAGGACAGTCTCGTCTCCACAGCCGTGTGCCGGCAGCTCATCAAAAAAATCCGCTGCCGCTCCTCCAGATGGGCGCGGGCAAATTCGTTGTAGCCTCTGGCCACAAAGTAGGTGGAATAGATCTTTGCCGGCCGAAAGGCCTCCATCTCCCCGGTGAGCTCTGTCCCGTCGCTGTTGCGGATCGCATCCGCACCCCAGCGGCGGATGAGGTCCTTTGTTTCTTCCAGAAAACCTGCCTGGGTGGGAATGGTGAAACGTCCGTGTTTTTTCATCTGCAAAAGGTTCCTTTCCCCTTTTAGTCTTTCAACCCGCCCACATTCATACCTTGAGTGAGCTTCTTCTGTACCAGGATATACAAAATCAGAGTAGGCAGCATGACGATCACAAGGCCTGCATACATCTGCCCGTACTGGGCTGCGGCGTTCTGCGCCTTCATCAGATTCATGAGCCCCACCGGAAGCGTCTTTGCCCAGTCCTGGGTCATGAGTGTGATCGCAATGATATATTCGTTCCAAAAGGAAAGGAAATTAAATAAAATTACTGTAATAACAGAAGGCCGGGCCATGGGAATCATCACGCGGATCATGGTCTGCATATATCCGCTGCCATCTACGTAAGCTGCCTCCTCGTATTCCCGGGGCAGCGTTTGGAAGTAGCCGGACAAGAGGTAGATGGTAAACGGCAGTGCAGTAGAAGCATACACCAGTGCCAGCACAAACCGGTTGTTGAGAAAAATCGGAGATCCCACCAGATTTCCCGCATCTACCAGCATCAAAAAGATGGGCACCACGATATAGCTGACGTTGACAAATAAGCCGCCCATAAAAAGCGTGCGCATCAGACGGCGTCCGCCGAATTTGTACCTGGCCAACACATAAGCTGCCGGAAGCGCCACTACCAAAAGAATGGCCAGCGCAGTCGCCGTTACAATGACAGAATTGAGAAAATAATCCCCCATGTGGGCCTCTCTCCAGGCCCGTACAAAATTTTCAAAATAAAATCCGGCGGGCAGTGACCATGGGTTTTGATAAAACTCAGAATTTTCCTTGAGAGAAGCGAGAAACACCCACCCTACAGGGATGATGATGGTCAGCGCAAAAATGATCAGCACCAGGTAAATAAACGCCCGGTACAATTTATCTCCTTTGTTCATAAACACCTCCGGACGCAGTCCCTACAAATCAATACTCTCCCGGCGGGTCACCAGATTGATGAGCCCGGACAGGGCAAAGGAAAAGAGGAAGACAAGCACACCGATGGCCATACCGTATCCGTAGGAAGAATTGGTGTACGCCTGCTTGTACATATAACTGAGAAACACCTCCGTCGATCCGTCCGGTCCGCCGCTGGTCATGGCCCGTACCAGCAAAAAGCTGATATTGATGGAGCTGATGATGAAAAAGGTGAGGGTCGTGCGGATGTTGGTCCAGATCAGAGGAATGGTAATAGAGAAAAACTGCCGCACTCTGCCCGCCCCTTCCAGTGAAGCCGCTTCGTACATACTCTCCGGAACGGAAGACATGGACGCGGTGTACATCACCATATAATATCCTACCGCCTGCCAGATCATGGCAATGGCAATGCTGTAAATGACAATTTTCTGATCTCCCAGCCAGAGTACCTGTCCCGCCCTTCCTCCGGTAAACAGGGAAAGTAATGTATTCAGCAGTCCTCTGCTGGGATCATATATGGCGGAAAAGATCGCAGCGATGACCACAGCAGACAATATATTGGGAATATAAAAAATCACCCGGAAAAATCCCTTGAAACGCAGCTTTTCTCTGGTGAGTACAGCCGCCGTTATCAGTGCCATCGCCATGGTGACGATTGTCACCACCACAATGAGCAGCACAGTATTTTGAAAGGATTGCCAGAACTTTGCGTCGGAAAACAGCTTGACAAAGTTGTCCAGCCCTACGAATTCCCTGTTCTGGGAATAGCCACCCCACTTGTACATGGAAATGATAAAAATATTCAGGGTCGGGTAAATCATAAAAATGCCGAACAAAACCAGTGCAGGAATGGTACATACGGCGAGAAATCCCCGCCGTCCCTTTTGTTTTCGCATAAATCCGTGATCCTTTCCCAGAGGGATCGGCAGGACGGTATTCCGTCCTGCCGTACCTTGAAAATTTTACTTCAGCGCTCCCCGCAGACTGTCACTGGCGCTTTTGATGGCCGCTTGCCATTCGTCTACCGTTTTATCCCCCGATACTATGCTGTTGATGGTCCCAAACAGCGTATCTGTCATGCTGACGCCCTCTACGGGATCTGTGGCGGCAAATCCGCCCAGCACAGCCTTTGCGCCGGTATCATATATGCTGTAAAACAGCTTGTTGTCTCCTTCCAGGATCTCGCTGACACCCTGGACCGGCTGGATGGCGCCCGACTCGGCGAAAATCTGCACAGCCTTGTCGGAATACAGGTACGCGATAAAGTCTTTTGCTTCCTCTTTATGCTTCGCATTTTCCGGCACCCAAATCTGTTCAAAATAGGTGAAGGAATACCGATCTTTGCCGCTTTCCATGGCCGGCAGAGACATGAACCCCCATTCAAAACCGTCTGCCTTTGGAGCATCTACCATTTCTCCAACGACCCAGGTGCCGTTGGGCATAAACAGCGCCTTGTTGTCCAAAATCAGCTGCTGGTTTTTCAAATAGTTGTCATTGTTTGCATTTGCAACCGTGGTAGGTTCCGTATAAGAAGCGAGCCGCGCCACAATATCCAGCGCTTCTCTGGCCTCCTCCTTGTCCCAGATGCCTTCTTCATAACGCATACAGTCGTTGTAAAAGTCCACCCCGCCAGTCTCACAGAGCAGCGCATACATAAGCGAATCAAAATATCCCGTAGTGGGGTAGGTAAACAGGGCGATGCCTTCCTCCTCCGCCTTTTGACCCAGTTCCCACATCTCATCCCACGTTGTAGGCACCGTCCAGTTTTTCTCCGCAAACAGACCCGCGTTGTAAAACAGACCGCAGGGGCCATAAAACATGGGGGCCATATACATTTTGTCGTCATCATACGGATTTGTCGCCGCAGTGTCGGTAAACCCGTCGATCAGTTTTTCTCCCACGGACACATCTTCTCCAAAAACCTTTTTGTCCAGAATGTCAGAAATGTCCGCCAGCGAGTTTTCCCGAATCATGGTTTCCGTAAGTCCCGCTTCCCTTCCCGTGGCAAGATGAACCACATCCGGGTAGTCTCCAGACTTCATTTTGGAGCCGATCACATCCTCCAGATTTTTCTCTGCAGTCAGCTCGATTCTAACATCCGGATGATCCGCCTCATAAGCGGCAGCTACATCCTCCCACATCGTCTTGCCGTAGGCAGATTCCAAAACTGCTACCTTTAACACAGTTTTGTCCTCGTCCCCTTCCGTTCCGCTCTCCCGTGTACCGCAGGAGGTAAAAAGGGAAGCTGCCAATACCAGGGTACAAAACAGCGCTACAAATCGTTTCATCTCTATTTTCCTTTCCATACAGCCGATGAAATACACAGGCACACAGTACCTGTCCGGCCTTCAATTGATTTCATCCGTTAGCATTGCCAAGACAGCAGAGAATATACATGTTTTGCACAAATTAGGCGGGGCTGGATTTTGTTGGGAAATAAAAAAAGAAGCTTCATAGAAGCTTCTTTTTTACCGTTTTGTCATCATGTTGTCTACGAAATCTTTGTATTCTTTGTCTGCTTTCTTTTTTTCCGCGCTCTCCTGTTCTTCTTTTTACCTCTCCTTCTTTTTCTCTTCTTCCCCCTTTCTGTCCCCCTCCAACTGCACCTTCCACCCGGCTTGTCCTCGATCGGCGATTCTGGTCAGCTGTATGGAAATCTCTGCAAAACAGGAAATCAGCGCCCATGCCAGCCAGATTGCACAAATCGATAAAAGTCCGATCCCAAGAATGAAAGGAATGCTAAACCACTGCTGCGCAATCACAACCAGATAAACAGAAATTATCATCCAGATGATGATAAAAGCCACGGCAACTATAAATGCAACGTGTGCAAACTTTTGAACTGTTTTTCCAAGATTCCCAAATTTGTTTTTCTTATGTTTGAGTTTGCCTTCCACCATGTTTTCTCCTCCTTTCTGTAAATCCCGCCGGGGTCTATGTTCTCAGCTGCCCTCTCACTCCTCCCAATAAATAAAAAAGTGCGCAGCCGAAGCCGCGCACCGAAAAACGCACAGCTCCGTTGCTGCCACACAAGTTTTTCTACATACGGTATAGGTATGCGAAAAGAGAGCATGCGTTTTTACCAAAGGCAAAAGGCATACGTATACCGTGTAGCATATTCACTTGCGTGGCAAGAATATTATATATCAATGAAATGTCCATGTCAACACCGGATGTTTTTTTCAAATTCTTCCTTTCACGGTATGTAGTTTGTTCCAATGAAAAAACAATCCCCCAGTCAGCTCACGCTGACAGCCCCCTTTACACAAGGGGGCCTTCTTTTTTCTAGTCTCCCTTGTGCGAGAGTTGCTTTACAATTCCCCACAAGGGACCTATTTAATTCGAGCCTCCCCTGTGTCGCAGCTCCACAGGAGTTGCTGGGGAGGTGGCACGGCGCAGCCGTGACGGAAGGGTTGTACAGAGAACAATCCCTCACCCGCTTCGCGGGATGCCCCTGGAGGTGCTGCGCATCTCCCCACAAGGGAGCCTTCTAATTCGAGCCTCCCCTGTGTCGCAGCTCCACAGGAGTTGCTGGGGAGGTGGCACGGCGCAGCCGTGATGGAAGGGTTGTACAGAAG
Organism: Candidatus Avispirillum faecium; assembly: GCA_904396155.1. GTDB lineage: Bacteria > Bacillota > Clostridia > Oscillospirales > CAG-272 > Avispirillum > Avispirillum faecium. The sequence continues at coordinate 47,228 of CAJFOI010000034.1, read as the reverse complement.
ACAATCCCTCACCCGCTTCGCGGGATGCCCCCGGAGGTGCTGCGCACCTCCCCACAAGGGAGCCTTCTAATTCGAGCCTCCCCTGTGCAAGGGGAGGTGCCGCAACATAGTTGCGGCGGAGGGGTTGTAAACAACATATCCACTTACACATCCCAAAAAAGAAAAGAGGGAGCCCCCTCTTTTCTCTATCAACTGCTCACTGATTCAGCTCCAGTTCCACCAAGCGATCCACTACGGTAGGATTGGCCCGTCCGCCAGACACTGCCATCACTTTGCCCACGATCGCCTTCGCGGCGGCCTTTTTTCCCTTCTTATAATCTGCAACAGATTTTGGATTTTGCCGGATGGCTTCCTGCACCCACTCCAGGAGGATCATCTCATCGCTCACCTGGGCAAGCCCTTCCCGCTCTACCTTATCGGCCACGTCAAAGTCCGTCTCCCACAGCTCCTTGATCAGCTTCTTCACGGTGGCGGAATTGATGATCCCGTCCCCGGACAAATCCGCAAGCGCAGCCATGCGGGAGGGTTGAATTCTGCAGACATCCTCCTCGCCGCCTGCAAGGCGCATCACCTCGGACAAGAGCATATTGGCCACCAGCTTGGGATACCGGGTCTGCGCCGCAGCCGCCTCAAAATAATCCGCCATCGCCATATTGGTGGTCAGCACTTCTCCGTCATAGGCAGACAGGCCATATCTTTCCATATACTCCTGCTTGCGAGCATCCGGCAGCCGAGGAATCTCAGCCTGGAGGGAGGCAATCTTTTCTTCCGTCAATTTGATGGGCGGCAGATCCGGATCGGGAAAATACCGGTAGTCGTTGGCATTTTCCTTGGTGCGCATGGAATAGGTTTTCCCTGTATTCGCATCGAACCGCCGGGTCTCCTGAACGATCTTTTCTCCAGCCTCTATGGCCTCCACCTGCCGCTTGTATTCATATTCGATCGCTTTCACAATAAACTGAAAAGAATTCAGATTTTTCATTTCCGTGCGGGTGCCGAACGTCTCCGTGCCCTTTTTTCGCACCGACAGATTGACATCGCACCGCAGAGATCCCTCGTTCATCTTGCAATCCGACACACCTGTGTACAAGATAATGGCCCGCAGCTTCTGCAAGTATGCCTTTGCCTCCTCGGCGCTGCGGATATCCGGCTCGCTGACGATCTCGATCAGAGGAACACCGCAGCGGTTGCAGTCGATCATTGTCCCCTTTTCATCGTCATGCATCAGCTTTCCGGCGTCTTCCTCGATGTGAATCCGGGTGATCCCGATGCGCTTTGTCCCATCTGCCGTTTCAATATCCAGCCAGCCGTGCTCGCACAAAGGCAGATCATACTGGGAAATCTGATATGCTTTGGGCAGGTCCGGATAGAAATAGTTTTTCCGGTCCTGCTTGGAAAAGCGGGCAATGGTGCAGTTGGTGGCAAGACCCGCCTTCACCGCATACTCCACCACCTTGCCGTTGAGTACCGGTAGCGTCCCCGGCAGCCCCAGACAAACCGGACAGACCTGGGTATTGGGCGGCGCGCCAAAATCTGTGGGGCAGGAGCAAAAGATCTTTGTCCTGGTTTTCAGTTCCACATGGACCTCCAGCCCGATCACCATTTCATAGTCCTTGAGCATCTGCATATCTCATTCCCCCTTTCTTTCCATTTCAAACGCATATCCTGCACGGTACAGCATCGCCTCGGAAAATGCAGGTCCGATGAGCTGCATACCCACCGGCATACCGCCCTCCCCGCTTCCGCAAGGCATGGACAGTGCCGGCACACCGGCAATATTCACCGGGACGCTGTAGGCGTCTCCCAAATACATCTCCAACGGGTCGCTGGTTTTTTCCCCAATTTTGTATGCCACCGTAGGCGCCACAGGGGAAAGAATGCAGTCGCACTTCGCAAAGGCGCTGTCAAAGTCTGCCCGCACCAGGCTGCGCACCTGGAGCGCCTTTTTATAATAGGCATCGTAGTATCCGGAAGAAAGCGCAAAGGTCCCCAGCATGATCCGCCGCTTGACTTCTGCGCCGAAGCCCTCGCTGCGGCTCTTCTGATACAACTGTTCCATGTCGGCAAAATCTGCCGCACGGTATCCGTACCGCACCCCGTCAAACCGCGCCAGGTTGGAAGATGCTTCTGCGGAAGAAATCACATAATAGGCAGACAGCGCATAATCCAGCGACGGCATTTTCACCTGCACCAACTGGGCGCCCATGCCAGCCAGGGTATCTGCGGCGGCCAGTACCGCTTCTTTGACATCTGCAGAAATTCCGTCCCCGAAAAATTCCTCCGGCAGCCCAATGCGCATACCGGCAACACCGCCATCCAGACTGGCAAGGTAATCCTCCGCGGGTCGGTCCACACAAGTCGCATCCCGCCGGTCGTGACCTGCAATTGCAGAAAGTACCAGCGCATTGTCCCGCACATCCCGGGTGAGGGGGCCGATTTGATCCAAAGAAGAAGCAAAGGCGACCAACCCATACCGGGAAACACGGCCGTATGTCGGCTTCATGCCCACCACGCCGCAGAACGCGGCGGGCTGGCGGATGGATCCTCCCGTGTCACTGCCCAGGGTATACGCAGCCTCTCCGGCAGCCACTGCCGCAGCAGAGCCACCCGAGGATCCCCCCGGCACCCGGGAAGGATCCCGAGGATTTCTCGTGACCCCCATCGCCGAATTTTCCGTGGTGGAACCCATGGCAAATTCATCCATGTTCAGCTTGCCCAGCAGTACATATCCCGCCTCCTGCAGCCGCTGGATCACATGGGCGTCATAAGGGGGCACATAATCTGCCAGCATCTTGGATGCGCAGGTAGTGGCAATCCCTTTGGTACACATGTTGTCCTTGATGCCGGCTGGGATCCCGGTAAGTGCCGTTCCCTCACCGGCTGCGATTCGTTTGTCTGCCGCCTTTGCCTGCTCCAGCGCATATTCTGCATTTGTAGAAATATAGGCATGGATCTCCGCTTCCCGCCGGGAGATCTCCTCCAGATATGCCTGGGTCAGCTCCACAGCAGAGTATTCTTTTTTCTTTAGTGCCCTTGCATGTTCGTACACGCTTCTGCTTGTAAGTTCCTTCATATGCTCTATCCTTCCACAACACGGGGAACGGTGATATATCCGTCTTCCTTGGTTTTTGCAGCTGCCAGCAGTTCTTCTCTGTCAAAGAGATGCTCTGCCTCATCCGGCCGGAATACATTTTCCATGGGAACGATGTGCTCTGCCGCGGCCGCACCGGTGGTATCCGCCTGCGACAGCTGATTTGCAAAGGCGATGATGTTTTTCATATCGGCCTGCAGGCTCTGCATCTCCTCTGCCGAAAAAGACAGACGTGCAAGCCCCGCTACCGCAGCCACATCGATCTGCGGCACCTTTTCTTTTTTCTCCCCTGTACCGTCTGTACCGGCTTCCCAAAGCTTATCCAAGCCCAGTACGGCAAGCTGCTCCGGATCTACAGGCGTAGGCGCGTCCGTCATCGGACAGGAAGCATCTTTGATTTTGGGAAACGCGATCACATCCCGAAGGGAATCGGCGCCCAGCAGAAGCATGACCAACCGGTCCAACCCAAAGGCAAAGCCTCCGTGGGGCGGCGTACCGTACCGGAATGCATTTACCATAAAGCCAAACCGCTTTTCGATCTGCTCCTTGTCGAAGCCCAATGCCTCAAACATTTTTTCCTGAATATCCTGCCGGTGGATACGGATAGACCCGCTGCCCAGCTCAATCCCATTGAGCACTACGTCATATGCCTGTGCACGCACCTTTGCCGGATCGGTAAAGAGATACTGCAAATCCTCCGGATAAGGCATGGTGAAAGGGTGATGGGTAGAAACGTACCGTTTTTCTTCTTCGGAATATTCAAACTGGGGAAAATCCGTGACAAACAAAAAGGAAAACTTTTTCTTGTCCCGCAGTCCCAAAATTTCCGCTACATCCAGGCGCAGGCTGCCCAAAACACGGCGCACGGTAGAGAGTGTATCCGCAGAAAACAATACAAAGTCCCCGGGAACAGCCCCCATGCGGTCCAGAAGCGCACGCATCTCCGCTTCGGTGAAGTACTTTGTCAAAATCGAGTAGATTTCCCCGTCGGGGCGAACAGCAATCCAAGCCATCCCTTTTGCGCCATAGGAAAGCGCGTTTTCTGTGAGCATTTCAATTTGGGTTCTGGTGAAGTCAGCACACCCCTTGGCGTTAATGGCCCGCACAACGCCGCCTTTGTCGCAAACAGAACGAAATACGCTGAAAGAACAGCCGGCAGCAAGATCTGTGACATCTACGATGGGAAGGTCGAACCGCAGATCCGGTTTGTCGCTGCCGTACCGGTCCATGGCCTCCTGCCAGGTAAGTCGGGGGAAAGCTCCTTCGATCTCCTGGCCGGTAAACGTATGGAAAATATGCCGGAACATTTTTTCCAGATGGATAAGGATGTCTTCCTGATCCACAAAAGACATCTCCATATCCACCTGCGTAAACTCCGGCTGGCGGTCCGCACGCAAATCCTCGTCGCGAAAGCATCGGGCCACCTGATAATATTTGTCAATCCCCCCTACCATGAGCAACTGCTTGTAAATCTGGGGAGACTGGGGCAATGCGTAAAAACACCCCTGATGGACCCGGCTGGGAACCAAATAATCCCTTGCCCCCTCCGGCGTAGACTTGCACAGCATGGGGGTCTCCACGCATATAAACCCCTGACTGTCCAGATAATCCTGGCTGGCCTTTTGTACCAGGTGACGTGCCCGCAGATTTCTCAGCATGGTGGGACTGCGCAGATCCAAGTACCGATACCGCAGGCGCAGATCCTCCCGCACGCTGATATTGTCATCCATGGAAAAGGGCAGCTGCTGCGCCTGAGAAAGCAGTTCCAGGGAATCTGCGTACAGCTCCACTGTCCCGGTCTCCAAACGGGGGTTGTAGGTATCCTCACTGCGTCGGCGGATCACACCGGACACTGCGATGACGGACTGGCTGCGCAGTCCGTCCGCCTCCTTGAAAGCGTCCGCCGGCAAATTGGACGCGTCAAACACAACCTGCAAAATTCCTTCTCTGTCCTTCAGGTCCACAAAAACGACGCCGCCCATGTCCCGCTTTGTCTGGACCCATCCGCAGCAGGTCTGCCGCGTTCCCATCTGCGCTTCCCGCACCAGCCCGCAATAGATCGTTCTTTTCATTTTTTGATTTTGTCCTTCTTTCCTGTTGTTCTTTGACTTGCAATTGTATGAAAAAACAGCCCGTACTTTATCGAATAGAATTTGCTGTATGGTGGAAAAAATACAATTTTTTTAACAAATACCATCTGCAAGGATTTCTAAGCTTTCCCAAAGGAAGACAGTACAACTGAGTTGCGACAGAGGGGTAGTGAGCTTAAACAATCCCCCAGTCAGCTCACGCTGACAGCCCCCTTAGCGGCTCTGCAAGAGACGCCCACATGGGGGCCTGCGTAAGGGGGACTTTTTTCTATCCTCCCCTGGGAGGGGGTGTCAGCGTAACTGATGGAGAGGTTGTGCAGAGGACAATCCCTCACCCGCTTCGCGGGAGCTCCCTTTACACAAGGGAGCCTAATTCGGACCTCCCCTGGGAGGGGGCAGCGTAGCTGACGGAGGGGTTGTTGTAACAGGCAATCCTCCCGTCGACTGCGTCGACACCCTCCTTTACACAAGGAGAGCTTAAAACATGGGTCTGCTACGCAACCTCCCGCAAGAGGAGGGCCTATCTAACTCGAGCCTCCCCTGTGTAAGGGGAGGTGCCGCAGTTGTACTGCGGCGGAGGGGTTGTTCACCCTTTATACAAATATCTCCTAAACCCTCAAAAAATTCACAAAAAAGCCCTTCGCCCCTGCAAAACAGGGACGAAGGGCAAAATCCTCCGCGGTGCCACCCATATAGATTCAAAAAATCCTCTCAAAGATACTTGTATATCCTGCGGCTGTAACGCGCCGCCCGCGTCTGCACCTACTTGCTTACGCTTTCAGACAGAGGCTCCAAGCTGTTCTTCACCGCAGCATCCGCACCGCGCTCTCACCATCCGCGGCTCGCTTTGTCTTCAAACTCCGGCTACTCGTCTCTTCACAGCCTTTTCATTTTCCAATTATAATTTAGTGTAACATGCTGTTCGTTATTTGTCAATAGGAAATCTTTTTCCTTGCTGTCTCTCCCTCACTTTTCTTCCTCTACGGTCATCTCAATCTGCAAACGGCACGCCAGCAGAAGGCTATAATCTCTGTAAACAAATCAAACGATATAATTGAGATTTTAATGGTCCCTTTCCCCTGTATGAAAAGACCGGATTTGTTAAAATATCAGAAAACGGCGGAATGCTGGTTATGAGAGAAGAGCGAAAACAAAACTCCCAAAAACACCGCCTGTCAAATTTGTGACAGGCGGTGTTTCTTTGTTCACTCTGAAAAATTGATGTTGCTGTCCGGCTTGTATTCATAGCAGGTGACTTCCACATCCATCATCTGCCCGTCTCGATACACCGTGAAAGTGAGCACATCACCCACCACATGGTCGGAAATGGCTTCTTCCACATCGCCGACGGATGTAATTTCCGCGCCGTCTACCGCGATGATCCGGTCTCCTACCTGCAGCGCATCGTCATTGTAACCATCCACCAACTGCATCACATATACACCAGGCGCCTGGGAACGGAAATAATAGTATGCCGTATACGCATCCTGCGCTTCATACAGACTGACGCCGATATAGATCTTTCCCGTCACATAGCCGTTGGTCTGCAGTTCCTCGATCACATGCTCTGCATCGTTCACAGGAATTGCAAAGCCAAGCCCCTCAATTTCCGTCCCGGTGGATTTGGCGTTGACAATCCCCACCAGCTCTCCCTTCATATTAAAGAGCCCGCCGCCGGAATTGCCGGGGTTGATCGCAGCATCGATCTGAATCAATGTCATTTGCGTATCGTCAACGGTGATCTCTCGGTCCGTGGCAGATACGATCCCGCTGGTAGCCGTTCCCCCCAGCTCACCCAGAGGGTTGCCTACCGCCATGACCTGATCGCCCACTTCCAGCGTGGAACTGTCTCCGAAAATCGCATGATCCAAGCCCGTGGCATCAATCTTCAAAAGGGCAATATCGGAATCCTCGTCCCGGCCCACCAGCGACGCTTCATATTCTGTACCGTCTGTGAGCCGGATTTTGATCGTATCCGCCACTTTGTTTTCCGAAACGATAACGTGGTTGTTGGTGACAATATAGCCATCCTCACTGACAATGACGCCGCTGCCCGCACCGCTGCTCACATACTGGAAGTTTCCATAGGAGCTGAGAAAATCTGTGGTGATTTCCACCACGCTGTTTTTCACCATCTCATACACCTGAGACTGGGACAGGGGTTCTGTAATCTCCTCTCCCTCTGCGTCGGCAATCACCGCCGTCTTGTAAATCACAAGGGGATCGTCCCCGTTCTGGCCTGCTCCGCCGGAGTTTCTCGACAGCAGCAGTCCAAAATAAGCGCCTCCAAGACCTGTTCCAAAAGAAAACAAAAGACATGCCGCCACAATCAAAGCGATCGCCCCGCCGGACTTCTTTTTCCGTTCCTTTTTTTTCTTCTTTGAAGATGCAGTCTTTGATTCAGCCGGGCCAGGAGCATACGGCGGATGATATCTGTATTCGCCGGAAGCATCCTTTTGCACAAACGCGGGATCTACAGATTTGTCATCCTGGCCGATGAAGGTATGCTTTGTCATATCCCCCAGAGGCATATACGGCGTATAACCGGGATGATACGTTCCCGCGCCTTCTTCTGCCGGGCGCCGGGGGCTTGCATCCTGTTCCGCCTGTGGCTCCTGCGTATGATCCTGCTGGCTTTGCGCAACCGGTTCTTCCGGAGCAAAAGGCGCAGTGTGCATTCCCGCGTCCCCGTTTTCATCCGGGCGCACGTTCTGCATCTCTTTTTCGGAGTTCTCCAAGGAATTTTCTTTGTCGTTTCTGTATTCTTCCATTTTTATCACCATACCCTTCCGGTAAATCTTTGTATCAGGATTTCCCTTTGATGGTGTTATTATATTTCCCGAATGTGATGGTTTTTTGAAGGCAAAAGGAAAAATACTTGAAAAAGAGGAAAAAAGTCCGAAAAATTTTCCTATGAAGCTGCCTTCTCCGCTGTCACAATAAACCCATCTACATTGTTCCCGGATACCGCATATGTGCAGTCCGCAGGGATTCTGCACCGGGTCTCTCCCTCCTCGGCAGGGACAAAATAAATGAGGGTGCCCTCCGTAAAGGGCTCCTCCGGCGCAAGCGTTTCCGTCACACCCATATCTGCGTCGTACAAAAGCCGCGTGCCGTCATATGTATAGGAGCGAAGAAAATCGATATACTCCTCCAGACAGAGATCCTTCTCTTCCATGATCCGGGCGTGGGGAGTGCCCACATACCGATAATGCCAGGACTCATAATTGATACCGGTAATGTCCACCTTTTCTGAAGGATAGCGCAGAATAAATCCATAGTCCTCACAGTTTTCCCGGAACCACGCGCACGGCTCATAGCTTTCCACGTAGTAAATTCCTTCCCCTGGAACATATACGTTCAGATCCATTGCGAGCCCGGTATGGTGCTCGCTGTAGCCGGGATCTGCCACATACGCCTTTGCATACTCCTCCCCGTTTGTGGCCACGTACTCCGCATACAGATCCACCTGCTCCTGATAGCTGCGGTATCCGCTGTTCACCTGCAGGCTGGAAAAGCCCGTCGCAGCAAAATACGCCTCTGTGAGAATGTTGAATTTTTCAATCGTGCTCCTGCGCAGCTTGGAGTTGTTGTCCCGCACATAATACTTGTCGTTCTTGTAAGCAGATACAGCTGTGATTTCTTCTTCCGCATCCGCCGGGAACGTGTACGGATAGGCATAGTTTACCAGAATCAGATCTCCCGTGTGGACCGCTTCCTCAGACAAGACAAGCACTCGCTCTTTGCCTGCCAGGCCGTTTTCTTCCCCCGTGCCCGCACCGGTACTCTCTGCTGTGGAAAGCAAATCTGTACCGGCAGCAGGTGCACTGCGCCCGCTTGCAAGGAAATAGATGCACACGCCAAACACCGCTACGAAAATCAGCACAATCAGGATAACACCCGGATTGGGCGGTCTGCGTCTGCGCCTGCGGTACCGGCTGACAGGCCGTCTGCGCCGTCCATGTCCCGCTTCCTCCGGCGTATAGGTTCGCTTGATTTCCTGCTGGGGATAAAACCCATTCGCAGAGGCATGATCATTCCAGTTGTTTCTCTCGCTCATCGCATATGGTCTCCAAGTAGTACATAAGTACATATGTCCCCCTGCCTTGAGGCAGAAGGACATTTGCAAAAACTTATTCTTCTGTTTCCAGCGCGTCCCTTCTGGACAGATTCAGTCTGCCGCGCTCGTCCGTACCCAAGAACTTAACACGCATCCGGTCGCCTACATTGCAGATATCCTCCACCTTTTCCGTACGCTTGTTGTCCAGCTTGGAAATGTGTACCAGTCCTTCTTTTCCAGGAGCAAATTCCACAAACGCGCCAATGGGTATGATCCGCGTGACAACGCCCTCGTAAATCTGGCCTACCTCCGGCTCAAAGACAATGCCGTCGATGATCCGCTTTGCCTCGTCGATACTGGACTGATCCACCGAGGAAATAAACATTGTGCCGTCTTCCTCAATGTCGATCTTTGCGCCTGTATCGGCAACGATCTTCTGGATCACTTTGCCGCCTGTGCCGATCACTTCACGGATCTTATCCACACTGATCTTCATGGACAGCATTTTCGGGGCATACTTGGACACTTCTTTTCTGGGTTCGGGAATGGCCTTCAGGAGAATTTCATCGATGATGTAATCCCGCCCCTTGTGCGTCACCGCAAACGCCTCCCGGATGATCTCCGGCGTAAGGCCGTCTATTTTGATGTCCATCTGAATAGAGGTAATTCCCTTGTGGGTGCCGGCGACTTTGAAGTCCATATCCCCGTAGAAATCCTCCAAGCCCTGAATATCGATCATAGTCATGAAGTCGTCGCTGTCCTCTGCAGTGATCAGGCCGCAGGAAATACCCGCCACAGGTGCGGTGATCGGCACGCCTGCATCCATCAGCGCCAGGGTGGAACCGCACACGGATCCCTGAGAGGTAGAACCGTTGGAGGATACGACTTCAGACACCAGACGGATCGCGTAGGGAAAATCTTCCACAGAAGGAAGAACCGGAACGAGAGAGCGTTCCGCCAGCGCGCCGTGGCCGATCTCCCGGCGTCCGGGGCTTCTGGCAGACTTTGCCTCACCTACGGAATATCCCGGGAAGTTGTAATGGTGCATGTACCGCTTGCTGTCTTCCGGCCAGATGCCGTCCAACACCTGCGCATCGCTGATCGGACCCAGCGTGGCAATGGTCATCACCTGTGTCTGTCCTCTTGTAAACAGCCCGGAACCGTGTACCCGTGGGAACAGGCCAACCTCTGCGCTCAGAGGACGGATTTCATCCATCCGTCTGCCGTCTACACGCTTTTTGTCAACGAGCAGCCAGCGGCGGACGATTTTCTTTTGAATCTTATAAATGAGTTCCGGATAAATGACAGGCAAGTCCGGATACTTTTCCAGAAACGCTTCCATAATCTTATCCTGGATGGGCTCCATGCGCGCATCGCGGACATTTTTGTCATCCGTATCCAGCGCCTGCATCACATCCTCTTCTACAAAAGCGAAGATCTCGTCAAACATGTCGTGATCCAGTTCGCCGGAAGGATAGGTAAATTTCTCCTTGCCCACCTCGGAGACAATATTGCGGATAAATACCAGCAGCTGCTTGATCACCGCATGCGCCAGCATGATAGCGTTGAACATGTCGTCGTCCGACACTTCCTTTGCGCCGGCCTCGATCATCACCACTTTCTCCTGGGAGGCAGATACGGTGAGGTCCAAAATGCTGGTTTCATTTTGCTTCTGGGTGGGATTGATCATCATTTTCCCGTCGGGAGTCATTCCCACAAACACCGCGCCAATGGGGCCGTTCCAGGGAATATCGGATATGGACAGCGCAATGGAAGCGCCGATCATGGCGGCGATCTCCGGCGCTGCATCATGATCCACAGAGAGCGTGGTAAGTGTGACATTCACATCGTTGCGCAGATCCTTGGGAAACAGAGGTCGGATGGAACGGTCGATTACACGGGAGGTGAGGATTGCCTTTTCCCCCGGTCTTCCCTCCCGCTTCAGAAATCCGCCGGGAATCTTTCCTACAGAGTACATCCGCTCTTCAAAATCCACCGACAAAGGCAAGAAGTCGATTCCCTCGCGGGGACGGGCAGAGGCTGTGGCACAGGCCAGGATCGCCGTCTCGCCATAGCGCACAATGCAGGAGCCGTTGGCAAGGCCCGCCACTTTGCCGGTCTCTACCACCAGAGGTCTGCCGGCCAGTTCAAATTCGAAAGTTTTGTAGTTTTCAAACATTTTTACCCTCCATGTTTTTGCTTCTCCGGAGGTTTAGCACTTAAATACGGGCTGCAGAGCCACAGCACATATTTAACTGCTAATCCACTCGAAGAAACATATATTTGAATATGCCCCACAAATGCTTTGCATCTGCGGGGCTTTCGTGAAGGCCGCAGCGGTATTGCTGCGGCCATAGCACATCACGGGAAAGCTGCAGCCGGAAAGCTTACTTTCTCAAACCGAGCTTTTCTACAATCGCACGATAGCGGTTGATGTCCTTTTTCTGCAGGTATCCCAGCAGGTTGCGACGATGCCCTACCATCTTCAGCATACCTCTGCGAGAGTGGAAATCCTTCTGATTGGCCTTCAAATGCTCCGTGAGCGTTTTGATCCTGTGGGTCAGAATCGCAATCTGCACTTCCGGAGATCCTGTATCTCCGTCGTGCATTTTGTACTCCTCGATGATTTTGTTCTTTTCTTCCTTTGTGATCATTTGTTTCACCTCTTGTAAAAATTTGGAGTCGCATTCCTCAGGCGGCGGCAGGTGAAAGAACCTCTCGAAGGCTTTGCATCCGCCGTCCGGGAAACCGACATCGCTACAGAGCAGTATAACATACTTTTACAGCCTTGTAAAGGCATTTTATGATTTTTTTCCGTTTCTTTCCGCTTTTGTCCGCCTCCATGCGGAAACATTGCGCAGCAGAGCGATCCCGCCGGCAATCATCAGCATTCCGCCAAACAGTTTGCGCACCAGAGCCGGATCTACCGCATTTGCGGCAGCCGCGCCGAAGTAGGCCGCCACCATTCCGAAAGCAGAACAGAAAAAGAGAATTCCAAAGGGGATATGCCGCTTTGTCAAATGGACAAACAGCGCCGCGGCGGAAGCAAAAATAAAGAAAAACAAATTCAGCCCCTGGGCGCTGATCTGATCCACGCTGCGCACCAGTGTAAGATAAATTACCAAAAGTCCGCCTCCACCGATCCCCATTCCGGAAAGAGCCCCCAGCAGCACGGCCGCAACAAAATCCAAAATGACCATTCCACACTCCATCCAAGCAATTTTTTATAGCTTGCATCAAAGCGCGTATCAATATGCAGCAGTCCCATGTGAAAACTGGCTGTAATACAAATGGTGGTAAAATCCTTTTTGCCGAAGCAGTGTCCCGTGCGTACCCTGCTCTATGATCTTTCCATCCCGCATCACCAGAATCATATCCGCATCTCGGATCGTAGACAGCCGATGGGCCACAATGAAGGAAGTCCGCCCCTCCATCATTTTCGCAAACGCATCCTGAATCTTCATTTCCGTACGTGTGTCTATGGAGCTGGTGGCCTCGTCCAAAATCAGCATGGGAGGCAGACTGAGCATGATTCTGGAGATACAAAGAAGCTGCCGCTGCCCCTGAGACAGACTGCTCCCCTCTCCGATGATTGTGTCGTACCCCTCCGGCAGCCGCCGGATGAAGCTGTGGGCATGGCTGGCCTTTGCCGCAGCGATGATCTCTTCCTCCGTAGCGTCTGGACGTCCGAAGGCAATGTTCTCCCGCACGGTTCCGCTGTACAGCCAGGTGTCCTGGAGCACCATGCCAAAATTTCTGCGCAGGCTGTGTCGCCGCACATCTCGAACATCGGCTCCGTCTACGCATATCCGGCCGCTGTTCACATCGTAAAAGCGCATGAGCAAATTGATAAGCGTAGTCTTTCCGCATCCTGTAGGACCTACAATCGCGATCCGCTGTCCCGCCGCAGCCTGCAGATTCAAATTTTCGATCAGCGGTCTCTCCCTGTCATAGGAAAAGTCCACCTGCTCCAGCGTCACATCTCCGCGGACATGTTCCAGAGAAGCATCCGCCTCCGGCGGCTGCTCCTCCTCATCCAGCAGTTCAAATACTCTGCCGGCACAGGCAGTCGCATTCTGCAGCTCCGTCACCACACCGGAAATCTCATTGAAGGGCTTTGCATACTGAACCGCATAGGAAAGCAGGCAAGACAGAGCACCCACTGTCATCGTGCCGGACATGGCAGACAGAGCGCCCAAAAGCACCACCACCGCATACACGATATTGCTGATCACACGCGTCGTAGGATTTACCAGTGCGGAAAAGAACAGTGCCCGTACAGAACACACCTGCAATTCTTCGTTGATCTCATCAAATTGCTCCTGATTGATACCTTCCCGGTTATACGCCTTGACCACCTTCTGATTTTCAATCATCTCTCCCACAAAGCCGGTCTGCCTGCCGCGCACCTCCGACTGAAGCCGAAACATGCTGTAGGTTCTTGTGGCGATAAACCGAGCCACAAAAAGAGACAGCGGCGTAAGTAAAATCACTGCCACAGCGGTCTGCCAGTGGATGCTGATCATAAATCCCACCGTCCCCAAAATGGTGAGTACGCCGGTAAACAGTTGGGTGAAACCCATCAGCAAACCGTCGCAAAACTGATCCACATCTGTAATAATCCGGCTCACCGTATCTCCCTCCGGATGGGCATCCAGATAAGAAAATGGAAGTCTCTGAATTTTGGCAATCGCCGCGTTTCGAATATCCAGCGCAACACTGTAAGTGATTCGGTTGTTTACCACGTTCATCAGCCACTGGATCAGAGCCGTTGCCGCCGCAACGACACCCGCATAAATTAATATGGAAAAAAGCGCGTCAAATTCCACTGCGCCCGCTTCGGTAATGGTGTCAATTGCATCTCCGAACAGCACCGGAAGGTACAGGGTCAGCGCCACAGTAACGGCTGCAAACAGGATGCTGCAGACAAACAACCATTTGTATCCTCCGATATATTGCAGGACTCTGAAAATCGTCCCTTTGTTCTTTTCCCCTTTCATGCCGTCACCTCCTCGCTTCCGAACTGGGACTCGTAGATCTCACGATATACCTGACAGGTGGCAAGGAGCTCCTTGTGGGTGCCCTTCCCCGCAAGGACACCGTCCTCCAGCACAAGGATCTGATCTGCATACATCACAGAAGAAGCCCGCTGGGAAACAACAAACAGAAGAGGTCTGGGGGAAAGGCCGGCGATCGCGCTGCGCAGAGCCGCTTCCGTAGCGTGGTCCAAAGCCGATGCACTGTCGTCCAAAATTAAAATTTTGGGGGCGCGCACCAAGGCGCGGGCAATGGTCAGACGCTGCCGCTGACCACCGGAAAAATTCCGGCCGCCCTGCTCGACCTGAGCGTCCAGTCCGCCTTTGTCCCGCACCACCTGGGCAGCCTGCGCCACTTCCAGTGCCTTCCATATGGCTGTATCATCCGCATCGGGATCTCCCCACAGCATATTCTCCCGGATGGTACCGGAAAAAAGTACTGCCTTTTGAGGAACTACTCCTATGTGGCGGCGCAGCTGCACCGAATCCCACGCATCTGTGCCGATGCCGTCTACAAGCACTCTGCCGCCGGTAGGAAGATAGAAACCGGGAATCAAATTCATAAGACTGGTTTTTCCGCTGCCGGTCCCGCCAATCACGCCCACCATGTCTCCCGGACCGGCAGAGAAGGAAATTTCGGACAGGCTGTCCTCTCCCGCGCCGCTGTACCGCAGCGCCACATTTTCAAAGCGAACACCACTTGCATCTGCGCCGGCGGCGCCACCGGAGAGGGTCGGCGTATCCGGCTCCACCGCGAGGGTTTCCTCCACCCTTGCCGCACTTGCAAAAGACTTTGTAATCAAAATAACCAGGTTGGCCATTTTAATCAGTTCTACCAATATCTGAGACATATAGTTATACAGAGCAATCACGGCGCCCGTGGTGATGATCCCCCCGTTCACCTGTCCGGCGCCCACCCAAAGAAGGGCAATGATCCCCAAATTGATCACCACGTAAGTGAGGGGATTCATCAGCGCGGAGATCCTGCCCACCGCCTTTTGCATAAAAAGCAGCGCCTTGTTTTTTTCTACAAAGCTTCTTTCTTCCCGCTCCTCCGCACAAAACGCACGAATGACTCTGGCGCCGCTGAGGTTTTCCCGGGTAGCCCCCAGCACCCCCTCCAGACGCTGCTGCACCTTTTCGTACAAAGGAATACTCACCAGCATGATGGCAAAGACCACCAAAAACAGCGCTGGAATCACGACGACAAAGGTGAGGGCCGAATGGGGATCCACAACAAAAGCCAGCACCGCAGCGCCAAATACAATGAAAGGAGAGCGCAGGAACAGACGCAGCAGCATGTTTACCCCGTTTTGCACGGTGTTGATGTCACTGGTCATACGGGTGATCAGCGCAGATGTTCCAAGAGTGTCCAACTGGGAATAGGAAAACCGCTGCACTCTTTCAAAAAGCGCGTGGCGCAGCTTTGTAGCAAAACCCACGGCTGCCACAGCAGAAAAATACTGGGCGATTACGGAAAAGACAAGCCCCGCTACAGCAAGCCCCACAAGCAGCAGGCAGCGCACCAAAACCGCGTTCCAATCTCCCTGCCGGATGCCGTCGTCGATGATATCCGCCACCACCAGCGGCACCGCCAGTTCAAACACTGCTTCGATCAGCTTGAACACCGGCCCCAGCACCGTTTCCTTCTCATATCCCTTGAGGTATTTCAGCAATTTTCTCATACGCCGCCCTAAACAACCACCCATTTTATTTCTTTTTTTATTTATTTCATTATAAACATTCTGTTTTTATAAGTCAATGTCAGTGCCCCTTGCAAAGAGAAAATTTTTGCAGTATCATATCTTTATGAATGTACAATATACACTAATACGGGCAAAGCGAAAATCCATCGGCATCCGAGTCAGCGACACGGGAGAAATCATCGTGCGTGCACCAAAACGTATGCCCGCGCAGGAAATTGAAGCCGTGCTCCAGCGGCATATGGATTGGATCGAGAAAAATCAGAAAAAAGCACAGCGGCGGCAGGCGTGGTTTTCCAGTTTGGACAAAACGCAAACAATGCAGCTTCGCCTGCTTGCAAAAGAACGGCTCACAGAGAAAACGGCATATTTTGCCGCACGCATGGGGCTGACCTGTCAAAAAATCACCATCACCAGTGCAAAGCGGCGTCTGGGCTCCTGCAGTACAAATGGAAACATCTGTTACTCCCTGTACCTGCTTTTGTACCCGGATGCCGCCATAGATTACGTAGTAGTGCATGAGCTGGCGCATTTGATAGAACCCAACCATTCCAAAAATTTTTACAACGTAATCGCGTGCTATCTTCCCGACTGGCAGGCACGCAAAGATCTGCTGCAGCCGGAATACATGCAAAATCCACTGGAGGAAACATAAAAATTACAAAACACAAAACAAGCAAAGGCCTGTATGCATGGAAAGCATCACGGGCCTTTTCCTATGGAAACATCCAACACCGTTCATGCCAATATCCACCATGGCATATTTGCCACATACGGGCATCCTTCGGGACAAAACCGCATAAAATAAAAAGGAGTATACTTGCCGCAAACAACCGACGGCCCAAAAGCGGCAGAAAACAGAAACAGTTTTAGACATCTTCCGGAGGTAAAAATATGCGGACACAACCAAAGCAATGTGTAGAGGCAGGCGCCATGATGCGGTATCCTGCCTTTGTTGCAGAGGAAAACACAGACAAGCGCGTTGGCAAGCGGGCGCTGGCTGACGCCAAACGAATGACGGATTTTTATGAATATATGAAAGAATGCGTCCTGCAATACTGTCACTGTGATACATTTCCCAGAGGGGGAAAGTACTATGTGGACTATCGTGTAACAGAAGCTGTAAATGGCTTCGATGTGGAGATTTTCTTGCGTCTGCGAATTCGGGGACGTTCGGTGGGCAGCGCCCGCATCGAGCACAAATGGCGCGACGGCGTGCTGGATTTGCAAAAAGATCCCCACCCGCACATTCGAAAACGCAAAAAGTTGCAAGTCCCTGTGCATACAAAATAAATGCCAAACATCACAAGAAAGTTTCCCAAAAATTCCTTTTATTTGTTGTAAATGCTAAAAAAACATGGTATAATAATCCAAAGTATAAATGCATGGTCTGTGTGAATTCCTTGTACCGCAGACCGAACAGTACGGAAAGGATGAAACGCTGTGGCTGGCAATACAAAGGAAGTCATGGAAAAAATACACGCGGCGGAAGCAGAAGCCGCAGAGATCACAGCGGCCGCAAAACAAAAGGCGGCGCAGTCGATCGCTGCCGCCCGTGCGGCGTCGGCTGATAAAATAGAAGAAGCGCAAAAAGAGGCACGGCAGATCGCCGCCATTGGAGAAGAGGAAAGCAAAAGAAAAACAGACGCGCACATCGATGCCGCACAAAAAAAGGCCCGGGGACAGGCAAAGAAGATTGTTGCGGCGGCAGAGGAAAACATGCACACTGCCGTCAACGAGATCATACGGGGGATTTTTGAAAAATGGCAATAGCCCAAATGAAAAAACTGTCTGTAGTGGCACTGCAAAAGGATACCCGACGCCTCATTGCAGATCTGCAAAAGCTGCGATGCGTAGAGGTATCCGGCGATTTGCGCTTCCCTGCAGGATCGGACAAGCCCACCTCTGCAGATGCCGATGTATCTCAAGAGATGGGAATTCTTCTGTCTCAGATCGCTTCCGCACGACGGGCGATTGAATTTCTCACCGCTTATGATACGGGAAAACACGCTCTGTTTGCGCCGCCCATGGAGGCTTCCATCGACGATTTCGACAGCGGCCTGGACGCGGTGATTCTGGAAGAAGTGCAGGCGGCAAACGCGCTGGCAGAGCAAATTTCCCAAGCAAAGGCATCGGCAGCACGCCTGGAAGGGGAATCCACGGCCCTCCAGCCGTGGATCGGTGAGCAACTCGCCCTGCCCGGCGATAAGACTGCCTACACCTGTTCGCTTTGCGGCACGCTCCCGCTGAACACCGATATGGCGGCAATAGATGAAAAGCTGGCAGACCTCGCCTGTGTGACGCGGGAAGTGTATACAGATAAGACAGTGCGGGCGATTGTTTTAATCGCCCATCGGGAAGATTTTGATGCGGCAAGAAAAATTCTCAGCGCGGCTGGCTTTGCAGTCTGTCCGATACAAGCGTCGGCTGCGGCAGGCTATGCTGCAGGCGCCGCGGCAGACCGTATGCTGCGCCTGGAACATACACAAAAAGCACTGGAACAGCTGGAGAAATCGGCTGCGGAGACGGCTGCCGCCCAACTTTCGGACATCCGGGCGCTTTATGATATTCTCATCACGCGGCAGGAACGATTGCGGGCTCAAAGCTGCGGCCTTCGTACCGAGCAGACGATGCTGATCAGCGGCTGGGTGCCGGTCCAGGCTATGGAAAAGACAAAGGCACTTCTGGAAAAATACGGTGCTGCCTACAGCTTCTCGGACCCGTCCGAGGAAGAAAGCGCGCCGGTACTCCTTATGAACCGCTCTATTTCCCGCAATTTCGAATCCATTCTTTCCATGTATGACCTGCCCAAGTACGGCCGCTTCGATCCCACGGCGATCATGTCTGTTTTTTATACGATCATCTTCGGGCTGATGTTTGCCGATGTATGCTATGGTGCCATTTTGGTGATCGGATGCCTGGCGGGACTCAGGCTGCTGCATCTAAAGGAAAGCATGCGCCGCTTTTTGAAGATGTTTGCCGTCTGCGGTGTGTCCTGTATCATCGGCGGGATCCTGTTCGGCAGTTATTTCGGCGATCTGCCCGTCGCCATCCTGGAAGGGTTCGGCGGCAAAGAAAATGTACCCTCGACGGCGCTGTGGTTTGACATGATCGAAGATCCGATCATGATGCTGCTCCTCTCTCTGGGCGTAGGTGCCGCGCACATGGTGACAGCCTTTATCATAAAATTTGTCATACTGGTGCGGGACGGCCATATCTTTGACGCCATTGCAGATGTGGGCAGCTGGCTGATCCTGTTTGCAGGAATCGGTGTGTATTTTCTCCAGCCCACGGCGGGATGGACTCTGGTTGGGATAGGCGCAGTCATGTTGATCTGCACCCAGGGGCGGCAGGAAAAGAACATTGTCATGCGCTTTTTGAAAGGCATCATGAGCCTGTACGATATTGTGGGATATCTGTCCGATCTGCTCTCCTACTCCAGGATCCTTGCACTGAGTCTGGCCTCCGCCGTCATCGCCAGTGTGATGAATTTGCTGGGCACTATGGGCGGGCTGAACCCGGGAGGATTGATTTTGTTCGTACTCGTCTTTTTCCTTGGACATACAATCAATTTTCTCGTCAATGTTCTGGGCTCATATGTCCACACCAGCAGGCTGCAGTATATCGAATTTTTCGGCAAGTTTTACGAAGGCGGCGGACGGCCGTTTACCCCGCTGGAGCCTCAAAGCAAGTACGTGATTTTGAAATAAAAATTTAAGGAGAAAGGCTATGACATTCACGGAATTTTTAACGACAATCTTTACAGGACAAAATCTTGCACTACTTGGAGCCGCCTTTGCAGCGACCTTCGCCTGCATGGGCAGCGCCAAGGGAGTAGGTATTGTAGGAGAAGCTGCCTCCGGTATGCTGGCAGAAGATCCGTCCAAATTTGGACAGTCCCTGCTGCTCCAGGCCCTTCCCGGCACCCAGGGCATCTACGGACTGGTCACCGCATTTTTGATCTTGATGAAGATCGGTCTGTTCGGCGGAGACGTCACGCTGGACTTTTCTCAGGGTATGTATCTGCTGGCCGCATCTCTTCCGGTGGGCATCGTGGGATACTTTTCCGGGATCGCCCAGGGGCGGGTATCCGCTTCCGGTATCGGCCTGATTTCCCGCAGGGAGGGCCAGATCGCCAAAGCCATCACCGCCGCCGCACTGGTAGAGACTTACGCGATTTTCGCGCTGCTCGTATCCATCCTTCCCATTTTGTTCTTCAACCCCTGACGGCAAGGCAAGCACATGATGCACAATTTAGATAAAATTTTAGAGAAGATCCTCTCCCAGGCCCAGATGGACGCAGACAGAATCCTGGAATCGGCAAGGCAGGAATGCGACGCAATCCAGCGGGAATCGGAAGCACGAGAGCAGTCGATTCTGGAGGCCGCCCGCGCCAGAGCAGAGAGAGAAAAGGAAGTCGCCGCCCAGCGGGCGGCCTCCACTGCCGATATGAAGCAGCGGGAAATTTTGCTTGCCGCAAAAGTCGGCATGCTGTCCCGCGCATTTGTAGAGGCAGAAAATTACTTATATGCATTGTCCAAGGAGGACTACTGCGTATTTTTAGCGCATTTGCTCGCAGACGCAGCGGCGAAACAGGTACAGACTGCACAGCGTCTTGGGGAAATGTACGGCGAAAAAGAAGCCGCCGACACGGATTTTCAGCTTTTGTTGAATGAAAAGGATCAGGAGCTTGGACCATTAATAATCAAGGCTGCAAAAACCTTTTTGAGACGAATGTCTCCTCAACTGGAAAAAACAAAAATCACCCTCGCCCAGGAAACCGTGTCCATCCGCGGCGGGCTGATCCTGCGCTATGGAGATATAGAATCCAACTGCTCTGTAGAGACGGTGGTGCGCGGCATGCGGGAATGTATGGAAGAAACCGTTATAAATATCCTGTTTGTGCCTCAGGATTCTAAAGAAAGCAAGTGATTTTTATAAGAAAAAGCAAAGGAAAGGAGCCCGCAGCCATGCTGTCCGATACGGATTATCTGTTTTCCTCTTCCTTTTTGCGGGCCGGCGAAGGGCTGGGGACGTCCGCTGAGCGGCTGACACGAATGCTGGAAGCGCCATCCCCGCAGCAGTTGTATCAAACTGTGGCAGATATATTTCAAACCCCTCTACCCACCCCGGGGGAAGCAGTCTTCGACAGGGCATTTCACGATGCGGTAGAAAGAGTACGCACGGCCGTCCCCGACTTTCCCGTATTTTATCCCCTTCTCTACAAATACGACTGTACAAATATAAAAACCGCCGTCAAATGTGCTGCTATGGGGTACCGGTCCTATGACAGATTTTACACCTGCGGTACGATCCCTCCTGCACAGATACAGGAATGCCTGCAAAAAGATGTGTTCCACGGCCTTCCCCGCGCAATGGGAGAGGCTGCAGCGGCGGTGCGCCTGGAATATGCAAAAACTGGGGAGGCACGCTGCATCGATCTGTCGCTGGATCGGGCCTGCTTTGCAGACATGGAGGAAAGTGCAAAAGCCGGCGGTATCCCGCTGATGATGCAAATCGTCTCCATGCGGGCAGACTTTGTCAATATATCGGCATGTCTGCGGATCCGACAAAGCGGCATGCCTCCGGAAGCCGCATGGACGCTTTTGCTGCGTGCCTTCGTCCCCGGCGGACAGGTAGACCGTGCCGCGCTGTACAGCGAAGAAACCGGCTGCAAGGATATAGCGCAGATTTATGAGAGCCTGGAAGATGGCGATGTAAAAAAAGCCGTGCGCCGCGCCCTTGGGAAAGAGCCAGGGAGAGTCGAAAAAATTTTTGACGATGCGCTCCTGCTGGCGTGTCTGCCCTATCGGTTCAAGGCTTTCGGGCCGGAGGTCGTCATCCGCTACCTGCTGATCCGGGAGGCGGAACTGATGAACGGACGACTTCTTGCTGCCCGTTTTACCTCCAGCAAAGACGATGACAAAATTCGGGAAAGGCTGCGTGAGGTACATGTATAAAATTGGAGTCGTCGGTCCAAAGGACCAGGTGCTGGCTTTCATGGCAGCCGGCTTTACCGTATACGACGCAGGGGACAGCCGCGCGGCGCTGACAGCGCTGAAGAAAGGGAAATCGGAAGGCTGTGCAATTCTTTATATCACCGCTGCCCTTGCAGGAGAATTAGAGGAGGAGATCGCTCAGCTGTCCGCCGACACACTGCCAGCCATCGTTACGCTGCCTGAAATGGAAAGCGGATATGGAACGGCACAGCTGAAGCGTGCCGTGGAGCGGGCTGTGGGAGCGGACATCATATTTCGGGATGCATAACACGGGAAAGGCAAAGCTATGATAGAGGGAAAAATCGTAAAAATATCGGGACCTCTGGTGATCGCAGAAGGTATGCGAGAAGCCAATATGTTTGACGTGGTCCACGTGGGAGAGCACCAGCTCATCGGCGAGATCATTGAAATGCACGGAGACCGGGCCTCCATCCAGGTATATGAGGAAACAGCGGGACTGGGCCGGGGCGAGCGGGTGGTGTCTACCGGTGCGCCCCTGTCTGCGGAACTTGGACCTGGCCTGGTCACGAACATCTATGACGGCATTCAGCGTCCCCTGGAGAAAATGCGGGAGCTGTACGGATCCAACATCACACGGGGTGTTTCCGTGCCCTCTCTGGACCGAGAGAAGAAATGGAAATTCAACGCCACAGTAAAAGCAGGCACCCCAGTGGAGCCCGGTGATATCCTCGGATATGTAGAGGAGACAGCGGTTATCCGCCATAAAATCATGGTCCCCTTTGGGATGCGCGGTACGGTCCGGGAGCTGTTTTCCGGAGAATATACCGTCACGGACCGCATTGGCATATTGGAAACGGACGAGGGAGAAGTCCCCCTCACGCTGATGCAGAAATGGCCGGTACGCCGTGCGCGGCCTTATTTGGAAAAGCTATCCCCCTACGAGCCGATGGTTACAGGGCAGCGGATCATCGACACCCTGTTCCCCATCGCCAAAGGGGGAACCGCCTGTGTGCCGGGACCTTTCGGCAGCGGCAAAACGGTGGTGCAGCACCAGCTGGCAAAATGGAGCAACGTAGATCTGGTGGTATATATCGGCTGCGGAGAACGGGGCAACGAGATGACAGACGTGCTGGGAGAATTCCCGGGCATCATCGATCCCAGAAGCGGAGAGTCTCTCATGAAACGCACAGTCCTCATCGCCAACACCTCCGACATGCCTGTAGCCGCCAGAGAAGCTTCCATATATACAGGAATTACCATCGCGGAATACTTTCGGGATATGGGGTATTCCGTAGCGGTCATTGCCGACTCCACCTCCCGCTGGGCAGAGGCGCTGCGGGAAATGTCCGGGCGGCTGGAGGAGATGCCCGGCGACGAGGGATACCCTGCATACCTCACCTCCCGCCTGTCCCAATTTTACGAGCGGGCGGGAAATGTCGTGTGCCTGGGCAGCGGCGGCCGCAGGGGGTCCCTTTCCGCCATCGGAGCTGTCTCTCCCCAGGGAGGAGATATCTCCGAACCCGTGTCTCAGGCAACACTGCGAATCGTAAAAGTATTTTGGGGACTGGATGCAAGTCTCGCCTATCGGCGCCATTTTCCGGCGATCAACTGGCTGCGGTCCTATTCCCTGTATAAGGACCGCCTGGACAGGTGGTTTTCGGAAAATGTACATCCGAACTGGACCCGGCAGTCCGGAGAAATCGCCCGTCTTTTGCAGGCGGAGGCGGAACTGGACGAGATCGTAAAGCTGGTGGGCATGGATGCCTTGTCTCCCCGAGATCGGCTGACATTGGAACAGGCCCAGAGCCTGCGGGAAGATTACCTCCAGCAAAATGCCTTCTCCGACACGGATGCTTACACGCCCCTGCAGCAGCAGTATGCACTGGCATCTCTGATCCTGTATTTCGGAGAAAAAGCCGAAGAAGCCATCGACAAAGGCGCAGATATACAAAAAATTTCCGAACTGCCGGTGCGGGAGCAAATCGGGCGCGCAAAAGCCGCAGCGGCCGATCAGTTTGAAGAGCAGTACACAAAGATTCGAAAAGAAATCGACCGGCAGTTGGAAATGCTTGTGCAGGCTGCAGAAGGGAGCGACGGGGAATGATCCGTGAATACAGAACCATCGAAGAAGTTGCCGGTCCGCTGATGCTGGTGAAAAAGGTAGATGGTGTAAAATACGACGAGCTGGGAGAAATCGAACTGCCCGGCGGCGAAATTCGCCGGTGCCGGGTATTGGAAATTGACGGTTCCAACGTACTGGTACAACTGTTTGAAAGCGCAGCGGGAATCAATGTGGCAAACTCCAAGGTGCGCTTCTCCGGTCACGGCGTACAGTTGCCTGTATCCCGGGATATGCTGGGACGAGTGTTCTCCGGTATGGGAGAGCCTATCGACGGCGGTCCGAAAATCCTGCCGGAAGCAACGCTGAACGTAAACGGCACACCTATCAATCCGGCAGCAAGGCTTTACCCCTCCGAATTCATTCAAACAGGTATTTCCACCATCGACGGCCTAAACACACTGGTCCGCGGCCAGAAGCTTCCCATCTTTTCCGGTTCCGGCCTGCCCCACGCAGATCTTGCAGCACAAATTGCCCGCCAGGCAAAGGTGCGTACCGGCGGCGTAACAGATGACTCCAAATTTGCCGTAGTCTTCGCCGCAGTGGGCATCACTTTTGAAGAAGCAGATTTTTTCATCTCCGATTTCAGAAAAACCGGCGCGCTGGACCGCACGGTCCTGTTTATCAACCTGGCATCTGACCCGGCCATCGAGCGGATCACAACACCCAGAATGGCACTTACTGCCGCAGAGTATCTGGCGTTCACCTGCAACATGCATGTGCTGGTGATCCTCACCGATATCACCAACTATGCGGAAGCGCTGCGGGAGGTATCGGCCGCTCGCAAAGAGGTCCCCGGACGACGGGGATACCCGGGCTACCTGTACACGGACCTTGCCACCATGTACGAACGTGCAGGCCGTAAAATGGGCAGCGAGGGATCCATCACCATGATTCCCATTCTGACCATGCCCGAAGATGACAAAACCCACCCAATTCCGGACCTCACGGGATATATCACAGAAGGGCAGATCATCTTGTCCCGGGAGATGTACCACAAGGGATACCTTCCTCCCGTCGATGTGCTTCCTTCACTCTCCCGCCTGAAAGACAAAGGAATCGGGGAAGGAAAAACCCGTGAAGATCATGCAGACACCATGAATCAATTGTTTTTCAGCTATGCCCGCGGCCGGGATGCAAAAGAGCTGATGGTCGTTTTGGGCGAAGCGGCTTTGACACCGCTGGAACGTCTGTACGCGGCGTTTTCCGATGCATTCGAAAAAAAATATATCCATCAAGGGTTTTATGAAAACCGCACCATCGAAGAGACACTGGATTTGGGCTGGTCCCTGCTGCGGATCCTGCCTCGAAGCGAAATGAAGCGAATCAAACCGCAAATCCTGGACAAATACTGGCCGGTGGAGGAAGCATCCGGCCAATGAAAGGCGGGCTGCAAATATGGCCGAGATCAAAGTCAACCCCACCAGAATGGAACTGAAAAAGTTGAAAAGCCGCCTGATCACGGCACGGCGGGGGCACAAGCTTCTAAAAGACAAACGCGATGAGCTGATGCGGCAGTTTTTGGACACCGTGCGCCAGGCAAAAGCCCTGCGGGAGACGCTCAGTATACAGTTGGGCGGTGTATACTCCAGTTTTTCCACAGCAGCCGCCCAGATGGAGCCGCGAATGATGACAGAGGCACTGATGCTGCCGGGAATACAGGGAAAACTGACGGTAAAACAGAAAAACATCATGAGCGTGAATGTGCCGGTATTTCAATACGAAGCAATACAAGCTTCGGATGCCGGCGGTGCGGGTTACGGATACGCCTTCACCTCTGCGGCACTGGACGATGCCGTAAAACAAATCTGTCAGACATCCCCGCAGCTCATCCGTCTGGCGCAGCTGGAAAAAACCGCCACATTGCTGTGCGATGAAATAGAGAAAACACGCCGCAGAGTCAATGCACTGGAACACATCATGATCCCCCAGTATGAAGCGGGAGTCAGGACGATTTCCATGAAGCTGGACGAAAATGAGCGGGGTGCGCAGACCAGACTTATGAAAGTGAAGGATATGATGATCCGGGCACAAATAGAAGCAAGGCGCGCCGTAACGGAAGAGGACAAAGGCTCCCTTGTGTAAAGGGAGCTCCCGCGAAGCGGGTGAGGGATTGTCCTCTGAACAACCCCTCCGTCAGCTACGCTGATACCTCCCCCTTCCCAGGGAAAGCTTAATAAGTGCAGGCTCCTTTGAGGGGAGATGCGCAGCATCTCCGGGGGCATGTCTTCGCATATGTGAAGACGGAGGGAAGGCAGCTTAAGTTTGTACGAAAAAACTCCAAAGGGGATATCTTACATTACGGCACCTTATTACTGGGAATATGAAACAAAAGAGGAGGGAAAATCCCTCCTCTTTTTCCAAGTCAAACCTCCATGCAGGAGATCTCCCGCACAAAGTCCGCAATCAGCTCCAGCTGAGACTCCTTGTTGTCCCGGAGCCATGCGGCTCGGTATCCCACAAGCCACTGTTCAAACTGTTCCCGAAGCTTTTCTCCGTCCAGGTATCCCTCTACCTTGTTGATCCGCAGGCACACCTGATTCATCAGCTGAATCGCCCGGCAGGCCAGCAGCAAATCTACAAACCGCTCGTCTGTCTCGGATACGGAGCGAATGGTGTCCATCACTCCGTCCAGCGTCTTAATGTTTGCAATGGCCTTTTCCACATCCAGGGAAAACTCCGTCTTTCTGCCCTCCACGGTGTTCGCACTGTACCAGTACATAAATTCCATCCAGTCGCAGGTACGCTCACACCGGCCCATGGTGCGGATGATCTCGATCATATTGACTTCATCGGAATCGTACAAGAGCGAACTGGCCGCCTCCTCAAAGGCAGGTGTCAGCTTGCCGTCTGCGTTCCATCCCTTCTCTGCGCCGATCACAATACCGTATAGAGAACAGTTGAAGGAACAGATATTTCCAAAGTCTCCCCAGTTGGTATTCAAAACGCCCAGAGCACCGTACTTTGCACCGTACTCTACAAGCTTTGTGATATTTCCCTCAGAACGGTCGATCTCCTCGACAAAGCGGTTCCAGCTGGAAGTACCGGGGCACACGATCTGCTTGAGATTTGCATCGGCAAAGGCCTTCACCTTTCCCTCATCAGGGTCTTTTTCATAGGTCCAGTTGAGCATGATGGTATCTGCGGGAATCTGGCTGAGCTTATCTGAATGCTCCAGAGCGATGTCGCCCCACATCATTACCGTCTTGCCTCTGGACTTTACATGGGCGATAATCTTGGACAAAAACTTAAAATACTCTTCCCCAGGGTCCTTGCCGGCATTGCGTCCGCGGCACAAATCCATGGTTTCATCGCAGCAGATATTGAACCGATTGGACCGGCACAAGGGAATAAACTGATCAATCATACTTTTGATCAGCTCAATGCTTTCCGGATTGGAAACGTCAATGGTGTGATGGGCCATTTTCTCGATCCAATATACCTGGGTGGGCTTGTAATCCGGAAGTTCGCACAGATGGCGATATTTTTCACTCTGCAGAAGGTTGTACAGATGTCCAAAAGTGGCCAGAGACGGTACCAATTCGATAAAATTGTCATAGCAGTAGTCGTCCAGGGCAAGAATCTCCTCCGCTGTCAGCACGTCCTTTGCAGACATGATCCCGTCGTATTCCACAAATTCGTAGGCATCTTCCACATACAGCTGGAGGTGATTGATCTTATAATACGCCAGCATATCCGCAATATGGCAAAGCTGCTTCAGTGTGGGTACACGGCCCCGGGTTACATCGTGATACAGGCCGCGCTCCGGAAAGTCAGGAGCGTCCTCAATGGTGCAGCAGGGGATCGTGTCCCCGTATTCGTGAATGATCTGCCGCAGCGTCTGCACGCCGTAATAGGCACCCTGCGCGCCCTGCCCCTGGATTTCGATGCCGTTTTTCATCACAGACAGAGTGTATCCTTCCCCACTCTCTCCATGAGAAATATAAATGCCGCCGTCGGTGCAGCCACAGCTGCTGATCTTCATTCTGATATGGGTGCCGGTGAGCTCCTCGATCTCGCCTTTCAGGGTATTCGCAATTTTTGTGATTCGCCGGTCACTTCCGTCTGCGATCCGCAAATCCCGCAGAGAGGACAACGTCAGCGTCCCCTGCTTTTCTTCAATACTTACTGGTGTGGGTATGATTTTCATAGGATACAAGCCTTTCTTATGATAATGGATTCACAGTCTTTCCAAGTCAACCTATTATATCTTGCCACGGCACAGTTTGCAAGCCTTTTTTATAAATTTGGATATTTTTTCAGACCTCCTTCTAAAGCAAAGGGGACCGGGCGCTCACCCGATCCCCTTATCCTTCAGACCTACGTGCCTTACGCAAGTCTGACTTCCTGCACCAGAGAGATTCCCTTGGATTTGAAGGTCACTGCCGTTTCAGTCGCAAGGGCCTCATAATCTTCCTGATACTGCTGGTTTTTCAGCGCATTGTCTGCAAGACTCTGCCACTTGATCGCGCCCTCTCCGGAGAAATACAGAATGTAGTAGCCGTCATCCTCTACAAAAATCATTTCCGTATCACCCGGCTGGCGGGCAGAATCAAATACCCATGTGTCCACCGTCTCTGAAAGGGCATTGTAATCTGCATTTTCCAGCAGGCCGCCATCATACCGGCCATCTCCGTATTTTTCAATGGAAGCAAGCTCTGCAAATGCCTCTTCCGTTCCCTTGTCCTCATATTCGGCAAGGATTGCCTCTGCTGTTGTACGAGCTGTTTCCTGATCGTCGTTATTGTCGCTGAGCTTCACAGGGATATAGCGATAGTTTTTCAAATGATAGGTATCCCTGTACATACATGCGTAATCCAAATCGGAATCTTCTGCAGCCGGCAGGATCATGTACACCGTATAATCCTGATGGTCGTCGTGCTCATGAGAATCGGTAAACACCTCATACGGAGCCCGGGCAGCATCAAATGCCCACGTGTTAAAATCAGACTCGCCGGACTTTGTCCGTCCCTCGACAAGGCAGTCTTCTACCAGGCTGTCGATATCAATGGATTCTTCTTCCAGCGCTTCTTCGTCCATTCCCGCATAAACGACGTCGGTGAGATAAGAGCGCACATATGCGTAAAATTCATCCGGCGTTTTTGTCGCAGCCAGCGCGTCCGCATGGGCTTTCAGTTCCGCATCTACTGCCGGATCCACAGTCTCTTCCTCTGTTCCAGTGGTCTCCTCCGCTCCCGTCGTGTCCTCGGTCCCGGTGGTCTCACTCGCCTGTGTTGTATCTGCTCCCGTTGTTTCGGCAGCCGTTGTATCCGCAGCCGTTGTGTCTGTTGTCTCCGTCTCTTCCTCTTCCAGCGGTTCAAAGGTGTAAGAGAGGTAATCCACCTTCAAAAAAGTGTCGTTGTTCTCATCAAAATAGGTGTTCCAATCTTCCTCGCTGTACGTATACTGATCCATCAAATAGTCGTGATACGCCTCCGCAAGATAGGAAAGCTCCAGACATTTTTCGATATCTTTCTTGGTCACACTGGCGCCATATACGTTCTTGATATAATACTCGGTCGTCACATTATAATTTGCAGCATAGGTATCGAAATTGGACAGCAGCTCCTGGATCTCCTCCCGGTCCGCATCGGTGAGCTCCAGGCCCTGATCATAAGCGCCCTCTGCCAACACCAGTGTCTCCTGCACCTGCTGCTTTGTCGTCTGCATCATCTGGTCAAACCAGGTCTGCTCCTCTGTATACTGCTGCTCGCTGAGAGGCTTGGACGTATCCAGCCCGATGGAATCCAAATAGGAAGCATACCCATTTGCATAAGTCTGATAGGTAGAATTAAAGAAATATGTCATCATTGCCGCAGTGACTTCGTAGTGCTCGCTCTGTGCGGCGACAATGTTCCGCTGAATGATGCCGCTGCTGTAAATCCCATATGCGGCAAGAACACCAAAGACAATCACAATCGCCAGTACAACGGCGACGATAGTCACGACCTTTTTGGCCTTTCCTTCTTTCTTTTTGGTAAAACTCTTTTTTGAGCCGGTCGCCAGGATATCTTCGGCACCGCCGCTGCGCTTTTCCTTGCCCATTGATTTGTCCGCCTTTCTTTTTTGTGTCCAGTTACCCGACCATGGAGCATTCCAAGGGCATGTAACTCAGGAACACCCTTCTAATTTTTAGATTATACCATACTGTCTGTCCATTTTCCACCCCCAGAAGAATTTTTTTGTGAATTTTATCTGAAAAATTTCCCGAAAAGCGCCTTGACAAGTTTCCCATTATGTGCTATCATATGTTGGTAAACAGATCAAGTTGATCATTGCGCCCTTAGCTCAGCGGATAGAGTGCCCGGCTACGAACCGGTAGGCCAGAGGTTCAAATCCTCTAGGGCGCGCCAGAAAGCTCCCCTCATAGAGGGGAGCTTTTTCTTGTAAAAATAAAAGGCGCCTGGTAATATCAAGGCGCCTTTTGTGCTTTTCCTTTTTTACAGAGGACGTACGTTGATCGCACGCAACTTTTCGCTGTTCTTGGGATCGGGCTCCGTGTCAAACTCCACCTTCTGCCCTTCTGAGAGCGTTCTAAATCCATCGGTCATAATCGCAGAAAAATGCACGAATACGTCGTCTCCGCCATCATCCTTGGAAATAAATCCGTAACCCTTGTCCGCATGGAACCACTTAACTGTACCTGTCATCAGGTGCCTCCTGAAAAATAAAATTTGTACCCACATAAAAACAAAAGCTCACCCATACGCAAATCAAAACAACCTTGACCTGACATATCTGTGAGAACAAAGCAATTATTTTGAATACAGGGGCAGTATAGCACAGTTTTCCTTTATTGTCAAGGCACTGTATAATTTTTTTTA
Organism: Candidatus Avispirillum faecium; assembly: GCA_904396155.1. Classification (GTDB taxonomy): domain Bacteria; phylum Bacillota; class Clostridia; order Oscillospirales; family CAG-272; genus Avispirillum; species Avispirillum faecium. The sequence goes on along the minus strand of CAJFOI010000034.1, from coordinate 16,345 downwards.
ACTTTTTACGGGAGATTTGACCCGCTCCAAAAATTATGATACAATAACCCTCCATTCTATTTTGGGAAAGGCAAACCATCATGGAATATTACGAAGAATATGTGCCAATTGGTAAACTTCTGCAGTACTTTCTCCACTGTCCGGCACCAGGATCAGATGCCGTACTGCTGTATCTTCACGGCGGTCCCGGATTTTCGGCGGCATACCATGCACATTTGCTGGATACCGAAAGGTTCCCCTGCACTCTCGTTTTTTACGACCAGCGCGGGACCGGCAAAACCCTTTGGAAAAACCGATTCGATCCACCGACCTTTTCCCTGCTGCTGGAAGATTTGCACAGTACGATTTCTTACCTGAAAGAAAAATATCCGTCGAAAAAGATTCTGCTGCTGGGCCACTCCTGGGGAAGCGTACTGGGAACACAGTATGTGCAAAAGTACCCGGATGCTGTATCCGCTTACATCGGAATGGGACAGGTCATCAACATGCTCCGCGGAGAGAAAATCGCCTTTTCGGAGCTGAAACGGCGCATTTTTTCAAGGAACAAATTAAATGATGTAAAAAAATACAGGCAGTTAGAAAACCGGCTGTCTTTTGCAAGTCCCGCAGCTTTTCAAAAAAGCAGCCGTGGGCTCCGACTGCTCCAATACCGCTACGGTTTTTATCCCAAGATCTATACTGCTGTAAAAAACGTATGCAAGAGTCCCGTATTTTCCATAAAAGATGTTTTTTCTTTTTTAGCGGCTCCCCGCATGAACAAAATACTGAATCGCTTCTTATGGGAATTTGACACAACAGACACATGCCAGTATGCGCTGCCGGTGTATTATATTCTGGGAAAGGAAGACTGGCAGGTGCCCAGTACCCTTGCCGCACAGCATTTTCAACAGATCTGCGCACCAATAAAGCAGTTGTTTTGGATCGACGCAGCCGGACACTCCACAGACATTGAAAATCCTGCCGCTTTTCGCAACGCCCTGCAGGAAATTCTGCGGCAGATATGCGATTAACATTCCGTTGATTTATATTTACATTAAATTAATTTGATGCTGCATTCTCGTTAACAATAGCATGCTATACTTTTGTCATTCTAAAAAATTCCAAAAACACAGGAGGAACATTCCATGAAGAAAAAGACGCGAGGTGTATGCCATGCTGAAATTACTTAGGTACCTGAAAAAGTGGGAATGGCTGCAAGTATTTTGCGGTTTTCTTTTTATTTGTGCACAGGTGTGGCTGGATCTGAAACTGCCGGACTATATGTCCGAAATCACTACGCTGGTGCAGACACCGGGCAGCGCCATGTCCAGCATTTGGGCCGCCGGCGGAAAAATGCTGCTCTGTGCGCTGGGAAGTCTGGCCTCATCCGTGATTGTAGGATTTTTTGCAGCCCGTCTGGCCGCAACCTTGTCCTGCCGGCTGCGGGACGGAATTTATAAAAAGGTAGAATCCTTTTCTATGGAAGAGATTGGAAACTTCTCCATCTCCAGTCTGATTACCCGTTCCACCAACGATATTACCCAAATTCAAATGATCGTCGCCATGGGAATGCAGGTGACAATCAAGGCGCCTATCATGGCCGTGTGGGCAATTTTGAAAATTGCCGGAAAAAGCTGGCAGTGGTCTTTTGCCACCGGCTGCGCAGTATTTGTCCTGGTTCTGCTGGTATCCATTCTCATGCTTTTTGCGCTTCCAAAATTCAAAGCAATTCAGAAAATGACCGATCATCTGAATTTGGTCACTCGAGAGAATCTCACCGGTGTGCGTGTGATCCGCGCATACAATGCAGAACGCTATCAGGAGGAAAAATTTGAAAAAGCCAATGCGCAGCTGACCCGCACGCATCTGTTCACCGGCCGGCTAATGGCCATCATGATGCCTGGCATGACTTTGGTAATGAACGGGCTTTCCCTGTCTATCTACTGGATCGGCGCTTTTCTTATCAATGGAGCCGCTATGACAGACCGGTTAAGTCTGTTTTCCGACATGGTGGTATATTCCTCTTATGCCATGCAAGTCGTGATCGCCTTTATGATGTTGGTAATGATTTTCATCATGCTGCCCCGCGCTGCCGTATCCGCCAATCGTATCAATGAAGTGTTGGAGACAAAGCCGCGCATTATAGATGGAAAAGAAACAAAAAGCACCGCCCCGATGGGCGAAGTGGAATTCAAAAACGTCAGCTTTCGATACCCCGGCGCCGCGGAATACGTGCTCCACGATATTTCCTTTCAGGCAAAACCCGGTCAGACGGTCGCCTTCATCGGTTCCACCGGCAGCGGCAAAAGCACGCTGATCAACCTGATTCCCCGGTTCTACGACGCCACCGAAGGAGAAATCCGTATTGGAGGCCGCAACGTGCGGGAATACACCCTGGAGGAGCTCCACAATAAAATCGGCTATGTACCGCAAAAGGCCGTCATATTCTCAGGTACTATAAAATCCAATATCGCCTTTGGGGAAAATGGCATGCCTGCGCCGGACGAAGATGCACTGGCAAGAGCGGCAGACATTGCCCAGGCTGCAGATTTTATAGGAAAGAAACCGGAAAAATACGATGCCCTCGTGGCGCAAAACGGCACAAACCTGTCCGGCGGACAAAAGCAGCGGGTGGCAATCGCCAGAGCCATATGCCGCCAGCCGGAAATCTTTATCTTTGACGATTCTTTCTCTGCTCTGGACTACAAGACAGACAGTACCCTGCGCCGGAGACTGTCACAGGAGACCGCGGGGGCCACTACTTTTATCGTAGCGCAACGGATCGGTACCATTCGCCATGCAGATCAGATTATCGTGCTGGACGAAGGACATGTGGCAGGAATCGGCACACATGAGCAGCTGATGGAAACCTGCAAGGTATACCAAGAAATCGCTTATTCACAATTATCAAAGGAGGAACTTGGAAATGCATAACGGACCAGTTATGAGAGGCCCACACGGTGCCATGCCGGTGGCCGGACACACAAAACATTCCTTTTCCTCCACTTGGGGAAAACTAATCGATTACTGCAAGCCATGGATCCCTGCCATCGTCACCGCATTGATTTTCGCCGTAGGCGGAACTGTTTTTACCATCCTGGGACCGGACAAAATCAGTGAAATGACCGATATTATCACAGAAGGGATTCTGGGCGATATCGACATGAACGCCGTGACAACAGTGGCCCTGACCCTGGTCGCTTTTTACGCCTCCAGTATTCTGCTTTCTTACGCGCAAAGCTTTATCATGGCTACCGTGACGCAAAAGGTATCCAAAAACATGCGCAGGGATATTTCCAAAAAAATCAATGTCCTTCCGCTGAAGTACTTCGACTCCACCAGCTATGGAGACATCCTTTCCCGAGTGACCAACGATGTGGATACCATTGGACAGACCCTCAATCAAAGTATCGGCGGCCTGGTTTCCGCTATTACCCTTCTCGTCGGTTCTGTCTTTATGATGTTCAAAACCGACTGGATCCTGGCACTGGTAGCCATCGGCGCCTCCCTGATCGGGTTTGTCTTCATGATGTTCATCATCTCCCACTCCCAGAAATTTTTCACCCGTCAGCAAAAGCTGGTAGGCGACATCAACGGTCACGTAGAAGAAGTATACGCAGGCCACAATGTGGTAAAAGCCTACAATGCGGAACGCAGTTTGTATGAAAAGTTTTGCAAGATCAATACAGATCTGTACGCCTGTATGTGGAAGTCCCAGTTCATGTCCGGGCTGATGATGCCGCTCATGAACTTTATTGGAAATCTGGGATACGTAGCCGTGTGTGTGGTAGGTGCAACGCTGGCTATGAACGGCACCATTTCCTTTGGGGTCATTGTGGCGTTCATGATTTACGTGCGTCTGTTTACCCAACCTCTGTCCACCATCGCTCAGTCTGCCACCACCTTGCAGTCCACCGGGGCCGCATGCCACCGCGTATTTGAATTCTTAGATGAAGCAGAGCTGCCGGACGAAAGCGGCAAAACGGCGTATCTTGCGTCGGCAAAGGGAAATATCGAATTTCGGAACGTACAGTTTGGGTACAGTGACGACAAAATCATCATACATGATTTTTCCGCCCAGGTAAAGGCCGGGCAAAAAGTCGCCATTGTAGGACCCACCGGTGCCGGAAAAACCACCATGGTAAATCTGCTCATGCGGTTTTATGAGACAAACAAAGGAGAAATACTGGTGGATGGTGTCCCCCTGTCCAGCCTGACCCGGGAAAACGTACACGCCCTGTTCTGTATGGTGCTGCAAGACACCTGGCTGTTTGAAGGAACCATCCGGGACAACATCATCTACAGCAAGGAAGGCGTGTCCGAAGAAGAAGTGGTCGCAGCCTGTAAAGCGGTGGGCATCCACCACTTCATTCAAACTCTGCCGGAAGGATACGACACAATTCTGCACGAGAACGACAGTCTCTCCGCTGGACAGAAGCAGCTGATCACCATCGCCCGCGCCATGGTAGAGAATGCACCCATGCTGATCTTGGACGAGGCCACCAGTTCGGTAGATACACGTACGGAAATTTTGATCCAGGAAGCCATGGATAAACTGATGGAAGGACGTACATCCATCATCATCGCCCATCGACTCTCCACCATCAAAAACGCCGACCTGATTTTGGTGATGCGGGACGGAGACATTATCGAAAGCGGCAACCACGAAGCACTGATGGAAAAAGGCGGATTCTATGCAGATCTGTACAACAGTCAGTTTGAGAAGGCCGACGCATGATGCGTGAGGAAGCACCTTCCCTCCCCAAACGCACGCGGCAGCCGGCAAAACAATAACAGCAAAAATCCCTCTTCCACTGTATATGTGGCGGAGGGATTTTTCTATATAAGAAAAGCCCGGAGGCGTCTGCCCCCGGGCGGAAATAGGACATGCGCTAATCCAGCGCGACAAAGGTGATAGATTTAGATTCCGCATAGGTTTCGGTGGTAGAACCTTCGTAGCCGTATAGAACAAGGTCGTCACGTTGTGCAAAGATAGCAGAACCCTCAAAAATAGCATTTGGGTTTAATACAGTGATGGATGTACAGTTTGTTTGGCTAAACGATGCAAATCTGGAAATACGCGTGACGCCTGCGCCATATTCCATGCTTATAATAAAATCTTTATAAATGTACCAAGGGATTTCCTGCGGCGTGGGATCGTGAAGAGCCGGCATACCCCCGGTCCCTGTTATTTTTAGGTGACCATTTGTATAAATCGTCCATGTGAGATCGTCTCCGCAGGAACCCGTATCCAGGATAAAGGAATCAAAGGAAACCCCGATCTGCTCTGCGTAGGCTTCCGCTGTTGATCCGAATTCTCCGTAAATAACCAGCCCGTCCGCGGGACGAACAATGGCGTTGTTTGGAATGACAGTATCCGGATTGCGCACGGTAAAGGAAGTACAATTGGAAAGATTATAATATGTACCCACATAAAGGGAAGTAATTCCTTCACTGATATCTATGGCAGTGATGCGGGAGGCATAACTGGCATTAAACCACGGCACTGTATTCATGGCTCCGGTGCCGGAGATCCGAAGCACGCCGTTCTCGTGGAGATACCAGATAACGTCTGTGCCACAGGTCCCTCCTGCCAGAATCGGCGCGATCGGCGCGAAGGACATGGACTTTGCAGCGGCATATTCCTCGGCTGTAGATCCGTAATATCCCAGGATATCCATATTGGAATTGGAAGCAGTAATGGTATTGGATGGGAATACGACGCTGGGGTTTTCAATGGTAAGGGATGTACAGTTCTGCATGATGCACACAGTAAAATCTGACAATTCTGTAATGCCTTTCCCGATTTCCATAGCAGTGACCTGCTCCCGATATTGAAAATAAGGAAGCCTGTCCGGTCCTCCACTATATTGGGTCATGGGGCCTGTCCCATCCAGCCGCAGCAGTCCGTTGGTGTACAAGGTCCAGGTGACATTCTGCCCACATGTGCCGGAGTCGACGGTAAAAGGCACAAAATTGTAGCCCCTAATTTCTGCTACTTCCTGTGCGGAAGAACCCAGGTGGCCGTAAATGGTAAAGTCGTCGTCTACCATTTGAAAAGCCACGGAGCTCACCTGGGTATCTGCGCCAAGGATGGTGGCGGATACACAGGAATCCGCGGAAAATACGGTATAGGGGGAAACAAAGGTGATGGCTTCATCCACCAGAACGCTTGTGATCGTGGACGCGTAACTGTACCAGGGCGTGGAGGTGGGATTTCTGTAATAGTCGGTCATGTCTCCGCTTCCCAGGATATGCAGCGTTCCATCGGGATAAAGCCGCCAGTTTGCGTTGTCTCCGCACGTGCCTGCGGCAGTGGCAATTCCCTCAAAGGCAAGACCATTTTCCTTTGCATATGTATGCACAGGCGAGTTGAACACACTGACAATGACAAAGTTCTCCCCGGCATTGTCAAAAGCATGGGCGGCAATGGTAGTATCTCCGTTGTCAATTTCCACCGTAGCGTTCAAATTGTTTAATGCATACGCTCCGATGTACGTGATCGAAGGATCTACAGAAACAGAGGTGATCAAAGAGGTGAACAAATTCCACGGCACATCCTGCGCACTTGTGTAATCCTCTAAAACAGATGCGGAGTTGATGGTCAGCAGCCCTGTTGCATCAAAATTCCATGCAGGGACGTCGGGGTCGGTGGCGGAGACACCCACAGCGAAGACGCTGGATGCAAGAAAACAGCAAATGAGCAGAATAGAAAAAATTTTCTTTGACATTGTGCTTCTCCTTTCTTTTGTTTGTAATTTTAGCGAAGAACATCCCGCAGTTGTAACTCCTCCTTTCCAAAAGATTGGACTTCTTCGCATTTTTATGCAAAATGAATATTTTTTTGTCTTTCAACCTCATTTTATTGTCGAAGTATACATATGTCAATGGATTCGATAAAAGAACAAACAAATCGACAAAAGAACAGAAGATTCTTGCTCTGGGCGAAGAGAAAACAAGAAGAGGCAGGTATGAAAAATTCATGTGTTTTATTGTTGACTTTTCGGACAAGCTGTGCTATACTGTTTCCACTTTGAGGGAGTAGGTGGCTCCACGGGGAGCGGCAAGTCAACAGACTGACGAAAATTTCGTCTGGCTTGCCTGAAACAGCGAGACTCAAGTGCGGCACAACCGTACTTGGGCTTTTTTATACCCCGAAAAAAATCGGAGGCATGATATGGGAATACTGGAACTGATTTTGATCGCTGTCAGCCTGTCAATGGACGCCTTTGCTGTTTCGATCTGCAAGGGGTTGTCTGCCCGCAAGCTGAACTGGAAGCAGTATCTGTGCATCGGACTTTGGTTCGGCGGCTTTCAGGCACTGATGCCTGCGATCGGATATTTTCTGGGAGAGACATTTGAAGCGTACATCCAATCTTTTGACCATTGGATCGCTTTTGTTTTATTAACAATTATTGGTATAAATATGCTGCGGGAGGGATTTTCCAAAGAAAAAGAAAAGGAGGACGCCTCCTTTTCTCCTCGTACCATGTTCCTTCTTGCCGTGGCCACCAGTATTGACGCGCTTGCTGTAGGAATTACCTTTGCCCTGCTGCCGGGGGTAAACATCGCAGCTGCCGTGGCGCTGATCGGCGGGACAACTTTTATCCTTTCTGTACTTGGTTTAAAAGCCGGAAATATCTTCGGTGCAAAGTACAAAAGCCGGGCGGAGATCGCCGGCGGGGTGATACTGATTTTGATCGGTCTCAAAATCCTGCTGGAGCATTTGGAGGTGCTCCCTTTTTGATACATTGCAAAACAAGCCTGCGAACAGAGATTCGCAGGCTTGTTCTTTTGAAATTTACATGTCAGGCTTGATGCTTTCAGCAGTCATTTCTACCCACGCAGGCCGAAATCCGCTGCGCATCGCATTGCGGGCAGAAGGAATGTTAGCCCAGACGCAGCAGTAATACGGTATTTTGTCCTGCTTTAGGACTTCACACGCCAGAGTGCTTGTGAGCGCACTGGCAACGCCCTGCTTTCGGTAATCTGGCAAAACATCTATTCCAATCTGCCACATCACAGCACAGTCGGCGCTGCATCCTGCCAGGCCGATCAACCGACTTCCGTCATAAGCGCCTACGGCCAGCACATCCAAATGTCTGTAATCGCGACGCAGCGCATTGCGGGTCCATGGATCTGTATAGAAGTGCGCAAATTCCGACGGGGTGAGAATTTTCACAGGATAGGAACAGGAAAGTGGCCGGAGAATATCAAGATCTGGAAGAAAGCCCTCTCGTGCAAGTCCAATTTCCATACCATATGGAAGCAGTATATTTGCAAGCCCGCGTGAATAAGGGGTTTCAAAGCAACGATAAAATGGAACCTGGCGAACATAGTCCACAACGGCATGAACAATGCGTTCGTCTACGGAGGCCACAGTATTATTTCCGTAAGAGATAAGACTGCAAAAATGGGAAAAACCTCCAAAATTATTTCGTGCGGCGGCGCGTTTTTGATAGATGACTACTTTGTTTTCTCCACGGCAAAAATCTTCTGCCTGGCATCCGATGTCCACGGCGGACTGTTTCATGGCAATTTGCAGGATTTCCTGGTTGGTCATTTGGATTTCCTTTCATATGTTATATAGCAAATGCAGAATAACATGTACCGTTTCCTCTGTCAAGAACAACTATTGACAGGGCCTGCATTTTGTGATAAAATACATTCAGATTTGCGAATGATTTGCAAATTGGAGGCTGCGTTATGAAAAAATATCAAACGGAACAGCGCAGGCAGCTTTTGTCTTTTTTGATGGAACACCGTGACCGGCAGTTTTCCATAGAAGAGCTTTCGAAACACTTATGCGGTGACGGACAAATCAGCGTCAGCTCTATTTACAGAAATGTGAATGCCATGGTCAAGGAAGGCGCCATTCAGCGTTTTTCCAAGGACGGAAGCAGAAAATTTCTCTATCAGTACATCGGGGACGGAGACTGCAGCTGCCACATTCACTTAAAATGCGAAATATGCGGCAGCATATTTCACATGGACCGCAGAGCAATGGAAACGGTAGATGCGTCGGTGGCTGCATCTGTGCGCGGTTTTTCCATCAACAGAAAAAGAACCGTTCTGTACGGCGCCTGCGGAAAATGCAAAAAGCAAAGTTCCCGATAAATAATTATGGAAAGGAATTCTATGAGAAAAGCGATTGCCTTTGTATTGGCCCTTGGACTGGCTTTTTTGCCGCTGTATGGATGTCGTGAGAAAACGGTACATGAGGAAAAAGATACGCTCCAGATCGTATCTACCATATTTCCTTCTTACGACTGGGTGCGGGAAATTTTAGGAAAAGAGGCAAAAAAAGCAGATTTGTCCCTCCTTGTTAAAAACGGAGTAGATCTGCACAGTTACCAGCCGTCTGTAGAAGATCTTGTGATGATATCCGAATGCGACCTGTTCATTTATGTGGGCGGGACGTCGGACGGCTGGGTGGAGGATGCCCTGCACGCTTCTCAAAATCCGGACCAAATCGCTGTAGATCTGCTGCAGGTTTTGGGGTTGGACGACGACACGGAAGCAGACGAGCACGTTTGGCTGTCACTGAAAAATGCGAAAGAGCTTTGTACGCATATAGCCGACCAGCTCTCTGCATTGGACCCGGAGCGGGCGCAGACCTATGCAGACAATCTGACTGCATATACGGAGCAGCTGGAGACATTAGACGTGCAGTATGAAAAGATGGTGGACAATGCCGGAGGGGATACCGTTGTATTTGGTGACCGTTTTCCTTTTCGGTATTTGTTTGACGATTACGGGATCCATTGCTTTGCGGCTTACGCCGGATGTTCTGCGGAGGCGGAGGTCAGTTTTGATACGGTGATCACCCTGGCAGAGAAGATAGACGCGCTTGGGCTTTCCTGTATTCTGGTACCGGAGACTTCAGACAAATCTCTGGCGCAGACAATCCTGCAAAGCACGAAAGACAAAAACCAGGAAATTTTAGTGATGGACTCCATGCAGTCCGTGACAGAGGATCAGATGGAGGAAGGAATCACGTATTTGTCCGGTATGGAGAGCAATCTGGCAGTTTTGGAATATGCTCTGGGATAAAAGGACAATCCCTCCGTCAGCTACGCTGACACCTCCCTTTACACAAGGGAGGCCTACATCCAATTGAGCCTTCCCTGTGGTGCAGCTCCGCAGGAGATGCTGGGGTGGTGGCTCGCCATCGGCGAGACGGAGGGGTTGTCCTTTTATAAAATGGAATTTGTATCGCCGCCCGGGGCGGCAGAATGGAGCAATGTATGGCGCAGATTACCTGTCAGTCTCTGGCGCTGGGATATGAAGGCAAGCGGGTGGTAGAGGACCTGGATTTTACGGTAGAAGCCGGGGATTATCTTTGTATCGTCGGGGAAAACGGCTCCGGGAAAAGCACGCTGGTAAAAACGATCCTGCGGCTGCTGCCGCCCATTTCCGGAACCATTACACTGGGGGACGGACTGCGGCCGAAGGAAATCGGATACCTTCCGCAGCAAACGGCGGCCCAGCGGGACTTCCCTGCTTCTGTGGAAGAAATTGTATTATCCGGATGTTTGAATCGCTGTGGGCTGCGCCCGTTTTACAATCGATCGGAAAAGGCGCTCGCAGCCGCAAATATGCGGCGATTGGGTATAGAGGATCTGTCGCAGAGACGGTATCGGGAGCTCTCTGGCGGGCAGCAGCAGCGGGTATTGCTGGCGCGGGCACTTTGTGCCACCAGAAAGCTGCTGCTGCTGGACGAGCCCGTAGCAGGGCTGGACCCGGCGGCGGCGGCAGAGATGTATGGGATCATCGCATCGCTGAACCGGGAAGAAAAAACCACGATCATGATGATTTCCCATGACATAGATGCGGCGATAAAATATGCCAGCCATATCTTGCATATCGGCGAAAGAAAACCGCTGTTTTTCGGCACGACAGATGCATATGTAAGCAGCGGCATTGCAGGAAGCCTCAAGGGAGAAACAAAATGACAGAGCTATTGGACAAAATTGCCTTTTACTTTGCATACCCCACCGTTCGCTACGCGTTGATTGCCGCAGTGCTTGTCGCTTTGTGTGCCGCTCTTTTAGGGGTGACACTGGTTTTGAAGCGGTATTCCTTTATCGGAGACGGGCTGTCCCACGTAGCCTTCGGAGCGGTGGCTGTTGCGTCGGTGCTTCATCTATCTAACAATATGCTGATTGTGATGCCAGTTACAATCGTATTTGCCGTGCTGCTTTTGTGTGCCGGACAGAATGCGAAAATCAAGGGAGATGCCGCCATTGCCATGCTTTCGGTAGGTGCGCTTGGGATCGGATACCTGCTCATGCACGTGTTCGGTACCTCCTCCAATCTTGCCGGAGACGTGTGTACCACCTTATTTGGTTCCACCTCCATTTTGACCTTGACACCAACGGATGTTTGGGTCTGCGTGGCGATGTCGGTGCTGGTGATCGGCGTATATCTTTTGTTTTACAATAAAATTTTTGCAGTCACTTATGATGAGACCTTCGCCCACGCCACAGGAATCCACTCCGGATTATATAAGCTGATCCTGGCGGTAGTCACCGCTGTCATCATTGTCCTTGCCATGAATCTGGTAGGTTCGCTGCTGATTTCTGCCCTAATTATTTTTCCCGCGCTTTCTGCCATGCAATTATTCGGGCGGTTTCGTGCGGTGGTGCTGGGCAGCGCCTGTATATCTGTGATTTGCGCGCTCCTGGGCATTATAATATCTGTTTTGTGGTCATCTCCCGTTGGAGCTACCATTGTCTGCGTGGATATGGGGGCGTTTGCAGTCTTTACACTTCTGGGTCGGATTCGATCGGGGAAAACGTAAGGTTTTGTCAGATTCTCTGAAAAAAGCCCAAATTATTGACTTGTTCATTTTTTCATGGTATAATTTTTTTTATGATTGCTTGCGAGCATAGAGGGACGCATATACTATTTTCAGGAGAATATCTGCCCCTTGGGGTATGGAGTTGTTATGTGGATAAAAATTGTACGTGAAAAAAAGAGAAAAAACATTATAATATTTAGCATCGTCTCTTTGCTGCTGGCAGCGGCGGCGCTGATCGTCGGCGTTCATCCGGCAATTTGTATCGGCGGCGCCGCGCTGTTGTTCTGTACTTTATTCTTTCAGTTTCGTCTGTCGGATACACTGCCTTCCTGGGCCAGTTTTTTGATTCTGGCCGTTCTGACATTGATCGTATTCATCCTGATGCAGACCACCATCAGCTGCGGCGTCTTTTTGATCGGGCCGCTCAAGTTTCTTTTGAACCTCCTATTGATGCTGGGAGCGGCGTCCCTGCTTTGGATTCTTACCGGCAGCATTCGCATTTCTACCATGATCCTTCTTGTGTTCTGTACGGTCGTTGCTGTAATCGATCACCTCGTAGTGCAGGCCCGCAGCTTTGAAATTCAGTTTTCCGATCTGCAGTCTATCGGCGTTGCTGCAGAGGTGGCGGGAGGATATTCTTTCACACTGTCTTTTGTGACGATGATTGGACTGGCGCTGAGCATTTGCTTTGGCGTATTCCTGGTGCGTACCCACTATCCCAGGCAAAAGCGCAATCGGAGCATGATGCTGCTGAGTATGGGGGCGGTTGTGATGATGATTTTGTGTACCGTCGTGATCTATACCCAGTTTATGGCTCCTGTGATCGGATACCAGGATAAGTACTGGAAGTACCGGGGCAGCGAGCGCAACGGCTTTTGGGTAAACATGATATACTCCGCCTCCGCCACCAGAGTGCAGGTGCCAGAGGGATATGATCCGGATACACTGGAGGATACACTGGACACATATCTCACAGATGCAGAAGACGAAAAGGAAGAAAAGACCGTCTCAGAGGCGGAAGAGAAAAAAATGCCCAATGTGATTGTTGTCATGAACGAAACCTTTTCCGACGTCCACAATATCGCAAAGTACTTGGGCAATGAAATGCCGGTATCGGCGCCGGTGACGCCGTTTTTGGATTCACTTTCGGACGCGGACGCCAATGTCATCAAAGGACATTCTCTGGTTTCCGTCTATGGCGGCAATACAGCAAATTCCGAACTGGAATTCTTGTCCGGACTGTCCATGCAGTTTATTCCGCGAAATACGGTCGCTTACAATCTTTACATGACAGAAAACAACAGTTACACCATCGTAGATCTGTTCAACAACGCCGGATATCACACCTTTGCGGTTCATCCGGAAAACCGTACAAACTGGCAGCGGGAAAAGATCTACGGATATTTTGGGTTTGACGAAACTTGTTTCCGGGATGATTTTACTGACCTTTCGGAAGAAGACTTCTACAGAGGCCACGTGAGCGATGCGGCAATATACGATAAGGTGATTGAAACTTACGAAAACAAGGACGCAGACGAGCCGCTGTTTGCCTTTGTGGTGACTATGCAGAACCACGGTGGATTTTCTTCCGCAAATTTTGATTATACCATTACGCTGGACGGATATGAACGGTATACCGGTGTGCAGGAATATCTTTCCTCTATCAACACGACGGACAAAGCATTTCAGTCACTTGTAGAATATTTTGAAACGGTAGAGGAAGACACCCTGATCCTGTTCTACGGGGACCACCAGCCATCTCTGAGCAATATTGGGGCACTGTTCTTTGATGTGACGGACGACTCCACAACAGAAGAAGAACTGGCAAAATATGTAGTGCCGTATGTATTTTGGGCAAATTTTGACTTGGATGCTGCGGCAGGAGATCGTCTGCCGGATGACCGGGAGCTTACCAGCCTGAATTTCCTGTCCACATGGCTGTTGGAAATTTTGGGTATGGAAGGAGAAACGAGTCCGTTTTTGCAGTTTGTCGATACGCTCAATGAAGAAGTGATGGCAATCAGTGCGGTGGGCTGGTATGACTATGACCGGGTATTTCATGAGACTTCGTATAATCAGCCGAACTTGACGGATCCACTGAAACTATACAGTTATTTGCAGTACAACGTATTATACGACAACACGCATCGATTGACGGAGTTGTTCGACATGAGTCAAAAATGATTTGTAAACCAAAAAAGAGGAGAAAACTTTCTCCTCTTTTTTGGTTCATGTTTTTATCCAGGCACCCGCAAACCCGCATGGCTTTTTATCATCTACGCGTGGACAAATTGATGTCTTACAGTTTTATCCTGCCTGGCATGGATGTGAAAGGCAGTACGGGCATGGAAAACCCTGCAAAAATATGTACTTGTAATTTACCTTTTGCAAAAACTGTCTTCACGGATTGTCCTTTTTTATGGTCCGCACCCCAAACACAAAATAAATCATATGGCAGACCCAGACAATGGCGAGAATCACACTGGGCACAACCACGTTCGCCCGCATCATCATGAAAAAACCGATCCCCATCACCAGCGTCACCGGGATAATAATACCCAGCTTGGTCTGCACCGTCATGCCCTTTTTCTTGACAAAACTGTCCAGATGCTTTTTGTAGAGCCTGGTATTCACAAACCAGTCGTGGAGCCCCTGGGAGGAGTTTGCAAAGAAAAATACCGTCAGCAGGAAAAAGGGCACTGTGGGCAGGATGGGAAGTGCCACGCCGACACAGCCCAGCCCCAGGCAGAGAAATCCCAAAATCAAAAAGATCAGCCGTCTTAATTTCATCTATGTACCTCTTTTTTAACTCATTCTTCCGTGTTCGACGGAATAAACTTTGTCCGCAATCCGCATGGTGGACTGGCGGTGGGAAACCAGCACCACCGTCTTGCCCTCCCGTTCTTCGTGGAGGGATTTTAAGATGACCGCTTCGTTCAAGCTGTCCAGGTTGCTGGTGGGTTCGTCCAGCAGCAGGAAGGGGGCGTCGTGCAGGAAGGCCCTCGCCAGCCCCAGCCGCTGCCGCTCCCCGCCGGATAAAGTGTCGCCAAGTTCACCCACAGGGGTATCATAGCCCTGCGGCAGCATCATGATGAAATCATGCACCGACGCTTTTTGACAGGCGGCCTGGATTTCCTCGTCGGTGGCGTCCAGTTTGGCGATCCGCAGGTTGTTTTTGATGCTGTCGTGAAACAGGTGGGTTTCCTGGGTGACGAAGCTTTCCATCTCCCGCAGATTCTTCGTATTGATGTCCGCGACCCTTGTGCCGGAAAGCGTTACGCTGCCTTTCTGTACATCCCAGAACCGCATCAGCAGCTTGAGCAGAGTGGATTTTCCGCTTCCGCTGCGACCCACGATGCCAATCACGCTGTGCTCCGGTATTTCCAGCGACACATCCGAAAGGATGGTTTCGCTCCCGTAGGAAAAGGTGACCTGCTCCGCCGCCGCGCCCGTGAAAGTGATTTCCGGCTGGCCGGTCACTTCCTCCACGACCGGGGTTTCGTCCAGAATATCCAGCACCCGGTTGCCCGCCGCAAAGGTGTTCTGCAGAGTGCTTCCCAGCGCCGCCAGCGCAATGGCCGGGCCAAAGGAGGAGAACAGGGCAATGGTGGGAATCAACACCCCATCAAAGCCCACGGCACCGTTTAGATAGAGCAGAGCGGAGACAAACAGCATCACAAGGTCAAAGGCCAGCACCACCGTGTTGGTCACTGCCGAATTGCGGCCGGAGGTGCGTTTCATCCGTTCCTCGTCTTTGGCCAGTGCATCGGTCTTTTGGTTCATTTCTTCCAGCCGTTTCTTCCCTTGGCCATACTGCAGGGTTTCCGAAAGCCCCCGCAGGCTGTCCAGCACAAAGCCGGATAAATCGCCCGACTTGGTGCGGAACTTCATCCCATTGTCCCCGCTGAGCTTAGAGGTGGCAAGTGGGATAACGATCCCCACGGTGAGATACGCCGCCAGCGCAATGAGACCCAGCAGCCAGTGATAGGAGCCGAGAAATAAACACATGACGATGGTAAACAGAAAGGCGATGGCTGCCGGGGAGATGGTGTGAGCGTAGAACACTTCCAACAGCTCAATGTCGGAGGTAATGACCGAAATCAAATCTCCCTTGTCCCGGCCCTCCAGCTTGGCGGGGCAGAGCCGCCGCAGCGCACGGAACACCTTGTCCCGTAAAAGGGCCAGCAGCTTAAAGGCGATGAAGTGGTTGCAGGCCTGTTCCGCATACCGCAGGAACCCCCGCACGATGGCAAAGGCCACTACGCAGACAAACAAGGCGGTGAGGGTAAAAGGAGTGTCAAAGTGCAGTGCCTCCAGCACTGCATACCCGCCGAAGATGGTGATAAAAGCAGCGCAGAGATGGCCGATGAGGCCCATAAGGATAGCCAGGAGCATAAAACCGGTTAACGGCTTTACCAGTCCAATCAAGCGAGACATCACTTGGAAGCCGCTTCGCCTTTTCATTGTGTGTCACCATCCTTTCCGTAGTTTTCCAGCGCCTGCTGGGCGTTCCATAAGCGTTCGTACAGCCCATGATTTTGCAGTAATTCTTTATGGCTGCCG